>JAUIJD010000001.1 GCA_030431475.1 Verrucomicrobiia bacterium | reverse complement strand
TTGACGGTCTCGTCGATCGGCATCGCCGCGACCGAGGTGACCTGCGCGCCATCGATGCGCCGGATGCGGGCGTCGGCGGGGACGAGATTGACCTCGGCGATGCTGTGGAGGGGGGCGTTGCCGCCGTCGGGAGTGCGGATGCGGAGGTCCTCGAGCGTCTGGAGCGACTGCCGTTCCTCTCGCGGGAGGCGGACCATCACCCGGATGTCGTCGCGGCCTCGCTGGACCCGCTGGGCCTGTTCGCCGAAGAACGCGCCGCGGACCTGACGGCCGAGGTCCTGCTGGGTGAGCCCGAGCGATTGTCCCTCGGGCTTGAGGCTGAGGTGGATCTCGTTGCGGGTGCGCCCGATGTCCGACCAGGCGCTGGAGATCTCCGCATACGATTCGAGGAGCTCCTCGATGCGGTCGGCGAGCTCCGTCTTGATCTCGTCGTTCGGTCCCCGGAGCTTGATCTCGATCGATTCCAGGTCGTTCTCGCCCCCGCGGCCGCCCCCGCGGTCGCCGGAGATCCAGAACGAGCGGGAGTCCGGGATCGGGCCGACCAGTTCCTGCCATCGCTTGGCGATGTCGCTGTTCTTCGGGCCGGGTTCGCTTCGCTCGCCGGGGTCGAGGATGGAAACCAGCACGAAGCCCTCGTCGGACTCGGCCCCGGGCCGGGCCGGGTAGCCGCCGGTGCTTGTAAGCACGTCGCGCACCAGCGGCTCGCCGGTGCCGGGATCGACGAACTCCGTCTTGATCTGCGCGAGGGCCTTCTCGATCTTCCGGACCTGGGTGTCGGTGATCTCGAGCGGGGTGTCGCGGGGCATCCGCACCATGGCGGTGATCCGGTTGCGGTCGATCGAGGGCATGTTGACGAAGCCCATGCGGCCGCTCTTGACGTAGCCGAGGCAGCCCATGCCGACGGCGAAGAAGATCGCGAGGGTGATGTAGCGGTGTCGGGTGGCGGCGGCGAGCGAGGGACGGTAGACGCGATCGACGAAGTTTTCGAGGCTGTCGGCGATGGCCTTCTGGAAGCGGGCGAAGGGGCCGAGATTGGTGCGGCCGACCTTGATGTGCTTGAGGTGGCACGGCAGCACGAGCTTGGTCTCGAGGAGCGAGAAGATCAGCACCGCGGCGACCACCGGGGGGATCTGGCGCGTGTAGTTGCCGTACCAGCCTTCGAAACCGAGCAGTGGCAGGAACGCCACAATGGTGGTCAGGGCTCCGAAGGTCACCGGCACCGCAACCTCCTTGGCCCCGGTTACCGCCGCCTCGAGGGAGTCCTCGCCGGCACGGAGCTTCGAATAGACGTGCTCGGCGGTCACGATCGCATCGTCGACGACCAGGCCGATGACGATGATGAAGCCGAAGATGCTCATCGAGTTCAGCGTGAGGTTGAACTCCGGCAGCATGATGAGCCCGCCGGCGAAGGCGACGGGGATGCCGAGCACGACCCAGAAGGCGAGGCTCGGACGGAGGAACAGACCGAGCACGAGGATGACGAGGAAGCCGCCCTGCAGCATGCTCTGGGCGAGGGTGCCGAGGCGGCCGCGGAGCTCGACCGAGCTGTCGTCCCAGATGAACAGCTCGATGCCTTCCGGGAAGCGGGAACGCTGGTTGTCGACGTAGGCCTTCACGCGGTCGGCGATCTCGAGGGCGTTTTCCTCGTTGAGCCGCAGGACCTCCACCAGCAGGGCCGGACGGCCGTTGAAGCGGAGCAGTTTGCGGTTCTCCTCGTAGCCGTCGTTGATATGGGCGACCTCGTTCAGCCGCACGTCGGCGCCCTGCTCGTTGGTGATGACGATGTTGCCGAAGTCCTCCTTGTTGTAGGCCTGGCCCTTCGTGCGGAGGATCATGTTGCCCTCGTCGGTGACGATGTTGCCGGCGGGGAGATCGACCGAGCTGCGGCGGACCGCGTTGGCGAGGTCGGCGAAGCCGAGCCCGTAGTCGCGGAGGCGGTCGAGATCGGCCTCGATGGCAATCTCCGGGCGGGTCTCGCCCTGGATGGCGGCCTGCGAGATGCCGGGGAGCTCCTGGAGGTCGTCGCGGATCCGTCGCGCGGCCTTGATCAGGTCGTCCTCCTCCATTTCGCCGGTCACGGCGACCTTGATCACGTCGAACCACTTCGAGGTGTCGGGGATGTAGATGTTCGGCGGCTCCGTTTCCGGGGGGAAGCTGGGCACGCGCTCGACTCGCTGGGTGATCTCGTCGAGCATCTCGCGGACATCGGTGTTGTCGCGGGCGCGGACCGTGATTTCGCCGGAGCCGGCGCGGGCGTCGGACTCGATCTCCTTGACGCCGGTCAGGCCCTCGAGCGCCTGCTCGACGGGGATCACGACCGCGCGCTCGACGTCCTCCGGGCTGCCGCCGCGGTATTCGACGTTGATCCGGACCTCCTTGAACTGGAGGGACGGCTGGACCTCCAGCGGGACGCGCTGGAAATACGACCACACGCCCGCCAGCAGGATGGCGATCATGAGGAAGTTGGCGGCGATGTGATTGCGCGCGAACCAGCGGATCATTGAATGGCCCATACGTGGGGAAGGGCGGTCCGTCTAGCGGAGGATCGTGTCACGCCTCGAAAGGGTGGGGGGAATGGGCTTGTGGGGGCTTGGCACGACTTCCAGACTCGCCCGCGAATTTCGGAGGACGAATCAGGCATGAGTGAGGCGATCTACATCGGCATCGACGGCGGGGCGACGACCTCGAAAATCGCGGCGGTGCGGGACAACGGGACGATTGTCTCGATGGACCTGCAGCAGCAGCCGACCGGATCGGAGGGCGGGCCCGAGGGGGTGATCGCCGGCTGGATGGACGGGACGGCGCGTTTTCTCGAACGCAACGGGCTGACCTGGGAGCAGGTGGCGGGCATTGGGGTCTCGGTGCCGGGCCCGTATCTCGCCTACGGCGTGATGGGCGATTCGCCCAACCTGCCGGACACCTTCACCGGCTGGCACGTGCTCGACGATCTGGGCGAGGCCGCCGAGAAGCGCTGCGGGCGCAAGCTGCCGATGGTGATGGGCAACGACGGCAATTTCGCCGGCGTCGCGGAGGCGGCGCGGGTGAGGGCGTCGGGCGGCGGCAGCGTGGTGCTGCTGGCGCCTGGGTCGGGCCTCGGGGGTGCCTACGTCGATGCCAAGGGCCTGCCGCTGGAGGGTGCGACGATCTCCGGGATGGAGGTCGGTCACATGCCGGCGCCGCTGCAGATGCTCGGTGCGAAGCCCTATCGCTGCGGCTGCGGGCGCGATTGGGGATGCTTCGAGATGTACACCAGCCTCGCAGGGCTTCCGTATCTTTTCGAGGACGCGCTGGACCGCTATCCGGATCATCCCCTGGCGAAGAAGGAGGGGACGCCGAAAGAACGGATCCTGCCGCTTCGCGGACTGGCCCAGGAGGGTGACGAACTGGCCCTGGAGTTGTTCGATTTCCAGGCGAGGGCGATGGGCTTCCTGATCGGGACGCTGGCAATGGCGGTGGACCCCGATGTGTTCGTGGTGGGCGGCGGATTGATCGACCCGGAGGCGACTTCGCCGGAGTTCCGCGAACGCTATCTCGGCATCATGCGCGAGGTCGCGCGGGACTACGTGTGGCCGGTGCAGAAGGAGCGGTTGAAGGTGGTCGAGGCGGCGCTCGGCGAACTCTCGCAGGCGATCGGAGCGGCGCTGGTGGTCCTCTATCAGGAGCAGGAGAAGTGATCGACGGACTCGAGGAGATTCCGCTGAAGCCGGCGGAAGGCGAGTTGCCGGATGAGATCCACGACTGGCTCGACGCCACCGAGAAGGTCTCGTCGGACTTCTACGGCGAGGGTCTGGGGCGTCGCTACTACCGCTACGTGCCCAGTGATCCGGTCGTCGTCTACCGGGCGATCGAGTCGCTGGTGGTGAGCCACCAGCTGCGCGGGCGGCGGTTCTGCGAGCTAGGCTGCGGCTTTGGCATCGCGGCGGGACTGGCGAATCTTCTCGGCTTCGAAGCCAGCGGGATCGAGTGGGAGGAGGAACTCTGCCGCCGGGCGCGGGCGCTGCGCGATGATCAGGGGCTGGATTTCACCATCCACCACGGCAGCTATCTGCCCGAGGGCTACGAAGTCGTGCAGGGCATGGGCGGAAAGGACCTGGTGGTGCCGGGTGGACCGGCGGCTGAGATGCCGATGTTCGAGTTTCTCGATCCGGCGGAGGTCGATCTGTTCTTCGTCTATCCGTGGCCGGACGAGGAGGAGTTCATGGCGCAGCTTTTCTCGTATCTCGGCGACGAGGGGTCGGTGCTGCTGATGTATCAGGGCGAGGGAGAGATCTCGGCGTGGCGGGGGGAAGGGTGACTCGTCCCGACCAGGGATGATCCCCCGGAATGACGGCTACACTTTGAATCGGCGGACGGTGGCGAGCAGCGACTCGACCTTCTGGAAGTCCTTGATGCCCGGAGCGGACTCGGCGCCGGAGGCGATATCGATCGCGGCTGGCCGGACGGTCCGGAGCGCATCGTCGGCGTTGTCCGGAGTGATGCCCCCGGCGAGGATCACGGGCAGGCCGGGGTGATGGTTCACGAAGCCTCCGGCGGCGGCCCAGTCGATGGTCTTGCCGGTGCCGCCGTAGACGCCCGGCGCGTGGGCATCGAGGAGCACGGCCTCGGCTTGGAACTCATCGACGGAGGGGAGGGCCCCGTCTTCGTCGACCGCCAGAGCTCGGATCACCGGGATCCCATGTTCCTGAATGAGGGGGATGTCGCTTTCGGGTTCGTCGCCGTGCAACTGCACGACGTCGATCAGGCCATCCCTGAAGAGGGACACCGGCAGGTCGGTCGCGGCGTTCACGAAGACGCCGACCCGCAGGATGCGGCCGTTCAGGTCGCGCAGGAAGCCGGCGGTGGTGGGGTCGAGGTAGCGCTTCGATTTCGGCCAGAAGTTCGCCCCGAGCGCATCGACTCCGAGCTCGGCGAGGCGGGCGGCGTCGGCGGCGGTGGTGACGCCGCAGATCTTCAGCGACGGGCCGGCGGGATCGAAGAGGGAAGTCGGCATGCCGAAACTTCGAACTTTAAACTTCAAACATCAACGGAGGAAAACGGATGCTGCGCGGGTGATCCGCATTCGTGGAGCGAGGCAGCACAACCTGAGGAATCTCGATCTCGAGATCCCGTCGGGAAAGCTGGTGGTGATGACGGGGCCGAGCGGCAGTGGAAAGTCGTCGCTGGCTTTCCACACGCTCTTCGCGGAGGGGCAGCGGCGTTTCATCGAGTCGCTGTCGGCCTACGCGCGCCAGTTTCTCGACCAGCTCGAGAAGCCGGAGGTCGATGGAATCGACGGCTTGAGTCCGGCGATCGCGATCGAGCAGCGGGGCGGGGGGCTCAATCCGCGGTCGACCGTGGCCACCGTGACCGAGCTTTACGAGCATCTGCGCGTGCTGTGGGCGGCGGCGGGAACCCCGCACGATCCCGACACCGGCGAGCGTCTGGAGCGGATGACGTCGGCCGACATGGTCGAGGCCCTGCTCGAGGAGCCCGAGCGGACCAGGTTGATCCTGCTCGCCCCGGTGCCGAAGGAGGAGGCCGTCGATGGCGAGCGCCTGATCGGCGACCTGCGCCGGCAGGGGTTCGTGCGGGTCCGGGTGGATGGAGAGATCCTCGATCTGGAGGAGGCCGAGGCCTCGTGGCCGGAGCGGCCGGCGGGCGTCGAGGTCGTGGTCGATCGGGTGGTGGTGAGGGACGGCGTGGCCTCGCGCCTGGCGGACTCGGTTGAAACGGTGCTGCGGATCTGCGGCAGCGAGGCCCGGGTGATGGTGCAGTCACCGGGGGCGGAGGCCTGGGAGGAGCGGTCGTTCCAGACGAGTTTCCGGAATCCGGCGACGGGGTTCACCATTGGTGAGCTCAGTCCCCGGCATTTCTCCTTCAACTCGCATCTCGGGGCCTGCCCGGCCTGCGAAGGACTCGGCACCGAGCGGTTCTGCGATCCGGATCTGGTGGTGGGGGATCCGGACAAGGCGTTGCTCGACGGGGCCATCACTGGCTGGTGGAAGCCGAAGGCCCGACGCGAGAAGATGCTCGCGGTCGAACTGGAAGCGCTGCTGAGGATGTTCGATCTCGAGCAGGACGCCCGTCCCGGAGATCTGCCTCCCGAGGCTCGTGAGTTGCTTTTCTTCGGAGGGACGATGGAGACCGGCTGGAAGGTGGGGGCGGAGAAGAAGCCTCAGGTGAAGAAATACGAGGGGCTCTGCGTCGAGGCCGAGCGGAAGCTGCGGCAGGCGCGGTCGGAAGCGGTGCGGCGGCGGATTCTCCGGGTGATGTCGGAGCGGCCGTGCCGGCGGTGTCGGGGGCGACGCCTCAAGCCGGAGCTTCTCGCCGTCCGGATCGAAGGGGACCGGTGGCTGGGCATTCAGGATTTCTGTTCGTTGCCGGTGGAGGAGGCTCTGGAGTGGCTGGAAGGGGTGAAGCTGCCCGAGGATCGGGCGGCGGTGTGTGGGCGACTGGTTTCCGAACTCCGCGAGCGCCTGTCGTTTCTCGGCGACGTCGGCCTGGGGTATCTGGGCTTGGACCGGGCCAGCGGCACGCTTTCCGGAGGAGAAGCCCAGCGCATCCGGCTGGCGACGCAGCTCGGGGTCGGCCTGACCGGGGTGCTCTACGTGCTCGACGAACCGAGCATCGGCCTGCACGCCGAAGACACGGGGCGATTGATCCGGGCGCTGGAGCGGCTGCGGGAGCGCGGCAACACGGTGATCGTCGTCGAGCATGATGCGTCGGTGATCCGGGCGGCGGACTGGCTGGTCGAACTCGGTCCCGGAGCGGGTGCCGAAGGCGGGAGCCTCCTCGCGAACGGGCGGCCGGAGGAGGTGGCGGAGTCGCCGACCATGCAATGGCTTGCCCGGAACGCGTCGCTGCCCGCGGGAGGGCGCCCGCTGGGGCTGGAGGGGGAGTTGGTGATCCGCGGGGCGCGCGAGAACAACCTGCGGGATCTCGACGTCCGCATTCCGCTGGGAGGCATCTGCTGTCTCACCGGCCCCAGTGGGAGTGGCAAGTCGACGCTCGCGGACGACATCCTGATGCGGGCCTTGAAGCGGCGTTTCCATGGATCGACCGAGCGACCGGGCGCGCACGATGAGATCGAGGGGATGGAGCAGATCGGCAAGGCGGTGATCGTCGACCAGTCGCCGATCGGGCGGAGTCCGCGATCGAATCCGGCGACCTTCACCGGTGCCTTCGACCTGATCCGGGCGCTTTTCGCGAAGCTGCCGATGTCGCGCCAGCGCGGCTACGGTCCCGGCCGTTTCAGTTTCAATACGCGCGGCGGGAGGTGCGAGCGCTGCGAAGGGGCGGGGCGCCTGAAGGTCGAGATGCACTTTCTCCCGGATGCCTGGGTCGAATGCACGGCGTGTGGCGGTCGTCGATTCAACCGCGAGACGCTGGAGGTGACCTTCAAGGGACTCGACGTTTCGCAGGTGCTCGACCTCGGGGTCTCGGAGGCCCGGCAGGTGTTCGCCGCGGTGCCGAAGCTGGCGGCCCTGCTCGGGGTGATGGAGGACCTCGGGCTCGGCTACCTGCGGCTCGGTCAACCGGCCAACACCCTGTCCGGCGGTGAGGCGCAGCGGCTGAAACTGGCGGTCGAGCTCTCCCGCCCGGCGGCTCCCCACACCTTCTACTTTTTCGATGAACCGACGACCGGGCTTCACTTCGGCGACGTCGACCGCCTGCTCGCGGCCTTCGCCCGTCTGCGGGACGCCGGGCACAGCGTGCTGGTGGTCGAGCACCACCTCGACGTCATCGCCGCCGCCGATCACGTGATCGATCTCGGACCCGGCGGAGGCCGGAACGGGGGATGCCTGGTGGCCGAAGGCACGCCCGCGGCGATCTCGAAGATCCCGGAGTCGGCCACCGGCCGCGCGCTGGCGGCCAACTTTTCCTGAGGAATCGAAAGACAGCTCCTCCCGATCGCGACGCTTGCATCATGAACCCCGGGGATTCCGAAGACGACGTGGCATCGGCAACGAGCGTGAACAAACCGCTTCCGGCAAGCGACTGGAGAACGTGGCTCGAAGAGAACGGGCCGCGGCTGCTGTTGTTTGCCCGACAGCAAACCCGTTCGCAGGAGGACGCGGAGGACATCCTGCAGGATGCATTGGTGAAGCTGGTCGAAAAGCTCGAGGCCAACGAGTTCTCCGGCGGTCAGGAAGCCTGGATGCCCTACCTCTACACGACCCTGCGTCGTCTTTCGATCGACCTCGGTCGCCGGGACGACCGGCGCAAGCGGCGGGAGGACGTCGCCCACGGCGGGATCGACGAGGACCGGGAGGAGGGTGAGCATCCGTGGTTCGCGGGCGACGAATCCGACGAGGAGACCCGGAACCTGATCGAGGGCGGGCTCAAGGACCTGCCGGGGAAGTTCTCCGAGGTGATCCTGATGAAGATCTGGGGCGAGCGGACCTTCGCCGAGATCGGCGAGGCACTCGAGATTTCTCCAAACACGGCGGCCTCACGGTATCGCTACGGACTTGAAGCCCTGCGAAAGAAACTGAGCGGCGCCCGTCGCCGGGGAGACCTTTCCATCTGACCATGCAACCTGAGATCCAGAAGCTAGAAGCGGAGTTGGCGGCACTGCAGCCGGCGGCACTGGATGCCGGTCTTGCCGATCGGCTCGTCCGGGCCGTCGAAGGCCATGCCGGCGAGCTCGCTCCGGAGCAGCGGGCGACCGAGGGCGAACTCGGATCGCTCACTCCCGCGGCTCCGCGCGAGTCCACCATGGCGGCGCTGATGACGGTGCTTGAAAAGCTCCCGTTTCCGGAGTCCGCCTCGAAGGTCGTGCCCTTCCCGAATGCGAGGGGGGCGGCGCCGGAGCGGTCCCGCAAGATGCCGTGGGCTGCGGCCGCCGCCGTGGCGATCGCCGGAGGGCTCGCCGCCCTGATGGTCAATCCGGGTGGTGAAGACGTCGCTCCGAATGTCGCCGAGTCCACGCCGGTGCGGACGGCTCCGGCCGTGACCGCCGATCCGGCGACCTTCCAGCCCGCGAGCTTCGAGTCGGGCGTGAGCAACACCCGCGACATGGGGCGCATGTGGGCCGGCGGCGAGCAGGCGGTGCGCGTGGTCAAGGTGGTCTACAAGGATCGCGTGGTCTGGCTCAACGAACAGGGTGAGGAGGTTGTGACCGAGATGCCGCGCACCGAGTATCTCGTGGTGCCGGAGGAGATCGACTGATTTTACGAGACAAGGGGCGTGAGTTACTACGCTTCTAGTATGAATGCGGGATCAACCCCCGGAACCCAGATCAGAACCATGAAGCCTACTTTGCGAAATCTTCTCATGATGGCGGCGATGCCGTCGGCCGCGATGGCGATCGAGCCGCCGGTCGAGTCCGAACCGCTTCCCCCGCAGGCACCCCCGGCCGCGGTGCCGGCGCCCGCCGACCAGGCCGCGCCGGTCCCGGCGGAGAACGGTGCCCTGCCGATGCCGCAGGCCGGGGAGGGGCGTCCGTTCCTCGGGGTGATCCTCGACCCCGTGCCGGAGCTTCTTGCCGACCACCTGAAGCTCGAACGTGGTGAGGGGATCGTGATCGGGGATCTGGTCGCCGGCGGACCGGCCGAGAAGGCCGGTCTGGAGATCGGGGACGTGCTCTACGAGGTCGCCGGCACCGGCGTGGGCTCGCCGGAGGCGGTCCGCCAGGTGGTCGCCGGCCACGACGTCGGAGACGAGATCGAACTGGGCGTGATCCAGCAGGGAGAGCGCCGCAAGGCGAAGCTGACGCTGGGAGAGGCGCCCGAAGCGATGGCGGGACCCGCCGGGGGCATGGGCCAAGCGGGACAGCCGTTCGAAGGCCTGGATCTTCCGGAGAAGCACGCGGATCTCATTCGCGAGGCGCTGGAGCTGAATCTCCGCGCCTTCGAGGGCCTTGAAGACGAGGGCGGCCTCGCCGACCAGTTGCAACAGGGACTGATGCAGCGCCTCCAAAAGGAGATGGGCGGCGGTGCCATGCGCATGCAGTTCGGGGCCGAGAGCTCGATCCGTCTGCTCGATGAGGAGGGGTCGATCGAAATGCTCAGCCGCGACGGCCACAAGGAGGCGAAGGTCTACGACAAGGATGGCGAACTCCTGTGGGAGGGGCCCTACGACACCGATCAGGACAAGGCGGCCGTCCCGGACGGCATCCGTGAGCGACTCGAGAAGCTCGACTTCGACATGGATATCGAGGGCGGCGGGATGCAGCTGCGCCTGGGCCCGAACCGCTTCCGTCCGCTCGACGAGATGGAAGACGACGCGCCCGCTCCGCCTGCGGAGGACTAGCGTGAATTTCAGGGAGGCACTGAAGGGTCCGGTTCCGCCATGCGCGAAACCGGGCCCTTCTTCTTCCGGTGCGGAAGATTCGGACTGGAAGAGGCTTCCGGTGCCTCGCTACGCTGCGTGCGGATGGACCGGATGCCTTCGTCGTTTTTGACCACCCGCTGGACCTTGATCGACAAGGTGCGGGAGCCGGCGGCCGCCGAGGCCCTCGACGAGCTGTGCCGGCGCTACTGGGGACCGGTCCACGCCTACCTCCGGCGCGCGGGGGTGTCCGAGGCGGATGCGGAGGACCTGACGCAGGACTTTTTCCGGGACTTCATGGAGCGCGATGGATTCGCCCGCGCGGAGCGGGAGAAGGGGCGCTTCCGGAGCTTTCTGCTCGGCAGCGTGCGCAACCATCTGGCCAACGCCCGCAAGGCGGCGTCCCGCCTCAAGCGGGGAGGCGGTGTCGAGTTTCTCGAGGTCAGCGACGAGCTCGATGCCTCGTCCGATCTTTCTCCCGAGGAAGCCTTCGACAAGCGCTGGGCCGAGGATCTGGTCGACCGTTCTCTCGCTCGGCTGAAGGAGGAATGGGAGGGCCATGGCCGGCCGTTCGCGACGCTCGCGCCGTACCTTTCGGACAAGCGGGATGCGCCGCCGCTGGCGGAAACCGCGAAGGAGCTGGACGTTTCGCTGGCCGCGACCAAGTCGGCGGTCCACCGGCTGCGTCAGCGGCTCGGAGAGCTGGTGAAGGAGGAAATCGCCGCGACGCTCGGAGATTCCGACGACTTCTCCACCGAGCTCGAGCACCTGCTGCAACTCCTTTCGCGATGACGGCGGGGGCGAGGTGTCCGGCGTGCGGCCGCGAGTCGGAGGGCCTCTGTCGCCGATGCCTGCTGGAAGGCGTGCTGGACGAGGGCTGCGAGCGTTTCGAGCTTCCCGGCGAGCTCGGTGGATTCCGCCCGCTGAAGCGTATCGGTCATGGCGCGAGCGGCGAGGTGTGGGAGGCGTTCCAGCCCGGCCCCGACCGCAAGGTGGCGCTCAAGGTGTTCCTCGATCCGCGTCTCGGAGGGCGTGCCGACCGGCCGCGCTTCATGGCCGAGGCGCAGTCGCTCGGAAAGCTCGACCATCCCGGGATCGTGCCGGTCTATGCGGCGGGGGAGGAGGCGGGGTTTCTGTTCATCGCCAGCCGCTGGATGCGCGGCGGGACGCTTGAGCGCGTGAAGCCGGCGGAACGCAAAGGCTGCCGGGATGCACGGCGGGTGGCCGGGCTGATTTCGAAGATCGCCCGCGCGGTGGAGCACGCGCACCGTCACGGCCTGGTGCATCGCGACATCAAACCGGCCAACGTGCTGCTCGACGATGCGGGCGAGCCGTGTCTGGCGGACTTCGGCATCGCGATCGCCGCCGGCGAGAGCGAGGAGGGATCGACGAGTGGGACCCCGGCCTACATGGCTCCGGAGCAGGCACGGGGCGAGGCGGTGACGACGGCGGCCGATGTCTTCAGCCTCGGCGCGGTGATGCACGATTTGCTGACCGGTCAGCCCCCGGAGCGCGGCGCTTCGTCCGCAAGCTTGCCTTCCGGATGTCCGGCGGATCTTTCCGCGATCTGTCTCAAGTGCCTCTCCGATGAGCCGTCGTCGCGCTATCCGACCGCCGGTGCCCTGGCGGACGATCTCGATCGATGGGAGCGGGGCGAGCCGGTGCAGGCGCGCCCGGCGGGCCCGGCCCGGCGGCTGGCGATGTGGTCGCGGCGCCATCCGGCGGTGGCGGGGCTTTCCGCGCTGGCGCTGGCGACGGTCTTGGGGCTGGTGGGCATTCTCGCGCTCGGGTCCGACGCCTTGCGCCGGGAACGAAATCACGCGTTGGAGCAGGAGAAGCGGGCGGTGGCGAATGCGGACCGGGCACGCGAAACCGCGGAGGCCTTCCGCCTGCATGCCTATGCGGCCGACATTTACCTCGCGAGTCGCGCCCTCGACGACGGTCAGCTGGGTGTTGCCCGCGAAACCCTCGAGCGCCACCGACCGGTCGGCTCCGAGAAGGACGTCCGCGGATTCGAGTGGTGGGCCTACCGGGCGAAATGCGCCGGAGACGAGGAGCGCATCATTTCCCGCCACGGGGCCGCGGTGACGGCGGTGGCGATTTCGCCCGATGGTCGCCGGGTCGCCGGGGGCAGTCGCGATGGCACGGTGATCGTCGGCGACATTGAAACCGGGGAGCCGGTGCTGTCCCTCCCGCGCGACGACGCGCCGGAGGGTGCCGCGGAGATCCCCCTGATGGCGGCGATGGTCGCCTCGTCCCCGGAGATCCGCTCCCGGGTGCTGAGGGGCGAGCTCAATCCGGACGAGGTCCGGATGCGGGGACGGCCGTCCCGTCTCGGGGAGATCAGTGCCGTGGCCTGGTCGCCGGACGGAAAGACGCTGGCGACCGGATCGGGCGGCGCCTATGTGCGCCTGTGGAGTTTTCCGGAGGGCGTCATGAGGGGGCTTCTCCCGATCCGGGGTTGCATCCAGCTTGGATTCAGCGGCGACGGGTCGCGACTGGTCACGCTCGCACACGGGGGCGACGGCTACTCCCTCGAGATCCACGACGTCGGATCGTTGACGCGGCTTCTCCGGCACGAGGCTGTCGAGCCGGCCTTCGCGCAGTCGGAACAACGGCTCGCCTGGGTGGCGGACGGCGTGGTGAAGGTGATGCACGAGCCGGATCTGAAAGTGATCGACGAGTGGCGGATCGCCAACGGTGTCGCACGGCTGGCGTTTTCCCCGGAGGGAGATCGGCTGATTGGCATCGCGCCCGATGGAAGAAGTCAGTGGATCCGTACGCTCTCAGATCGCCAGGTGGTGGTGCCGGAGGAGCCGGCGCGTGGTGCCTTGAAGGGGTTGGCGGTGTTGCCCGGGTTTGTGGCGACCGCCGGGGCACGGCAGACGGTGACGCTGCAATCGATGGACGACCTCGGAGTGCGGCGGGAACTCCGGGGCCATGAAGGCGAGGTGCTCGCCCTGGCGGCTTCGAAGGACGGGGAGTGGCTGGCCTCCGGAGGCGTCGACCGGACCGTGCGGGTGTGGCGCCTGGAGCGCCCGGAGTCCGAGGCCGAGCGGACTTCGGGGAATATTCCACCGGTGGTGGACCACCGGCAGGACGGGAGCGCCTGGTTGATGACGACGGGGGATGGCCGTGTGTTCGTGGAGGAGGCCGGGCGCGGGGTGGTTCAGTTGCCCGGTGAATCTCCCGGGCAGGCGCTGGCCTTCAACCGCCGTGGCGATCGCGTCGCGACCTGGCGCGGGGTGGCCGGGACGCCGACGATCGCGTGGTGGTCGGTATCCGACGGCGCGCTCGTGGATGAGGTGGCAATCGACGCGCCCGGATCCGCGCCGTGGCGGGTGGTGGCGGAGTCGGGGCGCCTGGCGGTGGCGGCGGAGGACTCCGAGGTCGTGCTCTACGATCTCGAGAGCGGTCGAAGGCTGTCGAGCCTGCCGGCCGCGGATTCGGGGAGCCATCGCATGAAGCTCAGTCCGGACGGTCGACGGATTGCGGTGGTGTCGTGGCCCCGAGGTGTGCGGATCGGGACTTTCGGAGAAGGATGGGGACCGCAGCGGTCCATGACCCGCGGGACCCTGGGGCCGGTGATTTTCTCGCCGGACGGGTCGCTTTTCGTGTCGGGCAGCGACGAAAGCCTGATCTCGGTGCACGATGTCGGATCGGGGGAGCGGATCGCGACGCTCAGCGGCCATCGCGAGAGGATCCTCGCCCTCGCCTTCGCCCCGGATGGGCGCACCCTGGTGTCTTCCTCATACGATCGCACGCTGCGGCTGTGGCACCGACCCACCTGGCGTCGACTCGGCGTGCTCGAGCGGGGAGCGACCGCGAACTACCTCGGCTTCGACCGGAGCGGCGGACGGCTGGTCTCGGGGAGTCATCACCGCCCGGTGAGCGTGTTCCCGAAGGAGGCCGTCGGCGACTGATCGGGGGCGCCCGGACGCGGTGGTGCGGGGCGCCGGGGGGACGCCGACTCCCTGAAATGGCCCGGGATGTTGTCCGGATCCCGGGTTGCCCCGGCGCATCCAGCCCTCTAGCCTCCGCGCCCCGGGCTATCCATGAAATCGGTTTTTCTCTACGACACGACGCTCCGCGACGGCACGCAGGGCGAGGGTTTCCAGTTGTCGCGGTTGGACAAGCTGCGCATCGCCGAACGTCTCGACCGCTTCGGGATCGACTACATCGAAGGCGGCTGGCCGGGATCGAACCCGAAGGACATCGAGTTTTTCCAGGAAGCGCGGAAACTGGATCTCAAGCACGCCAAGCTGGCGGCGTTCGGCTCGACCCGCCGGGCCGACACACCGGTCGAGGAGGACCCCCAGGTGCGCCTGCTGATCGAGGCCGAGACGCCGGTGGTCACCATCTTTGGCAAAAGCTGGGAGCTGCACGTGACCGAGGTGCTGCGGACGACCGCGGAGGAGAACCAGGCGATGATCCGCGACACCGTGAGGTTCCTCAAGGAGCACGGGCGCGAAGTCGTCTACGACGCCGAACACTTCTTTGATGGCTACAAGGACTCGCCCGAGCATGCGCTCGCGACCCTCAAGGCCGCCGCCGAGGGGGGGGCTGATGTCGTCGTGCTCTGCGATACCAATGGGGGAACCCTGCCGAGCGAGGTCATGACGATCTGCGCCGCCGTGCGGGAGCGCCTTCCCGACACGCCCCTCGGCATCCACACCCACAACGACTGCGAGCTCGGCGTGGCCAATGCGATCGCCGCGGTGAAGGCCGGGGGGGTGCAGGTGCAGGGGACGATCAACGGCTACGGGGAGCGGACCGGCAACTGCAACCTGACCTCGGTGATTCCGATCCTTCAGCTGAAGATGGGGCTCGAGGTGGTGCCGGATCTCAGCGGCCTGCAGGCGCTTTCCTTTTTCGTCGACGACGTGTCGAACAATCCCCACTTCGTCCGGGCGCCCTTCGTCGGGCGGACGGCCTTCGCCCACAAGGGGGGGATGCACGTCAATGCGGTGCAGAAGCTCGCCCGCAGTTACGAGCACATCGAGCCCGCCAAGGTCGGGAACCGCCAGCAGATCCTCGTGTCGGAGTTGAGCGGCCAATCCAACATCCTGATCAAGGCCGAGGAACTGGGGCTGGGCCTCGACAAGGGATCCCCGGAGGCCACGGCCGTGCTCTCGCGGGTGAAGGAGCTCGAGCACGCCGGTTACTCCTTCGAGGCGGCCGGCGGTTCGCTGGAGCTTCTGATCCGGCGCCAGACGGGGCGCTACGCGAAGCCCTTTTCCCTGAAGGAGTTCCATACTTCCTACCGACTTTACCGCGACGGGCACCAGCCGGTGTGCGAGGCGACCGTGAAGCTGTATGTCGGCGACGTGGCGGAGTACACGGTGGCCGAGGGGCACGGGGTCGTGAACGCCCTCGACAAGGCGCTTCGCAAGGCGGTGCGGCCCTTCTATCCGCAGATCGACGAGGTCACGCTGCTGGACTACAAGGTCCGGATCATCGACGGCCACGACCACACCGCGGCCAAGACGCGGGTGCTCATCGTCTCGAGCGACGGCGAGCGGAACTGGGGAACCGTCGGGGTGTCCGAGAACATCATCGAGGCGTCGTGGATCGCGATCGTCGACAGCATCGACCTCTTCCTCCAACGCCGGGAGCTGGTGAAAGGCGGGGCGGGCTCGGCGACGTAGGGGATGGCGTGATCGTGCGCCTTTTCCTCCTTCTGTTCGCCCTCCAAACCGCTTCCGCCGCGGGAGAGGGCGCCGTGGTGTTCGACGGTGGCACGCTCGATGGATGGCGGGTGCAGGGCGCTCCCTGCTGGAAAGTCATCGATGGCGAGCTGGTGGGTCGGAGCGACCCGGCGAAGAAGAATTCCATCCTCTGGACGAAGCGGAAGTTCCGGGATTTCTCCGTCGAGGTGGACTACCGGATTTCGGACGGGGCGGACTCCGGGGTGTTCCTTCGTCACCTCAACGAACAGATCCAGCTCGGAACCAGCGTCTCGCAGAAGCGCGACCTGACCGGTTCGCCCTACATCGGAAGCAAGCGGGGCTACCCGGCCGAGGCCAAGGGTGCCGCCGATGTGCTGCGTCCCGACGACTGGAACCGGATGCGGATCGAGGTCCGTGGGGACCGCTACCAGGTCTGGATCAACGGGGTCTCGGTGCTCGATTACACCTCGGACACCGCGCGTGAAAAGGGGCCCGTCGGGCTTCAGGTCCATCCCGGTCTCGAGATGGAGATTCGTTTCCGCGAGGTGACGATCGAGGCGCTCGACGAGTGATCCGCGCCTCCGCGGGTGCGATCCGCGATGTTCCGCGACCTCAGTGGTTGAAGAGGAACTCCTTGGAGTTCAGGAGGGCCCAGAAGATGTCGTCCAGAACGTGGCGGACCGCCTGCGGCTCCTGACCGGCCTCGGCGACGAACTCCTTCAGCCTCACGGTTTCCGAGTCGGTCGGTTCGCGCCCGACGGTGCGGAGGTAGAGGTGGCGGACGATGCTCATCGGCTCTTCGCCGGCCTCGAGTTGCCGGCGGATGACGGGGCTTTGCTTGATCCGGTTGTGGGTCGCGTCGCCGTTGAGCAGGTGCAGCGCCTGCGAGAGGTTGGGCTCCATCTTCACCTCGCACGAGCACACCGTCGTGCGCGTGGCGCGGCCGAAGGTCGTCAGGAAGTAGGTTGAAGTGTTGCCGTCGGCAATCTCGAGGGCGGAGGCCCCGCGCGGCAGCCCCTTGAACTTGTTCGGGGTTTCGGTGACGTGGGAGATCGTGTCGAGGAGCACCTCGGCGCGCATGCGGCGGATCAGGGAGTGGGAGAAGTTCCGCTCGTCCGTTTCGTTGGTGTCGTTCGTCCGGCTCGAGAGCTGGTAGGTCCGGGAGTTGCAGATGTCCCGGACCGTGCTGCGGATGTCGTAGTCGGACTCGACGAATCGGCGGGCGAGGGCGTCGAGGAGCTCCGGGTTGGACGGGGGATTCGAGATGCGGACGTCGTCGACCGGGTCGGTGATCCCGACGCCGAAGAAGTGCGCCCAGATGATGTTGACGAAGTTCCGGGCGAACCATGGGTTCTCGGGGGAGGCGAGCCAGTCGGCGAGAGCCTGCCGGCGGGAGACCCCCTTGAAGTCGTCGGGAGTGGCGCTGCCGAGAAAGCGCGGCCGGGCGTCCTGATTGGTGACGGGGTGTTTCACCTCGCCCCCTCCATCGAAGATCACGCGTTCGCGCGGATCCTCGGCGCGCTTGCGCTTCACCTGGGCGAAGAACGAGGCGAAGCCGTAGTAGTCGTCCATCGTCCACCGGTCGAAGGGGTGGTTGTGGCACTGGGCGCACTGGATCCGCGTGCCCATGAAGACCTGGGCGACGTTCTCGGTGAGCTTCAGCACGTCCTGCTCGATCTGGAAGAAATTCGTCGGCGGGTTGTCGAAGGTGCCGCCGTCCGAGGAGAGGAGTTCGCGGACGATCTCGTTGAAGGGGGTGTTGGCGGCGATGCGCTCCCGCAGCCAGCCGTGGTAGCCGAGGGCCGCCTTGTAGGAGACCTGGTTCGGGCCGTTGTTGAAGGTTCGGATCTGGAGCAGCTCGGCCCACTTCATCACCCACATCTCGGTGAACTCCGGGCGGGCGAGCAGTTCGTCGACCAGTTGCGCCCGCTTGTCCGGAGCCTCGCTGGCGAGGAAGGCGTTGCGCTCGTCGATCGTCGGCACCCGCCCGATGACGTCGATGTAGAGCCGGCGGACGAAGATCTCGTCGCTGCAGAGGTCGGACGGGATGATCCGCAGCTTGTGAAGCTTCGCGTGGACGTGGCGGTCGAGCTCGTTGAACTCCGGGAGCTCGGGCCGGGCGTAGGGCAGGTTGTCCGGGACGACGATGGCCTGGCTGCCCTCGGTGAAGGTGTGGAAGCGCGCGAGAAGGAAGGCCTCGCCCCGCTTCTTGGATTCGGCGACGCCCTTGTGCGGGTCGATCTCGACCGAGTTGTCATTCGAGGTGGAGAAGGTGGAGAGCGGGGTGACATCCCGGTCGGTGCCGTCCGAGTAGGTCGCCCGCACGGTCATCGGGACCTCGATCTTCTCGCCCTTGAGAACCATCTGGGGAGGCTCGACGGTGATCCCGGTCGGCTCCGGGATCTCGCCTTTGTCGTACTTCGCGCCGTCGCGGATCCACTCGAGCAGCGTGCGGTATTCCGGGCTGTCCTTGTCGAAGAGCTTCCCGCCGGTGTGCGGCACCGTGCCGACGGCCTTCGTCAGCAGCAGCGACTCTTCGGGGAGGCCGAGATTGATGCGGCGTCCCGGGGCCTCGCGGGTGAGCCGGAAGTGGTCGCCCTCGGGGTCGAAACCGTAGAGAGTGAGGTGGAAGCCGTCCTGTCCTCGGGCCGAGCCGTGGCATGAGCCGGTGTTGCAGGTGGCGGAGGTGAGCACCGGCATGACGTCGAGCTGGAAGGAGACCGGTCGCTCCTTCGCGGCATCCTTCACCACCACGGGAAGGGAGGTCGAAAGCCCTCGATACTCGATGTGGAGCGTCGTTTCGCCGTCCTTGAGCGGCCGCAGCAGGGTGTCGGTGAGGGAGACGAGTTCGGGATGCTCGAGTCGCACCTTCGACTGCCGCGTGACATCGTGCGTGGCGGCATCGTCCATGTGGGCGATCACGACCACGCGATGGAAATCGGCGGCCGTTTCGAGGGTGACCTGCTTCGGAAACGCCTCGATCGACGTGATGGCGGGGTCGGGTTCGGCATTCCAGTCCGGCAGGGCCGTTTTCGGTCGGGGCGCCAGGGTGATGCCCTCGGGCCAAGGAGCCCCGTCCGCGACCCAGGCCCGGATCGCCTCGATCCGGTCGGCGTCGAGAGGTCCACCCTTGGGCGGCATCAGGTCGTCGTGGTCCTCCTCCAGGCAGATGCGTTCGATCAGCAGGGAGGCGTCGGGGTCGCCGGGGACGAGCGAGGTTCCGGAGTCGCCTCCGTCGATCATCGCCTGCCGGGTGGTCAGCAGCAGGTCGCCCTTGGTCTTCTCCGGGTGATGGCAGGAGAGGCAGTGGGTCTCGAGTGCCGCCCGGGCCGCACCGAACGAGTCGGCGTGGACCATTCCGGTCAGGAGAACCGAGAGGGTCAGCAGGAATCCGGGACGCGCCATCGTCGTGCCCTACGGCAGTCCCGCCACGCATGTTTCATGCCGCGGAGCAACTTCGGGAGGCGTTTCCCCCGTCATCCGGTCTCCGTCGGTGCCAGGGCGGTCCTTTCCTCCGCATCGAGGCGGGTCTGTTCCTCGGCACCGCTGGGAAGGAGAATCGTGAAGCGGGTGTCCTCGCCGGGAGTCGAGTGGACGTCGATGGTGCCGTTGTGGGCTTCGACGGCTCGCTTCACGATGGAGAGCCCGAGTCCGGTGCCCTTGATCTCATCCTGGTTGTGGTGCTTCTCCACCCGGTAGAACCGTCGGAAGATGTGGGCCAGGTCCGCACTGGGAATGCCGATTCCGTCGTCGGAAACCCAGATCTCGATGTCGCCGGACCCTTCCTTGCGGACGCAGCCGACCGTCACCCCGAGCCCCTCGCGGGGGTTCTGTTTCAAGGCGTTCTCGACGAGGTTGAAGAGCACCTGGGTCCAGTAGAAGCGGTCGCCGTCGATGGTGAGGTCCTCGTCGGGCATCTCGACCCGGACCCTGGCCTTCTGGGCCTGGATCATCGACTCGAGTCGCTCGAGCACGTCGGAGATGCAGGACCGGATCTTGAAGGGCTTGAGCTTGAGCGCGGCGGCCTCACCCGACTCGAGGCGGGAGATGACCAGCATGTCCTCGACGATGCGGGCGATCCGCTCGGTGTGCTTGCGCATCACCTTGAGGAAGCGCCGGGTCAGCTCCGGGTCGCTGACGAGTCCGTCGTCGAGCAGGTTCTCGAGGTAGCCGTTGATGATGGCGAGGGGCGTCCGCAACTCGTGGGACGCATTCGCCACGAAGTCCTTGCGGATCTGTTCGGCGTGGTGCTCGGAGGTCACGTCGCGGAGGACGACCCGGAACTCGGGTGCGTCGTCGGGGGTTTCGGAAATGCGGGCGGCATCGACGATCCAGGCGCCGCCGACCGGCGAGGAGCCCTGTCTCGGGAGGACGACGCGGGTGGTCGAGGGGTCGCCGCTGTCGATGCACTCGATGATGGGCTGGGCGACCTTCTGGTCGAGGAAGACATCCGGCACCGAGCGGCCGACGATGGTGCGGCCGGGAAACATCGCCTGGGCCGCGCGGTTGGCGAAGAGAATCCCGCCGTTCCGGTCGACGAGCACGAAGGCCTCGTCGAGCGCGTCGAGCAGCAGGTCGCGCTCCTTGCGGGCCTGCTGGAGGTCGAGGCGGAGACGGAGTTTCCAGGCGGCGACTTCTTCATCGAATTCTCTTCGGGCACGGCGGAGGCGGAGGGCGACGAGGGCGAGGGCGACGATCGCGGCGGCGGCCGATACGGCTGCGAGGGTGACGAAGGGTTCGGTCATGCGCTAGCTGGACGACACGCGGTAGCCGATCCCGCGCACCGTTTCAACCATCCCGGCGTGTTCGCCGAGTTTCTGCCGGAGGCGCTTCATGTGGGTGTCGAGCGTCCGGCTGTGCACGTCGTCGCTGTAGCCCCAGACGGAGCGCAGCAGGTCGTTGCGGTCCTGAGGCTTGCCGGCGCGCTCGGTGAGGAAGAGCAGCAGCTTGAACTCCGTCGAGGTGAGCTCGACCGGTTCGCCCTGCAGGTAGAACTTGAGGTCGTTCTTGTTGAACCGGAAGGGGCCGTGTTCGACGACGACCGCCCCGGGCTTGGCGTCGGAACGTTTGAGCACCGCCTGGACGCGGAGCATGAGCTCCTTCGGGGAGAACGGCTTGGTGAGATAGTCGTCGGCGCCGGCCTCGAGTCCCTGGATGCGGTCCTCGGTCTGGGCGCGGGCGGTGAGCATGATCACCGGGGTTTCGCGGCTGCGGGCATCGCGGCGGATCTCCTTGAACACCGCGTAGCCGTCCTTCCCCGGGAGCATCAGATCGAGGATGATGAGCTCCGTCGGTTCGTGGATCGCCATCCGGGCGCCGGTGATGCCGTCGTGGGCCTTGAGGACCTCGTAGCCGGCGCGCTCGAGGTTGAAGGCGATCAGGTCGGCGATATCCCGCTCGTCTTCGATGATCAGAATGCGCTGCATTTCGGTGCCGGGATAGAGTGGTTCCGGCCGGCCGGGAAAACCCTCATTGTGACGAAATCGTCGCCTGGGGTGATCACTCCCGGTGTCGGGCGTGCCATTCGCGGTAGACCGCCGGAGAAATCTCGGAGGGTTTGATCTCCGAGCGCCCGCCCCAGAAGACGTTGGTGTAGCTCACCGGGATGCCGCAGCCGGCGAGGTGTTCGTCGATGGCCGCCTTGTGGGCGAGCACGGTGTCCTTCTCGGTGCCGTGGACGACGCCCATGATGTTGACGTTGCCGAACTGCGGTCCGCCTTCGCGCCAGTAGCAATGGGTCATGCAGTAGTGACGCCCGACCTCGCCGCCGGCCTCGATCTCGCGACCCTTCGGCACGGCCCAGTGGAAGAGTCCGTTGAAGCGCGTGACCCGTTCGCCGGCGGCGGAGGGCTTGACGTGCTCGAGGAAGGTGGAGAAACGGCCGACGACCTTCTTCTCGTTCAGGGCCATGGCGACCTCGCAGAAGCGCTCGACGGTGATGCCGAGCTGGTCGGCGCGGCGGATCCACGGTTGGGCGACGATTTCGTCCGTCGACAGCTCTTCCTTGAGGACCAGGAGCACGGCCCATTCCTCCTCGGAAAGGTCGACCGTGGCGGTGGTCATCATCACCGCGGGGGCGTCCGCCTTGCTGCCGGGGGGCAGGCCCTTGCGGCGGACGTGGCCGACGCCGAGCGCGAACACGCCGTTGGCGGGCATCAGGAGATACTCCTCGGCCCCGGTCAGGCCCATGAGCGTGGTGGCGTGTTCGTCGAGCGACTCGCCGACCGGCACCTTGAGGGTGGTCCAGAGGCGGTAGCCGGAGCCGGAGACATCGGAATCGGTCGAGCGGATGACGACGTGCCCGGAGAAGGGGTCCTCCTTGGCCATGAAGTCGAAGGCCTCGTTGAGCTTCTCCTCGGGAAGCCGCCAGGCGACCAGCGCGCCGTGGGCGAGCTTGGTGGCCAGCATGGTCTGGCGCACGCGGCGGATCACCCCGGCATCGAGCATCGCCCGGATGCGTTCGAGGACGGTATCGAGATCCACGCCGCTCTTCTCCGCGATGAGGTGGAAGGGATGCTCGTGAAAACCGGAGACGAGGTCCTCGGAGATGGCGAGGATCTTCGCGTTGATCGGGTCGGAGTGTTCGACAGGGACCGTGGACATGGCGGGACGCTAGGAGGGCGCGGGCCGACCGGCCACGAGGAAATTTCCGGATTTTCGCGGTGAGGACGTACGCAGAAGCGGCTTGTCGTGGTCGGGGGCGGCTGGTGGGATGGTGACCATGGAGAAGGAAACGCTTTTCGAACGGATTGGCGGCGAAGAGGGCATCGTGCGGCTGGTCACGGCCTTTTACGAGCGGGTGATTTCGGACGAGCTGCTGGCACCGTTCTTCAAGCACGTGCCGATGGAGCACCTGCAGGCGATGCAGAAGGAGTTCTTCAGCGAAGCGCTCGGCGGGCCGCTCTACTACACCGGAAGGTCGATGCGGCAGGTCCACGCCGGCCGGGGCATCGAGCGCGAACACCTGAAACGCTTCGTCAAGCATCTGCTCGACACGCTCGAGGCCGAGCGCGAGGACCTCGACATCAGCGAGCAGGACGTGAAGGACATCTACAGCCGCATCGCCGTCGAAGCCGACCGGATCACCGACGACGTGGCGGAGTCGGGCTAGGAGGAATGGCGCTTCCTTCGGCGTGTTTTCGCGATTTGAGGTGGCTCAGGGCAAGGCGGTCGGAGGTCGAAAGGTCCAAGGTCGAAAGTCCCCTGGTTCAAGAGCCCACGAGCATTCACTCCGCGTGATTGGTTCTGACCTTGGACTTTCAGACCTTCGACCTCCAGACCGAAGCACCTGCTTGAAGAAGTGCCATTCGGGCTAGGGGCAGCGTTGCTTCAGCCACGCCAAGGCGTCATTCCGGTCGGAGAGCCGCCCTTCGAGCTGTTCGGTCTGGGCTTCCTCGAGGATCTCCTTGAAGGCGGGCCCGGGTTCGAGCCCGAGGGCGATGAGGTCGCGGCCGGTGACCAGGGGGGGCGGCACCAGGGGCTCGCGGGCGAACTCCTCCCGCTTGGCGAGGAGGAAGTCGTAGTTGTCGGTGAAGCCGTTGGATGACGCGCAGTCGACGCGGTGAAGCTCCAGCTCGCGGGGAAAGGTCGGGGCCGACATGAAGCGCTTGAGCTTCGCGACCCGCATGTCCTGGACGTTCATGAAGCGCATGTGACGCGACACCATGAACGCGACGTCCTCGATGACCTTGTTGGGATACTTGAGCCGGCGCAGGATCTCCTCGGCCATCGTCGCGCCGAGCGTGTCGTGGCCGTTGAAACGGATCCGGCCGACCTCCTCGTCCCAGGTGCGGGTCGGCGGCTTGGCGATGTCGTGCAGGAGGACGGCGAGGCAAAGCTCCAGAGGGGCATCGGGCTCGAGCAGCTCGAGCATGATGCAGGTGTGGGTGTAGACGTCACCCTCCGGATGCCACTCGGGGGGCTGGTCGCAGCCGATGAGATCGAGGACTTCGGGAATGACGTGGCGCACCAGTCCGGAATCGACGAGCAGCTCGAGTCCCCGACGACGCGAGCGGGCGGTGATGAGCCGGGAGAACTCGTCCCGGATGCGTTCGGGCGAGATGCGGGCGAGCCCGTCGGCGTGGGTCCGGACCGCGTCCCAGGTGTCCGGATGAATCTCGAAATCGAGGGAGGTGGCGAAGCGGATGGCCCGCAGCAGCCTCAGCGAGTCCTCGGCGAAGCGGTCCCCCGGATTTCCGATCGCGCGGAGGCAGCGGGCGTCGAGGTCGGCCCGGCCCCCGACGTGATCGATGATCTCGCCGCTGGAGGGATGCTCGAACAGCCCGTTGATCGTGAAATCGCGTCGCCGGGCGTCCTCCTCGGCGGTGCTGAAGGTGACCGCTTCCGGGTGGCGGCCGTCGCGGTAGGATCCGTCGGTGCGGAAGGTCGCGATCTCGACGGGGTGCCCGTGGTGGCGGACGATGATCACCCCGAAGTGCGCCCCGACCGCATTGGATCCGGGGAAGAGACGGAGGATCTGCTTCGGCGTGGCCGAGGTGGCGATGTCGTAGTCCTTCGGTTCGCGTCCCAGCAGCCCGTCGCGCACGCACCCGCCGGCGAAAAGCGCCTCGTGCCCGGCCTCGGCCAGGCGGGAAGCGAGATCAGCGGCGGCATCGCGGGCGGTCATGGGGTGAGGCTGCGCGTCCAATGACAAATGACAAATGACAAATCACGAATGACGAATGACGAATGACGAAGGGCCGGGCGCGATCGGAGCCTCGTCCGTTCACGAGGGGGTCGATGGCTCGTCGCGGACCGGAAGCGGGACCCGGGGGAGAAATTTCGCATTTCCGAACTGCTTGGCTTGGGTTTCACTGCGCGGGTGATTTTCCCTCCGCTCGATCATCCGGTCTGGTTGCTGGCGGCGTTCTTCGTTGGCGCGTGCATCGGATCCTTCCTGAACGTGGTGATCTATCGGCTGCCGCTGGGGCTCTCGGTCAATGATCCGAAGCGTTCCTTCTGTCCGTCCTGCAAGACACCGATCCCGCTGAAGCTGAACATCCCGCTGGTGACGTGGTTGATGCTCCGGGGGAAATGCAAATGGTGCGGGACGAAGATCTCGGCGCGCTATTTCGCGGTCGAGCTGATCACCGCGCTGCTGTTCGTCGCCGTGCTCTGGGTGATGGCGGGACGCGTCGGGGCGGTGGAGGCGAAGCTCGCGCATCTCGCGATCCTTCCCCTGTGGTTCCTGATCGCCTCGTTCGTGGCGATCGCTTTCATCGATGCCGAGCACCTCGTGATTCCCCTCGAGTTGACCATCAGCGGAACGATCGCGGGGTTCGCGGGGGCGCTGCTTTTTCCCCAACTCCCGGACCTGATCGGCTGGCGCTCTCCGTCGCCGACCTGGCTCGACGGCCTGATCCAGTCGGGTCTCGGGTTTGTGATCGGCTTCTTCGGGCTGTGGATCGTGGTGCTTCTCGGCAAGCTCGCCTTCGGCCGGGTCGAATGGGCGCACGACGAGGCCGTCGAGTGGTTCCTCGAGGAGCCGAGCAACGAGGAGGATCCGATCCACTTCTACATGGGCGAGGAGAAGCTGGCCTGGTGGGACATCTTCTATCGCAAGAGCGACCGCCTGATCATCGAGGCGGAGACCCTGGAGGTGGACGGCACGTGGATCGAGGGCGGTACCGTGACGCTGCGCGAGGACGGACTGACGCTTCCCGACGGCAGGGAGATCGCGCTGGAGGATCTCAAGGCGCTCCGTGGCACCGCGAAGAAGGCGGTCGTGCCGCGGGAGGCGATGGGGATGGGCGACGTGCACCTGATGGGGGTCATCGGAGCCTTCTTCGGGCCCTTCGGGGTGTTCTTCTCGCTGCTGGCCGGGTCGCTCTACGCCATCGCCGCGGCGGTGCTCGGCCGGATCGGCTTCGGCATGCGCCTTCCGTTCGGACCCTTCCTCGTCCTCGGGGCGCTCACCTGGTTTTTCGGCGGCTGGAAGCTGGCGGAGTGGTACGTCGAGAGCCTGCGCTGAGAAGTGGCCTTGAGGCGGCCCTCGGGGTCAGGTGCCCCACCTGTCGGAGGGTGCTCGCGGTCCCCTAAGTGCTCTGGTAGGCCCGGCGGTCGTGTTCGTGCTGGCGCTCGCTGGACCACGACGAGACGCGCTTGAGGTAGCCGATGATGCGGGTGGCGTGGTCGACGTTCCGCGAGCCGCAGGACGGGCAGTGGTCGCGGGTGAGCTTGTCGATGTGGCCGCAGTCGTTGCAGCAGGTCACGCGGACGTTGGTGCAGAAATAGTTGCAGCCGGTGCGGATCGCGGCGCGGATCAACTTGGCGAAGCTCTCCTCGGTCGGGTAGCTCTCGAGGTTGAGGTGGAGCGCCGAGCCACCGTCGAGGTAGCGGGTCACGCGGTCGCCGTGGAGGATGAGCTTGTCGAGGATGTGGATGTCATCCCGCTCGACCGGGTAGAAGTAGGAATTGTAGCACGGGCGGGGCACGCGGTAGCCCGCCTCGCGGTCCCAGCGGGCGAACTTGACGCCGAGGTTCTCGGCGGGAACGAACTCGGTGTTGAAGCGGGCGTCGTACTCGCGGCTCGCCTCGCGGTTGAGTTCGTTGATCGCACGCAGCTGGCCGGAGACCCACTCGATGTAGGCCTCGTTGTGGGAGGGGTCGAGACCGAGGAACTCCGCCGCCTCGACCATGCCGTTGACGCCGATGGTGAGATACTGCTTCTCCGGCACGATGCACTTCGCGGTGTAGATGGGCAGCAGCCCGGCCTGGTCGAATTCCGCGAGAACTGCCCGGCGCGCGACCAGGTAGCGGTGGAGGTCGCGGACCTGGTCCTCGAGGTTCCGCCCGTCCTGGACGAGGCGGTTGAAGTTGATGGTCATGACCTGCATCGATCCGGTCATCACCCCGCCGGCGCCGAGGGAGAACGAGAAGTCGTTGTCCCGGTCGAGTGCGTTGCGGAGACGGCAGCAGGAGGAGAGCGAGTCGACGCTGTCGCTGGTGTAGATGAAGAAGGAGTTGCCCGCGGCGAGCTGGGTGGCGAGCAGGTCGGCGAAGTGCCGGTCCCGTGGCTCTTCGCGATCATGGACGAGCGCGGCGGTGACGACCGGGAAGGTCAGCAGCGAGCGCTCCCGCTCACGGTTGAACCACTCGAGGAAGAAGGCCTGGAGACGGGACACGCTGGTCCAGGACGGGTGGTCCCCGTCGGGGAACACGAAGTCGCCGAACATGCTCTCGAAGTAGTTCTCATCGAAGACCGAGATGTTCCAGAAGACGCTCTGGTAGCTGCGGGCCGCGGCGGGTTGGTTGAGGGCGTAGACGACATGCTGGAGGTGGTTCTCGATCTCGAACCGGTGGGTGGCGAGGTAGTCGGTGCCGTAGTCCTTGCGGGCGAAGTGATCGAAGCAGTTGAGGAACTCGACGGTGGCGCAGGCCCCGGCGAGGTTGGCGGAGATGGCGAACACGAAGTTGATGAAGCTGCCGCAGAAGGAGGCGAGGTGCTTCGGGGCCTTGCTTTCCCCCCCGAGCGGCACCAGACCCTGCTGCAGGAGAGGGAAGAGGCTGACCGAGGCGCAGTAGGGCATGAAGGGTGCGGTCTCGTCGTGGGTGTAGATCTCGTGCTGGTCGAGCTGCTCGCGGTAGCGCCCGGCGGTGGAGTCGCCGAAGAGCTCGCGGAGCTTGCGGTCCATCAGTTCGCGGTGGATGCGGATGTTGGCCTGTTTGTGGATCTCGGAGGCGAGCACCGCGGCGTTCTTGCACGAGACGTTGGCATTGGCATCGACGAGCGAGCCGTCGGCCGAGTTGCGTGCGGAAATGTAGCGGTCGATGAAATCGAGAGGAACGGACATCTGATTCGGGTGGTGAGGGGGCAGGGGTCTTGGATTTCTTACCGAGGGTCGCAGGGGACGGGAAGGGGCCCGGGGCCGGTCGTTCGGGTGCCGGCTTCATCCCCGGGGCTCGTTTGCTCAGGCGGCGAGGTCGAGCGCGCGGGAGCCGTGGCGTTGGAAGCGGTGGGTGAGGTCGACTCCGCGCCGCAGATCGAGGAAGCGTTGATTCGTCCCGGGGCGGTCGAGGCCGCCCCGCGCGGCGATGAAGGGGCCGAGCTTGAGGTAATCGAGGTGGACGGCGATCGCATCATCGACGGCGTCGTGTCCGGTGTAGAGGCAGGTCGAGAATCCCCGGGCGTGGGCGAGCTGGAGCAGTTCGATCAGCGAAGCGGGCTGCCATTCGCCCCCGAGGAAGCAGACGCAACTCGCGAGGCCGCGGTAGCGGTCGAGGGCGGAGGCGAAGGTCGCCGGATCAAGACTGGAGCCAAGATCCGGATCCCGCAGATCCGCCGAATGACAGCCCGGGCAGCGCAGCGGGCAGCCGGAAATGGTGTAGATCAGGGAGACTTCGTCGGGGACTTCAAGGGTCCCAACGGTGTGGCAGACGTGGCGAAGATGGGGTGACACAGCGCCAAGAGACTGTGCATATTTTGCGCATCGAGTCAAATATATGGTGTGATAATTTCAATATCATACCATATATGGAATTTGGTTCGGAAAGCTCAAATACTGGGAAGCAAGCTCAGGAAGGCTCCCAAGTGCTTGAGTCTCAGGCTCGGGAGAATCTGGGCAGGGCCGCCTACCAAAAAGGCGACCCCAAGATCTTGAGGGGTCGCCTGGGACGGAGCTTTCCCCGGGCTCGATGCTTGGTGCCCGGATCAGCGGATGCTGTCGGGGATCGCCGGGAGCGGGGGAGCGGTGGACGAGTCGCTCGGCCCCGGAGAGGTTCCGGTCGGCGACGGGCTTCCGCTTTTCGGCAGGATCTGCCACACCTCCACCCGCTGGTTTTCCTCCGGAACGGTGGCGCTGAAACGATCGGTCTGGCCGAGGAAGACGGCCTGAACCCGTTGCTCGGGGCGTTTGATCGTATCGAGGATGCGGGCCACGGCGGTCGCGCGGTCGGACGACAGCCGGCGGTTGCCGTCGACGTTGCCCGTTTCGGACGCGTAGCCGACGACGAAGAGCATGGCATTCTCCGGGGCTTCGGACGGCAACGAGCGCAGCTTCGACTCCAGATCGGGCCGGACCTCGGAGGAGCCGGTGGCGAAGTCGCAGGTATCGAGAACTTCGGACCTCAGTTCGGCACCGAAGCGGCTGTAAGCGGAGGTGAGCTCCTGCTCGCTGGCGCCCTCGAGCCGGCGCAGGGCACGGAAGAGGGCGACGGCCTCCTTGATGAGTTCGTTCTCGGAATCGGCGAAGAGGGTCGCGCGGCGGAGGCGCGATTCGAGTTCGGCGACGCGGGCCTCGAGCTCGTTCCGCCGACGGTTGCTCTCGACGAGTTGGGCGCGGAGGGCGTTGGGCTCGTCCTGGAGCCGGGCGATCTCCTCGTTGAGCGCGGCGATGGTGGCATTGGCACGGTCGAGGTCACCCTTGAGGGTGGTCGCCAGCGAGGCGTCGACCATCGCCGCCCGCAGGTCGGCGTTGGCCTGGTTGAGCAGCTCCCGGAGCCGCTTCTGGTCTTTCAACGCGGCGATCGACTCGGCGCGGACCTCGTCGAGCTGGGCCTCCTTTCGGGCCAGGAGGTCCTGGAAGCTGGAGGCCAGCGAGGCGAGGGTGTCGGCGTCGTTCTTGAGACGGCCCGCGACTTCCTCGGGGCTCTCGATGCCGCCGCCGGGCAGCGGGTCGAGCCCGAGGGCGATCCGCTCCCGGTTGAGCTCGGCGCGCCGGGTCTCGATGTCGGCCTTGAGCGATTCCATCGCCGGACTTTCGGAAGAGCCGCCGCCGGAGCCGCGGGAGAAGAGGTTCTGGAAGATGACGATGCCGAGCAGGACGATGATGATGAAGGCGATCGTCAGCATCACCGGCGAGGGGGCCGGGCGGGCGGCCGCAGCACCCGGAGTTGCCGGAGTCGCCGGAGTCGCCGGAGCGGGGCTCGGATCTGCCGGAGCGGCCGGGGCCGAGGAATCCGGGAGGGTCCCCGCGTCGTCGCGGTCGGTGGGCGTGTCGTCGTTCATGGGAGGAGAGGAAAGGCGGAACGGAGCCGTTTGTCGAAGCCGGAAATCCCGTCAGGTCGATGGCGACAGGTCGAGCAGCTCGTGCGCGCTGGTGAGAAGGTGGTCGGGTTTCTCCGCCGACAACGTTTCGGGGGAGTTGAAGCCCCAGGTGACGGCGGCCACCGGGATCCCGGCCTTCTTGGACGCCTTCACGTCGCGAATCTCGTCGCCCACGTAGAGCATTTCCTCGGACTTCAGCGAGAAGGTCTTGCGGATCGCCTTGAGGTGCTTCGCCTTGCCGGTGAGCTTGGACGTCGACGAGATGAAGTTGAACAGGCCCCGCAGGCCGTGGGCGCGGAGAAACAGGTCGACGTTGGTCGGGGCGTTGGATGTGAGCACGCCGAAGGAGGTGCTCCGGGCCCGGAGCGCGGGCAGGATCTCCCCCATGCCCTCGATGAGGGGGAGCCGGACGATGTTGCCGCGCATCAGCGCCGTGCCCTTGGCGATGATGCCGGGGACCCGTCGCTTGGGAATGTCGAGGTGGGAGATGAGCTGCTTGATCGACATGTGACGCAGCGACGGAAGCTCCTCGGCCGTGACTTCGCGGAGACCGTAGTCGGGGGCGAGACGGTTGAAGATGCGACGGCTCTCCTCGAGCGTGTTGGCGAGGGTGCCGTCGAAGTCGAAAATGATGGTCCGGTAGGACATGGAGCGTGGCGTTAGAAAGGTCGATCGGTCCGGAATCGCCAAGGACAATCGAGAGCGGGATCAGGCGAGGGCAAGCGGGAGATTCGGGTCGATGTCGGCGTCGAGCGGGGAGTGGCGCTTGCCGAAGTGGTGGAGCAGCCCGGCGAAGGCGATCATCGCCGCATTGTCGGTGCACAGGGCCGGATCGGCGAGGTGCAGCTGGATGCCGCGCCTGCTGCAGGCCTCGCGGAAAGCGCTGCGCAGGGCGCCGTTGAGCGACACCCCGCCGGACAACGCGATGGTGCGGCGGCCGAGCGCGGCGGCCGCCTTCACGGTTTTGGCGACGAGGACCTCGACGACCGCCTGCTGGAAGGAGGCGCAGAGATCGGGCAGGTCGCCGGGGTCGGGGCGTCCGGAGTCCGGCGCACGGTCGGTGAGGGTGTAGAGGACGGCGGTCTTCAGGCCGGAGAACGAGAAGTCGAAGTTCGGCTCCTTGAGCATGGAGCGGGGGAAGGCGAAGGCGGCGGGATCTCCTTCGGCGGCCGTCTTCTCGATCTCGGGGCCGCCCGGATACGGAAGGCCCAGCATCTTCGCCACCTTGTCGAAGGCCTCGCCGGCGGCGTCGTCGCGGGTCGAGCCGACCGACCGGTAGCGGGCGGGTCCGGCGACATCCAGCAACAGCGTGTGGCCGCCGGAGACGATCAGGGCGAGGTGGGGCGGGACCCGGCCGAGGTGAACGAAGGGCGACAGGAGGTGGCCTTCGAGGTGGTTGACCGCGACGAAGGGCTTGCCGGCGGCGACGGCCAGCGCCTTGGCGGCGGTCGAGCCGATCAGGAGCGAGGACGCGAGTCCGGGGCCGGCGGTCGCCGCGAAGACATCGACCGCGCCGATGTCCACTCCGGCGGTTTCCAGCGCGCGCTCGACCAGCGGGCGGAGATGGAGGGAATGATTGCGGGACGCGAGCTCGGGCACGACGCCGCCGTAGGCCCGATGGAGGTCGATCTGGCTGGCAATTTCCGAAGCCAGCACCTCGGCGGGTCGGCCGTCCTCGCCTCGCAGGAGGGCCACGGCGGTTTCGTCGCAGGAGCTTTCGATGGCGAGAAGGATGGGCACGGGGCCAAAGGCTCCGCCGGGGGCGGGGCGAAGGCAAGGCCGGGCTTTGAAAGCCGTTCCGGGGCGGTGGCGTAGCGGGCGCATGCAAAGACGACGCTTTCTCCGGGTCATCGGGGGATCGGCCTTCGTGTCGGCCTCGGCACCCGGCCAGCTCTTCGGGGCCCGGGGCGACGGGGCGGGTGGGGTGCTGGTCGAAGCCTGCGGATTCGAGGACCCGGGCGGGTGGGTGCTCGACACGCAGTTTCATCAGCAGATGGGGGGCGTGCCGCTCCTCGCCCACGGCATGGGCCGCCCGGTGTCGAATGCAAGGACGACCTTCCGCCTGCCCGAGGCCGGGAAGTGGCGGGTGTGGGTGCGGACGCGGGACTGGTGTCCCGGCGAGTGGGACGCCCCCGGGCGGTTCCGGGTGAAGGTGAACGGCGAGGCCCTTGAAACCGTCTTCGGGACCCGGGAGGAGTGGGGATGGCAGGCCGGTGGGGTGGTGGCGATCGAAGCGGCGGGCCGGCAGGTCCTGGAACTGGAGGACCTGACCGGGTTCGAAGGCCGCTGCGACGCCGTGCTGTTCACCCGGGAGGAGGTTTCCGGGCTGCCGAACGATGATCTGGCGGAGTTGATGGCGTGGAAGGACCGGCTCGCGGGTCGGGCCGGCCTCGCGGTGCCGGAGGATTCCTTCGATCTGGTGATCGTCGGCGGAGGCATTTCGGGATGCGGGGCGGCGCTCGCGGCCCGCTCCCAGGGCTTGAAGGTCGCGCTCGTTCAGGATCGCCCGCTGTTCGGCGGCAACGCCAGCGAGGAGGTGCGGGTGCACACGCTCGGCATCCACGGGCGGGGCGGAGACATCCTCAAACAGATCGACACCGAGCATTATCCGAATGGCGACGAGAAGGCGAAGGTGGACCAGGCCAAGCGCGAGAGGGCGATGAAGTCATCCGGGGTCGCGCTTTTCCCGCACCACCTCGCGGTCGGCCTGGAAAAGGAGGGCGACCGGATCGTGAGCGTTGAGGCCCGGGAGGTGGTCAGCGGCCGGATCCGCCGGTTCCGGGCGCCGCTGTTCATCGATGCCACCGGCGACGGATGGCTCGGCTTCTGGTCGGGCGCCGAGTATCGTGAAGGACGTGAGTCGCGGGACGAGTTCGACGAGGGCTGGGACAAGCACGGCGATCTCTGGAGCCCGGAGCAGCCGGATCGCCGGGTGATGGGAACCAGCGTGCTGTGGAATTCGAAACGAACGAACGGGCGGGTCGATTTTCCCGAGGTTCCCTGGGCGATGCCGGTGGCGAAGGATCACCAGGCGATCAAGGGGGAGTGGCAGTGGGAGTATTCCTCGAATGACCTCGACCAGGTGAAGGATGCGGAGCGGATCCGCGACCACATGCTCCGGGCGATCTACGGCTCGTTCGCCAATGCCAAGAAGCATCCCAAGCATGCCACCGTGGCCCTCGAGTGGGTGGCCTATGTCGGCGGCAAGCGCGAGTCGCGGCGGCTGGTCGGCGACTACGTCTACACCATGAAGGATGCCCTCGAGCGGCGTGACTTTCCGGATGCGGTGGTCGAGGAAGAGCGCGAACTCGATGCTCACTACCAGATCGCCGAGACGGGATCGCCGCTCGATTTCATCTCCAAGGCGCTCTTCCGGAAGACCGGCGGCATCTACCGCATTCCGTTCCGCTGTCTCTACTCGAAGGACGTCGCCAACCTGATGATGGCGGGGCGCTGCTTCAGCTGCTCGCACATCGGGCTCTCGGGTCCCCGGGTCATGAACACCTGCGGGCAGATGGGCATCGCCACCGGCTACGCGGCGGCGCTCTGCCGCAAGCACTCGGCGGATCCGCGTGAGGTGGGGGAAAAGCATGTCACGAAACTGCGGAAGCTGATTGGCTACGAGGCGTGATCCGCCACATCGTCAACTTCGGGTTGCTGTTCTCCTTCCTCGGGCTGGCGGTGACCGGGGTGATGGCGTTCACGCTGCCGTTCTCGCTGACGACGACGCGGGTGCACGTCGTCTTCGGCGTGCTGACGCTGCTGCTGGTGGTCGCGCACCTGGTGTCGCGGACCCGCTACTTCTCCGGCAAGCTCTCGGGCAAGGGGTCGGCGCGTGGCATGGTGGTGGGGGTGGCGCTCGGCGCTGGTGCGATCGCGGCGGTGGCGGTCGCGGGGTGGTGGCCGACGGCTGCCGCGATCGAACTCGGCTACGAGGCACGCCAGCGTCAGGCGATCGTCCGCGGGTCCCCCTTGGCAGGATTTCTGGATGACGGCGGCACGCGCTGGATCGTGAGGGAGCCGTCGGACCCGGAGCTTCCGTCTCTGGCGCTCGCGATGCGGCTGCGCGGGGAACCGGCGGTGGCGGTGTGGGTGGAGAGCTCCACCGGGGCGATGATTGAAACCCTTCATCTGCCCGAGGCCCTCGCGTATGCGGAGAAGGTCGAGTGGCAGGGCGTGAAGACGGAGCGCCACCGGCTGTTGCCGATCTGGCGGCATCGCTACACGATGGTGTCGGGGGTGGAGCCGAATGGCGAGGTGGACCTGTACTCGGGCGCGACGCGGACCCACTCCTTCGAGTTGGAGAAACACCTGCAGGACGGGAAGCCCTTCGTGCTCTGCGTCGAGGTCAATGCCGTCGGGGACCCGAACGAGTCGTGGCCGGACCCCGAGCTCGGGCAGCCGTCGCTCCTCTACACGGCGTATTTCGAACCGGATGCCGGCGGCGGCTACGCACTGCTCGAGCTCACGGCGCACGGGGGCGAGGCCGCCGGGGGCGGAACGCTGGCCTACGATCTTGAGAGCGTGGGCGGGGCGACGGAGTGGGTGGACCTGCTGCTTGCGCGGATGGGTCGGCGGCGCTGAGGATCACTGCTCCTCGACCCGGAGGAAGACACGCGGGGCATGCGCAAGCGATGGTGGCAGGGTGATCTGGCGTGTCGTCGAACCTCCGGCGGAGGCGATGCCCTCGGCCAGGACGATGGAGAAATCCGCGAGATCGCTGGAGGCCGTGATGCGGTAGGCGGCGCCCGATCGCGAGCCCCATTCCAGTGTGATCTCCGCCTCCTCGCGGCCGTGGCCGGTGATGCGGAATTCGTTCTCGAAGATTCCGAGCACCCGGGTGTCGAAGCTGGTGTAGGTGCTGTAGGTCCCGCTGAACCAGACGACGGCGTGGTCGAAGCCATGGTCGTGGGGGACGATGGGTCGGAGGTTGTCGCTGTCGGAGTCCTCGGTGAGCGGGGTCCAGGCGAAGTTCAGGCCGCCGTCGTGGGTGACGCCGCGCCAGATCTCGTAGCGCTCGCCACTGCGGAGCGGGACGTCATCGAGGTCGCCGAGGGCGAAGGGGTCGGCGGCGTTGGATGAAATGTAGATGACGTTGGGGTCCTCGGGGTCGATGGCCATGCCGCCGCCGTAGTCGTCCTCGGCCGAATAGAGCCCGCGTCCGGCATGGGCGATGAAGCGGCGCTGCCATTCGCTCCCGGTCCAGCGGGCGTAGTAGTAGTAGATGCGGTCGTGATTCCAGCCGCTCCCGGTGACGTCGTCGCGCTGGACTTGAAAGACGCAGACCGGGTGGCCGTCGGGGCCGTAGTGGATGTCCCAGGTCCACGCGCGCGCGCCGGGGATCCAGTCGTCGGGGCCCTCGCCGGGACCCCAGGCTGCGGCGGTGTAGGGATAGACCACGGTGCCTCGTTCCCCGCCATCATGATCGAGGGGGGCGGTCAGGGTGCCGAGCTCGCTGCCGTCGCTGGCGCGCAGGCGGGCGTCGCGGTAGTGCAGGTGATAGATGGAGTTGTTGTCGTTGCGCGGGTGGCCGTCGGTGTAGATCAGGTCGATGCGATCGACGCGATTCGAGCAGTAGCGGGGGTAGGGCCGGGTGCCGCCAGTGCCGGTGTCGATGATCTGGATGCCGGCGTCCCAGCTCTGGCCACCGTCGCCGGAGCGGGTGAGGGTGGGGTTGTAGTTGATGGCGCGGGAGAAGTTGTAGAGGAGGTCGCTCTCTCCGCTGAGGCGGAAGGTGTTGGCGTAGGTATTGCGATCCGGCGTGGCGTGGGTCTGTTCGACTCCCCAGTCGGCATCGGACGCGGGCGAGGGGACCAGCGAGCGGCGGTGGAAGAAGCGCGACTCGGAGCCGTGCTTCGAATAGACCGCAAGGAGCGTGCCGTCGGGCAGCGCGGTGAGGGCCGGGTTGTTGTGGTCGTCCTTTTGACGCGAGGCCGCGGTGCTGAGGACCATGTGCGTGGCGGTGCCATCGGTTGGATCGAAGCGGGTGATGCCGGTCTCACCATCGCTGCGGACGTAGCCGCAGAAAAGATGGCCTTGATGGAAGATGGCGCGCTCGTCGTTGAACCAGGTCCAGACGCCGTCCGGGGCGATTTCGGAGAAGGGGGATGAGGCGACCGGCGGTTGGCTCTCGGCGGGGCCGATGCCGAGGCCGTCGAACCAGGTGCGGTCATCGTTTCCGGGGAAGTCGTCGATGAAGACGGCAATCTGTCCCGCGGCATCGGCGGTGAGATTGCCGAGCGGGATGGCGAAGAGTCGTCGATTCCCCTCGGTGAGCAGGGGCACGGGTGCGGCGAACGCGCCGGCATGGCCCGACATGTTGTCGCCGACATTCCAGAGGTAGTCGGCGAGCGTGGCCTCGGTCACCCCGGTCGAAAGATCCCACTGGTTGTTGCCGGTCGGCGTGCCATCGCCGGCGACCCAGTAGAAGACGCGGACGGCGTAGCTTTCCCCCGGCGCAAGACCGGAGGCGGTGGTGCGCAATGCCGGCGAGTCGCTGGCCGCGTGGGAGGCCCAGACGCCGGTATTGCCGAAGCCGGTGCGGAGTCGCCAGTGGTTGTCGGCCGTCGCCGCGGTGGAGCCCGTCGAGTATTCTTCGGGGGCGGATGGGGAAGGGCTTTCGACCAGCGCCGTGCCGTCGGCGAGGGTGGTGTTGGCCGGAGTGGCGTCGATGTAGAGGATGTCTGCGGCGAGCGGCGAGACGAGCAGGGCGGCGGCGATGGCGGGCTTCATGTGAGGCGGGAAGAAGCAGGCGCTGCCCCGCAATCCGGGACAGCGCCTGCGATGGGATGGGAGTAGCGCTTCAGGCGCGGCGGCGGCGGAGCAGGCCGAGAAGGCCAAGCCCACCGAGCAGGGTGACCGAAGGCTCGGGCACGGCGCTGAAGCCGACGCCGTCATACCAGGTGCGGTTGACGTTGCCGGGGTTGTCGTCGATGAAGACCTCGATCGCGCCCGAGCCATTGGCCACGGCGGTGCCTAGCGAGTACTCGCGCAGCCGGCGGTCGCTGTCGGCAACGGCCGGTGCCGGGACGTTGGTGAAGTAGGCGGATGGGTCCACCCCGGTGCTGGCGTGACCCAGGTTGGTGCCGTCGGCAGCGAGGATGGTGGCGAGGGAGCCCGAGGTGAGGCCGGCCTGGATGTCCCACTGCTGGTTGCCGGTGGGCGCATCGTTTCCGCCGGTCCAGTAGTAAACGAAGATCTCGTACTCCTGCCCGACGCTGAGCCCGGTGATCGTGGTGCGGAGTTCCGGCGCGTCTTCGCCGGGATTCGCGTTGTTGTCGTTCGCGGTGTAGACCGTCGCGTTGTAGCCGAAGCCCCGGCTCGACCACTGGTTGTCGGTGTTGTTGACGGATCCGGTCGGGGTGTAGGCGGTGCCGTCCGAGAGGGTGGTGTTGCCGGTGTCGGCATCGACATGGGTGATGGCCGCATGACCACTCCCCATGGCGAGGAGGGTGCAGGCGGCCGTGATGAGGCAGGGGTGTTGTTTCATGGAACGGTGTTGTCTTTCGGGGTTGAGTTCGGAGATCTGGGTTGGCCTTGAGCCGGAGACGGATGGGGCCGCAGCCAGGGACCGCAGCAGGGAATGGCGCCGGAGAGACATCGGAATCAGAGGGGCAAAGGAGAGTCGGGTCTCATGGCGGAGCACCCATGAGGAATGCCGAGGATGAGCGCAGGTTAGCGAAAAAGTTCGGGTCGTTTTCCGATGCGACCGCTAACCTCCGGCCCATCTCCGCATTTCACAGCAGCATGGAACGTAGTGATGACGATCAGGACCCGGCCTTCGTGCGGCTGCTCACCGAGTATCAGGCGGTGATCCGGGCTTTCGTCATCTCACTGCTGCCGGGAGCTCCGGGGCTGGACGACCTGATCCAGGACATCAATGAGATCCTGTGGCGGAAACGCGGCGACTTCGAGCCCGGCACGAATTTCAAGGCGTGGGCGCTGACGATCGCCCGCTTCCAGGTCATGGGTTACTGTCGGGTGCTGCGCAGGCAGCACTGGGTGACGATCGATGACGACGTGGCGGAGTTGGTGGCCGACGACCTCGAGGAGCGGCTGGAAGCGCGACGTGAGGAGCGCCGCATCCGGGCTCTGGAAGCCTGCATGGCGAAGCTGCGGGAGGTGGATCGGGAGCTGCTCCTCGAGCGCTACTGGAGGAAGACGCGCTTGCAGGATTTCGCGGTGATCAGTGGCCGCTCGCTGGGGGGCTTGAAGGTACAGCTTTTCCGGCTCCGGGCAGCCTTGAAGCGCTGTGTGGAGGCGAGGCTGGCGGAAGAAGGGAGGACGGCGTGAGCGCGGATCCGGGCATCCCGCGGCGGGATCTCGAGCGCCTGCTGGGCGAGCTGGAGGACGGCATGATCTCGGCGGACGATCATGCGCGCCTGATGGATCTCATGCGCCATTCGCCGGAAGTGAGGGCGGCCTATCTGGACCACATGGGGCAGGGCAGTGCCTTGCACGAAATGGCGCGCGGCTGGGGCGGGATGCACGAGCGGGAGATCGAGGCCCGGCAACCGCGGGCCGGGCGGCTGCTGCTGCGATCCACGCTGGCGGCGGCGGCTCTGCTGGCCCTGCTCGCGGTGGTGGGGAGCTTGATTTTTCCCGCCCCGCGGGTGCCCGATGAGGTGGTGGCCGGGCCGGACACCGAGTGGCGTTTCTCCTCTGGTGGGATGGACGAGCATGGCATGTTGCTGGAAAACAGCCGCTTCCTTCTGAGCAAGGGGAGTCTGAGGATCCGCACCGGATCGGGCACCCGGATGCTCGTCGAGGGGCCGGCGGATTTTTCACTCATCGATCGCCTGAATGGAGAGCTGCGCCATGGCCGGGCGTGGTTCGACGTCGCCGATGGGGATGAGGGTTTCACGGTGACCATGCCGCGGCTGAAGGTGCGGGATCTGGGCACCCGCTTCGGATTGATCGCGGGGGCGGAGATCGGCCAGGTGCACGTGGCGGAGGGTGAGGTGGAGGTTTCATCCTCCTTCGGCAGCATGCCGGTGCGCGTGCTGCGCGCGGGCCAGGCCGTGGCGGCCGACGAGGTCGGACGGACGAGCGATATCGATTTCGAGGACCACGGATTCCTCAAGGAATTGCCCTCCGCTCCGCCCTCGTGGCATTGGAGTTTCGATGACACTCCGGGATTCGAGGATCGCTACCGGATCGCGACGGAAGGCGATCCACGGCTGGTCGAGGGTCGGTTCGGGCGCGCCTGGGACCTGAGTTCCGGCGGCGGGATCTCCGATTTCGCTGGGATCGAGGGTCAGGCTCCGCGGACCATCTCCGTCTGGCTGCGCGGTCGAGCCGCACCGCCGGCAACGGACGCAGCCGGGCGCAATGTCCAGGCCACCTTGGTTGGCTGGGGACGCTACAGTTTCGATGGCACGAAATGGGAGCTGGCGGTGAGCCCGGACGGGAGTGCCTTCGGCATCCAGTGGGGTGGCTCATGGGCGCTGGCCGAGGTCGGCGAGCTTCTCGATGGCAGCTGGCATCACCTCGTGGCGGTCTATGATGGCGGGGAGCATGCAGGCGGGCAGCCGCGGATCCGGCTCTATCTCGATGCCGAAGCACTTGCGACCACCAAGGTCCACATCGAGGGGCCTGTGAATACACAGACCGGGAGAGTCCGCCGGATGATGGTGGGCCGCCACGACTGGCCGGGATATCCGGAGCGTCAGCTTCCCTGGCAGCTCGATGAGTTGTGGGTGGTGAAGAGTGCGCTTGGCGAGCAGCAGGTCAGGACGCTCCACGAGGAGAACCGGCTGGAGTTTCCGGACGGCGAGTAGTGCTGCTGCTCAATCGGTGGTGGTCTCGAAGTGATCGAGCGCGGCTGCGAGGACCGGGTCGGTCCAGTCCCCGAGAGTTTTGGTTTCCTCGGGGGTGAGGGTGGTGCGGCGGAAGGAGAGGGCGGTCTTTTCCCGGATCTCGTCGGTGATCTCGACGGGGACATCGGGGGTGATCCCGGTGAGGTGGGGCGTGCGGCCGCTCGGCGTGTGGTAGGTGGCAATGGTGAGTCGCAGGGCCGTGCCACCCCCCATGGGGATGATGTTCTGGACCGAGCCCTTGCCGTAGGAAGTCTCGCCGATCACGGTCGCCCGCTCGAGGTCCTGAAGGGCGCCGGCGGTGAGCTCCGAGGCGGAGGCCGACAGGCGATCGATGAGGACGGCGATCGGGTAGGTGCGCTCGCGGCGTTGTCGCTCGGGAGTGGAGAGGACCTCGGGTTCCATCTCGCGGCCGCGGGTGGTGACGACCTCGCTTTCCGGAGGCAGGAAGAGTCCGAGAATGCGGACCGTGGCCGGCAGCGAGCCGCCGGGGTTGCCGCGAAGGTCGAGCACCAGGCGTTTCATACCGGCGTCCTCCATCTCGTCGAGCGAGGCCTCCATCTCACGCGGCGCGGCATCAGTGAACGACGAGAGCCGGAGGTAGCCGGTGGCGCCGTCGTCGAGAAGGTGGGAGTCGGCGACGGCGCGGGTGTCGACGGCGCGATGGGTGAGGGTGACTTCGGCCGGCTTGGGGTCGGCCGGGGATTTCAGTTCGAGAGTGACGGTGGAACCGGCTTCACCGCCGAGGCGGGCGAGCAGCGTCGGGAGCTCGAGGCCGGCGGTCGGCTGGCCTCCGATCTGGAGGATGGACGACCCGGGAAGGAGCGCGGATGCGGCGCTGCCGGGGAGGACGTTGGCGAGGTAGGGGCCGTCCTCGCGAAGCCCGAGCGTCAGCCCGAGCGACGGCACGTGGGGATCGAGGTCGGGATGGGCCTGCATGGCCGCCGCCATCTCCGGGTGGATGAAGGACGAGTGCGGATCGAGCGAGCCGAGCATGCCCTCGAGCGCGTGGTTGACCAGCCGCTCGTAGGCGAGCTGGTCGACATCCGGGTGACGCTGGCGGACCTGCTCGAGGACCTCGACCAGGCGCTCCAGCGCCGGGTAGGCGGCTTCGTCGGGGTCGGGGAGGCTCGGTGCCTCCTCGGCGAGGGCGGGAAGGAGGAAGAGCGGGTAGAGCAGGATTCGCATGACGCAAGTGAAGCGGATGCGCGGGGGCGCGGCAAGGGGCGCGCGACGCTGTCGCGCCCGCCGGTTCGTGACGCCACGCCGCAGCTTTCGGCGACGCCGGGCAGGGACGATCCTTTCGGGGCGGGCCCCATGACGGGCCGCGGCCCGGTGGCCGATTCGGACTCCTTTCCGGTGGCGGGGCGCGACAGCGTCGCGCGTCCCTCAGGCCGCGTTGCGGCGCTTGCGGATGACCGGCGGCTTGTCGCCGGTGACGACGGCGCGGTTGATCGTCACCGACTCGACGTCGTCACGCGACGGCAGCTCGTACATCAGGTCGAGCATCAGGCGCTCGAAGATCGAGCGCAGGGCGCGGGCACCGGTGCCCCTGCGGACCGCTTCCTCGGCGAGCGCGCGCAGCCCGTCCTTGGTCACCTTGAGCTTCACGCCCATCAGCGAGAGCTGCTTCGAATACTGCTTCACCAGCGCGTTCTTCGGCTCCGTGAGCACGGTCACGAGCTCCTCCTCGGTGAGCTGTCTCAGCGAGGAAATGACCGGCAGCCGGCCGATGAACTCGGGGATCAGGCCGAAGTGCAGCAGGTCCTCGGGCTCGGTCAGCTCGAGCTGGTCACGTTCGTCCGGGGCCTCCTTGTCCTGAATGCCGTGGAAGCCGAGGGCGCTGCGGCCGAGTCGGCGCTGGATGATGTCGGGCAGGCCGACGAAGGCGCCGCCACAGACGAAGAGGATGCGCTCGGTGTTGATCTGAATGTACTCCTGCTGCGGGTGCTTGCGGCCACCCTGCGGCGGGACGTTGCAGACGGTGCCTTCGAGAATCTTCAGCAGGGCCTGCTGGACCCCTTCGCCGGAGACGTCGCGGGTGATCGAGACGTTGTCGGTCTTGCGGCCGATCTTGTCGATTTCGTCGACGTAGATGATGCCCTGCTCGGCGCGCTCGACATCGAAGTCGGCGGCCTGGAGGAGGCGCAGGATGATGTTTTCGACGTCCTCGCCGACGTAGCCGGCTTCGGTGAGCGTGGTCGCATCGACAATGCAGAAGGGCACGTCGAGCAGACGGGCGAGGGTCCGGGCGAGCAGGGTCTTGCCCGAGCCGGTCGGGCCGAGCAGCAGCACGTTGGACTTCTCGATCTCGACGTCGGCGAACTCCTCGTCGGCGGATTCCTGGCGGAGCCGCTGGTAGTGATTGTAGACGGCGACCGCGAGGACCTTCTTGGCCTGCTCCTGTCCGACGACGAACTCGTCGAGGCGGCGGCGCAGTTCGGTGGGAGGCAGCAGGCGGGCCGCGGCCGATCCGGAATGCCGGGCGGGGGTGGTGCCCTCGGCCTCGGCCAGTTCCTTGTCGAGGATGTTCGAGCAGACCTCGACGCACTCGTTGCAGATGTAGACCCCCGGACCGGCGATCAGTTTCTTCACTTCCGAATGACTCTTTCCGCAGAAAGAGCACATCGTGAGGTTGGATGCTCGTGCCATGGAGTGTGTGGGAAAAAGGAAACGGGGTGGGCGGGGAATGACCCGCTCCACCCCGTGAAGATAGCGGATTTCGGCTCAGTCGTCGTTCTTTTTTCCGTCATCGGAGTCCTTGGTGGCCTCCTTGACGGCGTCGGGCAGCTCCTTGCGGCTCTCCAGAACCTTGTCGACCAGCCCATACTCCATGGCCTCCTCTCCGGTCATGTAGTTGTCGCGGTCGGAGTCCTGCTCGACCTGCTCGACGGTCTTCCCGCTGTGGTGGGCGAGGATGCCGTTGAGGCGCTTCTTGAGGTTGAACATGAAGCCGATGGTCCGTTCGACGTCCGAGGCGGTGCCCTGGGCGCCGCCGGAGACCTGGTGGATCATGACGTGCGAGTTCGGCAGGCAGAAGCGCTTGCCCTTGGTGCCGGCCGTCAGGAGGACCGAGCCCATCGAGGCGGCGATGCCGATGCAGTAGGTGTTCACATCGCAGGTGACGAACTGCATGGTGTCATACATCGCCAGGCCCGCGGTGACCGAGCCACCGGGGGAGTTGATGTAGATGTGGATGTCCTTCTTCGGGTCCTGCATCTGCAGGAACAGCAGCTGGGCGATCACCGAGTTCGCCACGAAGTCGTCGATCGGCGTGCCGATGAAGATGATGCGGTCCTTGAGGAGCCGCGAGTAGATGTCGAAGGAGCGCTCGCCGCGGCCATCCTGCTCGATGACGACGGGAACGTAGTAGTTGTTCTGCGGGCCGGCGGCTTGCGGCATGGCGGTGGGGAAATCGCTCATCGGGGCGGGGTGGTGGGTGGGATCGTTCAGGCTTCCGGGGCGTCGGCCGCCGGCGTTTCGGCGACTTCCTCGACGTTGGCGTGCTCGAGAACGAAGTCAATGGCCTTGCCCACCAGCATCGAGTTGCGGATGCCCGGGAGGCGTCCCTGGCGCTGCATGTCCTTGATGAACTTCTTCGGGTTTTCCTTCCGGGACTGCGCGATCTGGGCGAGGTGCTGGACCAGTTCCTGGTCGTTGACCTCGATGTTCTCGATGCGGGCGATCTCCTGGAGGATGAAGTTCGTCTTCAGGTTGGTGCGGGCCTGGACGCCGGCGGTGGCGAAGATCTCCTGCTGCTGCGCGGCGATCTCCTCTTCGCTCATGCCGGACTGCACGCCGCGCTGGACCAGCGAGTCGGCCTGGCTCTGGGTCTCTTCCCGAAGCAGCGCCTCGGGCAGCTCGAAGTCGACGAGGCCGTTGAAGTGCTCGACGATCTGGTTGACCTTCATGTCGTCGATCTTGCGGCGCTTCTCCATCTCGGCCTGCTGGCCGATCAGCTCCTTGAGCTTCTCGAGGCTCTCGGCGCCGACCTTGGCGGCGAAATCGTCGTCGAGCTCCGGGAGGTTCATCGACTTCAGCTCCTTCACGGCAACGGCGAAGATCAGGTCCTTGCCCCGGAGTTCCTCGACCGGGAAATCCTCCGGGACGGTGACGGTGATCTCCTTCTCATCGCCGGGCTTGCTGCCGACGAGCTGCATCGCGAAACCGGGCAGGAACGACTCCTCGTCGATCTTGAGCCAGAAGCCCTCGCGGCCGGCGACGTAGCCGACGGGCTTGTCGATGGCCTCCTCGAGCGGCGTGCCGTCGAGCGTCGAGCTGTAGTCGATGACCGCCAGATCGCCTTCCTCGGCGGCGCGGTCCTCGATGTCGGCGTAGTCGGCGAGGCGCTCGCGCAGCGATTGGAGCTGGGCGTCGATTTCCTCCTCGGTCAGCTCGGCGGGGGGCGCCTGGACGGTGATCCCCTTGTAGTCCGGAAGCTGGATGTCGGGAGCGAGGGTGAGCATCGACTCGAAGGTGACCGATCCATCCGGGGTTTCGGTGAAGGCGGTCGGGCGGCCGAAATCGAGCACCTTGACGTCTTCCTTGCGGAGGGCCTCGTCGAACACCTTGCGGGTGAGGCGTTCCTCGAGTTCCTCGGAGATCTGCCGGGCGAATCGTTTTTCGATGACCTTGCGGGGAGCCTTGCCGGGGCGGAAACCCTGGATGCGGGCCTGCTTGGCGTAGATCTTGACGATGCTGTCGCGTTCCGAACGGACGGCGTCGGAGGGGACCTCCGCGCGCAGGGTGGCGGTGCAGTTCGGCTGCTTGTCGACGGTGATGTTCATGGTCTGGTCTGGAAGCGCCGCGATTCCCTGCGGCCGGGGGGCGGGAGGCTAAGGAGCGCATCCGTAGCTTGTCAAAGCGAAGTAGCGGGAGGAATCGGGTCGTTAGGCCCGCCACATGGGCCTTGACGCGCCGGGGTTCGGGCGGGTTTGATGCGCGCACCGCTGAGACACATGGGTAAAACACTCCTTTCAAGCATGAGGCGCGCGCTCCGAGGAGCGGGCGGAATGGTACTTGCAACGGCATTTTTCCTGGGTTTCGGCGCGGGTGAGGTCTCGGGCCAGGACTTCGAAGGCAAGAACGTCACCTCGGTCGATTTCCGATACGAAGGGGACAGCCGCGCGGTCGATGAGGCCCGGCTCCGGAACTACATCCAGTTGCGGTCCGGCTCGACCTACAAGACGGACACCATCGACAACGACATCCGCTCGCTCTACGAGTCGGGATTCGTCGATGACGTCCGGGTCCTCGCCGAACCGGTCGGCGGCGGCGTCCGCGTCGTCTACGCGGTGGTTCCGCGAAGCGAGATCGTCGGCGTCGGATTCGTCGGCAACACGGTCTTCTCCGACACCAAGCTGGCCAAGGCTTCCGAGCTCAAGGCCGGCGGTGCGCTGAGCGACCAGATGATCCTCGATGCCCGCGAGAACCTCGAGAACCACTACGAGGAGTCGGGCTATCCGGATGTGGTCATCAGTCACCGGGTGCAACCTTCTCCGGCCGGCAACGGCTCCGAGCTGATCTTCGTGATCGAGGAAGGTCAGAAGAACGAGATCCGCGACATTCGCTTCGAGGGCAACAGTACCTTCGACGACCGCACGCTGCGGCGCCAGATGAGCGTGAAGGAGAAGGGTCTGCTTTCCTTCTTCACCCGTTCGGGCCGTTTCGAGGTCGACCAGCTCGACGAGGATCTCGAGTCGGTGCTCGATTACTACCGCTCGAAGGGCTACCTGCGGGCCAGCAGCCCGGGGATCCGGCGCGAGCCGGTCGGCGACGGCCGGGTCGACCTCGTGATCCCGATCAGCGAGGGCGACAAGTACACCGTGAAGGGCGTGGGCTTCGGCCGCATGACGGTCTTCAACGAGGAGGAGCTCTATCCCGCCCTGACCCTGCAGGGGGGCGACGCCTACAACTCCAAGAAGATGCGCGCGGACATGACCACGATCCGCAGCTACTACGGTTCGCGCGGCTACGCCGATGCGACCGTCACGCCCGACATCCGCGACGCCGGTCCGAACCAGGTGAACGTGATCTACCGCATCACCGAGGGCAAACGCTTCCGCGTCGGCAACGTGAACATCGAGGGCAACATCAAGACGCAGGACCGGGTGATCCGCCGGGAGGTGCCGCTGAAGCCCGACGACTACTTCAACTCCGTGGAACTGGAGACCACCCAGTCCCGCCTGGAAGGTCTTCAGTATTTCGATCCGGTCTCCGTGACCTCGTCGCCGAGCGCGCGGGGTGGCAACTACCGAGACGTGGACATCCTGGTGAATGAACGCCGCACCGGTTCGATCTCGGCCGGTATCGGCTTCAGCTCGATCGACAACGTGGTTGGCTTCGTCAACCTCGAGCAGTCGAACTTCGACATCCTGAATCCCTGGTCGTTCACGGGAGCGGGCCAGCGCTTCGCGATGAACCTGCGCCTTGGTTCGGAGCGGACCGACTTCTCGATCTCCCTCACGGAGCCGTGGTTCCTCGGCCAGCAGCTCGCGCTCACCGGTGAGCTGTTCTACCGCGACTCGCAGTACTTCTCCGACTTCTACGAGCAGACCAATGCCGGCGCGGCCATCTCGGTGCGGAAGCCCCTCACCGAGCACACCTACATGACCGCCGAGTACCGGATCGAGAATGTCGAGATCGACCTCGACCCGGGGGTCGCGGTGCTCAGTGCGGCTTCGGTCGGCGCGGGCGGTCCTCCCTCGCTGCTGCTTCCCGAGGCCGGGGATTACCTCCGGAGCGCGATCAGCGCCAACTGGATCTACGACACGCGCGACGCGCTCATCGTCCCGCGCGAGGGCACCAAGCTCGACGTCGGCGTCAGCGTGGCCGGGACCTTCCTCGGCGGTGACGTCGATACCTACGGCCTGAACCTCCGCGGTCAGCACTACTGGAATCTCCGTTGGGACTCGATCCTGTCGGTCCAGGGCGAGCTGGCCTTCGTCGACGCGACGAGTGGCACGGTGCCGATCTTCGATCGCCTTTATCTCGGCGGCGCCCGCACGCTGCGTGGCTTCGACTTCCGTGACGTGGGCCCGCGGGATCCGGTCACCGGTGAGGTCGTCGGCGGGCAGTCGCTCGGTTTCTTCTCGGTCGAATACACCGTGCCGATCATCGACAACGTGCGGCTGGCGGCCTTCTACGACCTTGGCTTCGTGAATTCCTCCGCGTGGGATCCGGATCCGAGCGATCTCTACCACGACGTGGGCGTCGGCGTGCGCCTCAAGCTTCCGGTCAGCCCGGTCCCGATCGCACTCGACTACGCGATTCCGGTGGAAAGCCCCGACCCGGCGGCCGACCAGGGCGGACGCTTCCAGTTCTCGCTCCAGTACGAGTACTGATCGACGGAGTTCGATTTCAACGAAGGGGTGGTGGCCGAGCGGCCGCCGCCCCTTTTTTGTGGCCCGGGGATCAGGCCCAGTCGACGAACTGCACGGGGTGGCCCGTCTCGGTCTCGAATTCCCGGTGGTCGTAGGCCGGCTTCTTGATGTAGCCGAGGGCCGCCCGCGATCCATCGGGACCGGGGAGGGGGGCGATGCTGGTCAGGGCGCCGCAGGACTTGCCGTCGAGAACGAGTGCCGCCGGATCCGGCGCGTCCGTCGCCAGACGGGCGAGGCGGCGGTTCACGCGCCCGACCGACTTGATTCGCGAAAGCACCTCCTGGCCGATGTAGCAGCCCTTCCGGTAGGAAATCGCCGTGCGATCGAGCCCGGCTTCCGGCGGGAGCATGCCGTCCTCCAGCTCCCGGCCCCAGAGCGGCAGCCCAGCGGTGATGCGCAGCGTTTCGATCTCGTCGTCCGGAGCCGGCTCCACATCGGGAAGTTCCGCCGCGGGAAACCAGTGATCGATGCCGGATCCGAAGGGGCCGTCCGTGGACCTCACGAGGCACGCGCCCTCGATGGGCGTGTCGGAGTGGAGGCGCGACCACCGGCCGGTGAGCGTCTCGATCTCGACCTCATCCGCGATGAGGTAGCGTTCGAGGCGCGCGAGAAGTTCGGCGGACCGGGCGGGGTCGCCCGCGACCATGACCTCATCGTCGACGCGTCCCCGGAAGACCGAGGTGAAGAACTGGAGGCGGCCTTTGGCATCGGTCACGCAGGCGGGGAGGGACCGGTCGGCGAGGTCGGCGACGTTCTGCGTGAGCTGTCCGTTGAGGTAGCGCACGGCGTCGGGGCCGCGAAACGCGAGGACGGCGGGGGTTTCGGGCGGGAGGCAGCGGGTCATCGTCGAAGGTAGGGGGCGGCCAGCACCGAGAAGTCCTCGGCGGCATGGCCCTCGTCGCACAGCGCCGCCATCCGTCCCGACACGGCATCGATGGCCGGCGTCTCGAGCTCTTCGGAGAGGGCGCGGACGTAGCGGCTGTCCTTGAGCATGTTCTCGAGCGAGAAGTGGGTCGTGAAATCGCCCGCCTCCATGGTCGGCAGCTTCATCGCCGCGAGCGGTGAGCCGCAGGCGTTCGATGCGACGGCGCGGGTGAAGCTCGCGGGATCGATGCCGTGGCGGAGGGCGATGCCCAGGCCTTCGGAAAGGGCCTGGACGGTGCAGGCCGACACCAGGTTGGTGACGAGCTTGAGCAGGGTGGCGCTGCCGACCGGGCCGCAGTGGATGACCTCCCTGCCACTCTCAAGCAGCAGCGGCGTGAGTTCCTCCACAAGATCGCTCGAGCCCCCGGCGTAGTAGACCAGTTTCCCGTCCGCGGCGGCATCGCGGCTCCCGGTGAAGGGGGCATCGAGGAAGCGCCAGCGGCGTTCGGCCGCCAGCGTCTCGAGCCATTTCGTGGTGTCGAGGTCGATGGTCGAGTGGTTGAGGACCCGGGTGCCCGGGGCGAGCTGGTCGACGATGGCCCCGACCACCTCGCGGGTGGCCGGTGCGTCCTTCAGGTAGAGGGCGACCGTGTCGGCCCCCTCCACGGCTTTCGCCAGGTCCGGCACCTCGTGGGCGACCTGCTTCGGGGTGCGGTTCCACAGCCGGACGTCCCGTCCGTCGTGTCCGGCGAGCCGGGCGCCGGCCCGTGAGCCGATGATGCCGAGTCCGAGAACGGCCAGCGTCACGGTCCCTCCTCCCGCTTCAGCGCGAGGGCCGACAGTTCGGCGGCCTTCTTGTGAATCTCCGCGATGTTCTCCTCGCTCGGGGTTTCGCCCTCGTCGAGCAGCATCACCGAGCGCATGCCCGAGAGAAGATTGCGCATCTCGATGAAGCTCGGGCGCTCGGCAATGCGGGGTTCCAGCGAGCCGACGATGGACGAGTAGTAGTCGGCGATGTCCTCCCGCATCACCTCGCGGGCACGTTCCTCGCTGAACTGCTTCTCCACCGCGCCGGAAGCGACGTGCAGGGCACGGATCCAGCCGCCGAGGGAGATCAGGTGGGCCAGGTCGGCGTCGCGCAGGGTGACGAGTTCCATCTCCACGTCCTTCTGGGTCGCGGACAGCTCCTTCTTGAGCTGATCGACCTTCCCCGCCCGGGCCGACTCGAGCAGGCTGGCGGCGTGGCGGTTGATCTTCTCGCCGGCGCCGAGCGCCTTGGCGTAGCGGGTCAGCTGCGAGGCGAAATCCTCGACCTTCCCCAGTTCGCCGACCTGCACCACGAGGAAGCCGTCGGCGATGAGGAAGCCGAGTTCGATCGCGAGGTCGGCGCGGTTGAGCGGCATCTTGTCGGGCGTCTCGCGCGGGTGGTCGCCGAGTGGCAGGGGGGCGAGCGATTCGAGCGAATCGAAGATCCGGGAGATCGACGGCGCGGTGAACTCGTTGATGGCGAGCTCCTCGCGGACATGGGGGTCTTCAAGCAGGTCGGGCGGGATCTCGCGGAGTCCTTCGGTGGCTTCCTCCTGGGCCATGGCGGGGAGAACCAGGGCAATCAGCGGCATGAGCATGACGCGTGCTTTCATGCTGGCAATCTGGCAGCAGTCGGGGGGGAGGGCAACGGGAATGAGCGGGGTGCGCCCGATCGCCGGGTTTTCGTCACCAAGGATGGATTCGGGCTTGATTCCCGACCGCCGCCTCCATTGACTCCGCCATGGCGGACATCACTCTCGGGCTCTCATTTGACGACGTCCTTCTGGTCCCCCGGTTGAGCGCGGTGCTCCCGGCGACGACCGATCTTTCCACCGCGCTCACCGATGACATCGGGCTGCGGATTCCGGTGGTCTCGGCGGCGATGGACACGGTTTCCGAATCCGAGCTGGCGATCGCGCTCGCCCGTGAGGGAGGCATGGGGGTGATCCACCGCGCCTGCGACATCGAGGGACAGGCGGTGATGGTGTCGCGGGTCAAGCGTTCGGAGAACGCGGTGATCCAGAAGCCGCTCACCGTGCGCAAGGAGCAGACGGTGACGGAGGTGGTCGAGATCATGCAGGAGCACGGCTTCTCCGGGTTCCCCGTGGTCGATGAGGGGGGGCGCCTCGAGGGAATGATCACCGGAAGGGACATCCGCTACCTCGACTGCGATCAGTCGCGGGTGATGGACGTGATGACCCCGCGGGACCGCCTGGTGACCGCTCCCCCCAACACCGAGCTCGATGAGGCACGGCGCATTCTTTACCAGAACCGGATCGAGAAGCTTCCGCTCGTCGACGGCGAGGGCCGGCTGGCCGGCCTGATCACCGGGGCCGACATCGAGAAGCGGGCGGCCTTCACCGACGCCGCCAAGGATCCCAACGGCCGCCTGCGGTGCGGCGCGGCGGTGGGGGTCGGGCCGGATTGCGTCGAGCGGGGGCAGGCGATGATCGAAGCGGGCGCCGATGCGTTGTTCATCGATGCCGCGACCGGCCATACGACCCGGGTGATGGAGGTGATCGAGAAACTGCGCGCGCTTTCGGACCGGCCCGTCATCGCCGGAAACGTGGTCACCGAGGCCGGTGCCCGTGACCTGATCGATGCCGGGGCGAGCGCCTTGAAGGTTGGAGTCGGGCCGGGATCGATCTGCACCACGCGGGTGATCGCCGGGGTCGGCATGCCGCAGTTCACCGCCATCCAGAACGTGGCGCCTTATGCCCGCTCGAAGGGCGTGAAAGTGATCGCCGACGGCGGGATCCGCTACTCGGGCGACGTGGTCAAGGCGCTGGCGGCGGGGGCCGACCTGGTGATGCTCGGCTCGCTGCTGGCGGGCACGCGCGAGAGCCCGGGGCAGACGGTCTATTCGCAGGGCCGGCGCTTCAAAACCTACCGGGGCATGGGGTCCATCGGCGCGATGAAGAAGGGCGCGGGCGACCGCTACAGCCAGAATTCGTCCGGCAAGCTCGTCGCCGAGGGCGTCGAGGGCCGGGTGCCCTACAAGGGGCCGCTGGCGGATGTCATCTTCCAGCTCATGGGCGGCCTGCGGTCGGGCATGGGCTACGTCGGCGCCTCGAAACTCGAGGAATTGCGGGAGCGCTCCTCCTTCACCCGCATCACGCCGGGCGGGCTCCGCGAGAGCCACGTGCACGACATCGTGATCACCGAGGAGCCCACCAACTACCAGCCCATCAGCTAAGCTCGACATGCAGCACGAAGATCAACACGTCGCCGTTCTCGATTTCGGCTCCCAGTACACGCAGCTCATCGTCCGCCGGGTCCGCGAGCTCGGGTATTTCGCGCGCCTCTACGCGATCGAGGATTTCCCGGATATCGGGCGCCCCGGCGCCATCATCCTGTCGGGCGGGCCGAAGAGCACGGCCGATGCGGATGCGCCGGACCTCGACTTCGAGGCCCTGCAGGCGTTCGGCGTGCCGGTGCTCGGGGTTTGCTACGGAATGCAGCTCCTGAACATCAAGTTCGGCGGCAGCGTGCATCCCAGCGACAAGCGCGAGTACGGGCAGGCCCGGCTGAAGCCCGCGGCACCCGAGGGCCTGTTCGAGGGTCTGGCCCACGACTCCCAGGTGTGGATGAGTCATTCCGACACGGTGCGGGATCTCGGCGAGGGGTGCGAGGTGATCGCCACCAACCAGCACGGGACCCCGGTGGCCTTGCGCTGGGGGGATCGCTTCTACGGCATCCAGTTCCACCCCGAGGTGACGCACAGTCACGACGGCACCCGGATCCTCCACAACTTCCTCCTCCAGGCGAAGGATCTGGAGCCGTTCCGGATCGATGACCTGAAGCGCGAGATCATCGATGGAATCCGGGAGCGTGCGGGAGACCGCCAGGTCGTCTGCGGCGTCTCCGGCGGGGTCGACAGTACGGTGCTCGCCGTGCTGCTGCACGAGGCCGGCGTGAAGATGCGCGCCATTTTCGTCGACCACGGGCTCATGCGGAAGGACGAGGGCGAGGAGGTGCGCAGCAACTTCCACCGGATGGGCGTCCCGATCGAGACGGTCGATGCCTCGGAGTTGTTCCTCGGCCGGCTGGCGGGGGTGGACGAGCCGGAGAAGAAGCGCGACATCATCGGCAACCTCTTCATCGATGTCTTCTGGGATGCGGTCGGCGATGCCGAGCTCCTGGCCCAAGGGACGCTCTATCCCGACGTGATCGAAAGCGCGTCCAACGCCAAGTCGAAGGCCTCGAAGATCAAGACCCACCACAACCGGGTCGACCGCATCCTCGAGCTCCAGGCCGAGGGGAAGGTGCTCGAGCCCTTGGCCGAGTTGTTCAAGGACGAGGTGCGGGCGCTCGGGGCGTCACTCGGGATTCCCCACGACATCCTGCACCGGCATCCCTTCCCGGGTCCGGGCCTGGCGGTCCGCTGCCCCGGCGACATCACCGAGGAGAAGCTCGGGATCATCCGCGAGTGCGACGCGATCTTCATCGACCACCTCAAGGGCTTCGATTGGTATGACAAGGTGTGGCAGGCCTACGCCGCGCTCGTGCCGGTGAAGACGGTCGGCGTGAAGGGCGACGAGCGCAGCTACGAGTGGGCGATTTCCCTGCGGGCGGTGGTCAGCGAGGATGCGATGACCGCCGACTGGGTCGAGCTGCCCTACCAGCTGCTGCGCGAGACCAGCAACGACATCCTCAACGGGGTGGCCGGGATCAACCGCGTGCTTTACGACGTCTCGACCAAGCCGCCGGCGAGCATCGAGTGGGAGTAGGGGCAGCGCCCGCTCAGGGGCGGCGCGGTGACTCCGACCACTCGAAGGATTCGAGGAGCCAGGCGCCCTCGGTCTTCTGCCAGCGGCTCTCGACGGTGACGATGCCGTCGACCGGTCGGCGGTTGGGGAGATCGACGATGGTGTCGGCGGAGAATCGAACCACCGCGTGGTCGCCGTCGTGGGTCACCGACTCGAAGGTCAGGTCGGTGATCGAGATTTCGCGGCAGTATCGGGCGACCACCGTGTAGAGCGCCGCGGCCCGGTCGCGGGAGAATTCCCGGCCCAGCTCCTCGGCCAGGTCCTCCGGGGAGTCCACGCGGACCCGGTCGGCCATGTAGTCGGACAGGTTCTTGCCCCGGGCGCCGCGGCCGATGTCGCTCATGTTGGCGGGTACGTTCGCGGTGTCGATGAAGGCGGCGGTGCGGCGCTTCAGCACCTGGGTGGGCGAGAACCACCAGATCGCCAGCCCGATGATGGCGAGCAGGACCACGGGGATGGCGATGCGTCTCATGGGGGAGCAGGCTGGCGCGGAACCGGCGGCGCCGCAAGGGTGCTTCCGGGGTGCTCGGGAGGTGAGGGGCACAATCGGTGGTCCTGTGCTTGCGTGAAGCCGGGGTTTCGGGGAGTTTTCGCACGCGCATGACGCCGTTGCTCCGCAAGCTGCTGGGAATGAACTGGGCGCTCGTCTTCTGGATGTACGGGCTGCTCATCTTCGGCGTGTTCTCGATCGAGAGCGCCGCGCGCCACCTCACCGGGGGCGGCGAGTTCTTCGCGAGTCAACAGAAGAAGTGGATCCTGGTCGGATCGGGCGTCTATCTCGTGACCGCACTGCTGGACTACCGCTGGTTCCGGTGGGTGGCGGTTCCCCTCTACGTCGCCGGGCTGGCACTGTGCGCCTCGATCATGAACTCCGACAGCGAGGTCCACCAGATCACGCTCGGTGGTCTGTCGTTCCAGCCGGCCCAGCTGGCGATTGCGGCGGGTATCCTGATGCTGGCGTGGCTGTTGCAGGACCTGCCGCGACTCGGGAGGAGAATCCCCAAGGTCGGCTGGCTGCTCGAGGAGCCGATGACCAAGATCGGCGTGATCGCGCTGGTGGCGGGGGCTCCCTTCCTCGTGGTGGTGAAGATGGGGGACATGGGGTCGGCGCTGGTGTGGTTGCCGGTCGCCCTGGTGGCGATGATCGTCAGCGGCGTGCCGTTCCGGTACCTCAGCTTCATGGCCCTGATCGGCCTGGCGGTACTGCCGATGCTCTACTTCATCGTGCTGCCGCAGGCCTCCGAACGGGGCACCGCCCGGATCGAGCTGTGGCTCGACATGCTCGAAGGACGTGAGGTCGACCTGAGCGGCGATGCCTGGGCGCCCCACAACATCGCCGTCTCCATCGGTCATGCCGGATGGAGCGGGACGGGCTACCTCTCGAGCGAGGAGCAGGGGTCGCTCCATGCCCGGAAGCTCATCCCCTTCAACACGGCCCACAACGACTTCATCTTCCCGGTCATCGCCGAGGAGCAGGGATTCCGGGGAAGCCTGCTGCTGGTCACCGGGTTCACGCTGCTGCTGGTCACCTGCCTGTTTGTGGCGAGTTATGCCCGCGATCCGATGGGACGGATGCTGGTCGGCGGGGTGGTCGGCCTGTTCTTCGCCCACATCTTCGAGAACATCGGCATGTGCGTGCAGCTCATGCCGATCACCGGGATTCCTCTGCCGCTGATCAGTTACTCGGGAACCTTCGTGGTGATGTGCATGTTCCTGCTGGGCCTCGTGCAGAGCGTGTGGATCCACCGGCGGCCGGTGAAGGCGGCCGTGGCGGTCGAGAAGGAGGAGTCTCAGCCTTCGGGGCTGATCATCTCGAGCGACGTCCGGTAGCGCGAATCGATCCCGGCGCTCCGATCAAGGCTCCGACTGGAGTTCGTCGAGCGACGTCCGGTAGGCGTCCTCGTCGAAAGGGCGGCGGGAGCGGAACATGCGGTCGCTCGCCTCGGCCAGGCAGCGGGCGATCGCCTCGCGGGCTTCCTCCTCGGTGAGGCCGGCCTTCACGAGGCGGTCGAAGGTGGCGCGGACGTAGGCCGTTTCCCCGGCCTCGAGTTGCTGGTCGACGGCGTGCAGGAGCTCTTCGAAAAAACGGTCGGCTTCGGTGTCTTCGTCCATGGCGGTGCTCGTCAGTTGCGGTGTCAGACGATGCGGTTGAGTTCCCGTCCGCTTTTGAAGGCGCGGATGTCGTCGACGATGCCCTCGATCAGCCGGTTTCGGGCTTCCCGGGGGCTCCATGCCGTGTGGGGCGTGATGACCAGATTGGGAATGTCGGCGTCGAGAAGGGGGTGGGTGGCCGGCGGAGGTTCGACGGAAAGGACGTCGAGGCCCGCTCCGCCGATGTCGCCGTTCCGGAGGGCCGCGGCCAGCGCCGGCTCATCGATCAGCGGTCCCCGCCCGGTGTTGATCAGATAGGCCGTGGGTTTCATCCGTCCGAGGCGCTCGGCGTTGATCATCCGCTCGGTGTCGGGCGTCAGTGGACAGTGGAGGGAGATGACGTCCGCCGAGGCGAAGAACTCTTCGTCGGGGAGGCGGGGGATGTCGCCGTCGGTCGCGCTGGAGCGGGCGAGGGCGATCACCCTCATGCCGAAGGCCTGTCCGATCCGCCCGACGGCCGAGCCGATCGCGCCGAGTCCGACGATGCCGAGCGTGCGGCCGGCGAGTTCGATGAGAGGGTGATCGAGCCGGGTGAAGATCGGGGATGCCGGCCAATCCTCGCGGACGCGCGAGTTGATGGCGCCGACCCGGGTCGCCAGTTCAAGGATCAACGCGAAGGTGTGCTGGGCGACGCTTTCCGTCGAGTAGTCGGCGACGTTGGCGACGGCGATGCCGGCCTCCCGGCAGGCGTCGAGGTCGATGTGGTTGACGCCTGTGGCCGCGGCGACCACGAGCTTGAGCGCCGGGGCGGCGTCGAGCAGATCGGCGTCGATGGGGACCTTGTTGGTGATCACGATCTCCATCTCCGCGCAGCGCCCGGCGGCTTCTCCGAGAGAGGTGACCGGATGAAGCGTCAGCGGTCCTTCGGCTTGCAGGCCGGAGAAATCGACGTCGCCCCGGTCGACGGTGGCGGAATCGAGAAACACGGTTTTCATGGGAGGGGGGTGTCGAGAAGCTGGATCCAGGGGGTGAACTCGGGCGGGACGGCGGCTTCGAAGTTCGAGCGCCGGCCCGTGTCGGGATGGTCGAAGACGAGGCGGTGCGCGTGGAGCATCAACCGGCCCGGGCTCGCCTTCTGGCGGGCCGGCTTGGCGTAGATCGGGTCACCGATCAAGGGGCAGCCGAGGTGGTGCATGTGGACGCGGATCTGGTGGGTGCGCCCGGTGTGCAGGTCGCAGGCGACCAGCGAGCTGTCGCTTCCACGATCGTGGGCGAGGACCCGGTAGTCGGTGATCGAGGCTTTCCCGCCGGGCGGATTGACGACCGCCATCTTCATCCGGTGGACCGGGTGGCGCCCGATGTGGGTGAAGACCGTGCCGTGGTCCTCGGCAGGGCGGCCCTGAACGACGGCGAGGTAGCGCTTCTCGGTGGTGCGTCCGGCGAACTGCCCGACCAGCGACTGGTGGGCGGCGTCGGTTTTCGCCACGACCATGCAGCCGGAGGTGTCCTTGTCGAGTCGGTGCACGATGCCCGGTCGTTCGACGCCTCCGATGCCGGAGAGCTTCCCGCGGCAGTGATGGAGCAGGGCGTTGACGAGGGTGCCGTCGGGGTTGCCGGCGGCGGGGTGGACGACCATGCCCGGAGCCTTGTCGAGGACCAGCAGCGAGTCGTCCTCGTGGAGGATGTCGAGCGGGATGTCCTCGGGCGCGGCCTCGGCGGGAACGGCCTCGGGAACCTCCACCTGAATCCGGTCGCCGACCGAGACGGCATCCCGGGGTTTGGCCGGTTGGCCGTTGCGGCGGATGTGTTGCTCACGGATGAGGTCCTGGATGCGGGAGCGCGACAGATCGCCCAGCCGCGACGCCAGATAGGCATCGAGCCGGGTGCCGGCATCGCTCTCCACATGGATCTCCATCGCCGGGAAAGGCTCGCGGCGGACGGTGGGAAGTGTCAATGCGGGGTGTCACTCCGTGGAATGTTTGAAGTTTCCCCGGATCGGCATCCGTAGGTAGTCTCGACCATGCCCGAGGGGGAGATCGCATATTGCCACGCCTGTGGAGGCCCCATGGATGTTTCGGCGGTGGAGCCGTTCTCCAACGTCGAGTGCCCGAAGTGCGCGAAGCACACCCGGGTCAAACGGGAGTTCGGGGCCTACACCCTGCTGCGGCGGCATGCGATCGGGGGGATGAGCATGGTGTTCATCGCGCAGGACAACACGCTCGACCGCGAGGTGGTGGTGAAGATCCTCAACCAGGAGTATTCGGCGGACGAGACACGGATCGCGGCCTTCGAGGAGGAGGCCCGGATCACCGCGGCGATCAGTCATCCGAACGTCGTCCGCGTGTTCACCACCGGCCGGGCCTTCGACCGCTTCTTCATCGCGATGGAGTATGTCACGGGGGGACATTTCGAGCACCACATCCGCGAGCGCGGCACGATCCCCGAGGGCGAGGCGCTCGGCCTGGCGATCGAGGTGGCGGAGGGCCTCAAGGCGGCGCACCATTCCGGGCTGATCCACCGCGACATGAAGCCCGGGAATGTGCTGATCGATGCGGGGGGGAGTGCCAAGATCGTCGATTTCGGCCTCGCGCTCGTGACCAAGGGCGGGAAGGCCAAGGCGAGCGAGATCTGGGCCACGCCTTATTACGTGCCCCCCGAAACGATCGAAGGTCAGGAGGAGGATTTCCGCTCCGATATCTACGCCTTCGGGGCGACGTTCTACCATGCGCTCGCCGGCAAGCCGCCGTGTGACGAGGAGTCGATGGACACCAAGCGCCTGCGACAGGCGAAGCACGAGGTGAAGCCCCTCGGGAAGGTGGCCGGATGGCTGACGCCGGCGACCTGTGGAGTCATGGATCGCTGCATGGCCTATTCTCCCGACGGCCGCTATCGCTCGTATGAAGATCTGATCGCCGCCCTGAAGGATGCGCGGGAGGAAGCGCTGAATGCGCCGCCCGCGCCCGAAAAGACGGCGGTCCCGGGCCGGGCGGGACGAAGGGCCCGACGCCAGGGGATCGGGTCCAGGCTGGCACTGGGGGCGGCGGTGCTGCTCGTCGTCGGTGCGGCGGGGTTTGCGGCGAAGACGGTGCTCGACGGTGCCCCGGCAACGCCGGCCGCGCCGGATGCGGGGCCACCGGTGGCGGTGGATCCCGGCAACGCCGGTCCGGCCGATCCCGTGACGCCGACTCCGGGAGGACTCCAGGTGGGGCGCCTTTATGCCGAGGCCGGCGCGGCGCTGAAGGGGCGGGACTACGAGCTGGCCCGTCGGCGGTTTGGCGACGTTCGGGACGATCCGGCGGTGCTTCAGCCGACCGGTTCGTGGGCGGCCTGTGAGGCCGTCGCCATGGCCTACCTCGAAGGGGACTCCGAAGCCGCCCGGGAAGAACTGGGGAAGGCACTGCGGCATGTCGAGGCGGCCCGCGACCTGAAGGGTGGCATGCGTCGACGATTGATCGACCAGATGGAGGAGATGAGACGGTTTCCGCCACTCCAATTGGCCGACCCGGAGGATCAGTCGTCGGTGGCCTGCCTGATCTCCATCCTGAGCTGGCTGAAGAACTGGGAGCAGGGGATGCCGGGGCGCGCCGAGCCGTTTCTGCAGCACGTGGCGGGGGCCTCACCCGAGGGAGGAAAAGCCTGGCTGAAGCCCTACATCGACGTGGCCGGGGACTATCTGGCCGATCTAGAAGCCCTTCGGCGTACCGAGCCCCGGGACTTCTCGCTGGCCCCCTCCGAGTGCCGTTCGCTGATCGATGAATTGCACCGGGTGCACGCATCGCTGAAAACCAAGGGACGCGCCCGCTTCAACGTCCGAAACTGGCAGTTGATTCTGGAGCGGGCGTCCCGCCGACCGGTCGCCCCCGAGCCGGTCGCCCCGGTCGTCGGGGTCGAAGGGCTCGACGAGCTGTTTCGTTCCTGCCGCTTCGTGGCGGCGGACGAGGTGCTGCGGCAGTGGAGGACCGATGGGAAGGAAGAGAAGGAGAAGCGTCGTGCGTTGCTGATTCTCAATCAATCGGCCATCGCCTTCCTGGCCGAGCTGGGGGAGCAGGCCGAGATCGCCGGCACCGGGGGACCGGTGAGGACCCGTGAAGGCGTGGACGTGGCAAATGTCGTCGGAGGGGATGTCGACGGTCTCGAAGTGGCCGGAAGCGATGGAGGTGAGGTCCACCTCACCTGGTCCAAACTCGAACCCGCCAGCCTGATCGACCTTCATCGCCAGTTGGTGAAGGACTCGGGTGGAGAGCTCGAAACATTCCGCCGCCACGAGCAGGCGGTGGCCTTTGGTCTGCTTTCGGGGGACCCGAAACGGGCCCGTGCCGCCGGGGAGAAGCTCGCGGAGCTTTCTCCCGCCTTCCGCCGTCGATGGGAGCGGATGGAGCCGGCATTGCGCTGACGGCGAGGGATTCCCGGGACGGGTGCTTGCCAAGGCTCCCGGTGTTCCTTTAAGGTTTCCTAAGTAAATTCATGGCAGCGGAATACACCGAAGCGGACATCAAGTCGCTCGATTGGCGCGAACACATCCGGCTGCGCCCGGGCATGTACATCGGCAAGCTCGGGGACGGTTCGTCGCCCGACGACGGGATCTATGTGCTGCTCAAGGAGGCGATCGACAACTCCATCGACGAGCACATCATGGGTCACGGCAAGGAGATCCGGATCGACATCGATGACGAGGGCCGGGTCGAGGTGCGGGACTTCGGTCGGGGGATTCCGCTCGGCAAGCTTTACGACTGCGCGGCCCAGATCAATACCGGCGCGAAGTACGACAGCGAGGCCTTCAAGAAATCGGTCGGCCTGAACGGCGTCGGCATCAAGGCGGTGAACGCGCTTTCCGGCTTCTTCGAGATCCAGGCGTGGCGCGAGGGCAAGACCAAGGCGATCGAGTTTTCCAAGGGGGAGGTCGTCGAGGAGATGAAGACCCCGCGCAAGGACGACGGCGACGGCGGAACGCGACTGGCCTTCGAGGTCGATACGTCCATCTTCCCGCAGCGCACGAAGTTCAAGGCGCCGGTGGTCGAGCGGATGTGCCGCTACTACAGCTACCTGAATCCGGGCCTGACCCTCGTTTTCAACGGCAAGCGGTTCCGATCGAAGAACGGCCTGCTCGACCTCCTCGGTGAGGAGATGGAGGGCGAGGCGCTCTACGGGCCGGTGCACCTGAAGGGGAAGGACATCGAGATCGCCTTCACTCACACCGCCGAGGGGGGGGAGGAGTACTACTCCTTCGTCAACGGCCAGAACACGACCCAGGGCGGCACCCACCTCGCGGCGTTCCGCGAGGCGCTGGTCAACGTGGTGCGGACCTTCTTCAAGAAGCAGTACGATGCCTCGGACATCCGGGCCGGCCTGGAGGCGGCGATCTGCGTGCGCATCGAGGAGCCGGTCTTCGAGTCCCAGACCAAGACCAAGCTGGGATCGGCCACGGTTTCCCCCGAAGGCGAGACGCTGAGGACCTTCATCGGGAATTTCCTCAAGGAGCATCTCGACAACTACCTGCACCGCAATCCGCCGGCGGCCGAGGCGCTGCAGAAGCGCATCCTCGCCGCCGAGAAGGAACGCAAGGATCTCAAGGGGGTGAAGAAACTGGCCCGCGAGCGGGCGCGTCAGGCGAAGGTGCACAACAAGAAGCTCCGCGACTGCCGCGCGCACCTCGGGACCAAGCACAAGCTGCGCGAGGAAAGCACCCTGTTCATCACCGAGGGCGACTCGGCCTCGGGATCGATCACCAAGAGCCGGAACGTCGAGACCCAGGCGGTGTTCTCGCTGCGCGGGAAGCCGCTGAACACCTTCGGACTCGGCAAGAAGATCGTCTATCAGAACGAGGAGTTCGCATTGCTGCAGGCAGCGCTGGGCATCGAGGACAGCATCGAGGGCCTGCGCTACAACAAGGTGGTGATCGCGACCGATGCCGACGTCGACGGGATGCACATCCGACTCCTGCTGCTGACCTTCTTCCTGCAGTTCTTTCCCGAGATCATCCGCGAGGGGCACCTCTTCATCCTGCAGACGCCGCTGTTCCGGGTGCGCAACAAGAAGGAGACGATCTACTGCTACAGCGACGAGGAGAAAGACAAAGCGCTTTCGAAGCTCGGGAAGTCCGCGGAAATCACGCGCTTCAAGGGGCTGGGCGAGATCTCGCCGGATGAGTTCAAGTTCATGATCGGCCCCGACATGCGCCTGGATCCCGTCGAGTTCGAGGAAGGCAAGGGCGTGAAGGAACTGCTCGCCTTCTACATGGGCAAGAACACGCCGGACCGGCAGCAGTACATCATCAACAACCTCCGCGAGGACGTCGATCGGCAGGTGGATGAGGCGGCGGCGTAGGCGGGAGCAGAAATCTGCCGTCCCCTTGATGTCGGAATTCCTCGCGAGGATCGAACCGGCGCACGCGACGGATCAGGAGGCCGGATCGTGCCATCGAACCCTCTCGGCGAGGGGCGAGCGTTTCGAGCGGGGCGGTGGGTTTCCGGCGAGGGGGCGGCCGAGGTAGAGCAGGCCGAGGGCGCGGTGGGTGCCGTCGAGTCCGAGCCACTGCACGAACTCCGGCGAGCAGGCGGCGGGCGGCGTGCTCCAGAAACTTCCGAGGCCGTGTTCGTGGGCGGAGAGCATGAGGTTTTGCGCGGCGCAGGAAACGGCGGCGAGTTCCTCCCATTCGGGGATCTTGCCCTTCGGGTCGATGCGGGCGAGCAGGACGATCACCACGGGAGCGCGCTCCGGTCCGGCGACCAGTTTGGCGCGCTTGGCGTCGTCGCGCACCGATTCCGGCGTGAGAGTGTCGTAGATTTCCACCAGCGCCGACCCGAGCTCCGCCCGGGCCTCGGGGGAGGTGAAGACGTGGAAACGCCACGGTTGGGTGAGGCCGTGGGTCGGTGCCCAGTGGGCATCCTCGAGCAGCGAGAGAATCAGGTCGCGATCGACGACGCTCCGGGGATCCATCGCCGCGGGTTTGATGGTGCGGCGGTTTCGGTAGGCGGACATGGGGGGACGATGCCGAGCCTGCCGCGTCGCGCAAAGCAAGAGCGCGGGATTTCCCGAAGGCGGTGCGATGGAATCGCAAGGGTTCGAAAGCTCACCCGGCCGGCTTGGCGAAGACCAGGAAGTGCTGCCACGGGAGAAAGTCGTGGTTGGCGACGAATTGCAGGCCGGCCGCCTCCATCTCCTTGCGGGCCTGGGCCTCGGACATCTTGTGGAGGCGCTTGATCGGCACGGCATCGTCCTCGGCCCGGTATTCCAGCAGGAAGACGCGGCCGCCCGGGCGGAGGGCCTCGACGATCGACGACATCATTTCGGCGGGGTGGGAGAACTCGTGATAGGCATCGACCATGATGGCCGCGTCGATCGATTCGGGCTCGAGCTGTATGCTCTCGATCGTGCCCCGGTGCGGGCGGACGTTATCGACGTCTTCATCGGTCGCGCGCGCTTCGAGGTGGGCGATCATTTCGGGTTGGATATCGACGGCGACGACCTCGCCCTGGGGGACCAGGGGGGCGAGGCGGAAGGTGTAGTAGCCCGACCCGGCTCCGATGTCGGCGATGACCGCTTGCGGCGGAAGCTGGAGCGAGTCGATGGCGGAAGTCGGGGATTCCTCGGATTCCCGGGTGTCCCGCTCGAGCCAGGAAATGCCGCGGTGGCCCATGACCTGGGCGATCTCCCGACCCATGTAGATTTTTCCAATGCCGCCGGCGCTCGGTTCCCGGGTCTCGTAGGCCGGAGGCTCGGAGGACGCGGGACCCGTGGGCATCTCGGGGGGCGAGGGGTCCTGGGAAGGTGCTGAAGAGACCGGGTCGCCGGCCAACTCGGGAATGGAGGAGCGGGAATCCGGTGACTCGGGTCGCCACGGACGCCAGAGCAAAAGGCCGACCAGTGCCAGGAAGACCAGTGGGTAGAGCAGTGGCGGAGGCTTCATCTGGAAGGAAACTGGCGGGGTTGGTCGGAACTTTCGGGCGGATGTTCGGCTGGGCTTGATCCCGGGCGTGACTGGGTTTGAATCGCGGCGAACCAAAAAGACCATGGGAAGAGCTTTTGAATGCCGCCGCCGTGCCAAGGAAGCCCGCTGGGACAAGATGTCCAAGGTGTTTCCGAAACTGGCCAAATCGATCACCCTCGCCGCCAAGAACGGTGGGCCGGATCCGGACATGAACCCGTCGCTCCGGCTGGCGATCGCCAACGCGAAGGCGGAGAACCTGCCGAAGGACAAGATCGACGCGGCGATCAAGCGGGCCACCGGCGGCGATGCCGCCGACATCGTCGAGGCCAATTACGAGGGGAAGGGGCCGCACGGCTCTCTGTTCTACATCGAGTGCGCGACGGACAACTCGAACCGCTCCGTGGGCAATCTGAAGACGATCTTCAACAAGAACGGCGGGCAGATGGTCAACAGCGGCCAGCTCGACTTCATGTTCACCCGCAAGGCGGTGGTGGAGTTCGAGGTGACCGAAGCGCTGAATCTGGAAGAGGTGGAGCTGGAGTTGATCGACTTCGGCCTCGAGGAGCTGGAGGTCGAGGACGGCCTCGCGAGGGCGATCGGCGACTATTCGGATTTCGCCAATCTGAACGAGGGCGTGGAGAAACTCGGCATCACGCCGAAGAAGTCGTCCCTCGAGCGGATCCCGACGCAGCCGGTCGAGCTGAGCGAGGAGCAGATGGAGGAAGTGGAATCGCTGCTGGAGAAGATCGAGGACGACGACGACGTGCAGAACGTCTTCACGAACATCGGCTGAGCCCGGCCGGGGTGCCGGGCCAGAGGTCGTCAAGGCTTCCGGGCCACGGCCAGCAGCGTCTGGAAGTGCGGCGGCTTCGGCTCGCGGAAAACGACGGCGGTTTCGATCTCGCTGAATCCGGCCTTCTCGAGCATCGATGCCAGCTCGGCCTCGCCAAAACCGAGCCAGACGTCGGCATAGAGTTCGCGCGCCTGCTCGAACTGGTGCTGCAGGAGGTCGAGGACGACGATGCGGCCGCCGGGTCGGAGAGCCTTGTGGGCGGCATCGAGCGCTCGCTGCGGGCTGGCCGCGTGATGGAGTGCCTGGCTGAGCATCGCCATGTCGATCGAGTTCGCCTCAAGCGGAGGATTCTCCAGGTCCCCGAGGCGATACTCGAGATTGTCGAGGCCGTGGCGGGAAGCCAGCGCCGTGCCAAACTCGACCATCTTCTCCGAGAGATCGACGGCGATGACCCTGTCGGCGCGTTGCGCGAGGAGTTGGGAAAGCGTGCCCTCTCCGGCGCCGAGGTCGGCGATGGTGCCGGCGGCCATCACCTTGAGCAGTGCCTCGGCGAGCGCCTTCCACGAGCGGCCGGGAACGTAGTCCTTGCCGAAGCGGCCGGCCAGCTCGTCGAAGTAGGCGCGCGACTTGTCCTGGCGCTTGCGCAGCAGATGTCGCAGTGCGGTGTCATCCTTGTCCGCCTCGGGCAGCTCCGTGGCCGCCTCGCGGGTGAGCGCCGAAAGCTCGGCGGGCATCGCCGAGCGGTAGATGTTGTTTTTTCCGCTGCGTTCGTCCTCCACCAGTCCGCCGGCCTTGAGCTGGGAGAGCTGGGTGGAGATCCGGCTCTGGCCCATGCCGAGCACTTCCTGGAGATCTGCAACGCTGAGGGCCTCCCGGTCGAGAAGACGCAGGATCCGGAGCCGGGTGGGGTCGGCCAGGAGCTTCAGGGATTTCAGCATTGACGGCATGGACAAGGGGATACATCAACGCATCGCGATTTGACGATGCGAAAACACGACACACCCATGAGTTCCTACATTTTCTCCTCTGAATCGGTCGGTGAAGGCCATCCTGACAAGGTTTGCGACACCATTTCCGACGCGATTCTCGATGCCTGCCTCGCGATCGACCCGAAGTCCCGCGTCGCCTGCGAGACCTTCGTGAAGTCGAACCAGGTGGTCGTCGGCGGGGAGATCACCATTCCGAAGCTGCAGAACGCGAAGACCGGAAAGACCAAGCCGCTCGACAGCGCGATCAACATCGGCACGGTGGTCCGCGACGCGATCCGCGAGATCGGCTACGTCAACGAGGACGACGTGTTCCACGCCGACACCGTGTTCATCACCAACCTCCTCACCGCCCAGTCCGCGGACATCGCGCAGGGTGTGGACGCCAAGAAGGCCGAGGGCAAGAAGCACCAGGAGCAGGGTGCCGGTGACCAGGGCATCATGTTCGGTTACGCCTGCGACGAGACGCCCGAGCTGATGCCGGCGCCGATCATGTACGCGCACCGCCTCGGCCGCGAGCTGACGCGCATCCGCAAGGCCGGCCGCACCAAGTGGCTGCGCCCGGACGCCAAGACGCAGGTCTCGGTGGAGTACATCGACGGCAAGCCGACCCGCATCGTGAACGTGGTGATTTCCACCCAGCACGCCGACGGCACCAAGCACTCCGAGATCGAGAAGTTCTGCATCGAGAAGGTCATCAAGAAGGTCCTGCCGAAGCGGATGCTGACGAAGGACACCGAGTTCCTGATCAACCCGACCGGCAAGTTCGTGATCGGCGGTCCCCAGGGCGACTCGGGTCTCACCGGCCGCAAGATCATCGTCGATACCTACGGCGGCACCGGCCGCCACGGGGGCGGTGCCTTCTCCGGAAAGGACCCGTCGAAGGTCGATCGCTCGGCCGCCTACATGGGCCGCTGGGTGGCGAAGAACATCGTTGCCGCCGGCCTCGCCGCGAAGTGCGAGATCCAGTTCGCCTACGCCATCGGCCACCCCGAGCCGGTCAGCGTGCACGTCGATACCTTCGGCACCGGTACGGTGTCGGACGAGAAGATCCTCGGTGCGGTGCTCAAGGTCTTCTCCTTCAAGCCCGCCGATATCGTCAAGCAGCTCAAGCTGCTCCGTCCCATCTACTCCGCCTCCACCAACTACGGTCACTTCGGCAAGGAGGACTGTGGTCTGCCGTGGGAGGAAACGAACAAGGTGGCCGCGCTCAAGAAGGCGGCTCGCTGATGCGAGGAGACGACAGACGGAAAGACGACAGACCGCAGACTTGAGACAAGGAGGAGACGACCGTGCATAATTTCGAGGAGCTTGAAGTGTGGAAGCGGTCGTCTCGTCTGGCAGTGGAGGTGCTGGAGCTGATCGATCCGATTAGGCTCTTTGCCTTGAAGGATCAGATGGGACGAAGCTGCATTTCGATCCCGTCGAACATCGCCGAAGGCTCCGAGCGGGAAAGCAACCGCGAGTTCCGTCGTTTTCTCGCGATCGCGAAGGGCTCGGCCGGCGAACTGCGAACGCAACTCTACATCGGGCTTCGGGCCGGTGTCTTCACCGAGGACCAGGCGCGCCTTCTACTCGCAGAAGTGAAGGAGGTGTCCGCGATGATCCAGGGCTTGCGCAGATCCTTGGGAAAAGGAGGTCTTCTCGGCCTCTTCTTCGGCTGGCTCTTCTAGCTCAAGTCTGACGTCTGTCGTCTTCAAGTCTGGAGTCTTCAACTCTTCCACCTTCAACCCCACATCCAACAGATCGAATCATGACAACAACCGCTGAACCAACGACCCAAGACTACAAGGTGCGCGACATCGGCCTGGCCGATTTCGGACGCAAGGAGATCGACATCGCCGAGCACGAGATGCCCGGCCTGATCGCGACCCGCGAGAAGTATGGTCCCGACAAGCCGCTCGCCGGCGTGCGGATCATGGGCTCGCTGCACATGACCATCCAGACCGCCGTGCTCATCGAGACGCTGGTCGAACTCGGCGCCGAGGTGCGCTGGGTTTCCTGCAACATCTTCTCGACCCAGGACCACGCCGCCGCCGCGATCGCCAAGGCCGGCATTCCGGTCTTCGCCTGGAAGGGCGAGACCCTCGAGGAATACTGGTGGTGCACCTGGAAGGCGCTTCAGTTCCCGGACGGCAACGGCCCGCAGCTCATCGTCGATGACGGCGGTGACGCGACCCTGCTGCTCCACAAGGGCTACGAGATGGAGAACGGCTCCGACTGGGTCAACACCCCGTCCGGCAGCCAGGAAGAGGAGGTCATCAAGAACTTGCTCAAGAACATCGGCAAGGAGCAGCCCGGCATCTTCGCCAAGATGATCGCCGAGTGGAAGGGTGTCTCCGAGGAGACCACCACCGGCGTGCACCGCCTCTACCAGATGGCCCGCAAGGGCACGCTCCTGGTGCCGGCGATCAACGTCAACGACTCGGTGACCAAGTCGAAGTTCGACAACCTCTACGGCTGCCGCGAGTCGCTGGTCGATGGCATCAAGCGTGCCACCGACGTGATGATTTCCGGCAAGGCCGCCGTGGTCTGCGGCTACGGAGACGTCGGCAAGGGCTGCGCGCAGGCGCTGCGCGGACAGGGTGCCCAGGTGATCGTCACCGAGGTCGATCCGATCTGCGCGCTGCAGGCGGCGATGGAAGGCTTCCGCGTGATGACCGTCGAGGACACGCTCGGCTGGGCCGACATCTACGTCACCACCACCGGCAACTACGACATCATCCGCGTCGAGCACATGGAGAAGATGAAGGACCAGGCAATCGTCTGTAACATCGGCCACTTCGACAACGAGATCCAGATGGAGAAGCTCAACGCCCGCAAGGACGTCGAGCAGACCAACATCAAGCCGCAGGTCGACAAATACAGCTTCCCCGGCGGCAACAGCATCTACATGCTCGCCGAAGGTCGCCTCGTGAACCTCGGCTGCGCCACCGGCCACCCGAGCTTCGTGATGTCCAACAGCTTCACCAACCAGACGCTCGCACAGATCGACCTCTGGAAGAACAAGGACACCTACAAGGCCGGCGAGGTGAAGGTGCTGCCGAAGCACCTCGACGAGGAGGTCGCCCGACTGCACCTCGACAAGATCGGCGCCAAGCTGACCAAGCTGACCAAGGACCAGGCCGACTACATCGACGTACCGGTCGACGGTCCCTACAAGCCGGAGCACTACCGCTACTGATCCTTACCCGGATCACTTGATTCCAAGCCCCGACGGTGAGAGCCGTCGGGGCTTTTTCGTGGAGGGGCTCTTAGCAGGTGCCATGACGGGGCGGGGCGATCTCCTGATCGCCCGAGTGGCACGGGCGGCCGGAGGCCGCCTGCCCGACCATCATGGCGCTTGGAAAGCGCCACTCCCTACCGGCCCAGTTCCTCGGCGGTCCACATGGTGGCGCGGTCCCTGGTGGCGGCGCGGACCTTCGTCACCGCCTCGGCGGAAACCGGTGCGGCGTCGTTGCTCCAGCGCTGGCGGACGTAGGTCAGGACATCGGCGACCTGCTGGTCGTTGAGCTGCGCGCCGAGCGGCGCCATGGCGCTGTTGTAGGACTTGCCGGAAACCTCGACGGGTCCCATGAGGCCGTGAAGGACGATCTTGATGGGGAGGTTGGTTTCGCCGGTGACCCAGTCGGATCCGTCGAGCGGCGGGAAGGCTCCCTCAACCCCCTTGCCGTCGGCGCCGTGGCAGGCGACACAGGTGAGGTTGTAGACTTCGGCACCACGGGCATGGATTTCCGGGTCGGGCTTGAACTTCCGCTCGATCTCGGGCGCGGGTCCGTCGCTGTCCCGGAACGCCTCCAGAGCCGCGAGTTCTCCCTGCGCCGCCCCGGCCCCATTGGCCGCTGCGGCGTTCAAGACCCCCTCGGCCTGCGATCGGGCGGCGATGCGCCAGGCGTCGCGCAGGATGGGGTCGTCGAAGAGCGAGCTGTTGCTCTTGGCTATCTCAAGCACGAGGGCGCCGAGTTCGGGATCGGAGGCGCCGCGCGAAAGCCCGATCAGGATGTCGGCGAGCTCGCGACCCTCGGCCTTGACGCTGGAGACGCTGAGAGCGTTCCGGAGCAACTGCGGATCGGACAGGGCAATGGCGGCGCGCCGGGTGGCCGGGGAGGGGGCCGAGAGCGCCTGCTCGAGGATCTCGGGTTCAAGGGCTCCGAGTTGGTTCAAGGCATGAAGCGCGTGAGGACCGGCGAACTCACCGGTGCGAAGCATGCGGACGAGCTCGGGCGCGAAACGCTCGTCGCCGGTTTCGACGATGAGCTGCTGGCCGTGCAGGCGCCAGAAGAGGTTCGGGTGATCCAGCGCGGCGAGCAGGTTCTCGGCCTTGTCGGGACCGATGTCGGGGTTCGGGTCGTCCTCCGAGCCCTTGGGGTAAACCCGGTAGATGCGGCCGTGGCGCTTGTCGCGGAGTGGCGACTCGTAGGCGTTGCCCTTGCCGGTGCGGGCATTGATCCCGGCCGAGTCGCGGCTGGGGGTCGGGTTGTGCTGGATGATCAGGTTGTACCAGTCGCAGATCCACACCGCGCCGTCGGGGCCGACCTCGGCGCACACCGGGCCCGACCAGGCGTCGGCGGAGCTGTAGAAGTTGTTCGGCGACTGCACCGCCTTCCAGCCCGCGCCCTGGCGGCTCATCTCGAAATGCCCGACGAGTTTGCCGGTCGGGCCGCAGACGAAGGCACTGCGGTTCCAGTAGTTCTCGGGGAAGCGTCGGGCGGTGTAGATCGCGTGACCGGCGGCCGAGGTGTAGCGGTCGAATTGGTCGACCTGCCGGATGTCGAAGGACATCGGGTTGAAGATGGGGTTGTCGTCGGCGCGCGGGGTGCGCGGCTGGTCGAGCCGGGCGCGGGCGTAGTCGGTCCGCGGGATGCTCACGTAGAAGCTCGGGTTGGCGTTTGCGGTCGAGCCGACCACGTCGAACTCCTCGGTGAAGCCGAGGCCCCAGGTGTTGTTGGTGGTGTTCTGGAGGAACTCCATCTTCGAGCCGTCGGGGAGGAACCGGAACACCGCCTGGCTGAACTCGTGGCGCTCGCCGCCGACCTCGCCGCGGAAGCCGGAGTAGCCGACGGTGGCGTAGATCCAGCCGTCGGGCGCGTAGCGCAGGTTCGACGGTCCGGCGTGGGTGTCACCCATGCCGAAGCCTTCAAACAGCACCTCGCGGACGTCGGCGCGGTCGTCGCCATTGGTGTCCTTGAGGAAGAGGATCTCGCTGCCGTTGGTGCAGATCACGCCGCCGCGGGCGAAGGTCAGCGAGGTGGGCACGGAGAGCTTCTCCGCGAAGCGCTTGAAGCGGTCGGCGCGGCCGTCGCCGTTGGTGTCCTCACAGATCGTGATCCGGTCGTGGCCGAGGTTGTTCCGTTGCAGGTTGTTCGGGTAGTCGACGGTTTCGATCACGTAGGCCCGGCCGCGGTGATCCCAGTCGACGTGGATGGGATTGACGATGTCCGGCTCGCTGGCAAAGAGCGAAATCTCGAAGCCGGGCGGGACCTGGGCGAGCTTGATCGACTCCTCGGGATCGAGCGGCTCCTGGGCGGTGGTGATTTCGGCCCGCTGGCGGTAGCCGGGCAGCGAGACGCGCTCCTCGCCGGGCTCGGGCAGGTCGAGCCGCTTCATGAGCTGGTAGGTCTCCGGGCCGACCGCCCAGTAGATGGCGTTGCGGAGCAGTCCGTGGAACTCGGTGAGGTCCCACACGCGATGATCGTGGCCGGCGGCGGTGTAGAAAACCCGCCCCTCGCCGTGGCGGCGGGTCCACGTCCACGGCTCGTTCTCGCGAACCTGAAGGATCTCGCGGTCGTCGACGTGCTGGTCGTGGACGTAGGTCTCGTCCCACGCGCGGAAGGAATCGAGTCCGCGGAGGATGGGGTGGGTGCGACTGACGTTCTTGACCGTGAACTCCTCGCCGCCGTGCGACTGGAAGCGGGCGCCGACGAGTTTCACGAACTCGGGCGAGGCGCCGTAGCAGGCGGAGGCGCAGTGGATGGGGAGGAAGCCGCCGCCCTTTTCGACGTAGTCGAGCAGGGCCTCGAGCTGGTCGGGCGGCATCGTCCCGTGCTGCTCCCAGTTGCCGTACATGAGCACGGCATCGAAGTCGTTGAGCGTCTCCGGATCGAAAACCCTGGCGGGGTCCTCGACGTAGGTGAGGTTGATGCCCTCGAGCCCCAGTCCCTTTTTCAGGACCCGGTAGCGGGTGATCGGGTCGTGGCCGGGATGGTGGTGGGTCGGCGCGCCGAAAAACAGCACCTCGAGGCGTCGGGCCTCGGGCTTCGGCAGGACGAGCGGCGCCGCCAGCACCGCGCCCAGGACGAGCAGCGGGGCCAGCAGGCGGGCGGGGCTGAGGAGCTTGCGGATCACTGGAGCGTGAATTCGGGAAGGCGCACGAGTTCGCCGCCCTTCTGGGCCGACTCGTGGGCAAGGATGCCGGTGCAGGTGATGTTGGCCGACTGGACCGCGTTCGGGTAGCCCTCGCCCCGGCCGCGGAGCAGCTCGACGAACTGGTGCACCAGATGCGGGTGCGAGCCGCCGTGGCCGGCGCCCTGGGTGAAGCTGAGATGCTCCTCGCCGTCGTCGCCGCCATAGACGCCGCCGGTGGTGAAGGGGGCGATCTCGTCGGGCAGGAGATGCGCGAAGTCCGGGCACTCGACCGGCGCCGGGATTTCCGGCTCGGGCTTCTTCGCGGTGTGGAGGATCAGCGGCTCGCCTTCGACGAGCGGCCACTCGACCGCCTTCTTCGAGCCATAGACCTCGATGGACTCGCGGTACTGGCGGGCGACGTCGAAGAGCGAGCGATACACCTGGGCCGAGAGATCGTTGTCCTTGAACTTGATGTGGCAGGTCTCGACCGCGTAGGGTGAGCCGTAGCACTCGTGCATCTCCTCGCGGATGGTGCCGGAGGGGAAACAGGAGACGTATTCCGCCTGATCGCGTCCGAGCCCGAGCACCGGACCGACGCAGTGGGTGGCGTAGTGCATCGGCGGCAGGCCGGGCCAGTAGCCGGGCCAGCCATCCATGTCCTGCTGGTGCGAGGCCTTGAGGAACTGCAGCTTGCCGAGCTCACCCTTGTCGTAGAGGTCCTTCATGTAGAGGAATTCGCGGGCATAGACCACGGTCTCCATCATCATGTAGTGGAGGCCCTTCTCCTTCACCAGCTCGACGATGCGCCGGCAGTCCTCGACCGAGGTCGCCATCGGCACCGTGCAGGCGACGTGCTTGCCGGCCTCGAGCGCGGCGATCGATTGCTCGGCGTGGTTCGGGATGGGCGTGTTGATGTGAACGGCGTCGATCTCCGGGTCGGCGAGCATTTCCTCGTAGGACTCGTAGCGCTTGTCGATGCCGTACTTGTCACCCACCTCGTCGAGCGAACTGCGGGTGCGCTGGCAGATGGCGCTCATCTCGGCATTGGGGTGGCGCTGGTAGATCGGGATGAATTCGGCTCCGAAGCCGAGGCCGGCGATGGCGATGCGGGGTTTGTCGATGCTCATGGGTGGTCTGGAATGATGACGAACGATACGCCGCTCGGAAAGCCGATCCTTGTAGAAAGGCGAAAAGCTTGTGTAAAAAAACGACATGAGCGAGGAGCAACGGCAGTGGTTGGAGGGTTTGCGCCCGGGAGGTGTGCGGGCCCTCTTCGATTCCCTCCCGAATCTCCTCTACTTCGCCAAAGATCGGGATCTGCGGCTGATGGCGGCCAATCGGGCCTTCGTCGAGCGCTGCGGATTCGGCGGGTTCGAGGAGATGTTCGGGCGATCCGATCTTGAGATTTTCCCGACGGAGCTCGCGGAGAAATACCGTGAGGACGACCGCCGCGTCATCCGCACCGGACGCGCGCTCACGGGCATCGTCGAGCTCTTTCCCAACGCGCTCGGCGAGCCGGAATGGTATGTCACCGACAAGGTGCCGCTTTTCCACCGCGACGGTTCGATCGCGGGCCTGTGCGGGACGGTCCGGAGCTACGAAGGCGCGCGGGCCGAACTCCAGCCCTACCTCGACCTGCTGCCGGCCACCGAGTACCTGAAGAAGCACCTCACCGAGAAGGTTCCGGTCGCCGAACTGGCGGCGCGGGTCGGTCTGTCGGTGCGCCAGATGGAGCGACGCTTCCAGCAGGCGTTCAAGCTGTCCCCCTCGGCCTACGTTCAGCGGCTGCGAGTGATGAAGGCGTGCGAGCTGCTGGTCGAATCGTCGAAGAACGTCACCGAGATCGCCTTCGAGGTCGGCTACTACGATCACAGTGCCTTTTCCCGGAAGTTCTCTCAGCTGATGGGCGTTTCACCCCGGGACTACCGTCGGCGAAACGCCGCGTTCGATGCTTGAGAGATTGGCGGAGCTGGGGAAGTATCCGCCGATCATGAAATCGTTCTGTGTTCTCGGATGCCTGGTGGCGGGTTTGGCGACGGCGGCCGAATGGCCGTCCTGGCGGGGGCCCGATGGCGTCGGATCGGTGGAGGAGGGGCCGGAGATCGCCTCGCTTTCCCTCGAGGACAGCTTGCGCTGGAAGTTCGAGCTTCCGGGGCGCGCGTGTTCGACGCCGGTCGCGGCCGACGGGAAGATCTACGTCACCACGCCGATCGACAAGAAGGACGGGGTGATCGCTCTTGATCTGAAGGGCAAGGAGCTGTGGCGAACGACGCTGGGCGAACTGCGTCCGGGGCGCGGCCAGCGCGTGGGCAGCTCGGCCAACTCGTCGCCGGTGATCGATGACGAACGGCTCTACGTGTATTTCAAGTCGGGGACGCTCGCCGCGCTGGACTTCGACGGGAAGGAGCTTTGGTCGTTGAATGTCTTCGATCGCTACGGCGAGGACAAACTCTGGTGGGACGTCGGGACCTCGCCGGTGCTCACCTCCAAGGGGCTCGTGCTGGCCGTGATGCAGACCGAGGGCGGGTCGAAGTTGATCTGCCTGGACCCCGCGACGGGAAAGGAGCGGTGGGTGACGCCGCGCGACTACGAGACCGGTGAGGAGTCAGGGGATGCCTACACCACGCCGCATGTGCGGGAGATCGATGGGGTCGAAACGATCGTCAGCTACGGGGCCGACCACCTGACCGGTCACGCGGCCGAGGACGGGCGCCTGCTCTGGACCTGCGGCGGTTTCAATCCGGACAAGAAACGGGCGTGGCGGGTGATCGCCTCACCGGTGGTGACCGACGGTGTTTCGGTGATCCCCTACGGCCGGGGCGAGTGGCTGGCGGGTGTCCGCATGGGCGGGGAGGGGGACATCACCGACACGGCGGTGCTTTGGAAGAAGCCGGGGATCGGCACCGATGCGGCCACGCCCGTGGCCCACGACGGCAAGGTGTATCTTCTCATCGATCGCGGCCCCAAGCGGGGGCGTGTCCTGCAGGTCGACGCGGTTTCGGGGGACATCGAGTGGGAGTCGCGCCTGCCGCGGGCGGCGCAGACCTTCTACTCCTCGCCCCTGCTCGTCGGGAAGCGCCTCTACATCCCCCGTGAGGACGGGGTCGTGTTCTCGGCGGAAGTGACGGACGACGGCCTCGAGAACATCGTCGCCGCCGAGATCAAGGAGAGCATGATCGCCTCGCCGGCGGTGGCGGGAGAGCTCCTTTTGCTCCGCGGCAACAAGCATCTTTTCGCTTTCGGCGAGTGAGTCAAATCGGGTGAATTTCCCGGTTGCAAAATCCGCGGACGCTCCCTAGTTTCCCGCCCGCCGCAGGAGCAAGAGCCCCTTAGTGTAATTGGTAACACACCTGATTTTGGTTCAGTATTTCCAGGTTCGAGTCCTGGGGGGGCTGCCACTCCCGGCCACCGTTTCTTGATTCTGCGATGGCGTGTGGCTCGGGCCCGGGAATTGGGTGAGCCCGCTTGGAGCAGGTTTTCCGGAGTATCGACATTCCTGTCGATCATCAAAAGCGGAGCCGTGCCGATCGACAGGAATGTCGAGCCTCCGGAATGAGGCACCCCGGCAGGCCCCTCAGTAGCCGAGCAGGTGCGAGAGCTTGTCGCGCAGCGTGGAGCGGGCGCGAAAGAGCAGGCTCTTCACCGACGAGACCGAGACCCCGAGGACTTCGGCAATTTCCTCGTAGGGCAGGGACTCATAGGAGTAGAGGACGACGGCGGTCCGCTGGGCCTCCGGCAGGGAGGCAATGACCGAGTCGATTTCATCGTGCATCTCGGCGCGGGCGACCTCGGCATCGGGCTCCGAGCGCGTCTCCGCGGCCGGTTCGTATCCCTTTTCGTCCTGCCGCTCATCGGCGGAGACCTCCTTGCGGCGGGACCGGCGCCGCGACTCGTTGTAGACGAGGTTGCGGGTGATCGTGAAAAGGTAGGTGGTGAACTTGGCATCCGGCCTCCATCGCTTCGCATGCTTCCAGATGCGGAGGAACACCTGCTGGGCGAGATCCTCGGCCTCGATCGGATCCCGAAGCATCTTGGCGATGGTGCCGACGACTGCATGCTGATGGCGCTCCACGAGATCGCGGAACGCCGACTCATCGCCGACGGCGATCCGCGCCATCAGGGCGATGTCGCGCTCGTTGTCGAGATCGGTCGATGGCTGGGTCGTGGGCTCCGGCATGTCGAACAGCCCGACCTTCGGGGCGGTCATTTCCATGGTTCACGGAAGGAACCCGGAGACGAGGACGAAGTTGCGGCGGGACTCAGTCGAGGAAGAAGGCGATCTGCTCGCCGGGACCGTGGACGCCCTCGATGAGAATGCCCTCGACGTCAGCGGTCTTGGACGGGCCGGTCACCCAGATGATGTTGCGACTGTTGCCGAGCCCGGCGATCGCTTCGGGCAGCGTGGCGTGGACCTCTTCCTCCCGCAGGACCGCGACGTGGATCCAGGGGGACAGGGCGGCGAGTCGGTCCGACGTGCGGGCATCGTCGAGGACCAGCGATCCGGTTTCGGCGATGGCGGCGGTCGCGCGGGTGATGCCGAACTCGTAGTCGTCGTAGCGCGTGCGGTCGTAGCGAGTTTCGACCGTGCATCCGGCGGCGGTGAGGGCATGGCCCAGCGGGTTCATCAGCTCCGGATCGCAGTAGCCGAAGGTGCGGCCCTGCTCCTTGAGCAGCGCGACGAGCGGGTCGGCGTGGCGCATCACCCGGCCGTGAACCGCTTCGAAATTGCGGGTGAAAGCGGCGATCGGGCTGCCGTCGCCCAGCCGGACCCGGGACACGACCGCGGCATCCTCGAATCCGGGATGTTCGGCCTTGGTCTCAACATCGGCGAGTGCCGAGCGGATCTTGGAAAGGATGGAATCGCGGGACATGGTGGGTTGGGGAAATGCGGATCGCGGTAATGGCGGAGAGTCCGGCATCCGGGCCTCGTGGCTTGCCGTGGATTTGTCAGTCTGACTGGCGCTTCTTGAGCCACTTGCGGAAGTCGCCGCCCCGCCATTCGGGGAGGGTGCGCTGGCCGAGCCAGTCCTGCAGCGGGCGGACCGGGGCCATTTCGATGGGGAGGTGGTTCATCGCCTTGCTCATGGTCATGGCGGTGCGCCAGATGGCGGGAGAGGTCGCGAGCGTGGCGAACGGCGCCATCGGCAGGTCGCCGGGTTGGGGGATGTGCTCGCGCTTCGCCTTGTCCCTCAGTCGAAGGAGCAGATCGGGAAGGGGGATGTCGACGGGGCAGACCTCGTTGCAGGCGCCGCAGAGTGACGAAGCCTTCGGCAGGTCGGCGAGCTCGGGGAAACGATCACCGAAGAGAATGGGCGAGAGGACGGCGCCGACCGGCCCGCCATAAGGGCTGCGGTAGGCGTGTCCGGATGCCTGCCGATACACCGGGCAGACGTTCTGGCAGGCCGAGCAGCGGATGCAGCGGAGGATCTCCCGGCAGTTCGACGCGAGGACATCGGTCCGGCCGTTGTTCATCAGGACGACGTGCATTTCCTCCGGCCCGCTGGGCTGGGAGTCGTCCTTCGGTCCGCTGATGAACTCGGTGTAGACCGTCAGCTGCTGGCCGGTGGCGGAACGGCCGAGGAGATTGAGGAACACGGCGAGGTCCCGGTCGGTCGGGACCAGCTTTTCAATCCCGACCAACGCGATGTGGACCCGCGACGGAGCCATGCCGAAGCGGGAGTTGCCCTCGTTGGTGACGAGCACGACGCGGCCGGACTCGGCGCTGATGAAATTCCCGCCCGTGATCACCGCCTCGGCCTCCATGTATTTCTCGCGCAGGTGGACCCGGGCGCGGCGGGTGATGGCCTCGGGATCGTCGTTGTAGTCGTCGGCAATGCCCTCGCGCTGGAAGGTCCGCGCGATCTCGCGACGGTTCTTGTGGATGATCGGTCGGACGATGTGCGAAGGCACGTCGCCGTCGAGCTGGATGATGAATTCGCCGAGGTCGCTCTCAAGGACCTCGATGTCGTTCTTGATCAGATGGTCGTTGAGGTGGATTTCCTCGGAGGCCATCGACTTGGACTTGGTCAGACGGGTGATCTCCCGCTCGCGGAGGATGGAAAGAACGGCGTCGCGGGCGTCGTCGTCGGTATCGGCAAAGTGGACATGGCAGCCGTTGCGCTTCAGCGAGGACTCGGCCTGCTCGAGGTAGTCGTCGAGGTGATGGAGCGTGTGGTCCTTGATTCTCGAGGCGAGGCGGCGGAGGGCGTTGGGGTCCTCGTAGTCCGAGAACAGCGCCGAGTAGCGCTTGTCCGTGCTGGCGGCGGACCCGCCCGAGACCGACGACTGCTTTTCCTCGTCGATGTCGTGCGCGTAGGCGTCGATGGGCTGTCGATTGACCATGGTGGTGCGGGGGAGGGGTCAGGCCTGGAGGGTGTCGCGGAGCACCTGGACGGCGTGCTTGTGGGGGACGGGGCGGCCCTGGACCTGGGCCAGGCCGGTCAGGTGCATCAGGCAGGACATGTCTCCGGAAACCAGGAGGTCGGGGTGCTGCTCGAGGATGTGGTCGAGCTTGAGCGAGCCCATGCGTCCGGAGATGTGGGGAAAGGTGACCGAGAAGGTGCCGCCGAATCCGCAGCATTGTTCGGCCTGGCCGAAGGGGACGACCTCGGCATTCGCGATGGTGGAGAGCAGTGAGGTGATCGCTTCACCCGACCCGGTGCCGCGGAGATGGCAGGAGCGGTGGAAGGCGAGGCGGGTCGGCTTCTCGAATCGTCCCGGCCACTCGCGGATGCCGAGGCCGTTGACGATGAAGTCGATCAGCTCCCAGGTGCGGTTGGCGAGCGACTCGACCGCCCCATCGGGGCATTCCTCGAACTGCAGGCGGTTTCCGTGGAAGTGCATGGCCGCGCAGGAGCCGCTCGGGACGATCACCGGGAGGTCACCGGCGAACACCTCGGCCGTGTGCCGCGCCACCTTGCGCGACGACTTCCAATCGCCCGAGTTGAAGGCGGGCTGGCCGCAGCAGGTCTGGTTCTCCGGGAATCCGACCTCGACGCCGAGATGCTGCAGCACTTCGACGGTGGCACGGGCGACGTCATCGTAGAAGGCATCGCACAGGCAGGTGGCCATCAGGAGGACCTTTTTTCCGGCGGGGCGTTGGGTGGTAGCGGGCATCGGCGGGAGGACCATAGGAGGAAGAAACGAGGACGGCAATCGTTCTATAGGAATCCTTTCCTAGGAGAAATGTGCCCGGTGTGCTCATGCTGCCGCCGATCCGTGCGGGCCCCTCCCTGAGGGGGATTTCCCCAGAGGCTCAGGAACTTGCAAAAGTTTTTGAAATTCAGTGAGCGGGAGATGTCGCGCAAACCGCCGGGAAGGAGCAAACGAAGGCTTGCCAAGGCTTCGGGAAAGGGCCGAGCATGCCCCCGGCGCATGACGGAACCGCGCCATTTCGAGCAATGAAGTTCACGGTATCCAAAGAGGCGCTCCTCGACGGCCTGCAGAAGGTCCAGCACGTCGTCAGCACACGCACCACCCTCCCCATTCTTTCCAACGTCCTGCTGGTGGCGGAGAACGGTCGTCTGCAACTGACGACCACCGACCTCGATGTCGGCATCACGGGCTCGGTGGAGGCGCAGGTCGCCAAGGACGGGGCGACGACGCTCCCGGCGAAGCGCCTCGTGAACATCATCCGCGAGCTGCCGGCCAGCGAGGTGGAGATTTCGGTGGACGCGAAGAACGTTGCCTCGATTTCCTGCGGTCCGTCGTTCTTCAAGATCATCGGCCTCGGGCAGGATGACTTTCCGCCGCTGCCGGATTTCGACGGGGCGAAGGAATACCGGATTCCCCAACAGATGCTCCGCGACGGGCTGAAGAAGACGGCCTATGCGATTTCGACCGACGAGACCCGCTACGTCCTCAACGGCATCTACACCTCGTTCCGCGAAGGCAAGCTGACCCTGGTCGCGACCGACGGGCGCCGCCTGGCGATGGTCGAGAACGATCTGGATTTCCCGGCGAGCCAGGAGGTCGATGTCATCGTTCCGACCAAGGCGGTCCAGGAACTGCAGCGGCTGCTCGGAACCGAGGGCGAGGTGCTGGTTCAACTCAGCGACAGCCAGATCTCGTTCACCATCGGGGAGCACCTGCTGGTCAGCAAGCTGATCGAAGGCAACTACCCGAACTACCGCCAGGTCATTCCGGGCGATTCCAGCGAGCGGGTCGAGCTGCCGCGTGAGGCGATGCTTGAGACCGTCCGCCGCGTTTCCCTGCTGTCGTCCGACAAGTCGAATTCGGTGAAGCTGGTGTTCGGCTCGAACAAGGTCGAGGTCACCGCCAACAGCCCGGACGTCGGGGAGGCCCGCGAGAACCTGGAAGTTCCCTACGATGGGAAGGACCTGCAGATCGCCTTCAACCCCGAGTTCCTCAAGGCACCGTTGCAGAACCTGGATGAGGAAACCGTCTACCTCGACCTCATCGATGAGATGAGCCCGGGTGTCGTCCGCATCGACGGCAGCTTCCTCTACGTGATCATGCCGATGCGCGTGACCGGCTGAGGAGCGGGGAGAGCGGGCTGGAGAAAGTCGCGGAGGCGAGAGGCGGCTCAGGAAGCCGTCTCCCCCGGTCCGCTCAGGCCAGGCAGCCCGGGCAGTCCTGGGCAAAATGGCCCGGCTTGATCTCGGCAAGCTGCGGCTGGCGGTCCGTCAGGCAGCGGTCGGCGTCGCCGATCCGGTTCCGCGCCTGGAAGGCGCATCCAGCGGGAGGCTTCGACATGTCGGGTGGGAGGCCCGGGATCGTGTACAGTTCCTCGTCGCGGGCGTGGCGGGCGGGAATGCTCTGGAGCAGCGACCGGGTGTAGGCGTGGAGGGGATCGCGGAAGAGTTCGGCCCGGGTGGCGGACTCGACGATCCGGCCGGCATACATCACGTTCACGTGGTCGCACACCTGGGAGACGACTTCGAGGTCGTGGGTGATGAAGATGACCGCGGTTCCGAGGTCGCGCTGGCGATCACGGATCAGGTCGAGCACCTGCTTCTGGACGGTGACGTCGAGGGCGGTGGTGGGTTCATCGCAGATCAGCAGCTCGGGGCGGGTAATGAGTGCCATCGCGATCATCACGCGCTGGCGCATGCCCCCGGAGAATTCGTGGGGATACGCCTCGATGCGCTTGTCGGGCTCGGGAATCCCGACCTCCTCCAGCGCCTCGATCGCGCGCTTCAGGGCGGCATCACCCCGCAGCCCTTCGTGGATCTCCAGCGGCTCGGTGAGCTGCTCGCGGATCCGCATGAAGGGATTCAGCGAGGTCATCGGGTCCTGGAAGATCATCGAGATCCGCTTGCCGCGGATGCTCCGGAGCTGGCGCTCGCTTGCGGCCAGCAGGTCGGTCCCGTCGAAGATCGCCTTGCCGCCGTGGATGCGCCCGGGGGGCTGCGGAATCAGCCCGAGGAGCGAGTAGCAGGTCACCGATTTCCCGGATCCGGATTCGCCGACGATGCCGAGCGTCTGCCCGGCCCCGACCTGGAAGGAGACATCCTCGACCGCATGGACGATGCCGTTTCGGGTGTGGAAGCGGGCGGTGAGGTGTTGAACGTCGAGAAGCGGCATGGCTCGGGGCTTAGGATCCATGGAAACGTCGGCCGGGACACGGATTTTTTCAGAGCGGTCGTCGGACGCCGGCACCGCGCCTAACCGTAGTGGCGGTCCTCGCGCCTCCTTGAGCGGACCGAGAAGATGACGGGGATCCCGGGAGAGGGGTGGGACTCGCGGAGACGGTTGGCGAGATACTGCTCGTAGCTGGCGTTCATCAGCGACTTGTCGTTGACGAAGAGCACGAAGGTCGGGACCGGAATGGTCGCGTAGCGCTCGTTCACCGCGCAGGTGGCGTAGTAGAGCTTGAGGCGGCGCGTGCCCTTTCCGGCGGTCGGGGGCGGGTTGACCTCGAAGGCATGCTGGAGGAAGCGGTTGAGGGCGCCGGTGGTGGGCAGCTTGCGGGCCACGTCGCGGATGGAAAGGGTCTGCTTGAAGACCTGGTTCACCGCGGTGCCCTCCTTCGCCGAGACGCAGATGAACGGCGCATAGTGGAGGAAGAAGAGTTCGCGGCGGACCTGTTCCTCCGCCTCCTTGCGGCGGTCCTTCATCCGGCCGTCGGGATGGAAGAGGTCGAACTTGTTGAGCACGATCAGGCAGGGCTTCTTCGCCTTGAGGACGAGCTGCGCGATCTTGCGGTCCTGGGCGCTGAGGCCCGCGGCGAGATCGATGACGAGCAGGCACAGATCGGCCCGCCGGATCGCCTTTTCGGTGCGCATCGCGGAGAAGACCTCGACCGAGGAGTCGCGGCGCGAGCGCGGACGCAGCCCGGCGGTATCGACGAGCGTGAAGCGCTCGCCGCCGAAGTCGTAGGGGAGGTCCACCGCGTCGCGGGTGGTTCCGGCGATCTCCGAGACGATGGTCCGCTCGTCCTTCAGGATCGCGTTGACCAGCGAGGACTTGCCGGCGTTGGGCTTGCCGACGATCGCGAGCCGGATGCCGCTTTCCTCGGCCTGCTCCACGGCCTCCTCGATTTCTCCGGCCAGCGGCTCGATGTGGGAGTCGATGGTCCGCGTGAGCCGGTCGAAGCCGCGCCCGTGCTCGGCGGAAACGCCGACGCCGTCGCCGAGTCCGAGCCCGCTCATCTCGGCGAAGGCGTTCTCGTGCTTCTTGTGATCGACCTTGTTGATGACGAGTTGGACGGGGACGCCGGCCTTGCGGAGCTTCTCGCCGAGCGCCTGGTCGATGGGCGTCAGCCCTTCGTGCGCGTCCACGACGAAGAGGATGAGGTCGGCCGTCTGGATCGCGATGTCCGCTTCGAGGGTGACCTGCGCGGCGAAGCCGTCATCGAGGGTCGCGCCGATGCCGCCGGTGTCGACGATGGTGCAGGGGTGGCCGGTGGCCTTGCAGGGCGCGGAGAGCCGGTCGCGGGTGACCCCGGGCTGATCGTGCACGATCGCGATCCTCCGACCGGCGAGGCGGTTGAAGATGGCGGACTTCCCGACATTGGGGCGTCCGACGATGGCGACCGTTGGCATGGGCGGAGGCAAGCGCAGGGAGCGCGGATTGGGAATCGGATAATTCCGAGAATCTCACTCAGAGGTGGGATCCGGGGGCATGGTGGGAGTCCTCGAGCTGGTGGATGCCCTCGCGGATGTAGGCGTAGCCGGACCAGACGCAGAAGACCGTGGCGAACAGGCAGGGGTAGATCGGGGAGAACGGCACGACCCGCAGCATGACCCAGCCGAGGGCGAACATCTGGGCGAAGGTGCACACCTTGCCGGTCCAGTGCGGGCGGATCTTCACCTGATGGTTGAGGAAATGAAGGACCGCCACACCGCCGAGGATGATGATGTCGCGCACGATCACGACCGCGGCGAACCAGAGCGGGATGCTCCATCCGTCCGGCCCCCAGTCGACAAGGCTGAGGGTGATCAGCGCGGTCAGCAGCAGCGACTTGTCGGCGATGGGGTCGATGATCGCCCCGAACCGGGAGCGCTGGTTGAAGCGACGGGCGATCCAGCCGTCGAGGCCGTCGCTGGCCGAGGCGACCACGAAGACGGCAAGGGCCGACCATCGCAGCCATTCCTCCGGGTGACCGTCTTCGATACTGAGCCCGTAGTAGATGGCCAGCACGGCGAACACCGGCACCAGCAGGATGCGGCCGAGGGTGATCTTGCTGGCAAAGGTCATGGCCGGAAGTCTAGCGGGCCCGAGGAGGAATGGCGAGAGGTGAAGGAGGATTCCACCGTAGACTCCGACCATGAAATGGATGCTGATCGGGTGGTGCCTGCTGGGGATTGCCTGCGGAGCCGAGCCCTTGAAGTTCCTGTGCTGGAACATCCACCACGGCCGGGGTGCAGATGGGAAGATCGATCTCGAGCGCATCGCCCGGGTCATCGGCGAGCAGAAGCCGGACCTCGTCGCGTTGCAGGAGGTGGACCGGTCGACCGGTCGCAGCGGGGGGGTGGACCAGGCGGCGGTTCTCGCGGAGAAGCTGGGCATGACCGCAGTCTTCGGAAAGGCCATGGACTTTTCAGGGGGCGGCTACGGCCTGGCGGTGCTTTCCCGATTGCCGGTGGCCTCCCACGATGTGCACCGGCTTCCCGGCCCGGGGGAACCCCGGGTGGCGCTTGAGGTGGTGTTGAAGCGGGACGGGGAGGACGTGAGTTTCGTGAGCGTGCACCTCGACCACCGCGAGAGCTCGACGCGGGTCAGGCAGGTGGAAGCCCTGCTCGGAGCCCTGGAGGGGCGGGCACGAGTGGTGCTGTGCGGGGATCTCAATGATGTTCCCGCCTCACCGGCCCTCGAACGCTTCGGGGCGGATTGGACCCTGATGGCCAAGAAGGGACGGCCGTGGACCCATCCGGCCGGGGATCCGGAGGTCGAGATCGACCACGTCCTGCTCCGGGGCCTCGAGCCGGCGGGGCCGCTGCGGGTCCTCGCCGAGAAAGCCGCTTCCGATCACCGCCCCGTGGTCGGGGCGGCGAAATCGGAGTGAGAGGGGGATCAGGGCTGGCCGGGGATCGAATGGTAGACCTGTTCGAGGGCCATGACCGTGTAGGCGGTGACCAGCACCGGGTTCGACTCCATCCAGCGGCCGTTCTCGTTCGCCCAGGAGCCATCCTCGCGCTGGAGGGTGAGCAGGCGGGAGGCGAGCTCCTTGCGCCAGTCGATGGTCTTGCCATCCTCGAGGACGAGATGGTCCATGCCGGCGGCGGAGAGCGCCTTGGACATGGCCTGGTAGTAGTAGTAGAGGCCCTCGGCCCCCATGCCGGGGTTCTCATCGAGGGTGAAGTTCTTGCCCAGCCATTCCTTGACGGCGACCACCCGCGGATCGTCGGGCTGGAGCTCGGCGTAGATCAGCGAAAGGAGGCCGGCGTAGGAGATTGAGCCGTAGGAACGCAGCGCAACCCGGCCGTCTTCAAGTTCCTGCTCGCCTGCCTTCGAACTGCCGGGCGTGTAGATGAAGCCTCCCTTGTTGTCGGGATCGTCCGATGCCCACTCCTGGTCGTTGGTCTCGGTCAGATTCTGGCAGCGGGAAAGGAAGGTGATCGCGGCATCCCAGTCGAGCTCGGGCTGGTCACCGAACTTGCCGTCCTCGATCACGCTCTTCGAGAGAGCGAGGGCCTCGATGGCGAGGTAGGTGTTCGAGAGGTCGGTGTGGTCGTTCTTCGATCCGTAGCCGATCCCGCCGTCGTTCTTGTTGTCGGTTTCGTCCTCGGAGCCGATGTCCCACTGCTCACCGATCAGGTATTTGCGGCCCTTGACGATCGCCGGCTCGTAGATGTCGCGGCCCGAGGCGGTGAGGGCGGTCACCGAGGTGGCGGTGTTGTAGGTGGCCAGTCCCCGGTTGTAGATGCCGCCGTCGTCCTTCTGCTGCTCGACGAGCCAGGAGAACCCCTTCTTGAGGTTTTCGGGCAGGGGTTGATCGAGATCGACCGAGGGGTCACGGACGGCGGCGGTGAGCGCGAGAGCGGTCATCGCGGGAAGGCCGGGATCGTCCCAGTGACCGGCATCCTTCTGTTGCTCGGCGAGGTAGGCGTTGCCCCGGGCGATCGCCTGGCGCATTTCCTGTTGGAGGGAGAGGTAGGGGTTCGGCGGTGTGTCCTGAGCGCTCGCGAGGGCGGTGGCGCAGAATCCGACGACTGGGATGATGGAGCGGTATTTCATGACTTGTAGGGTTCGATGACGACGGTGACCGAGGTGCCCTCCGGGGGGATTCGGGAAGGATGGGGCAGCCATACTTCGTCGAGTTCATTGTCCTTGCCGGAGTAGTTGATCAGGGCCGCGTTGCTGAGGAAGATCGCGATCAGGTCTCCGGAGCTCTCCGCGACGAAACGCCCATCGTGGACGAAGGACCCCCCGTAGACCCAGGGGTCGTCGGGCATGCCCTTCTCGGTGGTGGCGTGGTTGATCCATTCCCGCACCTCGACGGACGAGATTTCCCCGTCGACCTCCCGTTCGATCAGGATGCGGACGCGCGACTTCGCCTTCTCCTCCTCGCTCGCCTCCTCGAACTCGCTCGAGAGGCTGCCGTCCTCCTCGACCTTCAGGTAAAGTTCCCGGGACGCCTGATACTTGAGCAGCTTGAAGGCGACATTGAGCTTGGTGGCGGAGATGTCGGTGGCGAGGAGGGACTCGTGGATCTTGCCGTTCTCGTGGACCAGCAGGAACTCAAGCAGTCCCTCGGTCTGATTGATCTTTGCGGGGAAGCTGATGCGGCGGGTCTTGGGATCGAAGGTGATCTTGCCGATCTTCATCGTGCCGTCGGCAAGCTTCTCGATCGCCGGCTGGCTTGGGGCGACCTCCTGATCCGGGGCCGGGAGTGTCGTGGGCTCGACCGGTGAGCGGCCGGATCCTTCCTCGGCCGGGATCGGCGCCGGGATGAGGGCGAGAAGGAGACCGAGGGAGAGGGACTTCATGCAGGGCAACTAACGTTCAGCCAACGCATAGGTCGAGCGGTCTCTTGGGGAAATCTAGGGATTTCTTTCGTCACCCGCCACGTAGGTGGCCCAGGCCCGCCGGGTGATGCGGGTCGAGAGGGCTTCCTGCGGGGGCTGACCCTCGAGTGGAGGTGGCGGAGGTTGCAAGCCATCGGACGTGGCCAGCGCCGAGGCGATCAGGCGGAAGGCGGACGAGAGAATGGTGTTCCGGATCTTGTCGGGATCGGACGGTGCGTCGGAGGTCGCTGCAGCGGGGGGCTCGTCGCCCTGGGAGGGCGGAAGCAGCATGACGTGGAGCTGAGGTTCCTCGGAAGGATCGGATTCGACCTTGGCGACGAACCGGATCGAGCGGTCCGATGCCTGCTCCAGGCCTCGGGCCGCCTCGTCGGCCGCGCGGCGGGTGAGTTCGAGCCGGTCGGCGGGTGCCTTGATCGCCAGAGTCACCGTCGGGGCGTCGTCCGGGAGGGCCTCGGGCGGGGGCATCGAGGCCCGGATGCGTGCCACGGCGCGGACCGCGATCTCCCGATCCTCGCGACTCGCCTCGGCGAGGTCGATGACCCGCTCCCACGTGACCCGGGCCCACGCCAGGTGGGCGTCGGATTCGAGTCGGGAGGCGAGTTCGATGAAGGAGCCGGCGGGGAGGTCGTCACGCTCGATCCAGGCGTCCGGTGGAGCGGGGGATCCGGGGTCGGAGATCTCGATGCGCGGCGGTTTCGGGGCGGGCTTGGGCGGGGCCGGCGGCGGATCGGTGAGCGCCACCGGTTCCGTGGATTCCGCCGTCCGCTCGATCGCAAACAGGTCGGACGGCCGGGCCAGGGCGGCGGTGGCTCGCGAACGGGCGGTTTCGATCTCGGTCGCCGAGGGGGCCGCGAGAAAGTCGAAGTCACGCGTGCCCTGCCACCACACGACACCGATGACGGCGGGCACGGAGATCAGGACGGCGGGCAGCGGAACGCGGCGCATGGCGGGGAACGTGTACGCCACCGGGGCGCCATCCAAGCCGTATTCGCCCGGCAGGGTCGGTCCCCAAAAGAAAACGCCCGCTTCACGACGGAAGCGGGCGTCTCGAAAAAACCGGCGGGTCCGATCAGGCGTCGGCGCTCTTGACGAGGGTCGCCTTCTTGCCGACGCGGTCGCGGAGATAGTGAAGCTTGGCGCGGCGGACCTTGCCGCGGTTCGTCACCTCGATCTTCGCGATGCGGGGCGTGTGAAGCGGGAAGACGCGCTCGACGCCCTCTCCGTAGGAAATCTTGCGCACGGTGAAGGCCTGGTTGACGCCCGAGCCGCGCTTGGCGAGCACGATGCCGGAGAAGATCTGGATCCGCTCCTTGCCGCCTTCCACCACCCGGCAATGGACTTTCACGGAATCGCCGACGTTGAAATCGACGATATCCTTCTTCATCTGCTCTTCTTCGATCTTGTTGATGATGTCCATGACGGTCCTCCTGACGTAAAAATGAGTGCCCCGGAAGCGGGGGGCGGGAGACCTAGGGGAACAGGTCTCGTTTTGCAATCGCGAAATTCGCCGAAATCGCTGATTTTTTCAAGCTTTCCCGTAGACCGAGTCCGGGTCGAAGGCCCGGTCCTCCTCGGTCAGGCTCATGCTGCCGTCGGGGCCTTCGATTTTGCGGTAGAAGCAGCCGCTGCGTCCGGTGTGGCAGGCGCCGGCTCCAAGCTGCTCGACGAACAGCACGATGGCATCCTGATCACAGTCGGTGCGGATCTCCCGGACCTTCTGGACGTGGCCCGAGGTGGCCCCCTTGTGCCAGATCTCCTGTCGGCTGCGCGACCAGTAGACCGCCTCTCCTTTCTCGAGCGTGAGCTGCAGGGACTCGGCGTTCATGTAGGCGAGCATCAGCGGTTCGCGCGTCGCGGCGTCGAGGGCGACCGCCGGAATCAACCCGTCCGCATCAAACTTGGGGCTGAAGGTCAGGCCTTCCTCGACCTGTTTCTTGTCGCCGCGCGCGGGGAAGGAGGTGCTGCTCATGGGGGCGCTGTAACGACGGGCGGGCCGGGAGGCAAGCTTCTCGGGGATTTGCATTCGGCATCGGTCGGGATCCATGCTACCCCTCTTCTCAGCCTGCCGCTGGCAGGCATGGGTCGTTTGCTTGACGGGAGGTTTGCCTCCCGCGCTCGGGTTGAAGCGCTGTGTCTTGGGTTGCCGGTGGCGGGGGAAGACACAGAGATTGCATGATGAAATTATTCGTTGGAAACCTGAGCTACGAAACGACCGAGAAATCACTTCGAGAGGCCCTTGCCGAGCATGAGCCCATCCTCGATATCCACCGACCGAGTGACCGGGAGACCGGCAAGCCCCGCGGCTTCGCCTTCGTGACCTTCGCCTCGCCGGAGGAGGGGATGAAGGCCATGGACACGATCAACGGGCTCAAGCTCGACGGGCGTGAACTGAGGGCCGATGAGGCGGCCGACCGCGGGCGCGACAATCATCCCGCGGCCCGGCAGAAGCGGGTCTCCATGGACGTCGAGGTCGAGCGCGTGGACGACCGTCCCGTCGGACCGGACGGGAAGAAGGTGCGATACAAGTCGATCTGACCTCCGCGCCGGACCGGGCGCTGCCGTGATTTGCATTGGCCAAGCGCGCCGGTCCGGTCCATACGCGCCGGGGTCGAATGAATGGATTCACGGTCATCAAGGCGGGAACCGGCGTCCTCACCCGGGTGGAGGACGGCACCCTCGACGGCGCGTCGCTGGTGCGGCTGGTGACGTCGATCGCCGGTCTGATGGAAAGCGGCGAACGCTGCGTGCTGGTCAGTTCCGGTGCGGTCGGTGCGGGGGTCTCGGCCTTCGGGTTGAGCGGCTATCCCGATGATCTCGTGATCCGTCAGGGCTGTGCCGCGGTGGGGCAGGCGAGGCTGATGCACACCTACGAGAACCTGTTCCGGAATTTCGGTATTTCCGTCGCCCAGGTGCTGCTGGCCGGGGAGGACCTGCGGATCGAGAATCGTGCGGTGCACGTCCGGGCGACCCTGTCGCGCCTGCTCCATGAGCCGGGGATCCTGCCCATCCTCAACGAGAATGACTCGGTGGCGGTGGAAGAACTGCGGGTCGGCGACAACGACATGCTGTCCGCGCGCGTCGCCCGGCTGATCGGTGCCCGGCGATTGGTGCTGCTGACCAGTGTCGACGGCCTGCTGAACCCCGAGGACGATGCCCTCATCCACGAGGTCCGCGATCTGGATGCGGTGGATGGATTCGTCCGGCAGGAGCAGGGCAAGTTCTCGATCGGCGGGATGGCTTCGAAGCTGAAGGCGGTGCGTCTGGCCGTCGACAGCGGGATTGAAACCCACATCGCCAACGGGCGTCGTCCGGAGCGGCTTGCCGCGATCCTGGGTGGCGAGCCCGGGATCTCCACGCGCTTTCCGGCGGGCTGACGTTGGCACCTGCTCAGCCGGCTTTCCAAGATCATGACTCCTGAAGACATCCACTCCGAGATCGAGAGCATGGCGCGTCGCGCCCGCACGGCGGCCTTGAAGCTGTCGCAGCTCGAATCGGCCGAGAAGAATGCGATCCTGACCGCGATGGCGCAGGGTTTGCGGGCCGCCACTGCCGAGGTCCTCGAGGCGAATGCCATGGATCTGCAGGCCGGAGAGGAAAAGGGGCTGGCGACGTCGATGCTCGATCGACTCCGGCTGGATGAGGCCCGGGTCGAGGCCATCGCCGCCGGCATCGAACAGGTCGTGGCCTTGCCGGATCCGGTCGGGGCGGTGATGGAGACCTGGTCCCGGCCGAACGGGATGAATTTGGAGCAGGTGCGCGTGCCGATCGGGACCATCGGGATCATCTACGAAAGCCGGCCGAACGTTACGAGCGACGCCGCCGTGCTTTGTCTCAAGGCGGGCAACGCGACCATCCTCCGGGGCGGTTCGGAAGCGATTCACTCGAACCGTGCGATCGCTTCGGCCCTCACGGCAGCCGGCGAAGCGGCGGACATGCCGCCTCACGCCATCCAACTCGTTCCCTTCACCGACCGCGAGAGCGTGTCGGCGCTTTGCTCGATGGAGAAGTGGCTCGACGTCATCATTCCCCGGGGGGGCAGGGGGCTCATCGAGACGGTCGTCTCGCAGGCGCGCATGCCGGTGATCAAGCACTACGACGGCATCTGCCATACCTATGTGGATGCCGCAGCGGACCTCGGGATGGCGACGCGGATCGCGGTCGATGCGAAGACGCAGAAGCCGGGGGTGTGCAATGCGATGGAGACGCTCCTGGTGCACGAGGCGGTGGCCGCGGAGTTCCTGCCCGCCGCGGCGGCGCGGCTCAGGGAGAAGGGCGTGGAACTCCGGGGTTGCGAACGCACCCGCGGGATCATCGACTGCGAGGCCGCCAGCGATGAGGACTGGGAAACCGAGTATCTCGATTTGATCCTCTCGATCCGCGTGGTCGAGTCGATGGACGAGGCGATCGACCACATCAACCGGCACGGCTCGCATCATTCGGAGTGCATCGTCACCGCCGACGAGGCCGTCGCCGGCCGTTTCCTCTCGGCCGTGGACTCGGCTTGCGTGTTTCACAACGTGTCGACGCGATTCGCCGACGGCGAGGAGTTCGGGTTCGGGGCGGAGATCGGCATCTCGACGGAGAAGCTCCATGCGCGGGGGCCCATGGGGCTCCGGGAATTGACGAGTTACCAGTACCGCGTTCGAGGGAACGGGCAGACGAAGGGCTGACAAGCGTTTGGCAAACGGGGGATCAAGCGTAGGGAAACGGCGTGGGCAGCGGAACGATTCAGGATCCAGGATACGTGCGGGATGCCTTCGCGCGGATCGCGGATCGCTACGTGACCACCAACCACGTGCTCAGCCTGGGCACCGATATCCTGTGGCGCCGCCGGGTGGCCCGGATGGTCCGTCGATGGAAGCCGTCGAGCGTCCTGGATGTGGCGACGGGCACCGGGGATCTCGCGCTTGAAATTCAGGATGCCTGTCCGGAGGCGGAGGTGACGGGGAGTGATTTCTGTGCCGAAATGCTGACGCACGCCCGCCAGCGCGGTCTTTCGCGAACGCTGGTGGCGGATGCCCTGGATCTCCCCTTCGGCGATGAATCCTTCGACGTCGTGACCGTGGCATTCGGTTTGCGCAACATGGCGAGCTACCCGGAGGCCCTCGCAGAGATGAGGCGGGTGCTGCGCCCGGGCGGGCACCTGTTGATCCTCGATTTCTCGCTGCCGGAAGGCATCCTGCGACGGCCGTATCGCTGGTATCTCCATCGGATTCTTCCGAAACTCGCCGGCTGGTTGACGCGGGAGGCCGACGCCTACGAATACCTCGGGGGCTCCATCGAGGAGTTCCCGATGGGCGAGGGGATGACGGATTTGATGACCGGGGTTGGGTTCGCTCGATGCGAGGCACGACCGCTCACTTTTGGAGTGGCCAGCATCTATGTCGGTGAGCTCGATTCCGAGGTACGGAATCCTTGACAGCTCGGATTCCGGCGCCCCGGGTCATGGAGAGAATCCCCCAAAAAGGGGGGTGACATCGGTGAATACAAAGTGTATTCGTTATGGGTCTCGTCCGCCGTAATGGCTTCGATCGACACCCGTCATCAAACCTATGATCCCAAAAACCCACCCACGACACCGTCTCTCGCTTTCCGCGAAACGTCGTTTGGCCCGCGTCCGACCGCGGGGCTTCGCGCTCGTGATCACGATCAGCTTGATGGTGCTCCTGTCACTTCTGGCGGTTGGAATGCTCGGCCTTGCTTCGGTGTCGGTGCGCAGCAGCTCGGTGACCGCGGCGCGTGCCGAGGCTCGTGCCAACGCCCGGCTGGCCCTCTCCATCGCGATTGGTGAGCTGCAGAAGAATCTCGGCCCGGACCAGCGCATCACGGCCCGTGCCAGTGCCATCGAGTCCGGCGCGACCGACAAGAACCTCGTCGGCGTCTGGGAAAGCTGGCGGTGGGATCCCGAAGGGGGATCCGCGGAGCCCGACTACTCGGAGAAGAGCGGACAGTTCCGTCGTTGGTTGGCCTCGACGGCCGAACCAGGCGAGGCGGCCGATCCGGCGGTGCCGTCCTTTTCCGATCCGGTGTGGCTCATCGAGCCGGAGACCGGCGGATCGTCGGACACCGGCCTGCGCGCGTCGAAGGTCGGAGTCGAGGGCATGACCAACCAGGGAGGGGCGCTGGCCTACGCCGTCATGGACGAGAGCATGAAGGCTCCGATCCAGCTCCCCGAAACCGAGAATCCGACCACGGCCGATGCCCTTGCTCGGCGCGCGGCCCCCGAGCGTGCGGCTCCCGAGGTGCTGGTGGAATCGCTCGGCCCCGATCAGGTCAAGGACCCGCGGCGACTGACGTCCCTGGAAACGGCCGCTCTCGCGACCGGAAGCAGCGAGGAGATCCACCGGCGCGAGCATCAGCTCACCACGTCATCGCTGTCCCTCCTCACCGATCCGGTCAACGGCGGCCTCAAGACCGACCTCACGACACTTTTGGAGTCGGGTCAGTCGGCCGCCTCGCTGATGGGCGAGGACGCCCCCTATTTCACCGCCGCCGACGGAGCTCCGGCGTGGGACTACATTCAGGATCACTATCAGAAGTATCGGTCGATCAAGGGCGCGTCTTCCGGCAATCCGACCTTCCAAATCGGGAGCCGTGAGGTGCTGGACCGGGCATTTGATGCCGTGACGACCGATCCGGTGAAGGAGCGCCTCCTGCCGGTGGTTGCCAAGCTGCAGGTCGCCTTCTCGGTGGTCACGCACTACAACCACGTGGGGGACCGGGTGAACTTCTACAACCAGCACGGCCGGCCCAAGGGAAATCAGAACTACGCGGCCCCGCACCTCGTCTACGACCCGGTGATCACGCTCTACAACCCGTACGACGTGCGCCTCGAACTGGACAAGCTCCGCGTTCGGATCTGGGACCCGCCCGTGGTCTTCGGCTTCCGGAAGAACGAGGCATGGCTGCGCCCGGATTTCGCCAATGGGAATTATCACGGTCTCGGCCGGTTCCAGATCGCGAGCGAGAAGAACGAGGATGCTCGGAAGGCCTTCACGCTGCTGCTGACCGACTCCGGACGCCGGGGAACGCCGGGACAGAGCATCGTGCTCGAGCCGGGAGAGGTCCGGGTGTTTTCGCCCTGGGTGGAAAAGAACTGGACCTGGGGAATGGAAACGGGCGGAGGGGATTACAGTCCGAGGGCGTTCTTCGACTGGCGTCTCGAGGACGACTTCGGAAACCGCGACAACCGCACCGGCAACGACTTCGGCATCGAGACCATTCCCGGCTGGGATCCGCGCGCCGGGCTCCAGACCGACCACTTGAGCTACGCCGGCGACCGCCCGCGGCCGACGCGCTACGATTTCGAGGTCGAGCATGGCATGAACGCAGGCTGGCTGGCGATCAAGCGGGACGACGAATTCTCGGTCGTCGCCAAGCCGGGGCGCACCGTGAACGAACGTCGCTCCCCGGACTTCCAGGTCGATCTGCTCGCCGGGGTGCGGGAGAACCCCGGCTCCGACATCGTCCGCAGCTACGTCTTTAACTTCGAGGATGTCGAAAGGGAGCTCTATGCCTCGACCTCGCGGCGCGACCGGGAGATCGAGCGGACGTTCTTGGTCGACGACCTTCTCCAGGAGCCGAGCGACAACAGCCCGGGAGGGAAGTCGCCCTTTGCCATCCTGACGATGACGGCCAAGACCACCTCGGATCCGAAGGATGCCTCGATGCCATGGGTTCACAACCACCCGGTGACCGAGGGCACGGAGCAGGACTCCCGCTACGTCGGCAGCGCCCTGGATACCTACGACCTCCGCCTCGAGGAGATGCAGGACTTCAACACCTTCCCCGGTGTCGAGATCGAGCCCGGCACAAACCGTGGTTTCTTCGGCGCCAGCGCCACGACCAACCGCGGCGTCACCCAGGTGCCCATGTTCCATGTGCCGCTGCTGCCCGCCGTGAGCCTCGGTGACATGGTCTCCTCGAACCTCGTGGCCAGCGGCGCGCTTCCCCGCGTCACGGCTCCGCTGGGTTCCTCCCGGGCCCATCCGCTGCTTCCCTCGGACTCCGTCCGACACCCGTCTCCGATGCGTCGGTCGGGCAGTGATCTGCTGGATCACTCCTACCTCCTCAACGACGCACTGTGGGATCGTTACTTCTTCTCGACCGCGGGCACGTTCAATTGCGACCTGTTGCCGGCGCAGGGTCGGCTGGAGAAACTTCAGAACTTCCTCAGCGGCGAGGATTCGCTGCTGAACCGGCGCCTGGTTCCGCTTCCGGGCGAAGGAATCTCCGCCACCGAGCAGGCGTCCGAACTGGACGGACTCGATGCTTCGGAGCTCTCGCGCAAGATTGCCGGTTCGATGGCGATCGAGGGCGGATTCAACATCAACTCCGACTCGGTCGAGGCGTGGCGCGCCATGCTCTCGTCCCTCCGTGATGAAGCCGTGCGAGGTTGGGGGAGCCAGAACTTCTCCAGCGATGACGAGACGGCCTTCCCGCGGCACGGTCTGCCGGTGTCGAACAACACCGTGGACACCAACTCGACCGATGCCCACGCCCGGGCGCGGTGGGCGAGCTTCCGTTCCCTCGACGACGATCAGATCACGGCCCTCGCCGAGGCGATCGTGGATCAGATCCGTGCGCGTGGGGATGCCGACGAGGCGCCGATCATGTCGGTCGGGGAGTTCGTCAACCGACGCATCGGTGGTCCCACCGGTCTGCACACGATCTCCGGGCTCCTTGAGGAGGCGATCGAGCAGTCGGGCATCAACCAATACAGCGAGCGCAGCGACGACTCGAAGATGATCACCGGATCCGAGCGGCTTTCGGACACCGCCCTGAACGGTGTCGCCTGTCCGGAAGCGCGTCAGGGGCCGTCCGCCCTCGGAGCACCCCCGTTTCTCTCACAGGGTGACCTCCTGAGGCCGCTCGCCTCCTTCATCACGGTGAGGGGTGACACGTTCCGGATCCGCGGTTATGGTGAATCGCGCGGGGCCGACGGAGAGCCGGTGGCCACCGCGTGGTGCGAGGCGGTCGTCCAGCGGCTTCCCGAGTACGTGGACGCCTCCAACACTCCCGACGAAGTGTCCGGTCTCAGTCCTGCGAACTCGCGGTTCGGTCGGCGGTTCGTCGTCACCTCCTTCCGCTGGCTCACCAACGAAGAAGTTTGAACATGATCCGATTTTTCGCCACGTCCGCCCTCGTGATCGCCGCATTGACGGTGCCGCTGATCGCTCAGGAGGGTGAGTCGGTGCGCTCCCTCAAGGCGCGTTGCCTGTCCTTCCAGATCGACGGCTCGATCCCGGAACTCTACGCCCACACGGCCATTGCCGCGGAGAATCCGACCGACGGCGTTCCGGTCGAGGTCCGCAACTATTTGAACCATCAGATCGACTCGATCCCCCTGTACGGGAGTCGGGTCATCTTCACCACGGATCCCGACCCCGCGAGTGTGAAGGATTCGAAGAAGGTGATGGCGAAGGTGAAGGTGGCCGACGATCTGCGTTCGGCGATCCTGATGTTCGTGCCCGGCACCGGGGACGATGGGGATCCGCCGTACCGGGTGCTTCCGGTGGAGGACTCTCCCCGGGAGTTTCCGCGGGGATCCTTGAAGGTGATGAACCTCAGCCCCACTCCCATCCGGTTGATGCTGGAGAAACAGCGCTACGACCTGAAGCCCTCGGCGACCCGGGTCATCGAGGATCCACCCGTCGGGGATCGGAACTCCTCGGCCATGCAGGCCTTCATCTTTCGCGACGAGAAGTGGCAGCGTATCGGTTCCGGGCTCTGGCCTCACCCCGGGAAGAAGCGGGTGCTGCAGATCGCGTTCTTCAACCCTTCCTCGCGCAACATCGAGATTCGGGGCATCAGGGACATCGCGGTTCGGGATTGAGGTCCGTCGGCCGTGGTTTTCCGGTGCGCCCTGGATGGGGCGAGGGAGTTTCGTACCCCAATGAACCCAGCCATGAAAACGCTCCCCATGCTCTCACGAGCCATCCGTGTCACCCTCCCGGCCCTTGTCTTCGCCTCGTTCACGATGGTGTCCGAGGCGGCCCGTCCGGTCGAAGTCCGCTGCCTTTCACTGGCCTCGGGCTATCCGGAGACGGCGGTCTTCGCCCACGACAGTTCGGGCAAGACCGACGCTTGTGAGCTTCAGGTGAAGACCTTCTTGAATCACAAGTCGGAGACGCTCCAGGTCGAGGGGGGTGAGGTGACCTTCTCCGGCAGCGCGGAGACGCCGAAGGAAGGGCAGGGGGGCGGTGCCCTCGGGAAGGTGATCGTTCCGGACGGCCTTCAATCGTGCGTGTTCGTGTTCGAAGCGCCGTCCGAAGGAAAACCGGCGCGGGTTCACGTGGTGGATGACGCGGTCGCGCGTTTCCCGAAGGGCTCGCTCAAGGTGCTCAATCTGACCGGCGCCGTTCTCCGTCTGAAGCTCGAAGGGAAGGTGTTCGACTGCCCGGCCGACAAGCAGACGGTGATCGAGGATCCGCCCGTCGGGGAGCGCAACGCCTCCGCCATGCAGGCCTTCTGCAAACGGAATGGTCAGTGGGTCCAGGTGGCGACCAGCAATTGGTCCCATCCCGGCAAGAAGCGTGTGCTCCAAGTGGCGACCCTGGACCGCTCCGGACGCCGGGTCATGATGAAGGGCTACCGCGACATCTCGGTACGCTGATCCGCCGAGCGGCTCAGTCGCCGAGAGGTGTCAGGATCACCTTGCGGAATTCGACCTCCGTCCCTTCCGCCTGGAGGGCGATGTGGCCCTTCTCGGCGCTGGCATTCTTGCCGTGGTTCACGAGGTCGCCGTTCACGTGGACGATCACTTCATCGCCGCGTGCCTCGATGGTCATCGTGTTCCATTCACCGAGCGGCTTTTCCGAGTCGTCGGTGAGATTGAGGATGCGGCGCGCGTCCTTGGGACCTCCGCCGAACTTCTGTCCGTCCTTCCTCGGGCGGCGTTTCTCCATGTCGGGGACCTCGATGTTCTCCTGAATGCACCAGAAATCGCCGGCGTTGCGGTGCATCATCTGGACCTCGATGGACTGGGGGAACATCCCGTAGAGGGCACGCGGTTTCGACGCGTGAACGAGGACCCCGCAGTTGCCGGGCTTCCCGCTGAAGCGGTACTCGACCTCCAGCTTGTAATTGCCGTACTCCGCGTCGGTGATGAGGTGCCCCGGGGGCTTGCCGAGCGAGACGAGCTTGCCGTCTCGGACGATGAAGCTCGGATTCTTGTTCTCCTTCTGGTCGGCGGCCGGCACGTCGGCATGCCAGCCGTCGAGGTTCTCGCCGTTGAAGAGCGGAATCGGCTCGGCGGCCGAGAGAATCAGGGTGCCGGTCAGCGCGAGCAGGCTTGAGGGTAGCAGGGTGTTCATCATTCCGGGCAGATACGAGCCCGGGAGGGCGGTTCGTGCATCAAGGTCGGATCAGGGACCGAAGAGGACGATTCGATAGAAGCGCCGAGCGGGGGCGGGAGGCGAGTCCAGCGGGATTTCGTGCGTCGTGGTGGGCCCGGAATCGCCCGGGATCTCGAGCGGGGCGGAGGATCCGTCGAGGACGGGCTGCCAGCTTCCGAGGGCGTCGCTGAACTCGATGCCGTAGGTCAGCCCGGGGGCGCTGGTCCAGACCAGTTCAAGCCCGGTGGCGGTTCGGGAGGCGCTGGCGACCTTCAACCGCGAGTTCGGATCCTGAGGGTCGGTGCCCGACAGGAATTCCTCCAGGTTGCTCAGGTTGTCTCCGTCGTCGTTGTCGGCACCGTCCGCCGGGTCGAGCGGATCGAGGCCGTTGGCGCTCTCCCAGGCGTCGGGCATGCCGTCCAGGTCGGTGTCCAGCGGGACGCTGGTGTCGACGAGCCGCAGGTAGGTGGCCTGACCCATGCCGGTGACCGGTTGGTCGAGGGTGATGGGAAGGCCGCCGGCCAGCAGGTCGGCTCCGGACAGGTCGCTGCCCCAGAGGAAGGCAGTGGGGTCCGTGGCCAGAAGGTCGACCACGTTGTAGTTCGCGCCGGACTCGATCCCGAACTGGGGGGGCGTCAGATCGAAGGTCGCGCTGCGGTTGCTGTCGTCGACGTAGTCGGTGTTGGCGAACGCGAACACAACCTGCTGCTGGGAGGGCGGGAGGCCCGCCTCCTCGAACTTCGCGACGGCGAAGATGTCGGGATCGCGACCGAGGCCGCCGGTGCGGTCGAGGACATACTCGTTCTTTCCACGCAGCGCGGGGCTGAGCAGGCGTGCGCGGTTGATCCGGCCGTAGAGCGCCTGGAGCGTCCAGTCCCGGTGGGTCCAGACGGAGGTCATCGCATTCCAGCGTTTGAAGTTCGGGATCGATTTTCCGAAGTTCAGTTCGTAGCGGGCGAAGTTGCGGTCCGAGTTGGCGATGCCGGAGAAGGCGTAGGTGGCGAAGTCGTTCTGAGCCCCGGCCTCCTGGCCGTACATCAGCATCGGAATGCCGTCGAGGGCGCCCAGCTGGGCGTAGGCCTGCAGCATCTCGTAGCCGTCGTTGGCGGGGAAGACCTCGTCATGGGAGGTGAGGTTGTTGAGCAGGACCACGCCTTCGTAGGCTTCGCGCCGGTTCGAGTAGGCGTCGTAGGTGGCAAGCGCCGAGCGGTTGCCCGCCCCTCCGGTTCCGGGGCCGTTGGCGGGGTAGTCGAAGTGGGTGTCCCGCCAGTGGAAGACGATGTTCTCGTTGAGAATGTCGAAGTGGCGGGCCGAGCGGTAGCCGACGCCGTGGCGTTTGTCCGAACCGATCTCACGGTAGCCGTCGAGAGACTCGGCCATGAACAGGAAGTCCCACTTCCGCGAGCGGGTCTTGTTGATGCAGTACTCCCAGAACTCCGACGGCAGTCCCTGGGCGAAGTCACAGCGGAGGCCGTCGATCCCCTTGTGGGACTCGGACGCCGGCGTTCCCGCCGGGTGGCCGGTCTTGTCGAGCCAGTAGAGGGGATAATAGGCGAAATACTCCCACAGCTCCTCGGTGTCGGGCAGGAGGGGCTCCAGCGCGTCGCGTTCGAGAAGGAACTCCTGCTTGTGGGATTCGGACGGGTATTTGACCAGGGTGTCGTAGTTGCCGAAATAGAAGTCGCGGACATCGGTCCATTTCCCGAAGTCCGAGCGGTCCGGAGCGACGGCGATCTCGCCCGCGTTGGAGGCCGGCAGCAGGAAGTTGTCCTCCTTCGAGTACCATTGCGGCCGTTGGTTGCGGATCTCGGTGTCGGGGGAGGTGGCCCACGGGAAGAGATCGACCGCCCCCGCGCCGAGCACGGCATCGGGCGCCGAATGATTGAAGGTGCCGTCCATCATCACACCGATGCCGGCGGCGTCGAACTCGGCCACAGCGGTCTGGAATTCGCTCATCGCTCCGGACTCGGTGTTGTCGGCTCCCAGTGCCGAGGCGATCTTCCAATAGTCGCGGACCGCGTAGGGCGAACCGGGCTCGTAGGGTTGGCCGGTGTCGGGATCGATCCCGCGGGCTTCGAAGCCGATCGGGTGGATGGGCTGAAGCCACAGCATGTTGACGCCGAGGCCGGTGAAGTGGTCGGTATTGACGACGTCGGGGCGGTCCGTGTTGGCCATCCAGAGGTCGCGGAAGGTCGAGCGGCCCGACTCGGTGTCGGAAGTGGCCTCGACGATGGCCGGGTTGACCTCGTACATGTTCACCTCAAGTGCCTTGTCGGGAGAGACCACGATCGCCAGATCGCGGCGCAGGCCGTTGTCGGTGAAGTAGTGGACCTCGCCATCCAGTCGATATCGCACCGTGGCCCGATAGACGCCGCATTTTTCGACCGGCACGGTGACACTCCAGACCCCCGCGGCCTCTGCCATCGGGTAGGCGCGGAAGTAGGTGCTGGAAGCCGTGGTCACGGTGTCCCGGTCCTCCTGGATCACCGCGTGATCCCGTCGGTTGAGGTTGGTGATGAGTTCGACGTCCGTGACGCTTTCCGCGGGATTGGCGTTGGGCGTGAAGCGGAAGGAGAGGCTGGCGGTTTCACCGGAGGGTTCGTCGAGGAAGAAGCGGCGAAGTCCGTAGTTGGCGTCGGTCCAGTCGCCGTCGGCGGCGCTCTCGAAGGTCGGAGCACCGGCGTCGTGGTGCCCGTCGAGATCCTCGTCGCGAATGGAATCGACCCGGACCGCCGCATATTCGGGCGTGGTGAGGTTGTCGTCCGGGTCCCATGCGGCGGGGCATTGGCCGTTGATCCCGTCGCCGTCGGAGTCCCCGTAGGACAAGGCGGAGAAGTAGAGGATCTCGGGCACCGATCCGAAGGCCTCGACGAGGTCGATCTCACCTTCGACGACGTCGCCGCCGGAGCCCATCGCCGACGAGCCGGAGGCGCCGGGATTGTTGAGGGCGTGGTAGGTGTCGTCAGCGGCGAGCCACGGCCAGCCGGCGAAGTAAAAGTTGAGATCGCCGGCCTTGGACCACGGGTGCGGCTCGGGGTTTCCGAAGCTGTCGGTGCAGAGCAGGAAGTGGTCGTTGCTGCCGCCTTCGGTGGACCAGGTGGCGAAGTAGAGCTTGGAGCCCTTCACCGCCGCCCAGATGCGCATGCCGTTGTCGGCGACGAGGTAGTTCGAACTGTCGAGCAGGCCGTCGATGGCGAAGACGGGAGGCGACGAGACCGTCAGGCTGTAGGACGCCCCTCCGTTGTCGTCCGTGTAGGTGTTGGTGTCGCCGTCCTGGAAGGTGACGTAGTAGTCGATGGTGGTGGAAGCCGGGAACTGGCCGAGGTTGGCATTCCATGCATCGGTGGAAGGGGTGTCGAAGGAAGGGTTGCGGGCAAGGGCCGTGGTTTGCCAGGTGCCGCCGGCATCGGTGGTGTAGTGGACCGTGCCGGACACCGCGGTTGCCTTGGGGCCGGTGCTGCTGTCGATGTAGATGTCGTCGGTCGGCAGGATGCTGCCGCTGACGGGGTAGTTGCCGGTGCCGGAGATGATGAGGCTGGCGCTGGGGGTTCCGGCCGCGAAGACCTTGAGTCCGCGCGTGGGGACCGTGAGATTGAGCGTGCCGCTGCTGACCGTTGCGGTTTCGGCGGGGTTCAGGAGGTTGGTGAAGACCGTACCGTCGGGCTTGCCGACCGCGGGCGTCGCGCTCTGCGGGTTGTCCCAATCGGTGTTGAGGATGACGAGCGCCTCCTGGTCTCCGTAACTCCGGGTGAAGGCGTAGATGCCGCGTCCGCCCGTCTGCCAGCGCTGGGCGAAGCTGCCGCGACGGAGGCAGATGTACTGGTCGCGGGCGAGATTGAGCTGGCCGATGAGGTCCTTGATGCCGCTGGCGGCGTTGAACTTGTCGCCCTGCGCGTTGCCCCACTGGTAGCCGAAGTCCATCATGCACTCGCGCTGGTAGTCGCCGTCGTCCGCGCCGGGGTTGTTGTTCGCCTGGCCCTGGTTGAAGCCGTGCTCGGTGCCGTAGTAGAGCGTCGGCACGGGCGTGGCGCAGTAGAGGAGGCCCATGGCGGGGCGCAGCATGTCACCCCAGGAGGTGGTGTAGTTCTTGGAGATCCGGTCGACGTCGTGGTTGTCGATGAACGCGATCGAACGGGCGGCGGCCTCGGCGCCGAAGAGGTTGTTGTTCCAGATGTTGTCCAGCGGGCCGGTGAGGTTCTGGGTGGCTCCGCTGCCGGCGAAGACATCGTTCATCGTGTTCATCATCGTGAACCACATGGCGGAGTTGAATCCGCTGCCCTGGTCCTGGGTGAAGAAGCTGTGGAAGTTGTCGTCGAAGCTGAACAACTCGCCGAAGATGAGGAAGTCGTCCTTGCCGAGGCTGGCGGCGTGGTTGCGCATGTCGGTGGCCCAGCTCTTGATCCAGTTGTGGTCGACGTGCTTGATCGCATCGACGCGGAAGCCGTCGCAGTCGGTGGCCTCGATGAGGTTCTTGAACGCGTTGGCGAGCTCGGCCTGCACGTCGGCCCGGTCGGTGTTGATGTCGTCGGTGCCCTTGAAGCCGCCCCACTGCGTCTCGGGGTAGGCGTCGTAGTTGCCGATGTTGCCGTGCGGGTGGAACCAGTCGAGGCGGTCGAAGGGAGGGGCGTGCTGGACGCCGTCGGCCCAGTTGATGTCACTGGTGGTGGCGGAGGCGTTGTAGCTCTCGTTGCCGGAATTGGCGCGAATGAGGTCGGCCATGTGGTTCGGGACGACGTCGAGAATCACGTAGATCCCGGCGGCGTGGAGTTCATCGACCAGCTGCCTGAGCTTGGCGAAGTCTCCGAACATCGGCTCGCACTCGTAGAGATCGGTGGGGTGATAGGCGTGGTAGGGGGTGAAGCGCTTGTCCACGCCCTGCTCGACGCGCTGGACGCTGGAAATCCAGACGGCCTTGATGCCCATGGACTGGAGGTAGGGGATCTTCTGACGGATGCCCTCCCAGTCGCCGCCCTGCCAGAGGTGCCGGTCGTTGGCTTGGGCACTGTTGCCGGTATTGTACCAGGAGCGGCCGCTCGTGTCACCGGACGCGTAGGCGGTGTTGAAGGTCCACCACGAGCCGGAGCGCATCGTCCGGGCGTTGTTGTTGCTGCTGTCTCCGTCGTGGAATCGATCGGTGAAGAGCTGGTAGACGTTGATGTCCCGCCAGTCGTCCGGGCTGGCGGTGTAGGTGAAGCCCGGGTCGGTCGTCGTGCGGGGCACGAGCGTGTACTGGGCTGGAAGCAGGCCGGGGAAGGCCAGCAGGAGGCAGGAGAGCGCGAGAAATCGCATGGGTTCAGGGATTTGAGGCACCGGTAAGCCCGGCGCAGGTGGGTTTCAAACAGGGAATGGCCTCCCGAATCCCGGGGTTTAGCCCTTTGCTCGCCGGTCCACGGGACCGGGTGCGCTGTCCGGTCCTGAGCGATGGACGTGCGGGTACGCCGCTGCTCCCGCCCGGACGGGGGTGGCACGAGTGCCGGTCCGGGGCGGGGGGCGAGGATTTGCCGGTCCGGCCTCAGCAGAACCGGTCGTGCAGAATGTGGAGGCCGAGCAGGTGGTTGAGCAGGGCGTCCTTGCGCACGAGCGAGGTCGGATCGGTGTCCGTCTCGTAGTCCTTGAGGAATCCCTCCACCTTGTCGGGGGAGAGAATCCCGCAGCGGGAGACGGCCTCGCGGTTGAGGAAGGAGTGGATGAGCTCCTGCACGCGTGCCCGCTTCTTCTCGTCGGTGTGGGCGGGAGGCGCCATGAAGGCGAATTTCTCCCTCTTGTAGAGCACCTCCGGCAGAACCCCCCGGACGGCCTCGCGCAGCACGTACTTCTCGATGTTGCCCTTGATGCGGTAGTGGGGTGGCACCTTGAAGGCCGCCTCGGCGAGGTGGTGGTCGAGGAAAGCGGGGCGGCTCTCCATCGAGTTGGCCATGTCGACCCGGTCGCCGCCCCAGTTGAGGATCTGACCCTCGAGCTGGCATTTCGCCCAGGTGTACTGTGCGCGGTCGAGCGGGTGGCGTCCCTCCATCATCGAACCGTCGATGCGCGAGGCAATCTCGGCGATGGGATCGTAGTCGCGCAGCTCGTGGGCGACATCGGGGTCGAGCAGGGGACGCGCGAGGTCGAGGGTCTCCATCCACGGCTGGAGCCAGGACGGCGTGAATCCGCAGAGCGTGTCGAAGGCCGGATGGTGGCGCTCGTTCTCCGAGAGGATCGCCCCCTTGAAGAGCTTGTTGGTCTTCTCGAGGGCCTGGGCGTACTCGGCGCGGATGTGTTCGGGCTCGTGCGAGATCCCGTGCAGGAACATGTCACGCTTGAACCCGGGGTAGCCGGCGAAAAGCTCGTCGGAACCCTCGCCGGTGACGACACAGCGATAGCCGCAGTCCCAGACGCGCTTCGACATCAGGTTTTTCGCGACGCCGAGCGTGTTGTAGAAGGTACGCTCGGCGTGCCAGACGGTGTCGATGTAGTTCTGGCCGTAGAGATCATCCGCCGCGAGGGTGATCATCTCCTGGTCCGCATTCATCGACTCCGCCATCTCACGGGCGATACCGGACTCGTCGTAGTCGTCGTTGTCGAAGGCGATGGTGAAGGCTTTCACCGGGGACTGCATGGCGCCGGTGGCGAGACCGAGGATGCAGCAGGAATCGATGCCGCCGGAGAGGTAGCAGCCGACGGGCACGTCGGCCTCGAGACGGAGGACGACGGCACGGGTCAGCTCCTCGCGGATGCGCTCGACGTGGTATTCCTCGTTCTCGGGCTGGTCGTGGCCGCCTTCCTCGGGGAAATCGAGGTCCCAGTACCTGATCTTCTCGATCGAGAGCCGGTCGCCGTTCTTCCCGATCCGCAGCAGGTGACCCGGGGAGAGCGACTCGATGTTCTTGAAGGCGCTCATGCCCGGCGCGATGGTCTGCATGAGCTGGTGAAGTCCGGCCTTCTCGTCGAGCTCGGCCGGGATGTCGGGGTGGGCGATCAGCGACTTCACCTCGGAGCCCCAGTGGATCGTGTGACCGTCCTGGACGTGGATGAAGAGCGGACGAATCCCCCAGCGGTCGCGGACCAGGAGCAGTTCGTCCTTTTCCTGGTCATAGAGGGCGAAGGCAAACTCGCCGCGAAGGTGTTTGGTGAAGTCGAGCCCGTGCTTGCGGTAGAGGCCGAGCGCGATTTCGGAGTCCGACTTGGTGCGGAAGCGCTGGCCCTCGGCCATCAGCACCGAGCGGTGGAACTTGAAGTTGTAGAACTCGCCGTTGACCGTGGAGACGAAGCGGTCGTCATACGAGCGCACCGGCTGGACACCCCCTTCGAGGTCGTTGATCGAGAGCCGGGTGTGCCCGAAGGCGATGCCCTTGTCCCGGTCGAGCCAGGTCGTCTGCGCGTCCGGACCGCGGTGGAGGATGGCTTGGAGCTGCTGGTTGAGAACGGGTTCCCGGTTGTCGGGAAGGGGACGGGCGGAGAAGGAGCCGGCGATGCCGCACATGGTGGAAGTTCGGAGTTCGGAGTTTGGAGTTCAGGGGTTTGGCGAGCGCTGCCAGACAGACGGACGGTCGACCTATGAATGGAGCTCGGGCAGGCGGTCGAGACGGCCCAGAACCGCCAGGAGCAGAGCCTGACGGATGAAGACGGCGCCGTGGGCCTGCGAGAAGTACAGGTTGTGGGGCGTCTTGTCCAAGGAGGTGTCGAGCTCGTCGAGACGGGCGAGCGGGTGAAGGATGACCGCGTCCTCCTTGAGCGGACTGTCCGCGTCGAGTTTGTAGCGCGAATCGAGTGCCTTGTAGGAGTCGCCGAGGAACGCGATCGAATTCATGTAGATGACATCAAGACGCGGGAGGTTCTCGCGGATGTCGTTGGTCACCTCGTAGTCGATGTCGGCGCGGTTGAGGCTTTCGATCACGTCCTTGCCGAAGGGGTCGGCCATCTCCGAGATCACGGTGACCTTGGAGATGTGCTCGTTGAAGAGGAGGGCCATCAGCAGGAAGGACTTCACCGCGCGCATCGAGCCGGGGGTGCCGAGGATTCCGAGCTCCAGCTTGCGGTCGCCGGTCTCGAAGGGGGCGGCGAGGCGCGGTCGCCACTTGAGCAGGGCGTACCAGTCGGCGAGCGCCTGGGTCGGATGCTCGCCGGAGCCGTTGCCGGCGTTGATCAGCGGGACGCGCAGGTTCTCGAGCATCTCCTTGGGTGCGGAGGTCTCGGTGTGACGCATCACGACGCAGTCGCAGTAGGCGTTGAACATCTCGCCGATGTCCTGGAGTGATTCGCCCTTCTTCGCTCCGGTGATGGAGCCGTCGGGGATGGAGATCACCTTGCCGGCGAGGCGGTGGACGGCGCTCTCGAAGCTGGTGCGCGTCCGCGTGGACGCCTCGAAGAAGGCGGTGGTGACGATCTTCCCGTCGAGCGGGTGGTAGGGCCAGATCTCGATCTGCTCGAGGACGGCGGCCAGTTTGCACAGCTCGGCGACGAGCTCGAAGCTGAACTGACGGGCGTAGAGGACGTTCTGTCCACTGAGCTGGGCGAGGACGTCGAGGTTGGGCGGCGACGCCTCGAACAGATTGCGTGGCTCGGGTCGCGTGGCATCCGAATCCCGGGGTGGGGTCAGATAGGGAGTCGCCGGATTGGGATCGAGAGGTTCGGGCATGGGTCGTGGAGGTCGGGTTGGCCGGAGCGCGGATTACCAAAGCTCGCCGCGCTTCCAGTCGCGGATCAGAAGCACGATGAGGGCCAGCGCTCCGAGGCCGGTCCAGATGAGGCCGAGAAGCACGAGAAACTGGAGAAAACTTTCCGGGAACATGAGACTCAGGAGGTCGTCGTTTCGAGATCCGCCGGTCGGATCCAGCGGGCGGCGAGGGTGAACACCATGGAGACGGCCCCGCCGACCAGGGCTCCGGTGTAGGTCTGCACCTCAAAGTAGCAGAACATGCCGGCGATGCACCCGGTGATGATGCCGGCGATCACGAGCGGGGCATTGAGCCGTTTCCAGAACAGGCCGGCGATGACCGGCCAGATGAGGCTGGCGACGAGGGCCCCGGCGCTGAAGAGAACCTGGTCGACATTCCAGCCGCTGAGGGCGAGCAGCCAGGCGCTGAACGAGACGATGATGATGCTGGTGGCGGCCACCGGACGGAATTTCCGCGGATCGAGCTCCTGCTTGAGAAGGCCTTCGTAGATGTCGCGGACGAGCAGGTCCGAGGTGGCCGCGAGCAGTGAATCGATCGACGAGGCCATCGAGCAGAAGAGCACGACAAGGATGATCACGCCGGCGAAGGAGCCGAGACCCGCGAGGCCGAGGGCGTGCTCGGCCACCTCCGGGCCGACCTTGGAGGGATCGGTGACATTGACGCCCAGCGGGCCCGCGGCGAGGGCGATGAATCCGGCGGCGATGGGGATGGGGAACCAGAGCACTCCGGAGAGGAAGAAGGCCTTCGGCGCGACCTTTTCGCGCATGGCGAACGCGCGCGACCACCAGACGTTGTTGTGCATGACCTCGCCGAAGCCGAAGAGCATGTTGTTGAAGATCGCGAGGAGGGCGGCAGGCATCATCACGTCGAGGAGCGCCGGTTGATCCCGCGAGAGGTGCTGGTGGACGGTGGAAACGTCCATGTGCTCGATGACGATGAAGCCGATGAAGACAATGCCGATCAGGATGATGAGGCTCTGGATGAAATCGGTGCCGATGACGGCGTAGAGGCCGCCGAACAAGGTGTAGAGCACGCACACCACCATGATGAGCGTCATGCCCTGGGCGTAGGGGATGTTGGCGAGGGCCTCGAGCAGCTTCCCGCCGGCGATGGCCATGGTGACGAGCCAGGTCACCGAGTAGACGAGCGTGATGACGAGGAAGACGGCCCACCCGAGATTTCCGTAGCGCATGCGGAAGAAGTCCCCGGCGGTGACGCCTTCGGGGAGGAGCCGGCGGATCCGGAAGGCGAGGGGGGCGAAGAGCAGGAGGCCGAAGGAGGCGGAGGCGTAGGCGAGCATGCCCCAGACGCCCTTCTCGTAGGCGAGCAGGGGAGCCACCATGGTGGTGTTCGAGGTGACCCAGGTCGCCATCGCGGTCGCGGCGCCGAGGGACAATCCGACGTTGCGGCCGGCAAGCATGAAGCCCTCGCTGGTTTTCGCGCGACGCCCCCACCAGATGCCGAGCAGCACCCACAGGACGCCGAGGCCGATCACGATGGCCCACCCGGTTTCAGTGCTGAGGGATACGGCGAGGGTCATCGGTTCTTGAGGAATCCGGTGATGATGGCGGCGATGGTCGAGCAGGCGACAACACCGCCGACCACCAGCAGGAAAGCCAGCTGCCCCGGCGCCATGAACTCGACATGCAGCACGAGAGGTTCCGACCAGGCGCCGGGTTGATCCTCGGAATCGATGGCACGGACCCGGAAGTGGTACTGGCCCTCACGCAGTCCGGTGAGGACGCTGGCGGGATCGGGGCCTTCGTAGCGAAGCTTCGGGTCGCTGAAGTCCGGGGTCGAGGACTGCTCAAGGCGGAAGGTGATGGCGCTAGCTCGGTCGTCGAACTCAAGCAACTCGACCTCATCCGGCATCGGCTCATCCGGCAACGACCAGATCAGATCCACGGTGCCATCGTCGCTGACGCGTCGCCCGGTCTCAGGATCCGGTTGATGATCGGCGTCGAGAACCGGTGCGGAGGGCGCTCCGAAGAGGGCGGACCCACCCAAGAAAAGGCCGGCGAAAACCGACCTGCAGATTCGTGGGCTGGGAGAAGAAAAGCGGATGTCTCTTTCGGGTTGTGGAACCGGTTCGACGGGATGATTCGAGCCGGAATACGCCGCGGCCAGCCTTGGCGTCGGCGGCATCGAATGCAAATTCTTTCTGGCCGGATTGAGGATGCCGCCTTTGGTTGGGGGCGATGTTGACACACGAAAGCGTCGTCTCAGGCAAGCGGATCAGTGCCGACCTCAAGGAGCTGGCGGAGATCGGAAGATCCGACGATGGAGGGGTCTACCGGATGGCCTTCAGCGAAGCGGACATGGAAGGAAAGGACTGGCTGGAGGCGAAGATGCAGGAGGCCGGGCTCGAGACTTCGAGGGATGGTGCCTGCAACGTGATCGGGCGCCTGAGGGGGAGGGAACCGGACGCGCCGGCGCTGCTGATCGGGTCGCACATCGACACGGTGCCGTGCGCCGGAATTCTCGACGGCACCCTGGGGGTGTTGACCGGTCTGGAGTGCCTGAGGGTGCTCAAGCAGCGGGAGCAGGTGCCGAGCTGCGACATCGAGTTGATCGCCTTTTCCGATGAGGAGGGACGCTTCGGCGGCATGTTCGGGTCGCAGGCTCTCGCCGGGCAGATCACGCCCGATACGATCCACAGCGCGACGGATCCCGGCGGGGAGCGTCTGGAGGACGCGATGAAGGCCCTCGGACTCGACCCGTGGGAGGCGCTTCAGGCACGACGGGATCCGCAGTCGATCGGTGGCTATCTCGAGCTGCACATCGAACAGGGGCCGGTGCTGAACAAGGCCGAGGAGCAGGTCGGCGTGGTCGAGGCCATCACCGGGCTCTTCAAGTGGACCATCACCTTCAGCGGCGAGCCCAACCATGCCGGCACCACGCCGATGCCGATGCGCCGGGATGCGTTCATGGGGGTCGCCGATTTTGCCCACGAGGTGCCGCGGATTCTCGACGAGAACGGATCCGACCGCTCGCGGGCGACGATCGGGCGGGTGGAGTTGACACCCGGGTCGCCGAACACCGTGCCCGGGGAGGCAACCTTCACCATCGATGTCCGCGATACCGACGAGACGGTGATGAACGAGCTCGCCGGCGCGATCCGCAAGGTGCTGGCGGCGATCGCCCGCCGCCGGGGCCTCCGGTTTTCGTATCAGGTGGAGAGCTGGATCAAGCCGGTGACCTGCGACGCTCGCCTCGTCGAGCAGGTGGATGCCGCGGCGGCGGCCGGGGGCTTCCGCTACCGCCGCATGGAATCCGGTGCGGCGCACGATGCGCAGATCGTTGCTTCGGTGGCGCCGGTCGCGATGATCTTCGTGCCGTCGGTCGACGGGAAGTCGCACTCGCCCGCCGAGTGGACCGCGTGGGACGATATCGAGGCGGGCGCCCAGGTGATGCTCGGTGCGGTCGAACGCCTGGCGTTTGACGCCTGATGAGGGGTTGTCGCTTTCCGGTGGCAGGGCTAGCCTGCGGCTCATGAGTGTCACGGCGATTCAGGATCCACTGCGGGAGAACTACCGCGAAGCCTTCATCACCAACCCCCGGCGGGTCGAGCACCTGGCCGATGGGAAAGTGGCGCTGCTGTGCATCGACGTGCAGTATCTCGACGCGGCCGAGGGTTACGGAGTGTTCGCCGACCCGGAGAAGAGCGGGGTGCCGGAGGAGGGAAGGCGCTATTACTTCGACCGGCTCAAGACCACGGTGATCCCGGGCATGCAGCGGCTTCAGGAGGGCTTTCGAGGCAGCGGCCTTGAGGTGATTCACTGCCGCATTTGTGCGCTGACGAAGGACGGACGGGATCGGGGCCAGGGGCACCGCCGTCTCGGGCTGCTCGCGGCCCGGGGCAGCAAAGAGGCGGAGTTCATCGACGAAGTGGCTCCGGTCGGCGACGAGATCATCATCGACAAGACCGCCAGCGGCGTCTTTTCGGCGACGAATCTGCACTACGTCCTCGGCAATCTTGGAATTCGCTCGCTCTACATGTGCGGCGTCTACACCAACGAATGCGTCGAGACCACGGCCCGGGACGCGTGTGACCTGGGCTATTTCGTGACCGTCGTGGACGATGCCTGCGCGACGGTGACGCCGCGCCTGCACGAGGCCTCCTTGGCGACGATGCGCGACCGCTACGCGCGCATCTGCACGGTGAACGAGGTCATGCGCGATCTCGACGAGCTTCGCGACAGCAGCACCGCGGGCATCATCACCCAGCACCGGTGAAGGTCCATCGTCCACTCGCCGACGCCTGCGTGGCCCTTCTTGAGGCGGTCCTCGATCGCGGCCGCGTACTCGACCGCGAGGTGGCGACGGCCTTCCGCACGAACCGGCGGTGGGGCAAGCGCGATCGTCACTTCATCGCCGAGTCGGTGTGGGAGGTCGTTCGCTGGCGACGCGCCTTCGCCTTTCTCGCCGAATCCGGGCGGGTCGAAGCCCTGCTGGCCGCCGCGTGGCAGCGACACGGTTTTGAAATTCCCGAGTGGTGGCCCGAGCAGGGGATCGATGCGGCCGCGCGGATCGAGCTTCTCGAGGCCCAGCCGCGCGCGGTCCGGCAATCCGTGCCCGACTGGCTCGACGCGTGCGCCGGGGGTGAACTCGGGGACAGGTGGGAGCGGATGCTTGCCGGGTTGAACCACAAGGCCCCGGTGTTTCTCCGGGTCAACCGGCTCAGGGCCTCGAGGGACGAGGTGCTGGCCTGGCTCGATGACGAGGGGGTGGCGGCGGAAGCCGTCGAGGACGTGCCCGACGGGATTCGGCTCGAGGACACGCTGCCGCGTCGGCTGGCGCAGGATTCCCGGATCGAGATTCAGGACGGAGGCAGCCAGAGGGTCGCGCCATGGTTGGAGGTGGAGCCGGGGATGCGCGTGATCGACACCTGCGCGGGTGCCGGTGGCAAAACACTGCACCTGGCGGCCCTGATGGAGGGCAGGGGCGAGATCATCGCGATGGACGTCAGTCGTCGGAAGCTCGACGAGCTCTGGAGGCGGGCCAAACGGGCGGGGCTCCGGAATCTGAAGGTCGAGCGCTGGGACGGGGGGTCGCCGACGAAATGGAGAGGCTGGGCGGACCGGGTGCTGATCGATGCCCCGTGTTCGGGCCTCGGCACCTTGAGGCGGCAACCCGACTTGAAATGGCGGCTGGACGAGGCGGGGCTGGCCAAGGTGAAGCGGACCCAGCGGCGGCTGCTCGACCATCATCCGGAGCTGCTTCGCGACGGCGGTAAGTTCGTCTACGCGACCTGTTCCATTCTGCCGTCGGAGAACCACGGCCAGGTCGCCGCCCTGCTTGAGCGCGACCCGAGGTGGAGGCTGGAGGCCGAGCTTTCGGTGGATCCCTCGACGACGGACTTCGACGGCTTCTACATGGCGCGGCTCGCCAGGCGGTAGGGGCGGTCGGCTCGTCCCGCCGGCTTACAAAGTCATGCTCCAGATTGGAGCTGTCGAAGTGACCCGGCTTGGTTAGAACGGAGGCGATGAAGGTCGCGAAAGTGTGCTGTCAGGGATGCGGGGCCGATCTCGAGGTCGATGAGTCGATCCGCTTCGTGACCTGCAACTTCTGCGGGTCCAGGCTGGAGATTGTTCACGACCCGACGACGACCCACTCGCGCCTGCTCGAGGAGATTGGCGAGAAGACCGACCGGATGTCGCAGGACCTCGGCGTGATCCGGCTTCAGAACGACCTCGAACAACTCGACCGGGAATGGGCGCTGGAGCGCGAGGGCATGATGACGACGAGCAAGGACGGCACCCGTTCGAAGCCGTCGGCCGCCGGGTCCGTGATCGGTGGGGTGGTGGCGGCCGGCTTCGGCATCTTCTGGATCGGCATGGCCTCATCGATGGGCGCCCCCGGCGCCTTTCCGGCATTCGGGGTGATCTTCATCATCGCCGCGATCGCCATTGCGATCGGCGGAGTGACCAAGGCCGAGCGCTACCAGCGGGCCGAGAGTACCATGCGGCAGCGCAGACAGAAGCTGATGGCCGATCTCGACCGGGCGAAACGCGAAGACTGACGCTCCGCGGGTCCGGGTCAGGCCTGCTGCAGGAACTTCCGCTGAGCTTCGGCCTCGGGGTTGTGGGGCACCCGGGCGTTGTCCGGATCGGTGTCGGCGAGCAGTTCCTCGCGGAACTTGGCGATGATCGCCTCGACCGGCCACGACGACGCTTCGCCGAACGCGCAGATCGTCTTGCCGTCGATCTGGTAGGCGACGCTCTCGAGCGTTTCGATGTCCTCGGGCGACGCTTCACCGGCGACCAGCCGGTCGGAGATCTTGCGCATCCAGGTCGATCCTTCGCGGCAGGGCGTGCACTGGCCACAGGACTCGTGGGCGTAGAACTGGTTGATGTTGTTCAGCACCCACGACATCTTGCGCGAATCGTCCATGACGATCACGCCGCCGGAGCCGGCCATCGAGCCGCAGGCGGCGAGCGAGTCGAAGTCCATCGGGATGTCCCAGAAGGAGAGTTCCTTGTCGGCGCCGTCCGGGCCCTGGCCTTTCAGGGTGAAGGTCTCGTCGCAGCGCAGGATCTTGGCGGACGAACCGCCGGGGATCACCGCCTTGAACTCACGGCCGTCCTTCGGGCCGCCGCACATGTCATAGAGCAGCTCGCGCATGGTCACCTTGCCGACCTCGACCTCGAAGTAGCCGGGCTTCTTCACGTCGCCCGAGACGCAGAGGATGCGGGTGCCGGTGTTGCGGGGCACGCCGAGCTTTGCATACTCGTCGCCGCCCATCTGGATGATGTGCTTCACGTGGCACAGCGACTCGACGTTGTTGACGATGGTCGGGCACATGTAGAGCCCGAGCGCGGCGGGGAAGTAGGGCGGCTTGATCCGCGGGTAGGCGCGCTTGCCCTCGAGCGACTCGATGAGTCCGGTCTCCTCGCCGCAGATGTAGGCGGCGGCACCGCGGTGGACGTAGATCTCGACGTCGAAGTCGGTGCCGAGCACGCCCTTGCCGAGGAAGTTCTTTTCGCGCGCCTCCTCGATCGCGTTCTCGAGGATCTTCGCCGCTTCGGGAAACTCCTCGCGGATGTAGATGTAGGCGACGTGGGCGCCGACCGCGAAGCACGAGATGACCATGCCCTCGATGAGCTGGTGCGGGTCCTGGTGGACGATGTAGCGGTCCTTGAAGGTGCCGGGTTCGGACTCGTCGCAGTTGCAGATGAGATAGACCGGCTTGGTGTTGTTCGGAGGGATGAAACCCCACTTGACCCCGGTCGGGAATCCGGCGCCGCCGCGCCCGCGCAGGCCGGACTTCTTGACCTCGTCGGTGATCACCTTCGGGTCCATGTCCATCGCCTTGCGCAGCTGTTCGTAGCCGCCGTCCTCGAGATAGCGCTCGATCGACGGGTTCCAGCCAGCGCGGTCGATGTTCTTGAAGATCATCCGGTGCTCCCGGGAGTCCGGCTGCTTGCCTTCGAGGTATTGGATGTCGCTCATCGCTGGGTCAGGCCTTCGAGTATTGGTCGAGGAGGGACGGGGCCTTGTCGGCGTCGATCCCTTCGTGGAAGTCGTCGTTGACCAGGCACACCGGCGCCGTGCCGCAGGAGGCGAGGCATTCGGCGAACTCGACCGACCACGTGCCGCAGGGCGAGACGGCGATCGGGTGATGGTGCGGGTCGAGCGAATCGCGGTCGATGCCGGTGATCTCGCAGAGACGCTCCATCAATTCGTAGGAGCCGCCCATCGCGCACGACAGGGTGCGGCAGACGCGGATATGGAACTTGCCGGGAGCCGACTGGCGGAAGCCGGGGTAGAAGGTCACCACTTCCATCACCTTGATCGGCTCGATGCCGAGGCGGTCGGCCGTCCACTGGACCGCCTCGGCCGAAAGGAAGCCATGGCGATGCTGGATGTGGTGGAGAATGGGAAGCACCGCCGAACGCTTCTGGTCCTCGGGAAACTGGGCGAGTCGCTTGGCGGCCTCGGCTTCGAGGGCCTCGGTCGGCTCGAACGGCGGGAAGTGCTGGCTCCCGGGCGTTTCGGGAGAGGCGATCAGGTCGTTGAGGACGGCTTCTGACATGTGAAGTGCGTTAGTCTTTGACGAGCTTCGTCAGCCCGGGAAGGTCGCTGCGGTAGTTGCCCAGCACCTTGTTGTCGAGATCGCAGACGATGACGGAGGGGATGCCGCGAACGCCGTGCTTGAACTCCCCCTTGAAGTCCTCGGCCTTGCGCTGCTTAAGCTGGGGCCAGGGCATCTTCTTGCTCGCCGCGTATTCCTCCATGGCATCCTCGTCGCGATCGGAGGTGATGAGCACCAGCTCGAAGTTGTCGTTCTTGTTGTCGTTGTACCACTCGACCAGGGAGGGCGTGAATTGCTGGCAGGGGCCGCACCATGAAGCAGTGTAGTAGAAGACGTAGAACTTCTCCGGCTTGGTGGCGTCCTCGCACTTCTTCAGGCGTTTGCCGTCGAGTCGAACCAGGTTGCCCTCGAGGATGTCGTCGAAGGCGCTCGCCGGTCCGTCGGCCGCGGCCGCGGCACCTTCGCCCTTCCACTCCGCGAGCCGCTCGGCGGCGGCATCGGAAAGCTGGCTGGCCTTGAGTTCGACGATCTTTCCCGATCGCAGCGAGAAGCGCCCGACCTTTTCCCCGTCGACTTCGGTCACGGAGAGGAGGTTCATCTCGGCCGTGCGGCCGTCGGCGCTGGTCCATTGTTCGAACGCGGCCTGGGACAGGGTCGTGATCGAAAGGGCGAGGAGCAAGGTGGTGATTTTCATAGCATTCGCGATATACGTTGCCCGGAGGGCACGGGTAAAGCGGCTTCAGCGGTCACATTCGCCCATCACGAAGTCCAGCGAGCCGAGGATCGCGGGAATGTCGGAGACCATGTGGCCGGGGAGGAGCTTCGAGCAGATCGAGAGATTGCAGAAGGAGGGGCTGCGGATCTTCAGGCGGTTCGGCACCCCGCCGCCCGTGGAATGAATGTAGAAGCCGAGCTCCCCCTTGGGATTCTCGGCGCCGAAATAGACTTCGCCGGAGGGAGCTTCGATGCCCTGGGTGGCGACGATGAAGTGGTGGATGAGTTCCTCCATCGACATCAGCACGCGCTCCTTCTGCGGCAGGATGCTCTTGTCGTGCGCGAGGTTCACCGGCCCGTCGGGCATGGTGTCGAGGACCTGTCGGCAGATGCGGATCGACTGCCGCATCTCCTCCATGCGAATCTGGTAGCGGGCGTAGCAGTCGCCCTCGTCCGCGATGGGGACGTCGAAATCGTAGTTCTCGTAGCCGAGGTAGGGGTTGTCCTTGCGGAGGTCGCGCTCGACCCCCGAGCCGCGCAGGTTGGGGCCGGTGATGCCCCAGGCAATGGCATCCTTCTTCGGAATCACGCCGATGTCGGCCATCCGCTCGACGAAGATGCGGTTCTTGTCGAGCAGCTTGGAGACCTCGTCGATGGTGACCGAGCACTCGTCGAGGAACTTGCGGACCGCGGCCTCGAAGCCGTCGGGCATGTCGCGCAACTGGCCGCCGACGCGGGTGTAGGAAGTGGTGAAGCGGGCGCCGGTGAGCTGCTCGCAGAGGTTGTAGACCTTCTCCCGCTCGGTGAAGGTGTAGAGGAAGACGGTCATCGCCCCGACGTCCATGGCGCAGACGCCGACGCCGAGCATGTGGGAGGAGATCCGCGCCAGCTCGCAGCAGAGGACCCGAAGGGCCTGGCCGCGGGGGGGCAGCTCCCAGCCCATGAGTTTCTCGACGGCGCAGGCGTAGGCGACGTTGTTGGCCAACGGCGCGAGGTAGTCGAGGCGGTCCGTGTAGGGCACGAACTGGTTGTAGTGCATGGCCTCGGCGATCTTTTCATCGCCGCGGTGGAGGAATCCGATGTCCGGATCCGCCTTCTCGATCACCTCGCCGTCGAGCTCGAGAACGAGGCGGAGCACGCCGTGCGTGGCGGGGTGGGAGGGGCCCATGTTGAGCACCATTTTCTCGCCCATCATGTCGGTGGTTTCCGCATGATAGTCGGCGGCTTTCGAAGCCACGTCCGGCGCCTGGTAGTCGGTGGTGGTGGGGCTGCTCATGAAAAATCCGGCTGCGGAATGAGGACGCAAGACCGCCGGACGGGCAAGGGGTTTGTGAAAAATTTCACAAAGTCGCCGCCGGGGCGATCGGAGGGCTCCGGGGCCGCGGCTTGCCGCCGGCATTTCCCGCGGGAGAGGAGAGATCCGCCCGAAAGGCCGACGGAACCGGGAGGCAGCACTAGAAATTCACTTCGAACCAGATGCCGGCGTAGGCGGCTGTCGAAGCGGCCGAGTCGAGGGCCACGGAGGTCCCGACGAAGGGGGTGACGGCGACGCTGCGGTTGAAGCCGTAGGTCCAGCTCACCCGGGCGTAGAGGTCGTTCATGCCGCTGCGGCCGTAGAAGCCGGAGACCGCGCTGAGGCCGGCTTCGGCGCGCACGAAGGAGTCGCGCCCGGTCGGCTGCGACCATCCGGCCTCGACCACGCCATACCACCCGGAGGCCCCGCTGTCGTATTCGACCAGGGTGCCGAAACGCCAGTCTTCGTGGGGATACCAGTTGAGGAACGGGCCGGCGGTGACGCCGTCGCGGAAAATGCGGTGGTCGTAGCTGGTGAATGAGGTGTCGAGGCCGGTGTCCCAGTCGTCGCCCTCGTAGCGGACCCCGAAGAAGGCCTCGGCCGCCTCGAAGTCGCCGGATCCCGTGCCGGTGCCATACCAGCCGCCGAGTTGGAGCAGCCAGTCGTTGCTGAGCGCGATCTCGGAACCGATCTGCACCTCGATCAGCCCCTGGGAAAGGGAGAATCCACGATCGATGTACTCGCTGCGGTAGCCGGTGAGGACCTCGATGCCGTAGGGGATGTCGTCCTGGGCGAAGGCGGCCGTCGGGAGGAGCAGGAGGGGAAGCAGGCGCTTCATGAGGCGAGTCTTAGCGAATCCCGGAGCCGGGGCGAGTGGGAAGTGCGGGGTGGTGCGTCGGTGGCGAGGGACGCGCGACGCCGTCGCGCAGGAGTTGCCGGTTGGTCGGCTGCCTCGAGAAGCGTTGCCGTGGATCGCGGTGAGGGACGATGGAGGTCGGGGCGGGGCGCGACGGCGCCGCGCGTCCCGTGGCGGCTGGAAAGCCGCCAGCCCGGCGCATGGCGCTTGGAAAGCGCCGCTCCTCTCCTGTCGCCCGGCTCATGGCGCCTCGAAAAGCGCCACGGCCTCAGGTGTTCGCGGCGGTCTCGCCGGCGAGCGAGGCGTCGAGCACCTCGCGGCGCAGATTGCGGCCCTTGCCGCGGCTCCACCAGAGGACCACCGGCGAGGCGACGAAGATCGACGAGTAGGTGCCGATCACGAGGCCGACCAGGATCATGGTCGAAAACTCACGCAGCGCGGCGCCACCGAAGATCGCGAGGATCGCGACCGTGGTGATGGTGGTCATCGAGGTCAGCAAGGTCCGCGACAGCGTGGCGTTGATCGCCTGGTTCATCAGGTCCTTGATCTCACCCCGCTCGGTGAGGAGCGATTCGCGGATGCGGTCGAAGACGATGATGGTGTCGTTGATCGAGTAACCGGCGATGGTCAGGATCGCGCCGACGTGGATGAGCGACAGCTCGCCTCCGAAGAGGACCACCAGGCCGACGGCGAGGATCACGTCGTGGACGACCGCGACGAAGGCGCCGAGCGCGAACGAGAACTCGAAGCGGATGCTGATGTAGATCAGGATGGCGATCAGGCCCAGCAGCAGCGCCGTGCCGGAGTTTGTGAGGAAGGCCGCACCGGCCGTCGCCGAAACGGTGTCGATGCTGGCGTCGACGACGTAGTTGGTCTTGCCGGTGTCGTTTCCGGTTTCGGGATCCAGCGTCGGCGTCCGTTCCTGAAGCACCGGGAAGGCCGCACGGAGCGTGTCCTCGATCTCCGAGGCATCCTCGGTCGCGCAGCGAATGGTGAGGAGTTCGCCGCTGTTCGGGACGTTCTCCTCCTGGATGATCGGATTGGCGGCGGTGTCGAGGTCCTTGAGGGCCTGCTCCGCATCGGCCTGTCGGACGCCGTCGGAGTCCGCCGGGAAAGTGAAGGTGAGGAGCGAGCCGCCGGTGAAGTCGACGCCGAGGGCATCGTGCTTCTTCCACACGAAGCCGCCGGCCGCGGTGAGGAAGAGGAGGGTCGAGATGACGAAGGCGATGCGGCGCTTGCCGAGGAAGTCCCACGAGGTGGACTTGAAGACGTTGAGCAGCGAGAGTTTCTTGAGCATGCCGCTGTCGATGCCCCAGCGGAAGAACACGCGGGTCACCAGGATGGCCGAGAACATCGAGCCGAGCAGGCCGACGGTCAGGGTCACGGCGAAGCCGGCCACCGTGCTGCTGGCCTTCCAGAAAAGGATGACCGCGGTGATGAGCGAGGTCGTGTTCGAGTCGAAAATGGCCGAGAAGGCCTTGGCGTAGGCGGTGTCGATCGCCGTGCCGAGGGACTTGCCGGCGGCGAGTTCCTCGCGCAGTCGCTCGTAGATCAGCACGTTCGCATCGACCGCCATGCCGATGGTGAGAATGATGCCGGCGATCCCCGGGAGGGTGAAGGTGAAGCCGAACATCGCCATCGCCCCGAAGATCAGGATCGAGTTCACGGCAAGCGCGATGAGGGCGATGATGCCGGCGGTGCGGTAGTAGATGAGGATGAAGACCGCGGTGAGCGCGAGGCCGATCAGGGCCGAGGTGATGCCCTGCCGGACCACGGCTTCGCCGAGGCTGGGGGAGACGGTGCGTTCCTCGTCAATCTTGAGGGCGTTGCCGAGGGGGTTGAGGAGCTGGCTGGCCAGCGTGCCGGCTTCCTCGAAGCTGTCCTGGCCTTGGATGACGAAGTTGCGGCCGAGCGGGGTGGTCTGCACGACCGGTGCGGTGATGACCTCGTCGTCGAGCAGGACGGCGATGCGGTCGACGCCTTCCCGCATGTCCTTGGTCAGGTTGGTCATCTTGTCGCCGCCTTCACCGGTCAGCTTGATGCCGACCTGGTGGTCGGTGCCCTGGGTCTGCGGCCAGGCATCGGCGATGTCGCCGCCCTCGATGGCGGTGCGCTTGTTGAGCAGGAGGTATTCGGTGAACGGGTCGCCTTCACGGTTCTCTCCCTCGTGCTTGTAGGCCTTGAAGCCGGGCACGACCTCGTCGCCGTCGTAGACGCGCTTGGCGAGCGCGGAGCTCTGGGGGCTCACTTCGCGGAGGTCGAGCTTGGCGACCTTCTGCAGGGTGGCGCGGACCTCCTCGGCGGTTTCCGGCTCCATGCCGGGCATCTGCACGATGATGGTGTCGTCGCCGCTCTTGGCGATGAGCATGTCGGCCGTGCCCATCGCGTTGAGGCGTTTCTGGATGGTCTCGATCGCGTTGTCGAGGTCGCGCGGCGTGAGCGGGATGGCCTCGTTGGTGTCGGGATCGATGTTGGGCTGGACCCGCAGCGTGAAGGCCGAGCCGCCGACGATGTCGATGCCGCCCTTGAGCGTTTTCGAGGGCGGGATGATGGCGAGCACGCAGAGCGTGCAAAGGCCGAGCACGAGCAGGGTGCCGACGTTGCGCTTGCGGCGGTCCGACTCGGTCGCGAAGTACCAGATGAAGAGAATCAGCAGCGCGAGACCCGAGAGGAAGAGGACCAGCGGATCGCTGACGACCTTGAGCGCGAGAATGGCGGGGAACATGGGTCGGGGAAGGAATGGAGGAGGCCGGGATTACTTGGCCTTTTCGGCCGGGGCGCCGGGCTCGGCGCTCTTCTTCTTCTGAACCGTGGCAATGGCGGGCTTGTCGAACTCCACCATGGTGCCCTCGGCGAGCTTGAGGACGACGGTCTTTTCCTTGATGTTGTGGACGATGGCGTGGATGCCGGCGGTGGTGACCACGCGGTCGCCGGTCTGGAGGGCGTTGATGCGGGCCTGAAGTTCCTTGCGCTGCTTCTGCTGAGGCCGGATGAGCAGGAAATAGAACATCACGATCATGAGGCCCATCATGACCAGCGGATTGCCGAGCAGTCCGCCACCGCCTCCGCCTCCGGAGCCGGATCCTGTGCCGCCCTCGCCCTGAGCGAGGATGAAAAGAGTGTCGATGAGGTTGGTGGTCATGCCTGGGTGTATCGGCGGATGAATGAGTCCTTGAATTCGAGGAAGTTCCCGTCGTGGACGGCCTGCCGCGCTCCGGCGGCGAGGGCGAGGAGGAAATGCAGATTGTGGAAGGAAAGCAACCGCAAAGCGAGGATTTCCCCGGCCCGGAAAAGGTGGCGGATGTAGGCGCGGGAGAAGCCCGAGACGTGTGGATGGGCCGTTTCGCAGAGCGGGCGCTCATCGCGCTCGAAGGCCGCGTTCTTGATGTGGATCGGCCCGTCGAGGGTGAAGGCTTGGCCGTGGCGGGCGACGCGCGTCGGCATGACGCAGTCGAACATGTCGACCCCGCGGCCGATCATCTCGAGGATCTGCGGCGGGGTGCCGAGGCCCATGGCGTAGCGGGGTTTGTCCTCCGGGAGGAAGGGGACGCTGTGCTCGATGGCACGGAACATCTCTTCCTCGGGTTCGCCGACCGAGACGCCGCCGATCGCGTAGCCGTCGAAGTCGAGCTCGACGAGTTCGCGCGCCGACTGCTCGCGGAGCTCCGCCCAGGTCGAGCCCTGCACGATCCCGAAGTGGCACTGGCGGCCCTCGCCGGAGCGCGGCTCGTGGTCGGCGACCCAATCCTTGCAGCGCCGCGCCCAGCGGGTGGTGAGGGCCAGCGAGTCCGCGGCATACTTCTTCTCGCAGGGGTAGGGCGGGCACTCGTCGAAGAGCATCGCGATGTCCGACCCAAGGGAGGCCTGGATTTCCATGCTCAGCTCGGGCGTGAGAAGCATCTTGGCGCCGTCGAGGTGGTTGTTGAAGCGGACGCCCTGCTCGGTGATCTTGCGGAGTTTCGCCAGCGACCAGACCTGGAAGCCGCCGGAGTCGGTCAGGATGGGCTTGTCCCACGCCGCGAAGCGGTGCAGGCCGCCGAGGTCGTGGATCAGCTCGTGGCCGGGGCGCAGCCAGAGGTGGTAGGTGTTGCCGAGGATGATCTGCGCGCCGAGGAGGTCGAGCTCCGCCGGGTGGAGCGTCTTGACCGATCCCTGGGTGCCGACCGGCATGAAGATCGGCGTTTCCACCGTACCGTGGGCGAGCCGCATCCGCCCGGTGCGGGCCTGGCTGGCGGGGTCGCGGTGGAGAACTTCGAACATGGCGGGCGCGGTGGATAGCGGAAGCGACGGGATTGGGAAATCGGATAATTTCACGGGTCCGGGGGGCTGGGGGCTTCGAGAGGCTCGCCTCGGAGCGGCAGTCGTGTTAGGAAGCCGTCGTGAAATTGATTCGATTCGGGGAGCCCGGTCGTGAGGAGCCGGGGGTGCTGCTGGATGATGGCCGGCGGATCGATGCCAGCGGGCAGTTCCACGACTACGACGAGGGGTTCTTCGCCTTCGGGGGCATGGAGGCGCTCGACGCGTGGGTGGCCGAGGGGTGTCCGGAGGGAGATGAGATCCCGCCCGGCGTCCGGATCGGGCCGCCGGTCGACCGTCCTTCGAAAATCGTGTGCGTGGGCAAGAACTACGCCGACCACGCCAAGGAGTTCGGCGAGGACGTGCCGGCGGAGCCGGTGCTCTTCATGAAGGCGACGTCGGCGTGGAGCGGGCCCTTCGACGACGTGCCGCGTCCACCGGGCTCCAAGAAGCTCGACTACGAGGTCGAGCTGGCGGTGGTCATCGGACGCACGGCATCGCGGGTCCCGAGGGATGCGGCGTTGGATCACGTCGCGGGCTATTCGGTGTTCTGCGACTATTCCGAGCGCGCCTTTCAGAAGGAGATGGGAGGTCAGTGGGTGAAGGGCAAGAGCTGCGACGGCTTCGCGCCGCTCGGGCCGGCACTGACGCCCGCCGGACATGTGGCCGATCCCCAGGGGCTGCGCCTGTGGTGCGAGGTGAACGGCGTGATGCGGCAGAACGGCTGGACCGGCGACATGCTGTTCGGGGTGGCGCATCTGGTGAGCTACATCAGCCGCTTCATGAGTCTGCTGCCCGGCGACGTGATCGCGACCGGCACCCCCTCGGGTGTCGGGATGGGCATGGATCCTCCGCGCTTCCTGACGCCGGGCGACTCGGTGCGCTGCGGGATCGAGGGGCTCGGGGAAATGCGGCAGCGGGTGGTCGAGGGCTGACCCCGGCACTCGGTGCTTGCCGCTGGCGCGGGGCAGGAGTACGCGGGGGCCGAGTTTCCACACCCGCCCACGCCTCATGTCCATTCAGCGCGCCCTTCTTTCCGTATCCGACAAGTCCGACCTCGCCGACTTCGCCCGGGGCCTCCATGAAATGGGGGTCGAACTGCTCTCGACCGGCGGCACCGCCAAGGCGCTGCGCGACGCGGACCTGCCGGTGATCGACGTCTCCGAGTTCACCGGGGCGCCGGAGCTGTTCGAGGGGCGGGTGAAGACCCTTCACCCGAAGGTGCACGGCGGTCTGCTCCACAAGCGCGATGACGACGACCATCTGAAGCAGGCCAAGGAACACGACATCCCCCCGATCGATCTCGTGGTGGTGAACCTCTATCCCTTCGAGGAAACCATCGCCCGGGAGGGGGTCACCCTCGCCGAGGCGATCGAGAACATCGACATCGGCGGGCCTTCGATGCTCCGCAGCGCGGCCAAGAACTACAACAGCGTGACGGTGGTGACCGACCCGGCGGACTACCCGCGGGTGCTCGACGAGATGAGGGAGCACGACGGCGACACGACGCTCGGGCTCCGCGAGGAGCTGGCGGTGAAGGTGTTCCACCGCACTTCGGAGTACGACGGCGCGATCTCCAACTTCCTCGGCAAGTGCGAGGACGGGACGCGTCGCAGCTACTCGCTCAGCCTGCCGCTCGACCAGGAGCTGCGCTATGGTGACAATCCGCACCAGGCGTCCGCTCTCTACGGCGACTTCGGCAGCTGCTTCAGCCAGCTCCAGGGCAAGGCGCTCAGCTACACCAACATCCTCGACATCGAGGCGGCCGCCGACCTGATCCTCGACTTCGTGCGCCCGACGATCGGCATCCTCAAGCACACCAACCCGTGCGGCGTCGGTCAGGACGACGACGATCTGCGCGAGGCGTGGAAGAAGGCCTTCGAAACCGACCGGCAGGCGCCCTTCGGCGGAGTGATCGTGTGCAACCGCCCCCTGACTGAGGGCGTGGCGCGCATTATTTCCGAGATCTTCACCGACGTGATCATCGCGCCCGACTACGAGCCGGAAGCGCGTGCGGTGCTTCAAAAGAAGAAGAACCTGCGGTTGATGAAGCTCAACGAAGCCTATCTCTCGGCGAAGAAGCAACCGCTGATCCGCTCCTGCCCGGGCGGCTTCATGGTGATGGAGCGCGATCACGCCGCCCTCGGACTCGACGATCTCGAGAGCAAGGTGGTGACCAAGCGTCCGCCGACCGAGGAGGAGATGCGCGCGATGCGTTTCTCCTGGCGCGTGGTCAAGCACGTGAAGTCGAACGCCATCGTCTACGCCAAGGCGGATCGGACGCTGGGCATCGGGGCCGGACAGATGAGCCGGGTCGACAGCTCGCGGATCGCCGTCTGGAAAGCCGAGGAAGCCGGTCTCTCGCTCGACGGATCGGTGGTTGCCTCCGATGCGATGTTCCCGTTTGCCGACGGCCTCAAGACGGCCATCGCGGCCGGCGCGACGGCCTGCATTCAGCCGGGGGGCTCGATTCGTGACGAAGAGGTCATCGCCGCCGCCGACGAGGCGGGCATGGCGATGGTCTTCACCGGCCACCGGCACTTCCGCCACTGAGCGGATTGCGGATTGCGGATCGAGCCTCGCGGAGAGAGGCTGTCGGCATGCTTCTCGGAGTCAACATCGACCACGTGGCGACGCTGCGGCAGGCGCGCTATGCGCTGCTGCCGGACTCACCGAACGCCGAGCCGTCTCCCTTGCAGGCGGCGCTCGATGCGCGGGACGGGGGCGCCGATTCGATCACCATCCACGTGCGGGGGGACCGGCGCCACATGCAGGACCGCGATGCCTTCGAGATCCGGGAGAAGTGTCCGCTGCCGCTCAATTTCGAGATGGGGGTGACCCGGGAGATGCAGGCGCTTGCCCTCGAGCTGAAGCCGGACTTCGCCTGCCTGGTGCCGGAGACGCGCGAGGAGGTCACCACTGAAGGCGGACTGGATGTGCTCGGGCGTTTCGACGAGGTGAAGGCATGCGTCGCGGTGCTGCGCGAGGCGGGGATCCGCGTGTCGCTCTTCATCGATCCGGATGTGGCGCAGGTCGAGGCCTCCGGGGAGGCGGGCGCCGAGATGATCGAGCTCCACACCGGATGCTTCGCCAATGCGGTGGCCGACGAGCGCGCGATGGAGGTCGAGCGCCTCGTCGAGGCCTCACGTTGCGGCGTCGGGATGGACCTGCAGGTGAATGCCGGGCACGGGATCAACTACGACAACGTCGCGAGCCTTTTCGAGGTGCCCCACCTGGCGGAGCTCAACATCGGGCACACCATCGTTTCGCGGGCGATGCGTGTCGGCATGGTCGAGGCGGTGCGGGAAATGAAAGCGGCCATGGAAGGCTATCCGGGATGAGTGTGTTCGGAATCGGCATCGACGTGGTGGAGGTCGATCGGATCGAGCGCATGCTCGAGAACTACGGTGACCGTTTTCTCGAAAAGGTCTTCACTCCCTGCGAGCGCGAGTACTGCGGCAAGGCGAGCCGCCCGGCGCTCCACTACGCCGCGAGGTTCTCCGCGAAGGAGGCGGTGGCCAAGGCCTTCGGCACCGGGATCGGGGCGCAGCTCGAGTGGCGGGACATGGAAATCCGGCGCCGGGACAGCGGGGCACCGCAGTTGGTTCTTTCCGGCGCGGGCCGGCGATTCGCCGAGGCGAACGGGATCGTCGAGGTGTTGATCAGCCTGACGCACGCCCGCGACCATGCGGCCGCCAACGCGGTGGCCCTCACCGCGCCGGTCTGAGGATCCTTCGATTTACCGCTGGCCGTGCCGGTACCCCGACATGTAGCCGCGAGAGAAGGTGTTCTTGGTCGAGGAATCGTAGTAGTTGTTGTAGAGCATGAAGTTCGACTGCTTGCCGAGCTCGGCGTCGCGTTTGCCGAAGCCGTAGCCCTGCCGGAAGGCCTTGTCCTCGTCCTCCTTGCTGGCAACGCCGGGAATCGGGGGCGTCGGGCCGCCGGGCACGCCGGGAGGCGAGGAAATGCAGGCGTTGAGGAGAAGGGCGGCGGTGAATGCGGGAAGGATGGTTCTGATCATCCCTCCCACCCTTCCGGACTTCGACGGACTCCGCAAATGAAAAGCAGGTGATTCAGCTCTCGAAATAGGTGTAGCCGCTGAGGTTGGTGCGGAAGAGGTCCATCACGCCGCGTCGTTCCTTGGGGCTGATGCGGCCGTGAGTGACGGCCCGTTCGGCGAAGCTGCGGAAGCGCGCCACCAGCTCCTTGGGGTCGTATTCGACGTAGGAGAGGACGTCCGCAACGGTGTCGCCCTCGACCTCGTGGGTGTACACCGGCTTGCCTTCCTCGAGGTGGATCCCGACGACGTTGGTGTCGCCGAGCAGGTTGTGGAGATCCCCGAGCGTTTCCTGGTACGCGCCGACGAGAAAGACGCCGACGCAATACGTTTCATCCGTCCGGAGACCATGGAGCGGGAGGACCTTGGCGACGTCCTCGCGGTCGATGAAGCGGTCGATCTTGCCGTCGCAGTCGCAGGTGATGTCGGCGAGCACCGCCCGGTGGCGCGGGCGCTCGTCGAGGCGGTGGATGGGCATCACCGGAAAGAGCTGCTTGATGGCCCACGAGTCGGGCAGCGACTGGAACAAGCTGAAGTTTCCGTAGTAGAAATCCACGAGGCTGTCGGAGAGCTCGCGGAGGTCCTCGGGGATGGTGTCGAGATCGGCGAGGAGCTGCGAGATCCGCGTCATGATGTGCCAGAACCAGGCCTCGGCGAGGCCCCGCTCGCGCAGCGTCGCGTTCCCGTAGAAAAACTGGGCGCGTACCTGGTCGCGGTAGTACGCGGCGTCGTTGAAGCACTCCTGGAGGTTGCGGGTCGTGAGGTCCTCGTTGACCTGGATGATGTTCACCAGGTGCTGGGGCGCGTTCTCGGGGATCGCGGGCGCCCGCTCGGTGGTCTGGACGGTGGAGACGTCGAGAATGTTGAAGATGAGCACCGAGTAGTAGGCGACCACGGCCCGGCCGGACTCGGAGATCAGGTTCGGGTGGGGAACGCCCGCCTTGTCGCAGACCTGCATGACGGTCTCGATGACGTCGGTGCAGTACTCGAGAATGGAGTAGTTGCAGGACGCCTGGAAGTTGGTCTTCGAGCCGTCGTAGTCGACCGCGAGGCCGCCACCCATGTCGAGCACGCCCATCGGCGCGCCTTCCTTCACGAGATCGCAGTACATCCGTGCGACCTCCGTCGCCCCTTCACGGATCTTGGAAATGTGGGGGATCTGACTTCCCTGGTGATAGTGGAGCATCTTCAGGCAGGCGAGGTAGCCGGCGTCCCGGAGGCGGTCGACGACGTCGATCACCTGGGCGGCGGAGAGGCCGAAGACGGACTTGTCGCCGGCCGATTCCTCCCAGTGGCCCGCTCCGCCGGTCGACAGACGCACCCGCACCCCGAGGTTCGGGAGCACCCCGAGCTTGCGCGACCGCTCGAGGACGAGGTCCAGTTCGGTGGGCATCTCGAGCACCAGCATCACCTTGAGGCCCATCTTCTGCGCGTGCAGGGCGAGATCGATGAACTCCTCGTCCTTGTAACCGTTGCACACGAGGTAGGCCTCGGTGTCGTGCATGTGGGCCAGGGCCGCGATGAGCTCCGGCTTGGATCCGGCTTCGAGTCCGTAGTGGTACTTCTTTCCGAACTCGCAGATCTCTTCGATGACCTGACGTTGCTGGTTGACCTTGATCGGGTAGACGCCGCGGTAGACGCCCTGATAACCCGTCTTCTCGATCGCGCGGTTGAAGGACTCGTTGAGCTCGGCGATCCGGGAGTGGAGAAGGTCGCGGAAGCGGAGGAGTACCGGCAGGTCGGTGCCGCGGTCCTGGAGACCTTCGACGAGGTCGTGCAGCGAGACGTCGCTGCCGCCGTTCTCGTCCGCGAGGCGGACCGTGACGTGGCCCTTCGCATCGACCCCGAAGAAGCCGTGGCCCCAGTCGTCCACGCCATAGAGGGCGGCCGAGTCGCCGGGGCTCCAGGGTTTGCCGCCGGTGCTCGGGGGTTGTTGCGGATCGGGCTTCGGATTCATGGTCGGGAACAAAGGGGAATCTCCGCGAATTGAAAGGGAAATGGGCGCTTCAGGCGTGGATTTCAGGCGTCTCTCCGCCGGGGTCTCCGGCCGGTGGGAGTCGCCCTGCGGAACGTGAGGATGGCGGCGATCTGGGCAAGCGCGGCACCCGTGAGATTCGCCACCCAATCGATGAAGTCGGGGCTGCGATGGGGAAGAAACTTCTGGGAGAGCTCCTCAAGCGTCATGATCGCCACGACGAGGCCACTTCCCATGAGGACATGCTGGAGCGGGGCCGGGCATCGGCGGTTGCCGAGGGTGAGGTTGAAGAGGTAGGCGAACAGTCCGACCAGCCCGACATGGCCGAGCTTGTCGCCGTAGGGGATTCGGTGGAGGAATCCCCAGAATCCCCGTCCATGGTTGGCGAGCCAGACGATGCCGATGAGAAACGACGAGAAGGCAACGAGTGCGATGAGCGGCAGCCGGTGGCGCATGGGAGATTCGGTGCAGGGATCGCCCGAAGCGTCAAATCGGGCCCGCTCCTTCACGCGGAATTCATCCAGCCCCCGGGGGGAGCCGTGGATCCGGATCAACTTCGAGGGTCCGGTGGATCTGTTGCTGCTTGTACCGTGCCCTGGAGTGAAGGCCGACGAAGAGGAGGCCGACCATCCACAGAAGGAAGAAGAGATAGCCTGCGTAGCCGATCGAGGATGAGCCGGTCTCAAGGGCGGCGTGGAGAGAGGAGGAGTCGTGGTTCATCCATCCCGCGTCCTGCAGGATGCCGAAGGGCCAGACGTTCCAGTAGACGTTCTCGATCAGGGAGCAGGGGAGTTCGAGTGCAGCTCCGATCAGCATGCAGCGCGCGCCGGCGGTTCCCAGATGCCGGAAAAGGAGGGCCGACCATAGCATGAGGATGCTGGTGGCGACTCCGAAGAAGAGCCAGAACAGGTTCAAGATGAAGGGTGGGCCCATGGTTCAGCAGAGGCGGTCCCGGAAGTCCTCGTAGGCGAACTCGCGAAGGACTTCGAGCGAGCCGTCCTCGTGTTGCAGCGTGATGGCGGGGTGGGGGACGCCGTTGAAGGTGGTCGTCTTGACCATGGTGTAGTGGGCCATGTCGTCGAAGACGAGTGTGTCGCCGGGGACCAGCACCCGCGGAAACGCATAGTCGCCGATCACGTCACCGGCGAGGCAGGTCGGGCCACCGAGGCGATGGATGGCGGATTGCGGATCGCGGATTGCGGAACGTGACGGGTCGGTTGCCAGAAGGTAGGTCTCGCCCGCGAAGGTGACGGCGGGTTGAGGTCGATCGTCGCTCCGCGCTCCTCGCTCCGCGCTCTGCGCTAGAAAGACGTCCGGCCGGTAGGGCATCTCGAGGACGTCGGGCATGTGGGCGGTGGCGGAGACGTCGAGGATGGCGTGGCGGTGGCCCATGCTCTCGAAGACGTCGATCACCTCCGCCCGCAGCACGCCGGTGTGGATCGCGATCGCTTCGCCGGGCTCGAGCCAGACCTCGACGCCATATCTCTCGCGGACCTCCCGCACGAGGCGGACGAGGCGCTCGCGGTCGTAGTCGGGCTGGGTGATCCAGTGACCGCCCCCCATGTTGAGGTAGGTGAACTGCGGTGAACGTAGTAGTTCGCCGAACTTGTCATCGATGGCGTGGAGCGTGGTCTCGAGGTCGTCGGAATCCTGTTCGCAGAGGGTGTGGAAATGGAGGCCGCTGAGGCCGGTGAGATCCGCACCCTCAAGGGCATCGGCGGGGATGCCGAGGCGTGATCCCGGAACGCAGGGGTCGTAGAGCGGGGTGGCACCGGTCGAGTGCTCGGGGTTGACTCGCAGGCCGCAGTGGAGCTCGCCGGCCTTGAAGCGCGGATGGGCGGTGACGCGGTCGCGGAAACGGAACCATTGCGGCAAGGAGTTGAAGTCGAGGTGGGTGGTGAACTCGAGAAGCTCCGTGATCTCCTCCTCGGCGTAGGCGGGTGAGTAGGTGACGACGTCCTTTCCGAAGTGCTCCCGGGCGAGGCGTGCTTCCCACAGCCCCGAGGCACAACAGCCGTCGAGGTCGTCGCGGAGTAAGGGAAAGGCTTTCCAACAGGAGAAGCCCTTGAGCGCGAGAACCAGCTGGCAGCCGGCGGCGTCCCTGACTTCGCGGAGGATGCCCGTGTTGCGCTTCAAGGCGGCGATGGAGATGACGTAGCTGGCCACCCGCGAAGAATGCGTTCGATGGCTTGAAACGCCAGCTCCGAAGCGAGGAGGAGTGACGAAAAGGTCATGTGACGAGTTGTTTGCCGTCGCGCGGTTGCTGGGGACGAGGGGACGGACAATTTTCGGCCATCCCGCCATCAGGCAGGACGTGAATCCATCCCAACCATGAATCATACCAAGACCATCCTGCGGCTCGCAGCGGCGACTCCCCTCATCGGAGCAGCGAGTGCCGATCTCATCATCACGGGCGTCATTGACGGCCCGCTCACCGGCGGCGTTCCCAAGGCCGTCGAGCTCTACGCCACCGACGACATCGCCGATCTGAGCCTCTACGGGATCGGCTCCGCCAACAACGGCGGCGGCACCGACGGCGAGGAGTTCACCCTCTCCGGCAGCGCCACCGAAGGGCAGTTCCTCTACGTGGCCTCGGAGGGGGTCGAGTTCCAGAACTTCTTCGGCTTTGCCCCCGACTTCACCGATGCGGCCGCCGGGATCAATGGCGACGACGCCATCGAGCTCTTTCAGAGCGGATCGGTGATCGACGTCTTCGGCGACATCAGTGTCGATGGCACCGGCGAGGCATGGGAATACGCCGACGGCTGGGCCTATCGGGTCGATGAGACCGGCCCCGACGCGACCACCTTCGCCATCGCGAACTGGAGCTTCAGTGGCGTTGGAGCCCTGAACGGCGAGACCACCAACGGATCGGCCGCCACGCCCTTCCCGATCGGCACCTACACCCCGGCGGGTCCGGTTCCTCCGGCCGCCCCGGAAGAGGTCAGCCTCTATCAGGCCATCCTCACCGGTGAAGGTTCCGGTGAGGTGGTTTCCCATGCCAGGATCGGCACGGACTTCGTGCTCGCCGTCACCGACAATCCGAACGGAGGGGTGACCATCCTCAACTGGATCGACGGCAACCAGAAGTATCAGATCCAGTTTTCGATCGACGTCCTGGGCGCGGTCGCCAACGCCAAGGGGGTGAGTTCCGTCGCCCTCGATCCGCGCGGTACCGGTCTCGGCGCCGCGGTCGTTCAGGTGGACGATCCGGCGATCAACACCACCGGCGACCTGAGCATCCCGCAGATCGGGGCCATCGTTTTCTTCGACGCGACCACCGGCACCGTCATCGGTCAGGCTCCGACCGGATATCACCCGGACATGGTGGCCTTCGGGCCGAACGGCTACTGCGTCGTGGCGAACGAGGCCGAGTATGCCTGGGACGAGGACAGCGAAACCGCGCTGCCGGCCAACAATCAGAACGGCTCGGTGTCGCTCTACGACCTCAGCGGCGTGAGCTCCGGCGATCTCGCCCCGGCCGCTTCGGTCTCGGGGATCCACGTCGACTTCACCACCGCTCCCCTGACGGGCGTCCGCTACGGCACCGCCGATGAGATGGAGCCGGAGTATGTCGCCTTCGATGCGACCGGTGATGCCATCTTCGTCGGCTGCCAGGAGAACAACGCCGTGGGGGTGCTCAAGGACCTCGCCGGCATCTTCGCCTCCACCAGCAGTCCCGCCTGGGAGATCTACGACCTCGGCGGGGTGACCTACACCGCCGATGCCTCGGACAAGGACGGTATCGACATCAGCGATGTGATCACCGGGTTGCACATGCCCGACGCCATCGCCGTCTATGAAGCCGGAGGAAAGACCTACGTCGTGACAGCCGACGAAGGCGACGCCCGCCCCGACGACTCCGACATCACGCGCGCCGGAGACTTCGCCAGCACCGGGGACGACAAGGTCGCCGCCACTCCCCTCTACGACGCCGGCAGCGGTCCCCTGACCCAGGCCCAGTTCGACGCCCTGCTTCAGGATGAGGATGCCCTCGGACGCATCGACATTCTCATCGACCAGGCCACGGACATCAACGGTGACCTCACCGACATGGTCTGCCTCGGCACCCGGGGCATCTCGGTCTTCGAGTACGACGGCAACACCAGCAGCCTGACCCGCGTGTCGCACCTCTCGCTCGAGAGCTACCTTTCCCAGGAGGATCCCTCGATCCACAACGCCAACGACGGCGGGGATCCGGGCGAGTTCGACAAGCGCTCGGACAACAAGGGTTCCGAGCCCGAGGCCGTCAGCGTCATCCAGCTCGGCAGCAAGATGGTCGCGATGGTCGGCAACGAGCGCCAGAACGGCGTGGTCATGGTCGACATCACCGATCCGGCCAATCCGGCCCCGATCAGCTATCTCAACAACCGGGACAACGGTTTGAACGCCCCGGAGACCGTCCAGACGATCTCCGCCGCCGACAGTCCGACCGGCGCCGAACTCGCGATCTTCGGCTACGAGGGGGACAGCGGCATCTCCGGCGGCATCGGCATCTACAACCTGGAGAACAGCGAGAGCTTCAACCTCACCATCCTCCACAACAACGATGGCGAGTCGGACCTCTTCAGCTACAAGGGCAGCGCCGATCACGGCGGCATCGCCCGCTTCAAGACCGCCATGGACGCCCACCACGACTTCTTCGCCAACATCGGTCACGGCGTGGTCGAGGTTTTCGCGGGTGACAGCTTTCTCGCGGGACCCGAGTTTGCCGCCAGTCTCGAAAGTGGAGCCCCGGGCAGCCGGACCTTCTACGATGCCCTGGCCCTGAGCCGCATCGGCTACGATGCCTTCGCCATCGGCAACCACGAGATGGATTTCGGTCCGGACGTGCTCGCTGAGTTCATCGGCGATGCCCAGACGACGCACCCGTCCCTCTACCTGAGCGCCAACCTCGACTTCGCCAATGAAGCCGACATGCTTGCCCAGGTGACGTCGGGCAACGTCGCGAGCAGCGCCGTTGTCGAGGTGGCCACCGCGGGCGGCATGAAGAAGGTGGGCATCATCGGTGCCACCACCGACAACCTGCCTTTCATCAGCTCGCCGCGCGACACGATCATCAGCGCCGTTGCCGCTTCGGTGAACGCGCAGGTCGCCAGCCTGCAGGGTCAGAATGTCGATGCCATCGTGCTGGTCAGCCACCTGCAGGGCATCGCGACCGACCAGGACCTGGTCCCGGCGCTTGCATCCGGGATCGACGTGATCGTCGCCGGGGGCGGCGATGAACTGCTCGTCGACGAGGCCGCAGCCTCGCCACGCAGCGTCTATGGTACCGCCGCTCCTGCCAGCGTCATCGACACCAGCGTCTTCCTCGGCGATGACGGCGTTGTCGGCGGCACCGACGGGGACGCGGACGACGCCATCGAAGGCAGCTATCCGACCCTCAGCACCGCTACCGACCTCGGGGGGAATCAACTTCCCATCGTCACCGGTGCCGGCAGCTACGGCTACCTCAACCGCCTGACGCTGAACTTCAGCGGCAGCGGCGTGACCATCGACTCGACCTCCAACCCGGCGCTGATCGTCTCGGACACCGCCGACGCCACCAACGGTTTCGCTGCCGATGCCGACGTCACCGCCGACATCGCCCCGGTCCAGACCTTCCTGGATGCGCTCGCCGCCACCGTGATCGGCAACACCGACACCACGCTGCCGCAGAGCTCGAACCTGATCCGCTCCGACGAGCGTGCGGTCGGCAATCTCGTGGCCGATGCCTACCTCGCCAAGGGACAGGAGCTTGCCGCGGGCTTCGGCGTCGATGTCCCGCAGGTGGCCATGGCCAACGGCGGTGGCATCCGTGCGGCCGTTCCCGCCGGTGACATCACCCTGCAGACCACCTTCAACGTCTCGCCCTTCGGCAACTTCGTGGCGGTCGTCGAGGATGTGACCACCGCGGACCTGAAGATCCTTCTCGAGAACTGCTACTCGAAGACGGTCGACGACGACCCGACGAACGGCGTCGATCCGCAACGCAGCGGCGATGGCACCGGGCGCTTCGCCCAAATTGCCGGCATGGACGTCGTCTACGACATCTCCAAGCCCGCACTGGTGCTCGACGGCAACATCGAGTCGGTCACCACCCCGGGGACGCGGATCGTGTCGGCCAGGCTCGACAACGGCACCGACCTGATCGTCGACGGACAGCCCGTCCCCAACCTCACCGTGGACATCGCGATGCCCGCCTTCACCGCCGCCGGGGGTGACCAGTGGTTCCGCTATGCCAGCAACGGCACGGCCTACTACACCAGCGTTCAGTATCCCTACACCGCGCTGGGCGTCACCGATCAGCAGGCGCTCGCCGACTACGTGATCGGCCTCGACGGAACGGTGGACGGCACCGGACCGGCGATCGACGGCAACGACGCCTACAACGAGTCGATCAAGGACGGTCGCATCCTGACGATCTCCGACCGCGACTCAGACGGTCTGCTCGACCAGATCGAGGAAGCGCTCGGCACCGACCCGGACGTGAACGAACAGGATCCGGCCACCCAGCTCGCGGCCATCGCGGCCAAGCAGGCAGCCGATGTCCAGACCGGCGAGGACAACGTGACGGGGGATCCGCTCGCGTTCAACCTCTACACCGAGACCTCCATCCTCGACCTGAGCATGAACGGGGTCATGGGCGCCGTGACCAACCCGGGGGTCGGCGGCACCGCGGTGCTCGACATCGACGTCTACAGCAGCCCGAACCTCGGCGCGCCGTGGACCCTGGAAGCGACCGAGCAGGTCACCGTGCAGGCTCCGGCGGACAAATACTTCTACCGCCTGAATGCCGAGCAGCCCTGATTCTCCTCCCAAGCATGGCTGAAGTCCGTTGTTCGGACGGGGCCCTCCTTCCGCGCTGCGGGGGGAGGGCCCTTTTCTTTGAACTCGACGCACCCGCTCCGACGGGATGGGATCGGGATATGGAAAGCAGCTATGACTCGGCGGTGCCCATCTTGTTCGCTCTTTTTGCAGGGTTGGTCGGACTGGCGTTGCTCGGACTCTGGATCTGGTCGCTCATCCACTGCGTCAAGAACCGCTACCTGAACGACAGCAACCGCCTGATCGGCATCCTGCTCATCGTCCTGCTGGGCTTGATCGGAAGCCTGGTCTACCTGTTCCTGCCGCGCGAAACGGAGCCGCAGCGCTGAGCTCATGAAAGTCTCCATCGTCGGTCCCGGCACGGTCGGGATGACGCTCGCCTACACCCTCATGCTCCGGCGTGTGGCGCGGGAGATCGTGCTGGTCGGTCGCAACCGGACCAAGGCGGAGGGCGAGGCGCTGGACCTGATGCATGCCCAGGCCTTTCTGCAGGTGCCGGTGACGGTGCGCGCGGGTGATCTGGCGGCGGTCGAGGGCAGTGAAGTGGTCGTGGTGTGCGCCTCGGTGCCGGTGCCGGAAGGGATCGTCGATCGCAACGAGATGGCCCGGGGCAACGCCGAGCTGATGCGGGTGCTACTGCCGGAGATCGCGCGTCGGGCGCCCGACTGCAAACTGGTGATGGTGACCAATCCCGTGGATCCATTGACCTGGCTGGCGCTGGAGCTCACCGGCTTTCCTCCCGAGCGCGTCATGGGCACCGGGACGCTGGTCGATTCGATCCGTTTCCGGGAGTTGCTTTCCGAGATGCTGGCGATTCATCCGGACGACCTCCGTGCCTACATTCTCGGGGAGCATGGCGACGCCCAGTTTCCGGCGATGAGCGTGGCGCAGGCGGGCGGGGAGAGAATCGACGACACGGCCGAGCGCCGGGAGCTCTGCGAGCGGGCGAAGGGTTTCGGGATCGAGGTGTTCCGGAAGAAGGGCAATACCTCCTACGCGATCGGCCTCGCCACGACCTACCTGCTGGAGTCGATGATCCAGGATGAACGCCGGACGATGCCGCTGAGCGTGAGGATCGACGACTACCTCGGGGTCTCGGACGTGTGCCTGAGCCTGCCGGTGGTGGTGGGGAAAGGAGGCATCGCCCGGGTGATTCATCCAGACCTCAACGAACACGAGCAGGCGGCGTTCCGGAAGGCGGCGGAAGTCGTGCGGGACGTGATCGACGCGGTGGGGTGACCCGCTTCCGGAGAAGCGATCACCGGTCGAACGCGAAAAGGGGAATCGGGTGATCGACAGGCATGTCGGTCCTCCGGGAATCAGGCCACCTGGAAGGCGGCGGCCTGCTCGGGGGTGAGCTCGATGCAGGACCACGGCAGGCCGTGCTCGTTGAGGTCGGCCATGAAGGGATCGGGGTCGTGCTGCTCCATGTTCCAGACGCCGTCCTTGCGCCAGGCCCCCTCGAGCATCTGCTTGGCGCCGATCATCGCCGGCACGCCGGTAGTGTAGGAGATCGCCTGGCTGCCGACCTCCTCGAAGCACTTCTCGTGGTCGCAGATGTTGTAAACGTAGACCGCCTTCGGTTTTCCGTCCTTCACGCCGGTGATCACGTTGCCGATGCAGGTCCGGCCCTTGGTGCGTTCCCCGAGGTCGCCGGGATTCGGAAGCACCGCCTTCAGGAACTGGAGCGGGATGATCTTCTGGCCCTGGTATTCGACCTCGTCGATGCGGGTCATGCCGACATTCTGCAGCACCTCGAGATGCTTGAGGTAGTTCGGCGAGAAGCTCATCCAGAACTGCGCGCGCCGGATGGTCGGGAGGTGCTTGGTGAGCGATTCGAGTTCCTCGTGATACATCCGGTAGATCTCGTAGGTGCCGACCTCCTCGGGGCAGGTGAAGGAGCGGTGCTCGGACATCGGGGCGGTTTCGACGAATCCGCCGTCCTCCCAGTGCCGGCACTCGGCCGTCACTTCCCGGATGTTGATCTCCGGGTTGAAGTTGGTGGCGAAGGCATGGCCGTGGTCGCCGCCGTTGACGTCGATGATGTCGAGCGTGTGGATCTCGTCGAAGTGGTGCTTGAGCGCCCAGGCGGTGAAAACGTTGGTGACCCCCGGATCAAAGCCCGAGCCGAGCAGCGCCGAGCGACCCGCCTCGCGGAAGCGCTCCTGATAGGCCCATTGCCAGGAGTACTCGAACTTGGCGACGTCCTTGGGTTCGTAGTTGGCGGTGTCGAGGTAGTCGGCGCCGGCCTCGAGGCAGGCGTCCATGATCGAGAGGTCCTGGTAGGGGAGCGCGACATTGATCACCAGCTCGGCGCCGGTGGCGCGGATGAGCTCCGCGGTTTCCGAGACCTTGTCGGCATCGACGGCCGCCGTGGCGATCTCGCGACCGGTGCGCTGCTTGACGTCGGCGGCGATCGCCTCGCACTTCGACACGGTGCGGGAGGCCAGCGTGATGTCCCCGAAAACCTCGGGCAGCATGGCGCACTTCTGGGCGACGACATTTCCGACGCCTCCGGCGCCGATGATCAGGACTTTGCTCATGTGGGCCCGGAATTAGCGCCTCGGGCCCGGAATGCCAAGGATTGGCGGCCGGACGGGAGATTTCCGGCGTCATGGCGTCATTTTTCCGACAACTTTAAGGTCGCGTGGGGTTCTTTCCCACGTAAGGGTTCTGCAAGCCAACAAGCGTATGAAATCCATGAAAAATCAGAAACGCCGTCCCGTTCACCTCCGTTCCGGCTTCTCCCTGCTGGAAATGGTCATCGTTCTCGGAATCATCGCCGTGATCATCGGCGGAGCCATCACCGTGATGGGCCGGGTGGGAGACGGGGCGAAGCGCACCCGCGTGAGCGGCGACTTCAACTCGATCGGCGCCGCGCTTCGCATGTATCAGACCAACAACGGCCGTTTTCCCACGACACAGCAGGGGATTCAGGCGCTGGTCGAGAAGCCGAGCAGCGACCCGCGGCCGAAACGCTGGGTGAAGCTGCTGGATGAAGTGCCGCTTGATCCGTGGCAGAACGAGTATGGCTACAAGTTCCCGGGCAGCGAGGATCCGACGATGTTCGAGATCATCAGCAAGGGCGCGGACGGGATGGAAGGCACCGAGGATGACATCAGCAGTCAGTCGGACGAGTGATCGAAGTCGGCAGGGCTTCACCGTCCTCGAGATGGTGATGGTCCTGTCGATCTTCATCCTGGTGATCGGGGGCGCCGTCGCGGCGTTGTATTTCAACCGCGACGAAGGGCGGCTCAACAATGCGGTCGGCGAGGTCGAAGTCCTCGCCAAGCGGGCGCGAACCCTGGCGACGCTGCAACAGCGGCCTTACGCCCTCGAGTTCACGCGCCAAGGCGTCGCCCTGATGCCGTATGGCGAGGCGATGCTCAATCCCAAGGACCGGGATCAATTGATCGCCGAGGAGGAGTTCGCGATGGCCGAGGGCATCGAGAACGTGCAGCCGAGCCGCCGTGACGCATGGGTCGTCGAGGACGACATGCTGCTCCTGGTCCGCCGCTGGGCCACCGGACGCTGGGAGGAGATGAAGCGCGGCGACCGCCAGGTCTGGCGCTTTGATCCCGGCGGCATCTGCGAGCCATGCGGGGTCCGGATCGAACTGGAGAACGGAAGCTGGATCGCCGTCCTCTTCCACCCCCTGACCGCCGGGATCACCGAAACGGAGTCCGAGATTCTATGAGAGCAACCACCCAGGCGAATCATCCGCGCGGCTTCCTGATGATGGAAGTCGTGCTGGCGCTTGGGATTTTTGCGATCGCCGCGACCGGATTCGCGGTGGCGATCGCCCGAACCTCCGACGCCGCCCAGCTCTCGCAGCGCCGGATGCAGATCGACCGGATCCTGGAAAGCGCGCTCGATGAGGCGCTTTCGCTGCCGGTGCTGGAGGAGGGGGTCGAAACGGTGTCGCTCCAGGAGACCATCGGCGACGAGGCGGTCGAGATCGACACCAAGATCGAGATCCTCGACGAGATGGAGAACATGGACGGCCAGCTCCTGCAGCAGATGTATCGGATCGAGGTCACCGCCCATTGGTTCGAAAGCGGTGAGTGGCAGGAGGAGATGGCCGAAACCTGGCGCTACGGGAGGTTGTACCAGCCATGAGGAGTGCGGCGACCATGACGGCGGGCATCCGCGGCCGGGCGGGGTTCACCATGCTCGAGCTGGTGATCTCGGTCGGCCTGCTCTCGCTGCTGATCGGCGGGGTCTTCCTGATGGCCAAGAACACCATCGGACTCGGCCACGCCGTGGTCGAGAAGCAGTCGTCGGTGAGCGAGCAGACCGCCTTCCTCGACCTGCTGGGAGATCAGTTCGCGTCGCTTCCCGGAAATGCCCGGCTTGAGCTGGTGGCGGAGGATTCCGGGGCCCAGTACCTTTCGGACCTCACGATCCAGAACGTGCCGATGACCTTCAACTGGGGTGGCATGGAGCGGGTGGCGAAGGCGGTCCAGCTCTCGACCGTGCGTCGCCGCGACGGGTTCCTCGACATCGTGCTGCGTTACTATGAGGAGGAGGTGCTGGAGGAGACTTCGGAAGTCGGGGACGAGGTGGCGAACCGCTTCGGCAATGTCGAGCCCTTCGCCGAGGTGGTGTTGATGGAGGACGTCTACATTTTCGAATGGCGGGTGCTCGACGGGCGGACCATGGAGTGGAGCTACGACTGGGATCTGGTCGGTCGCCTGCCGCTGCAGATGGAACTGCTCTTCGCCAAGGACATGGTCGAAGCCGAAACGCCGATCCGGCACGTCTTCTGGATCACGCCGAAGCAGAATCCGGAGGTGATGATGCGCCAGCTCCAGCAGCAGGGGGGGCAGGGCGCCGGCGCCGGGGGCGGCGATGGTGACGATGATGACGCCGATGGTGACGGCGGCGGTGGAGGCCAGGGAGGTCGGCCGGGCGGTGGTGGAGGGGGGCGTCCGCCGGGTATCAACATCCCCGGCGGTGGGGGGGCATCCGGAGGAAGAGCGCCGGGAGGGCGAGGAGGAGGATAATGAAAGCCGTTTTCCACAGTTCCGCCGCACGCGCCGGGCGATCAGGCTCCGCCTTGATCGCGGTGCTCTGGCTGGTGATGATGCTTTCGCTGATCACGGTCGCGACCATCCGCGTGGTGGGTTTCGATCTCGATGTCGCCGCGGCCAACATTCATGGCTTCCGGGCCAAGCAACTCGCCGAGATGGGCATCGCGGTGGGCGCGAATCCGGCGGTCGAGCGGGCCGACCCCATCCTCAACCAGTGGTCCGAGGAGGACGGCGAGGGCTTCGAGGTCACGATTGTTTCCGAGGGAGGGAAGTTCAACATCAACGCCATCCTGCTGCAGGACGACAAGAACCTCCTGAAGAGCATGTTCATCGACTGGGGCATGGACATCGACGAGGCGGCGGCCGTCGCCGACGGTCTGGGCGACTGGGTCGATGCGGACGACGAGGAGGCCCTGAACGGCGCGGAGATCAGCTTTTACGAGGACCTGGGCCGCGTGAACCAGCCTTTCAACCGTCCCTTCTACGATCTGGAGGAAATGCGGCTGGTCCGCGGCATGGACCTCGTCGAGGCGTTGCAGCCGAACTGGCGCCAGTGGTTCACGATCTGGAGCAGCGGGGCGCTGGACGTCAATGAAGCGTCGGCCGACTTTATCGCGGTGGCCGCCGAGGTGAGCTACGAGGAGGCGGCGATCATTCCGGAGACCGTGCGCGGGCCCGACGGTGAGCGGGATACGGATGATGACACGCCGTTCCAGTCGCCACAGGAAGCACTTGCCTTAATCGGTGTGGACGGCAGTCTGCGCCCCGACATTTTGAACCGATTCAGCGCGAACGAAACGACGACCCGCATTGAGAGCACCGGCATCACTCCCGGAGCCAAGCGGAAGATCACGTTGATCGTGCGCAACCGGACCGGGCAACCGGCGATTTTGGAACGAACGGAGGAGGTGGTCCCTTGAGCAAACAAACGGAATGGTCGCTGCTGGTCCCCGGGCCGCTGGGTTGGGAAGTCTGGAAACGTCAGGCGGACGGAGCATACGAGCGCCGCGAAGGTGAGGACGAGCCGACGATGGTGTCCGAGCTTTCCGGTCTGCCGGGCGGCGATCTGGCCCTGTTCTTTCCCGTGCGTGGTTTCCACGCGCTGCCTTTCCGGGCCGAGAGCAAGGACGAGTCGCTCTTCGACGATCTCGCCACCATGCATGCCGAGCGCCTCGGGATCCGGGCGGATCCGATGGCGGGGCAGCTGAGCGATCACTTCGAGGTCGTCGCCGACGACCAATCGACGGTTCTCCTGCACGCCGTGCTCAAGAAGCCGGGGGAAGGGGAACTGCCCCTGCGCACCCCCAAGGAGTTCGATCTTTCGCCCCGGGCCTTCCCGGTCGAGGGCGACACCTTGTGCGTGTGGAAGGAACTCGGGCGCTGGGTCTTCGGATTCTATGTCGGCGGCAAGTTGCTCTACTCGCAGGCGACTTCCTCAAGCAGTGAGGCGCCGGACGACTCCGTTTTGCGGGAGATCCGTCTCGCGCTGAGTCAGCTCGCGATGCAGGGGCTGCCGTCCAAGCCGTCGTTGGTCCGGATCTGGCCACCCGAAGGAGAACTCGGCGAGGCCGGTGCCCTGTCGGACGCCTTCGCCACCCGCCCGCGGGTGGAGGCCCGGCCTGATCCGGTGATGCCGGATCCCTTCAGCAGTCTGCTGCCCGAGGACGTCCGCGCCGCCCGCGTGGCCCGCAAGCGTCGCAACCAGCAGGTCGCCCTCGTCTCGTTGCTGGTGCTGGCCTATCTCGGGCTCGTCGGCTGGTTCGGCTACCAGCTTTGGGAGAAGCAGGGCGAGAAGAAGAAGCTCGCCGCCGAACTCGAGCAGCTCCAGGGCGGCGCCGGGGAGATGCTCCGGGAACATAACGAGCGCTGGGAAGAGCTTGGACCGGTCGTGGACACGCGTCGCAGCCCGATGGAGGTGCTGCTGGCGGTGAGCGGCGCCGTGCCGAAGGACAGCGGGCTCCGCCTGACCACCGCGGATCTCAATGTCGCCAGCGGCGAACTCCAGTTGATCGGCACCGCGCCGCAGTCGGCGCCGGCGACCCAGTTCTACAGCGGACTCCGCAACAGCAACGACCTCGCCTGGTTGGATTGGGAGGAGGATCCGCCCCAGAAGTCGGCCAAGGGCTGGGATTTCCGGGTCCGGGGTTTCACCGAAGGCAGCCAACAGCCCCGCTGACCCGATGCGCACCGACAAATCCACCATCCACCGGCATTTCTTCGACGTAGCCCGAGCATGAATACGCGCGAGAAACGACTTCTGATTGTCTTCGGTGTGGTGATTTTCGCCGTACTGAACTTCTACGGCTACAGCGTGTACAAGCAGAAGATGCAGGCCTTCGATCAACAGATCGGCAGCGAGGGGAACGAGATCCTCGGCAAGCCGGCGACGGGTCTGATCGGCGAGATCGAGGAGGCGACCGACAATCTCGCCGAGCGCGACAGCAAGGAGCGTGAGATGGCGTGGCTCGCCGAGAAGACCCCGGAACCCGAGGACGGGGGGGCGGCGCAGTCGAAGCTCGAGAGCTTCGTGACCAATCAGGCCCGGGTGGCCGGGTTGACGGTGGACCGCCCCAAGATCCTCCCGAACGACGAGGAGGGGCGCTACTACCACCAGGCCATCTTTGAGATCAAGGCGACCGGCCGCGAGACCGGACTCTACCGCTGGCTGACCATGCTTCAGGACCCGAACGCGTTTCGCTCGGTGACCTCGCTCCGGCTTTCTCCGAACCGCGAGGACGACACGCTCATCGATGCGGTCGTCCAGGTCCGGCAATGGTATGTCCCCAAGGAATCCTAGAATCTCTCACGTCCCATGATCCGTGCCCTCATCCTGCTGATGCTTCCGATCGTCGTCCTGGCCGACGTTCCGAAGAAGCCGACGCTCACCCGCTATCGCAACTTGTGGAACGACTCGCTGTTCACCAGCAAGCCGGTCCCCGAAACCGGACCGGCGCGCCCCGAGGAGAATCCGCTCGAAGACTACGCGCTGGGGGGCATTTCCAGGCTCAAGGACGGCTACTACGCGATCCTGATCAACAAGAAGGACCCCAGCGACCGGGAGGTGATCAAGCCGGGAGGCGACTCCGGTTTCACGATCGTCGACGTCAAGTGGGACGAGAGCAACTGGAAGGAGACGGTCGCCACTGTCCAATCGGGCAGCCACCGCGGATCGGTCGGTTTCGACGACAAGCTGATGACGCCGAAGACGGCCGCGCCCCAGAAACCCCAGCAGGCGCAGCCCGGCCGTCCCAACATCCCCGGGGCGAATCAGAACAACCCGCAGCGTCCTCCCGGTGCCCGCACGCCCCGACCCCGAGTGGTCCGCCCGCCCACGCCTTCGACGAACAACAACAGCAACGACAATCGCGGCCGTGGTCGCGGTCGCTGACCCTTCCTTTCGCCTTGATACGTCCTTCTGAGAACTGATGCTCACGCCCCGGATCTTCCGCCCCATCCCTTTCATGCACCGTCTGCTTCTGATTCCCTGCGCCGTCGTCGGCGTCGCCTTCGCCCAAGAACCGCCCACGCCGGCGATCCCGGGGGTGCCGGGTGCCGCCAATCCGGGAGCGGCCGAACCGGCGGCACCCGCAGCCGAGATGGCCGGGGCTCCGAATCCCGATGCGCCGGTGCAGGAACCGATGCTGTTTCCGAATCTCAACGGTGACCAGTTGGCGGATCTCTACCGCAAGTTCACCGGACGCCGGGTGACCGTCAGCGTGGCGGCGGCCAGCGCCGAGTTCCGCTTTGTCCAGCCCCCGCCGCTGACCTACGGGGAAGCCGCGCAGTTGATCAAGCGGGCGGCGTTGCTCGAGGGCTTCGTTTTCGTGCCCGATGCGAACATGGCGGGACACGATGTGCTGGTCATCGCCTCGGGCGGTGCCAACCCGAAGGGCGAGGGACTCGAGGTGATCATCGACCCCGCCGATCTCCCGCAGGACGACCGTGTGGTGAGCTACGTGATGAATCTCAAGCACATCAAGCCCGAGGAGATCGTGCGCACCTTCACCACCATCGTCGGTCAATTCGGGGCCTACGGTTCGATCACTCCGATCCCGAATGCCGGAGCCGTGGTCATCACGGAGAAAACCTCGCTGATCCGCCGCCTGATCGAACTGGCGGAGGAGATCGACATCGGGGGGCAGGTCGCGACCCGTTTCATCAAGGTCCAGTATGCGGATGTTCAGGAGCTTTCCGACACCCTCAACGAGATCCTCAACACCCAGCAACAAAGCCAGAATACCGCCCGCGCGCAGCGGGTGCAGAACAATACGCCGACCTCCACCCCGGGTGTCCCGGGCATTCCGAATGCGGCGGCCAACGCGGCTGGAGGTGCCGCCGGAGGCAGCGGTGCGGCGGAGGAGATCCCGATCCAGATCGTGCCGGACAGCCGGACCAACCGCATCTTTGCGATGGGGCGTCCGGTGGACATCGTCTTCATCGAGGGACTCGTGCGCGAGTTCGACACCAAGACCGACGACCGCAACTTCCTGCGTCGCAAGCTCCGCTTCGTCGCCGTCGCGGACTTCCTCGAGATCGCCGAGCCCGCCCTGCAGCGGACCTTCGGCGCGACCGACTCGACCAGTGCGGGCGGAGGCGGCGGGAGCGGCGGCCGCAGCACGGGTGCCAACTTCGGCAGCAACAACCGGTCGACGACCAACAACCGCAGCAGCACGTCGAACTCCCGCAACAACAACTTCGGCGGAAGCAGCATCGGCGGTGGCGGCGGCGGTCTCTCCGGGGCCGGAAGCAGCCTGGGAGATCCGACCATCAACAGTGCCCCGGAAGCGCGGCTCGTGGGACGCACCCTGCTGGTGGCCGACAACATCACCAACTCCCTGGTCGTCCAGGGGCCGCCATCGGCGGTGGAAATTGTCAGCAACCTGATCGACCAGATCGACGTCAAGGCCGAGCAGGTCATGATCTCGGCGGTCTTCGGCCAGCTGGCGCTCGGCGACGACTTTGATTTCGGCCTCGATTTCCTTCGCACAGTGGACGCGGCTTCGGCCGCCCGAGGCAATGGGGTGATCGGCGGGCAGGTGCGCAACAGCTCCGGTCAGCTGGTCGATCTGGTCGACCCGCTCACGCTGCTGAGTCCGGATGTGTTCCCCAACACCGGGGGACTCAGCCTCTACGGCCTCATCGGCGACCATTGGAACGTCTATCTGAACGCCCTGCAGTCCGACAGCCGCTTCGAGGTGCTTTCCCGGCCGACGATCTACACCGCCAACAACCGCAAGGGCGTGATCTCCGCGGGTCAACGGATCGCGGTGCCGACCAACAGCTTCCAGGGTGGGGTCAGCAACGGGATCTCCACGAACATCGAGTATCAGGACGTGCTCTTGAGCCTCGAGGTGATTCCGCTGGTGAACTCGGAGGATGAGGTCACCCTGGACATCGCGTTGCTCAATGACGAGGTCGTGGGTGAACAGTTCATCGAGGGCGTCGGCTCCGTACCGACGATCGGGCGCCGGGAGGTGCTCACCAGCGTGACCGTCCCCGACGGCGCAACGATTGTCCTCGGCGGATTGATCAATTCGAGCAAGCGGGAATCGGTCACCGGCGTTCCGCTGCTGAGCGACATTCCCGGCCTCGGCCGTCTGTTCTCGCGGACGACCACCGAGCAGGATCGCCAGGAGCTGATGATCTTCATCCAGCCCCGCATCGTCACGGGGGCCGCGTCGCTCTACGACGCCCAGGCTGACATGGATAGTCGCTACGACGTTGCCCAGGACACAAGGAGCTTCTCCAACGGTCCCGGCGTTCTGCCTCAACGCGACGGCGATGCCGGAGGTGGCGGTACGTCGGCTCCGCGGGAGTACCCCGTGGCGGTTCCCGTCGAAGAGACCGAGGAGAGCTCGGCCCGGCGCCTGCTCGGGCGTCCCGGTTCTCCGTGGCGTCGCCGCTGATCGAAGGACCCGGAACGGCCGGACGGATCCGGCGTCGCGGACGCGGGGGCGCCTGGCCCCCGATATCGAGACTGGTTTCACGGGGAGAGCGGGGGCTTCTGCGGGCCTTTGGAGCGGTCCGTTGCCACGGGGCGGGGTTGCGGGATGGAAGTCCCAGCGCGGGCTTGCAAAGCGTCCACCCAGCGAGCAATTTCGGCGTGCGCGGCGGTTCCCAATCGAGCGGACGCCGCCTGCCGACCCGAACGAAAAGACCCGACCATGTCCGAAATTTCCGAAGCCGATCTCGATCCCAAGGTCAAACCCGTCTGGCTCAAGGCCATGACGGCCGTACAGACCAAGAATTACGGTTACGCCATCAAGTTGCTGCAGACCGTTCTGAAGGATGCCCCCGGCTTTCTCGATGCCCGCCGTCTTCTTCGGAAATGCGCCGGCAATGAAACCGGCGGACCGAAGAAGCGCTCCGGACTCTTCGGCATGAAGGCCGGGGGGGGGCTCGGCGCGATGAAGCTCACCGGTCAGGTGAAGAAGGACCCGCAGGCGGCGCTCGTGGCGATCGAGGCCGAACTGGAAAAGGATCCCTACAGCCCGGAGCTGAACGATGTGCTGTTCGAGGCATTTCAGTCGCTGGGGTGGCAGGAGAGTGCCGCCTTCGCGTTGGAGACGATCCGCACCGGTCATCCGGAGCAATCGAAGTATCTGCACAAGCTGGCCGACTTCTATCTCGCGAACTCGCAGAGCATGAAGGCAGCGGATGTCTATCGTGACATCATCAAGCACAACCCGACGGATTCGGCGGCCATCAAGGGCGAGAAGGACGCTACCGCCCGTGCTTCGATGGAGAAGCAGAAGTGGGGTGAGGACGCGAACATGCGCGACCTGATGCGCAACAAGGAGGAATTCGAGGAGATCGAGAAGCAGTCCCGCACGGGTCTCACGAAGGAGCAGCTCGAGGAGCGTCGCGATCAACTGGCGGCCAAGTACGCCGAGGACCAGAACGACCTGAAAACGGTCAAGGAACTCGCCTCGGTCTTCGAGCGGCTCGAAGACTGGGAACAGGCCCGCGCCTACTACGACTGGGCCTTCTCGCTCAGCAACGGCGACACCGCCCTGCGGACCAAGGCGGGAGCGATGGGTGACCGGCTCAAGGAGCAGGAGATGCGTGATCTCGAGGCCCGCGCCGCGGAGAATCCCGACGACCCCGAGGTCAAGGCCATGCTGGATCAACGCCGGCAGGAGCGGACCGCGGAGGCGGTCGAGGAGGCCAAGCGCCGGGTCGACCAGAACCCGACGGATCCGGTGCTGCGATTCGAACTCGGACAGGCGCTCTACAATTCCGGAGACTACAGCGGAGCCATCCCCCAGCTGCAGCAGGCCAAGCGGAACCCTCACATCCAGTCGAAAGTGCTCCTCCTGCTGGGGCGCACGTTCAAGGCCAAGGGCATGCTCGACATGGGCATCAAGCAGCTTGAAACGGCCCTTGAAGACCTCGTCGGGATGGATACGACCAAGAAGGAGGTGCTTTACGAGAAGGGCCTTCTGCACGACGAGATGGACAACAAGGAAGCGGCCATCGAGTGCTTCAAGGAGATCTACGAGGTCGACTACGGCTATCGGGACGTCGCCGAGCGGGTTGAATCGTCCTACGGCGGTTGATTCGCCGGTGGCTCAGCCCTCGGGGCCGAGGCGGAGGAGGTCCTCGAGACTCGCCTCGCCGACGGCCCAGTCGTCGGCAACGACTTCGGTGATCTCATATTGCCCGTCGTAGGCCCCCTCGACGCGCTGCAGGCGGAGCGTCAGCCGCATCGTGTTCCTGCTGGGTTCGCCGGCCACGGGCTGTTTGCCGGTGCTGGCGGCCCGCTCGTTGCGGCGACGCGTCGTTTCGATGGCGTCGAACTGCTTTGAACTCCGACGGCAGTAGGCATAGACCGCCTCGTCGCTGGCGGGGTTGCTGAGGCGCAGGCAGGCCCACTCGGCGTCGTTCCGAAAGGGTCCGTTGTAGTAGTTGTCGAACTTCACCCGGGCCCGGACCAGGCCTCCCCTCACTCCGTCACCCGTCCATTCGGGGAAGGGGGGCTCGCAGTGTCCGAAAGTGGCAGCGGCGTCGATGCGCCACTTTCCTTCGTCATTCGGGGCCAGCACGGTCACCAGCGGATCGCCGATCGGGTTGCGGATCAGGACGAAACTCAGGGGAACGGTCACGTGGTCGAAACTCCCGAGCCAGCGGGGCTCGCCAGCATCCTCGAGCTGGGCTTTTGAGGCTTGGAGGTCGCGCCACGCGCGCTCGACGCCTGACCCGCCGTCCCGGAGGAGGGGGGCAAGATCGGCGGGAGACGAGGCATCGAGCATCTCCGAAACCAGAGCGATGGATTCCGATGCCCCCGGACCCGCGGGACGGGCCCCCGCCATCGCGCCGGGATCATCCGTCGGGCGAGCGGTCCGCCCTTGCTGGAGAAGAGTCCAGATCAGCATCGTGCAGATCGCCATCCCGGCCAGCGCCAGCGCCAGCATCAGCCAACGGCGGAGGATCGAGGCCTGATTCCGGCCCTGGCCCGGCCGCCGACGGCTGCGCTTCCTGCGACCGGCACCGCGGCCCTTCTCCGTGTCGCGTGCGTCGTTGGTGATGCGGTCGAAGCCGCCCAACGACTCCCGCTCCTTGCCGGCGATGCGGGTCTGGACGCTTCCCGGACCCCGGTTCGGCTTTGGTGGGATCTTCGCCATGCGGCGTCAGCGGGGGACGAGGGTGATGCGGTAGGGGTCGTACCGGTCATCGGGCCGGAACAGCCATCCGGGATCGCGGTTCAAAACGTCGTATCCGGTGAGCATGAACTCGGGGAGAATCTGGTTGCTGTTTGGATCGTAGACCTTCTGCCCCGTGAAGTAGCCCCGCAGCTTGTACTCGTAGTTCTGGTCGTAGCCGTAGTTGCGTCCGCCCCCGGACTCGGGGAGGCGGTCCGGCTGCCGCTTCTTGTCTTCGCGGACCACGACCAGCTTCGCCCGGTTCCAGCCCTGCCGCGGCTCCCGGACGTAGCCCCAGAAGCGGGTTTTCTTCACGTAGTAGCGTCGGCCGATGTAGTGGTCGCCACGAGCTTCGGAGGCGATCGCCGCCTTGCGCTCCTCGAGGGTCGGGCCACCCATGTTTCCGGATCCGAAAGAGCCCGCGCACTGGCAGAGAACCAGACAGGCGGCGACGGCCGCGAGGTGAGTCAGGAAAGCTTTCATGGGGTGGCCGAGGCTAGGGGAGCGTCCCCGGCGACGACAAGCGTCAATGCCCGCCGGACCGGGGCTGAAAAGCGTCTTGCATCAGGGGAGGGGCGGCGATAAGCACGCCGCCCGGCCGGTTCCCCGCGCCGGAGCCTTCTCCATGAAACTGGCCTCGTTGCTCAGCCCCGACCAGGTGCTCCTCGACATGCATGCCGAGGAGCACATCCCGGCGATTGTCGAGTTGGTCGATCACCTCGTGGAAACCGGAAAGCTGGCCACCGAACTCCGGGAGGAGGTGGTGGAGTCACTTCGCGAGCGGGAGGAGCAGGTGAGCACGGGCATCGGCTACGGGGTGGCGATTCCCCATGCCTTCTCGGAGAATCTGGAGGAGGTTGTCACGGTGTTCGGTCGGTCCAAGGAGGGCATCGACTTCGAGGCGCTCGACAACAGCCCGGTCCATTTCGTGATTCTGTTCGTCGTTCCGAAGCGGGACTACCACCTGCATCTGCAGACGCTTGCCGCCATCGCCAAGATGTTCACCAACTGCGAGATCCGCCAACGCCTGGCGCAGGCCGAGTGCCGGACCGAGATTCTCAATGTTTTGGCTGGTAAGGCGCCGAAGAACGTCGCCTGACTTCGCGCATGACGCTGCTGCAGGAAATCGAGTCGGCCCTCGGGGACGCTTTCGAAAAGGTGGTCGGTGAACGGGTCACGGCGCCGGTGGTGCCGTCCGCGGATCTTCGCTTCGGCGACTATCAGAGCAATGCCGCCATGGCGCTGGCGAAGACGCAGCGCACGAATCCCCGGGCGCTTGCCCAGTCGGTGATCGATGTCATCGAGCTCGGAGGCCTCGCCGAGACCGAGATCGCCGGCCCCGGATTCATCAATTTCCGGGTCGCTCCCGCCGCATTTGCAAAGAAGGCGGCGGAACAACTCGCCGACGAGCGGCTCGGCGTGCCGGCCGTCGGTGACGGACGCCGTGTGGTGGTCGACTTCTCCGCGCCGAATGTGGCCAAGCCGATGCATGTCGGGCACATCCGCTCGACGATCCTCGGCGACTCCTTGTCGAGAATCGCCGGTTTTCTCGGCTACGAGGTGATCCGGGACAACCACATCGGCGACTGGGGAACGCAGTTCGGGATGATCCTGCACGGGTGGAAGACCATCCTTGATCCGGCGGCGTTGGAGAGCGATCCGGTTGCCGAGTTGCTCCGCGTGTATCGGGAGGTCAACGCGAAGGCGAAGGAGGACGCCACCGTGCTGGCAGAGTGCAAGGACGAGCTGGTCGAGCTCCAGTCCGGCGATGCCGCCAACCTCGAGATCTGGAAGCGCTGCGTCGAGCTATCGAAGGAGGGTCTGCAGAAGATCTACGATCGGCTCGATGTCTCCTTCGACCATTGGCTGGGGGAGAGTTTCTACAACGATCGTCTCCCCGGACTGGTGGAGGACTTCCTCGGCCGCGGACTGGCCCGTGAGGACGATGGCGCCGTCTGCATCTTCTCCGGCGGCAATCTGCCCGATGATCAGGACCCGTTCCGCATTCACAAGGAGGACGGCTGGACCGACAATCCCGCGATCATCCGCAAGGCGGACGGGGGGTTCCTCTACGCGACCACGGACCTCGCGACGATCGACTACCGGATCGAGGAGTGGCAGGCCGACGAGATCTGGTATGTCGTGGGGGCTCCGCAGCAGCTTCACTTCCGGCAGATCTTCGATGCCGCCCGGCGCTGGGGCAAGGAGGCCGGGTTCCACCACATCATGTTCGGCTCGATCCTCGGGGAGGACCGGAAGCTGATGAAGACGCGCTCCGGGGACAACGTCCAGCTGGTGGATGTCCTCGACGAGGCGATCGAGCGGGCGGCGAAGGCGATCGCGGAAAAGAACCCCGAGCTCGGAGAGGAAGAGGCCCGCGAGGTGTCGGAGATCGTCGGCATCGGTGCCGTGAAGTTCGCCGAGCTCTCCCAGCACCGGATGACCGACTATGTCTTCTCATGGGACCGGATGCTGGCGCTCCAGGGGGATACGGCCCCCTATCTTCAGTACAGCTACGTCCGGATCCGTTCGATTTTCCGGAAGCTCGATGCGGCGTTCGACGCCGAATCCGTGGAGCTGGTACTCGAGGCCCCGGAAGAAGTGCATCTCGCCCGGCTTGCTCTTCGCTACGGCGAGATTCTGCCCACGGTGCTGGAGGACCATCGTCCGAACCTCCTCGCGACCTATCTCCTGGAGCTCGCGCGGGCGTTCCACTCGTTCTTCGAGGCTTGTCCGGTGCTGCGCGCCGACCGGTCCGACATCCGCGACAGTCGGCTTGCCCTTTGCGAGCTGGCATCCCGTGTGCTCAGCCATGGTCTCGGGTTGCTCGGAGTCCGCTGCCCGGAACGCATGTGACCCGGACCATGGAATCGCCGCGCCTTCCCTACTACGTCATCGGCCACCGGAACCCGGACACCGATGCGATCTGCTCGGCGATCGGTCATGCCGAGTTGCTCCGGCGCACGGGGGAGCCCGACGCGGTCGCCGCCCGCTGCGGATCGGTTCCCGCACGCACCGCCTGGGTACTGGAGAAGGCAGGAGTCGAGGAGCCGCCCCTCGTCACCGATGTGCGGGCAACCGCGGGAATGATCTGCCAGCAGGACGTGATCTGTGCCGAGCCGTCGGACACGTTCTTTCAGGCCTACCGGTCAATGCTCGACCACGACGTTCGATGCGTTCCGGTGAAGGACGACGAAGGGCGGCCGATCGGGGTGCTCCGCTATCGTGATCTGCTCGAGCTGTTGCTGCCCGGGGATGTCTCGGAGATGAAAACGCGGACCGTCCACGTGTCGCTGAGCAAGATCACCGAGACCCTCGGAGCGGAGTCGGTGGGCGCGCCGCTTCCCGAGGGACGGGAGCAGGAGGACCTCGTGATGCTGGTCGGCGCCTCGTCCCAGTCGACGGTCGACCGTCGGCTCAAGTCCGCGACGCGAGAAGGCAACGTCGATCGCTACCTCGTCGTCTGTGGCGATCGTCCGGTCGTCCAGCACTACGCGATCGACCGGGGCGTGCGCGCGCTGCTGGTCACCGGCGGGAACGACATCGACGAACCCTTGCGGAAGCTCGCCCGCGAGAAGGGGGTGGTGGTCCTCCGGTGCCGTCAGGACACCGCGAGCTCGACCACCCTGATCCGCTGTTCGAGGACGGTGGATCTGGTGATGGTTTCCGACTTTCAATCCGTGCGATCGGGTGAGCCGGTATCCCGGCTGAGGAAATCGGTGGCGATGTTCGATCAGGATCTCTTTCCGGTCATCGATCCGGTCACCGAGGTCATGGTTGGGGTGCTTTCCAAGTCGGACCTGGTGGATCCCCCCCGCATGCGGGTCGCGCTGGTGGATCACAACGAGTTCGCGCAGGCGGTCCAGGGAGTGGACGAGGCGCGGGTCGTGGAGGTGGTCGACCACCACCGCCTGGCCGGGGATCTCGTGTCGCGTGAACCGATCCGCTTCCTCAACGAACCGGTGGGGTCGACATCGACGCTGGTGGCTCGGAAGTTCGAGCACCGGGACCTCGAGCCCTCACCCGGGGCCGCGATGTGTCTCTGTGCCGGCATCATTTCCGACACCCTTTGCCTGACGTCGCCGACCACGACCGAGCTCGACCGCACCATGCTCAACTGGCTCAGCGGTCTCGCGAAGATCGACCCCGAGAGTTTCAAGAAGGAGTTTTTCGCGGTCGGTTCGCTGCTCGCCAAGGGCGACGCGGATGAAGTGCTCAACGCCGATCGCAAGGCCTTCGACGACGACGGGGTGAAGGTCACGATCGCCCAGATCGAGGAACTCGGCCTTCAGGCGTTCGAGCACCGGAAAGAGGAGCTCATGCAGGCACTCGGCACGCTCGCGGCCGAGGAGGGGTTCGACCTCGCCGTGCTCGCCGTGACGGATATCGCGCGCCACCACAGCGTGGTCCTCGCCGCCGGCGACGAGCGGCTTCTACGGAGCCTTCCCTTCGAGCAGGTGAGCCCGGGGTGCTACGATGCGCCCGGGGTCGTGAGCCGGAAGAAGCAGTTGTTTCCCGCCGTGTGTCAGGCGATCCGGAAGCTCTCGTGAGTCGAATCCGGCACGGTCTCCGGCGGAAAACGTCTCGACCTCGAGTCGATCGGTCGCCTAGCGTGATCCGAACTTTTGACAAGCGTGATGAAACGGTATGCGTCGACTGCCTCGGTCTCTTTTGTGCTGTGCCTCCTTTTCTGGAGTGGATCCCCCGGGTTTCTTCATGCGAAGGAAGGGGCGAGGGACCAGCATTTCTCAAGGCATGTGACGAGGCCCGGGAAGCCGGGAGTGCCGCACGACAAGAAGCGGGTCGGCAAGAAGCAGGTCGAGGAGGTGGAGGACGGCAAGTGGGTCGAGCTTCCCCGCGGGCAGAAGATCATCGGCGGAAACGATGTGGTCGAGGGGACCTATCCCTGGATGGTGGCACTCCTCAGCAGCGGCGAGTCCGATCTCTACCAGGCCCAGTTCTGCGGAGGAACGCTGGTGCATCCCCGGTGGGTGGTGACAGCCGCCCACTGCGTGCTGGGTTCGGAGCCGGATGAGGTGGATGTGCTGCTCGGTGGGGGCAATCTTTCGACCGATACCACTTACCAGCGAATTGCGGTCGAGGAGATCATCGTGCATCCCGACTACAAGGATACGAACACCGACTCGGACATCGCGCTGCTGCGTCTTTCGGTGCCGGCGGATCCGTCCTACACACCGCTGCCGTTGATCGATGATCCCACGTTGGATGTTCCCGGAGTCGTCTCAAGAATCATCGGATGGGGTGATACGAGCGGGGAGGGCAGCTACGCGCAGATCCTTCAGGACGCGGATGTCCCCATCGTCAGTCTCGCCACGGCGAATGCAACGGCCGCCTATTCGGGATCCCTTCTGGGGACCATGCTTCCGGCGGGACTCGCCGCAGGAGGGGTGGACTCGTGCAGCGGGGACAGCGGCGGCCCGTTGGCGGTCCCGGCGCCCGACCTCGGGGGCTGGGCTCTGGCCGGTATCACGAGCTTCGGGATCGGTTGTGCCGACCCTGATGCCTACGGGATCTACACCCGGGTGAGCCTGTTCCGGCGCTTCGTCATGGATCACCTTTACCCTGGCTACAGCGCCTGGGAAGCGACGACCGGAGTGGTCGGAGAGATGCGCGACCCGGAGGGGGACGGGATGGATCACTTCGGCCACTATGCCTTCCGGCTTCCGCCCGGCGGAGGTGGTTTTGCTCCTCGCTACGAAGCCTACGATGCCGGCGAGCTCATCGAGCAGGCGCTCCGTCTGCGGATCCTCGGGGATACGTCCGAGGTCGACTATCAGCTCGGATGGAGCGGGGATCTCACGGGGTGGACGGAAGCTGCTCTGGTGGATCGGATTGTCATCGACGACCCCGTGCCGGGGGATCCGCTGGCCCGCGAAGTGGTGGCCAGCTCTCTCCAATGGGCGGGTGATCCGCGCGGCTTTCTCAGGGCGAGTGCCGTACCGTCCGGTGCGCTGGTCCCGGGTGTCCGGAGCTTGTCGGTCGAAGGTCGCGCCCACGGATCGCTGACCGACGACGATCTTCCTCATCCCGATTATCCTTCGCGCCGAACGAAGGAGTATCGTCTCGTCGATGTGGTCGGGGGAACCAGCTACCGGCTGACCGGGCGTTCCTCCGCGTTCGATGTGCGGCTTGAGTTGTTCGATGCCTCGGTCCCGGGGACGCCGCTCGTCGTCGCGGACAACGATGGGGGTGTCGGTGCCACCGGCACGGATGAGGTGCTGGAGTTCACGGCTTCGGGTGCGGTGAGCGAGTATCGGCTGCGGGTCACGAGCTTCAGTGATGGCGAAACCGGGAGCTTCCTTCTCGGCGCACTTCCCCTCGCCGACTACATGACGCTTCCTTCGCTCAGTGTGCCGTCTTCGACCGCGGGTGCGCTCGCCATCACCGACGGTCTCGATCCGCTTTGGGAGCCTCTGAACATCTATGCCGACGACTTCCGGCTCGAGGGCCTGACCTCGCCGGTCACCATCTCCCTCCAATCCAGTGCCTTTGATGCGTTTCTCGAGGTGGTGAGTGCCGAAACCGATCTTCTGATTGCCTCCAACGATGACGGGGGAGGTGGACTGAATTCGCAGCTGACCCTGTATCCGGTCGAGGGCATGGCCTATGTGGTGAGAGTGACGAGCGCGTTCGCCGATGAAACGGGCGCCTACACCCTCGATCTCAGCGTGCCGGTGGCCGCCCCGACGATCGGCGTTCCCGATTCGCTGTCCGGTGCGCTGGCCACCTCGGATCCCTTCGATCCGAATTACTCGGGCTACTACGCGGATGACTACGAGCTGACCGGCGTGACCGCCGGACAAACCGTCACCGTGACGTTGATCTCCGACAATACGGCGGTGCTGGATCCATGGCTCTACGTGATCAATGCGGCGACCGGGGCAATCGTGGCGGAGAACGACGATCGAGCATTCGACGTCAATTCGGAGGTCACCTTCGTCGTCTCGGGCTCCACCGATTACCTCATTCGCGTTTCGACCGCGTATGAGGGGGAAGTCGGCGGCTACACGTTGAGCACCACCAGTCCCTGAAGCGCGGCCTAGCGCCGATCCTTTGCTCGTTGGTAGCGGGAGCGGCGTTCGCTTGGCGGGGTGTCGGTCTCGGGCGCTGAGGTCTCGGGTTCGGGCTCCGGTCGCCGGGGTGTCTCGCGGATGACCTTCTCCTTGCTCACCTTCGGAGTGCGTTCGAAGCGGGGAAGGCCGGGAAGTGGCAGGCGCCAGCCCGTGCGCGTCAGGAGGGCCTCGGCAATGATCAGCACCAAAAGACCGAGCGCGAGCCAGAGGCGGAGACTGATCTCGTGGTCGTGCGGCGGCCGCAGCCATGCCTCGGCGAGATCGAGCAGTTCGCGTCCACCGGTTTGAGCCGACACCGTCCGCAGCTCCTCGAGCCGCTCCGGCTCGAAGGCCCACTCGACGGAGCTGCCCACCGTGAGCGGCCCGAACGGAATCGCATGAGGACCGACCCGAACCGCACCGCGGACGATGGCACCTTCATCGAGATCGCGGCTGACCGAGAAGTGCCCGGGCTCGATGCGCCGCCACGGGATTTCGTAGGCGGTGTTGCCGGCGCCGCTCTCGAGAAGTCGGATGCCGGGTGGAGTGGCCGCCAGCTTGTCGCTCCACATTTCGGGATCGTAGAGGAGGTCGAGGGTCAGGCGGGTGCCGTCGAGGCGGTGGCGCAATCCGATGCCCGGCGGGAGCTCCAGCCCCATCAGCCACCGGGTCAGGGTCTGCACGAAGTCGCCGTATCCCTCCCAGGCACGGGCGGGCTCCGAGTGCTCGCCACCGAGGGGGAAGCTCACCGCCGCCGTGCGACCGAGACCTCGACGGGCATGGGCGACGAGGGGCGCGAGGTACTCGTCGGTGGTGACCAGCGAGGTGGTGGCATCCTCGCGGGCGTAGGAAAGGTTGTAGCCGCCTGCCTGGGGCAGCCAGTCGAGGAGCTTCGGTGATACCTCGGCCCACCGACCGGTCGCCTGGGCACCGACCGGTTCGTCGACGAACGCCGAGCGGGCGATCGTCACCGTTTCCTGGGCGAAGATCTTCGGGATGTCGACGGCGCGGTCGGAGAAGAAGATCCGGCCGTCGCCCCGCTTCGCGATGTCCTCGAGCAGCTTCGCATCGGGATCGGCCTTGGTGCCGAGGGCGATCACCGAGACGCTGGCCCCCTCGGTCTTCATCTCCTTCAGCAGGCGTTTGTAGTCTCCGGGCTCCTCGGAGTCGGCGGCATCGGAGAAGAGGATCACGTGCCGGGTGCCGACGTTCGCCTTCTTGAGCTCGTCCCACGCCGCCTTGAGCCCCTCGTAGACGAAGATGCCGCCACCCTGGGACTGCACCTTGCGGGCCCGGGCCATCAGCTGGTTCTTGTCGTTCCGGATCTGGGTCAGCGGGATGATGGTGTGCGGCGCGCTGTCCACCGCGAACACCGTCACCCGGTCCATCGGTCCGAGGAGGTCGATGGCGTTGGCCGCGCCGTTGTTGGCGAGGTCCATCTTGGTCTTTCCACCGGCGACGCCCACCGACATCGATCCGGAACGGTCGAGGACGATCGCGAGGGCCACGGAGAGTTTGCGGTGCTCGGTTTTCAGCTCCATCGAGACCGGCAGGAGGGGATCGATGGACGACTGGAAGTAGCCGCCCGAACCGAAGGACTGCTTGCCACCGACCATCAGGAATCCGCCGGCCTGCTCACGCACGAAGAAATCCACGGCATCGAGGAAGTCCTGCGGGACCTCGTGGGCCGGGATGTTGTTGAAGATGACCGCGCGGGCCCCGGAAAGCCGTCCCGGCTGCAACTGGAGGGAGTCGGTCTCGACGTCGACGGTGAACTCCTGCGTTTTCAGCACCTCGACGAGCGGATCGTCGGCGTAGTTGGTCACCACCAGGACCCGTGGGCCGCCGGTGATCTCAATCCAACGGGAGGCCCGGTTGTTGCCCGGGTGCGCATCGGTTTCCGGAACGACTTCGGCCTCGTACTCGAAGGATCCCCCGACGGGGATGCGGTCGGTGAACTCCGCCCGCCCGACCCCGTTGACGAGCTCGACCTCGGTCTCGACCAGCACCTGACCGGCACGCCTGACGACGACCGGCACCTTGCCATCGATCGAGCCGCGGACCGTGACGGCGAGCAGGTAGGGTTCCCCGGTCTGGACCCGTTCGGGAAGGTCGATGCGGGAGATGCGGAAATCGTCGAGGGTCTCGTCGCGGATCAGGCGGAAATCGAGGGGGATGCCCTGCGCTTCGAGCCGGTCGGCCGCCTTCTCGAGGGGTTCGGTCGAAAAGCCATCGGTGAAGAGCAGGACCCTCGAGGGTTTGTCGTCGTCGGCCAGGGCGGTGACGTGGGACAGCGCAAGTTCGGTGCGGGTGAGCTTCCGCGAGCCGGTGAAGGTGGCGCCATCCTTGCCGTGCTCGACGATCTCGGCGGCGTAGTCGAGCAGGATCATGCGGTCGCGCCTCGACGGCTTCGACTTCTCCAGCAGGCGCTCCCATTCGGGAAGTCCGAGATCCACGAGGTCCTCGGTGGACTCGGAGCGGTCGAGCAGGACCCAGAGGTCGAGCGAGTCGTCCCGGAGGGTCATCCGGGGATCGGCGAGCGTGAAGGCCGCCAGCACGACCAGGATGAGCCGGAGTGGGGAGAAGAGGCGGAGGCGTTTCCAGAACCAGCCGATGAACAGCACGGCGGGAATGAGGAGAAACCACTCTGGAGAGGTGAAATGCATGGAAGTCGGTTGGGCGTGGCAGGGCTCGGGAATGGATCAGGCGGTGACCTTCGGGGTTGAACTCTCCGGGGCGGGATCGGATGGCTCGGCCTTCTCGCGGGGGCCGTCCTTCGAGAAATACCATGAGACCAGGAGGGCGGCGAGAAGCAGCAGGAGCCAGAGTCGCCACCAGTGGTCCTGTTCGGTGTGTCGCTCGATGGCGGCGGCGCCGGAGCCTCCGAGGGAGCTGTCGGTGTCGCACCCGCGGAAGTCGGCTTCGCGGGTGTCGGCGAAGTAGACGGCGGCATCGAGGAGCTTGGTGTCACCCTGCCGGACCTTGACGAAACCGGGGACCTCCGGGGCGCGGAACCTGAGGAGTTGGGCCGGAGGCAGCGTGCGGGAGCCGGAGGCCCGGCCATCGAGATCGAGTTGGCTCAGGGTGACCGGCGTTTCCGCGCGGGCGGCCAGCTGCACCGGCTGCGAGGTTTCGAGGGACATCCGTACCTGCGCGACCTTGCGGTCCCGGATGCTCTCGACGAAGCGGTGGAGGCAGATGATGAAGGCCGGTTGCTGGGCGGCATTCGACTTTCGGAGGTCGAAGTTGAAGCAGAGTTGTCGTCCGCCCGCCGAGTCCTCGGTGGGTTGGAGGTCGCGGAGGAAGATCAGCGGACGGGTGTCCTGCCAGAGCAGCACGTCGTCGGTGGGTCGCCGCTCGAGCTGGATCGATTCACGGACGAGCAGGGACTGCCAGTTGAGCCCGGCGACGAGCGGGTGGGCCTCGGCGACGATGCCTCCCTTGAGATACGAGCCGGCCCGGGTGTCGTCGTTGACGAAGACCGCGGCGTTTCCGTCGGGCAGGACCGGGGCGAGCGGATCGTAGGAAACGAGGGCGAGGTCGGCGAGGGATGCGTCATTCGTGGGCTCGACCGCGTCGAGCGATCGCACCATGCGTTCCGCGAGCTTCGCGAACTCCGGAGAGGTCGAGGAGAAGAGTCCGATGACCTTCGGTGACGGCGCGACCATGGGCATGCGGTCATCGAGCGTGAAGCGGTCGGGCGACAGTTCGAGCACGACCCGTTCCGCCTCCGTGGGGAACGCCGCCTGCAGGGAAGCCAGTGAACCCCCGTCGAGCTCGAACGACTTCGGTTCGGTGCGCTTGCCATCGGGGAGGGTCAGCGACCACGAGCGGGTCGCGGGGGCGTCCGAGTAATTCCGGACCACCGCCGTCCACACGATGGCGCCCTCCTTCCGCTCGAAGCGCACGCCGGTGATGCCGACGTTGTCGACCGGTTCGCCGACGGCGAGCAGGCGCGCATCGAAGGGCAGCGCCTCGTGCGGGGTGTCGGTGGCATAGACGACGGTGCCCTCGCGGCCGACCAGGGATCGACCCAGCCGCAGGGCGGCGGTTGGATCGACGAGGCCCGAGGTCGGATTCCATTCATCGAGACGGGCGAGCGCTTCATCGGTCGAGTCGCCCGTGTAGAGCTTGGCCAGATCACCGGTGGATTCGAGCAGGGTCAGCTCCAGCGCGGCTGCGGGTCCCTGCAGGTCGGGCAGCTCCCGGGTCAACGCCTCCTTCAGCGCGTCCTTGAACACGCTCATGGAAGCGGAGGCGTCCAGGACGACCGCGACCCGCTGGGTGCTGCGGGCCTTCTGATACCGCGGCTCGGCGAGGATCCAGGTGAGGAGCAGGACGGCCAGAAGCTGCATCCACAGGGGGACGGAGTTCATGAGCCGGTCGAAACGGCGACCGCTGATCGATTCCCGCTGCGTCTTCTCGAGCAAAAACAGGGTCGAGATGGGCAGGTCCTTCGCACGACGCTGCAGGAAGTGGATCGCGAGCACGGCGGGAATGCCGAGCAGCGCCCAGAGTCCGGCGGGATTGGCGAGGGTGAGCATGGTTCAGTTGATGATCTCCAGGGCGCCCGACGGCACGGCTTCCGCGAAGAGCGAGGTCTGCAGGTCGGTCTCGCTCGGGATTCGTGCGAGGGCGCTCTGGTGACGCTGGCAGGCGTTCTTCCAGAGGGTGAAGTGGTTGGCGTAGGTCTCCTTGTAGCGACGCAGGACCGATGGCTCGACCCGATGGGGGTGACGGCTGCGCCGCTCGGCGTCGATGAATTCGTAGTTGCCGCTCCACTCGGGATCGGCCTCGGACCGGGTGAAGGGAACGAGCAGAATCGGCGAGCCGTGACGCGCCGCCAGCAACCGCATGCAGGGGTCGGGATCGCCGGCGAAAAGCAGGTCGGAAACAAAGACGCGGATGGCGTTCTGACGGAAGGGGATGCGCGAGAGATCGGGGAGGGCCGCGGGATCCTCGGACTTCATCGAGCGGATGTCGTCGATCCACCGGTGGGTCGACAGGCCCTCGGGTAGCAGCGGGCGCACGGTGTCGCCACGCACCAGGTGGACCGAGGTGGCCGCACCGGAACGCCGGGCGGACTCGACGGCGAAGTAGAAGAGTTCGGCCGTGCGGTTGGATTTCCCGGGTTCGAAGAACATCGAGTCCGACGCGTCGAGGACCACATCCACCACCGGACGAACCTCTTCGCGATAGAGCTTCATCGTGTAGTGACCGGTCCGGGCGTAGGCCTGCCAGTTGATATGGCGTGGGTCGTCACCGGGGACGTAGTTGCGGTGGTCCTGGAAATCGAGGGATGAACCGACACCGGCGCCGAGAAACTCACCCGCCTGTCCCTTCCACACCTTCGACCGGAGCGGCAGGCGCAGTCGGCCGGCGGCGGCGAGCGCCCGCGCGTGGGATCGACTCAGCTCCTCCTCCGTCATGCGACCTCCTCGATTTCGGATTCAACCTCGGAGATCCTGCGGAAGTGCATCAGGGCCAGCGGGACGAGGATCAGCAGGTAGGCACCGCTGACGGTGGCGGACACCAGGGTCAGGGTGTCGCGATCAAAATCGCGCGGGAAGGCGGTCATCGCGATGAAGGTCTGGGGGAGCCAGGCGAAGAACCAGAGAAAGCCCCGGGAGCCGCCATCCAGCGAGGCCGCGATGAAGCCGAGAACGAAGGTGACGATCGCGCCGGCGGCGAACAGGAGAAGGTAAGTGGTGAAGCGACTCTTGATCTTGCGATCGAAGATCACGGTGATCACGGCGGGCATCAGGAGCGATCCAAGCAGCGAGATCAGCACAATCGTGAACTCGCGGTCCATCGGCCCGTCGATGGCGAGCCAGACGCTGCCCACGCCGAGCGCGACCGCCCCCCCCGAGAAGAGCACCCCGGAGGGCCAACCCGGGTAGAGCAGTCGCCCGGCGATCCGGCCGGCGGGGCCGCGTCGCACGAAGGGACCGCAGATCGGCGGCATGAGATTGAAGTTCTCGGTGAGGGCGAGGGCGATGGAGGGAACCAGAATCACGGCGACGAGCACCGCGAGTGCCTCGGGGTGGACCGGCGCGAAAGCTCCGATGGGAATGAGCAGGATGAGGAGGCCGAGTGTGATGGAGCGCTTCAGCGTGGCGTGGTTCTCGGCGGCCGGCGCGATCATGCCGGCGCCGATTCCCAACGAGGTCCAGCCGACGTAGAGGGCGCAAAGCATGCTGATGGTGACGCCCCAGAAGTGCTCCGAGGTCTGCAGGGCCGCCACCGAGACCATGTCCTCAAACGGGCGACCGAAACAGAGGCGGGGAATGATGAAGAGTCCGAAACCGCCCGCGAGCAGCGGAACGAGCCCGCGCAGCAGGACCGACGGGACGCAGGAGATGCCGACCACGACGGCGGTCAGCACCGCCGACGCGACAAAGACCAGCAGCATCAGCGAGAGTTCGCCGAAGAGGTTCATGTCGCCGAACCAGTAGCGGAGGATGAGGTAGGGAACGATCGCGGCGAGGATGAGCGCCGACTGGCTGACGATGGAGATCCACTTGCCGAGGACGATCTTCCAGGCGCTGAGGCGCGTCAGCACCATGAGCTCGATCGTCTTCCCCTGAACCTCCCGGTGGAGCGTGCCGATGCCGCGGATCGGCTGGATGACCAGCAGCGCCAGCGCATAGAACATGAAGATGATTCCCGAGATCGCACCGCCGGCGCGCTGGGGTTGCGCCGACGCGGCCACCGCGGAGAGCAGCACGAGCAGGAGCAGACCCTGGAGCGTCAGGAAGACGATCACGAAAGTCTTCGCCCGCAGTCCCTGGCGAAGCTCCTTGACCAGCATCGGCGACAGCTTGTCGCTGAAATCCGCCAGCCGGTCGGCGACCAGCGGCTGGGGAGGAGGGGACTCGGCGGTGGCGGCGGTGTCGGACACGGGCTCAGGCTTGGGGAGTGGGGGTGTCCGGGGCCTCGGCGGTGGGAGTGAACGAGGGCTCCGGCTGCGAGGGCATCACGGGAGGTTGGGCCTCCTCGCCCCGGTCGATGCGACCGAGCATGTCGATGAAGGCATCCTCCAGGTTGCGCTGCTCCTTGTGGAACTCGACCACCTTGAGGCCGTCGCGGACCATCCGAGCGAGGACATCGGCGGCCTTCTCCGGGGCGTCGCCCTCGATGCGGATCCGCCCGCCCCGTTTACGGCTTTCCAGGAACTCGGCGTAGGGATTCACCAGGCACCACTCCGAGAGCGCCTCGGGGTCGCCGACCACCTGCACGTCGAAGAGCATGCCGCCGGTGCCGTCGGTGCCGAGCTTGAGCGACTCGGCATCGCCATGGTGGACGATGCGGCCGGCGTTGATGAAGAGCAGGGAGTCGCACATCTCCCCCAGCTCGGAGAGGATGTGCGAGGAGATGAAGATGGTCTTTCCCTCGTCGGCGAGCACGCGGATGAGGTGCTTGAGCTCGACGCGCGCCTTCGGATCGAGGCCGGCGGCGGGCTCGTCCATGATCAGGACCTGCGGGTCGTGGAGAAGGGCCCGGCCGAGGCAGAGGCGCTGGGTCATGCCCTTGGAGAGCTTGTTGGAGAAGCGCTCCGCCAGCGGGATCAGGTCGGTGAACTCCATGACCTCCTGCACCCGGGTCCGGCGCTCCTTTCCGGAGTAGCCGAAGGCCCGGGCGTAGAAGTCGAGATACTCGAGCACCGTCATGTGGTCGTAGTTCCCGAAGTGGTCCGGCATCCATCCGATCAGTCGCCGGACCTGCTCGGGGTGGTGGACGACGTTGATCCCGCAGATCTCGGCGAGTCCCATGGTCGGGTAGTCGAGCGACGCGAGGATCCGCATGGTGGTGGTCTTGCCGGCACCGTTGGCGCCGACAAAGCCGCACACGGAGCCGTGGGGGATCTCGAAGGACACGCCGTTGACGGCCTTCAGCTGGCCGAAGTAGCGGTAGAGGTTGTGGACGCGGATGGCGTGGGCGGACATGGAAACTTGAACGTCTAAACTTGAAACCTCAACGGGTCAGGACACGCGCTTGCGGATGATGGAGGCCAGGATTCGCACAAGTTCGTCCGCCTCCTGCATGAGAGAATCGAGCAACTCGCCCGTTTCGTCAGGAATCTCGTTGCAGTCGGAAATCAATCGCATCCAGAGACCCGATTCGCGTGCCTCTTTCTTTGAAATACGGAGTCGGTAGGTTTTGTCGTCATCGCTGACTCCTTCGATGAACTCGATGTAGTTGGCCGCCACCGAGCCCGATGATCGCAGCAACTGCCGGACATCCGGCCAGGACACCGGGTCCCATTTCCGTCCTTTCAGAAACAAGCGTGTACGCAGAGCAAACTCATAGGTCCGCTCCTCGAGATCGTAGGGTTTGATGTCACGCTGATCGCCGGACTTCATCGTCATTGAGATTTCGAGTTTCACTTTTGAAGTTTCAGCGCAGCACGGGTCCGGTGAGGATGGCTCGTTCGTCGACCCAGCGGATGGCGCCGAAGGTCTCGATGGCGGGCGGCTCGCTGGTGATGGCCACGTAGTGGTCGGCGCGCTTGGAGACGCGGTTGAGCTGCTCCCGCTGGCGTCGGGCGAGTCGCCGGGCCTCGTCGGCGACCGCGGCCCGGTAGTCGGACTCGCTGATGGTGGTGCCGGCGGCCGCCTTGCCGGCCTCCAGGTCCTTCACCAGCCAGTAGCCATTGCTACGGTCGGCGTAGTAAAGCCGTTCGATCGGGAAGTCGTAGGTCGAGACGAAGGTCGGCGCGCCGCCGCCGCCCTTGAGTTCGATCCGCCCCCGCGTCGGGACGACCGCGCGGATCAACTGACCCTGTTCGGAGCGGCTCTGGAACCAGTCGCCCCCGGCCTTCATGCCCTCGTCGCTGAAGCTCGAGGTGAAGCGCATGCCCGCTCCGCCGACGCCGGGCGTGAGGCGGGCCCAGGCGCTGTCGGCGATCGGGACCGGCGTGATCGCCACGTCTTCCCCGATTTCAAAGGAGGCGCCGAGCAGGACGCCGGTGCGGGTCACCTGCTCCTGGATGACGTAGGCGCGGTTCTCGCCGTTCTCCGGCCGCACCTCGATCAGGGCGATGCGGGCGCCGCGTCCCCCGGTGCCGTCGCGCAGCAGGATCATGCCGATCAGCAGGGCGCTGGTGGCGACGGAAATGATGGGCGTGGTGATGAACAGCTTGTGGCGCTTGCCGGACTTGGCGAAGACGAAGAGGTTGATGGGGCCGACGAGCACGCCGAAGGCGATCAGGACGATGATGAAGATGGCGTAGTCGAACTTCTGCTTTCCGAACTCGTCCTGGAGCGGCCAGCTTGAGTGGTAGTCCTCGGTGATGCTCTCGTTGAGCCCCTCGATGGCGACGCCCGGGCGGCTGTGGTAGCGGCTCACGGTGCGAGGTGCGTCCAGCGCGGTACCTGACAGCTTGAGGAGTTCGATGCGGCCGAGGCCGTAGCCGGTCTGATCGCCGCTCCCTTCGGCCTCGATTCCGAGCGAGGCGAAGTTTGTGGAAGTCTGGCGGTAGATGCTGACGACGCCGCCGAGGCGGACCCACTGCAGCACCGCGGCGCGGGCGCCGGGCGGGAGAAGGTTCCAGTCGTTGTCGGTCAGCACCATGACGTCGTAGCCCGAGTAGGCGCGCCAGTCCTCGGGCATCATCGAGGCGGTGAACTTGGACGCGAAGGTGAAGCTCCCGTAGCCGCCCCGACGGGAGCGGTTGAGTTCGGCGTCGAGGCTGGACGAGTTGGGTGTGAAGAGCGGCTCGCTCATCAGGATGGCCGGCCCGTCGGGATGGAAGCCGCAGTTGAGGCTGCCGCTGTTGCTGCCGAAGCTGCCAGACATGTTGACCCGGACGGATGTCCCGCCGTAGCCCGAGGTCTCGAAGCGGGTCGTCAGCGGAACCAGCAGGTCGCGGGTGACGGTACCTCCGGCGGGACTGTCGAGTGAGAACTCGGACTCCATCGCGCTGTCTTCAGGCTCGACCCCGCTCTGCGAGAAGGTGCTGAAGCGCAAACGGCCGTCGGTTTCCCGCTGGTTGACCGCGGTGACCCGCACCGGAAGGTAGCCAGTGGGAGGGGGCATGCTGAACAGCGCCTCGACCTCGATGCGGGTCTTGTCCTTCGGGTGGGTGGCCCGGGGACTTTGGGCGAAAAGGGGCTCCTGCGCAGGCAGGAGTGGCGCGAGCAGCAACCCGGCGCAGAGGATTCGGCGCATCATGGTCGGATCAGGCGGTCTGGTTGAGGGTCTTGGGAGTGGCGCCCGACTGGGCCGGGACCTCCTCAAGGACGGACCGCACGACATCGTTCTGGGTGAGGCCTTCGACGCGGGCGTTGTACTCGAGCACCACCCGGTGACGGAGCACCGCCGGGGCGACGAAGCGGACGTCCTCGAAGGAGGCGTTGGTGCGCTCGTTCATCAGGGCGCGCGCCTTGGCGGCGGACGCGAGCGAAAGGGCCGCGCGCGGGCTGGCGCCGTAGCGGATGCCGCGGGCCGCCGACGACTGGCCGGGATGGGTGGCGTCGACCAGCCGGGCAATGTAATTCGCCACCACGTCGGGGAGGAAAATCCTCCGCACCAGGGCGAGCGTGTCGTTGAGCGTGGAGGCGTCCATGATCGCCTCGATCTGCGGTTCGGTGCCGAGCTCGCGATGGTTGACGATCCGCTCCAGGGTGCCGACGTCGTTGCGGGTGACCTCGAGCTTGAAGAGGAAGCGGTCGAGCTGTGCTTCGGGAAGCGGGTAGGTGCCCTCGAGTTCGATGGGGTTCTGGGTGGCGAGGACGAAGAAGGGCCGGGGCAGCTCGTGGGTTTCGCCGATCACCGTGACGCGGCGCTCCTGCATCGCCTCGAGCAGGGCAGACTGGGTCTTCGGCGAGGCCCGGTTGATCTCGTCCGCGAGCACGATGTTGGTGAAGAGCGGGCCGGGCTGGAAGACGAAGGAGCGGCGTCCGTCGACCTCCTGAAGCACCGGGTTGCCGGTGATGTCGCCGGGCAGCAGGTCGGGGGTGAACTGGATGCGCTTGTTGTCGAGCTTCAGCGTCTTCGACAGCCCCTTGACCAGCTCCGTTTTTCCGAGACCGGGGAGACCCTCGAGGAGGATGTGGCCGCGGGCGAGGACTCCGGTGAGGACCAGCCCGATCAATTCCTCCTGTCCGAAGAGCACCTGGTTGAGGGCGGCGGTGAGGGAGCGGACGTGTTTGCCGGCTTCGGCGACTTCGGTTTCGGAGGCGAATTCCATGATTCGGATGCTGGAGTGCGGGTAAGGGACTAACGGAAGAGTTCGTGAAGAAGCGATGAAAAAGGCGGCCCGCCTTTGGAGCGCGCGGAACGGCTACCGCTGGGATCGGGGCTGGGTGAAGGCGAGGGGGGAGCGGTGGTCGCGGTAGGCCTCCCCGGCGGGCGTGAGCGAGTTGTCCTTGCGCACCAGTTCGCGGCAGGCTTCGACCCAGTTGAAGGGAGCGTAGCGTTCGACGAAGGGCGCTTCGTCCATCATCTCGATCATCGCCTTGATCGCGGCCGCCTGCTGCTCGGGATTCGGATCCGGGTGCCCGGTCCAGTTGGCGCCGTTGTTCCACTCGGTCACCCAGAGCGGCCGGCCCGTGCGCTTGTGGATGTCCTCGAGGAAGCGCCGCATCTGCTCGGCCGCCGAGCGTTCGTCGCCGGGATTCGGGACCGCGCGGTAGTAGTGGACGGCGACAAAATCGACGCGCAGGCCTTCGCGGTCCGCCCGTTCCATGAACTGGTAGAGCCAGTTCAGGCCGCCGTCGGAGGTCGAGGGAGAGCCGAGCCGCAGTCCCGTCTTCTGGAGGTGGGGCCAGAGCTGGATGGCGGCATCGACACTCATGTTCGCCTGATCCTTCTTGTCCGGCTCGTTGAGACCGAGGAGGTGGTTGACGCCCCGCTGTCGCCAGTCCTGCCCGAGGCCGGGCCAGTGCTGGTTCTGGCGGATGGCGACGTACTCGGTGGTCGGGGTCGAGCGATCGCTGATGTTCCAGTTGTAGAACCACTTGGCGTCGATGGGCTGGTGGATGCCCCCGGCGATGCCTTTCTTGCCGGTCCAGCGCCACGGGAACACCCGGATGAAACGCACGCCGTTGCCCAGCTCTTTGGGCAGCTTGGAGATCACCACGTCGTGATCCTGAGCGACGTAGTTGCGGCTGCCGCCGGTCCCGTCGGGATTCTCCGCCAGCGTCGCCATGTAGCCCCGGCGGAGGACGAAGGATCCGCACGACTCGATTTCCTCGTCGCCATAGCTTTGCCAACTGACGAAGTCCTGCGTGGTGCCGGACCGGGAGGCGGCGGCGTAGCCGACCAGTCCGGGAAAGTCGGGGGGGTGGGGCAGCACGATGGTGCCGTCGGCATGGGCCTCGAGCCGCAGGTTGGTGCTGGGTCGGGCCGGAGCGTCGCCGACGAGAATCCGGTCGAGATATTTCTCCTGGAATCGCCCGGGAGGCACCGAGGGAAGGATCAGCGCGGAATCCGTCGCGGTGAAGTGAAGCCACGAGCCTCCCAGCGGGTCGTCCGCACCCTCGACCCACAACACTTCGCCTGACGCGGGCTCCAGAAACTCCCCGCGCAGGACGTCGGCCTCACGCACCCGGTAGTCGCGCGGACTCTCGTAGGTCTTCTTCGGCGCCGGGAGGGGCTTCGGCTCTTCCGGGGCCTTGGCGAGAAGTTCAATGAAGCGGCGGTCCGCCGGACGGAACTTGTCGAGCGAGACCTCGAAGCTCTGACCGTTCGGGCCGGTGAGGACCACGTAGCCGTTGCTGAATGTGACGAACTCGGCTTCGAGCCGCTGGTCCATGCCGGCGAAACTCCATTCGCGAGCGCTCGCGGTGCCAACGCCGACCAACAGGCATCCGGTCACCATGTTGAGAAATCGATGAGACATCGGCAGGATTCTGACCGGCTGGGGCGAGGACACAAGCGAGCTTCAACGGGGGGAGGAAGGGTCTGCCGCGAACAGCAACCCTCACTTTTTTGAAAATAATTGATCAACTTGTCAGTGCTATTAAGAAATCTTATATAATTAGTTGATCTCGCGGCGAAATCCGGGCAGTTCGCCACCGCACCCCATCCTTACACGATGAAGAATCCCTCGTTTGGTCCCACCCGAACCCGCTCTCTGATTCCTCTCCAACGCGCCAAACTGCCCATCCTTGCGGCGATGGCGGCGTCTCCCCTTTCGGCTGCGATCTATCAGGTCGAGCCGGTATCCGGCCAGGTGGGCTCGGTGAACGGCAGTCTTAACGGCTGGAGCGTGGCCGATCACTACGGGACCAGCAACTATCAGGGCTTCATCGGCGATCTGGGTTTGATGTTCGTGGATGACGGCAGCCTGCCTCCCATCGACACCCAGAGTGCGGGGATCTTCACGGGGGACTCGGGAGATACCTACGACGGTCGGCTGGGGATCAACGCCTTCTGCATCGACTCCGAGACCGGCTTTGTCGGCGCCGGCTCGGGAACCGTGGTCGAGTACTCGGCCCACAGTCTCGGGGCGGCGGAAGCGCGCTACCTGGCGGAGGGCGTCGATGGCTATCGAGCTGGTGGTCTGAAACGGGCTGCCTACCTCGTGCAGAACTACTACGAGGCCTCGCGGGCGTCCGGAGACCTCGGAGCATCGGCCCTTCAGGCGGCGATCTGGGAGGTGCTGACCGATGAAGTGGCGAGCGTAGCCACCGGGGATGGAAACTACTACGTCCGCGACAACACTTCGAACGGCACCCTGAACAGCCGCTCCACGCAGGTCGTGAGCCTGACGAGCCAGTGGTTCAATGAAGCCGAGATCGCGGATTGGGGAGGCGAGGACTACGACCCCGGGGATGATGTCGTCTTCTGGCTCGATCCCGAGGGCCTCTCCGAGAATCAATCGGTGATCTCGCTGAATCCGTGGGGTGCCGAGCTTTCCGTGGTCCCGGAACCCGCGCTGGCCATGCTGGTGGTGTTTGGAATGGCGCCCCTGGTGCGGCGCCGTCGGAGCGCGTAATTCCCTCCGTGGCAGGAGATCGCCCTTGATGCGCGGCGCCGGCGTCCCTACGCCCTCGGCGCACGATGTCCAACGCCGCTGAAATCGAGCGCGAGGTGGCCCGCCGCCGTTCCTTCGCCATCATTTCCCACCCCGACGCCGGGAAAACGACGCTGACCGAGAAGTTCCTGCTCTACGGGGGCGCCCTGCAGCTCGCCGGCAGCGTGACCGCCCGCAAGAACCAGCGGGCGACGACCTCCGACTGGATGGAGTTGGAAAAGCAACGGGGAATTTCGGTCAGCTCGACGGTACTCCAGTTCGACTACAAGGACCGGGTGATCAACATCCTCGACACGCCCGGGCACAAGGACTTCTCGGAGGATACCTATCGGGTGCTGACGGCGGTGGATGCCGCGGTGATGGTGGTCGATGCCGGCAAGGGCATCGAGAGCCAGACGCGCAAGCTGTTCGAGGTGTGCCGGCGCCGTGGCGTGCCGATCTTCACCTTCATGAACAAGCTCGACCGGCCGTCGAGGCCGCCGCTCGAGCTGCTCGACGATCTCGAGAGCGTGCTCGGGATCGATGCGTTTCCGCTCAACTGGCCGCTCGGAGACGGTCCGCGGTTCCGCGGGGTGTTCGACCGGGAGAAGCGACAGGTCCACCTCTTCGAGCGCACGCCGGGAGGGGCCTTCCGGGCGCCGGAGTCGGTGAGCGACATTTCGGACCCGGTGGTCCGGGAAAAGCTCGACGAGGACGTTTACGATCAGGTGGTGGAGGAACTGGACCTCCTCGACGGCGCCGGGGCGGACTTTGATCTTGAAGCGGTCGCCGCTGGTGAGCTGACCCCGGTCTTTTTCGGGAGCGCGGCGAACAACTTCGGCGTGCAGCTCCTGCTCGACCGCTTCATCGACCTCGCGCCGAAGCCGGCGCCGCGGACGAGCGGCGGTGAGGCGGTGCAGCCGGCCAGCGAGGACTTCTCGGCTTTCGTCTTCAAGATCCAGGCAAACATGAACCCGAAGCATCGCGACCGGGTCAGCTTCATCCGCATCGTCAGCGGCAAGTTCGAGCGGGACATGAACGTGGTGCACACCCGGACGGGCGAACGGGTCCGACTCTCGAACTCGATGCGCCTTTTCGCGCAGGACCGCGAGACGGTCGATGATGCCTACGCGGGAGATGTCGCCGGGCTCGTGGGCAACCACGACTTTCTCATCGGTGACACGCTGTCGTCGAACAAGCAGGTGGTGTTCGACGAGATCCCGCGTTTCGCCCCGGAGTGTTTCGCCTACCTCCACAATGCGAGCACGGCGAAGTTCAAGCGCTTCCGCGCCGGTCTCGCCCAGATGCTCAAGGAAGGCGTGGTCACCGAGTTCCGGCCTCTCGACACGACGGGAGCCTATGTCCCGCTGCTGGGGGCGGTTGGTCCGCTCCAGTTCGAGGTGTTGCAGCACCGCTTGCAGGGGGAGTATGACGCCGAGACACGGATCGAGCATGCCTCCTGGGGCTTTGCCCGCTGGATGCGGAAGAAGGAGGGCGAGACGGGGCCGGACGATCTCCCCGAGCTGTCGATGGACGTCAAGCTGGTGCGGGACATGCACGGGCACCTCGTGGCGCTCATCCCCAGCGAGTGGACTCTGGGAACCTTCACCGAGAAGAACGCCGACTGGATCGTCAGTGACGCGCCGTTTCCACCGCCGACGGAGGAAGGGTAGGGACGAGCGCCCTCGCTCGTCCTGGGGGTCAGGTGCGCCCGCTTGCCGGATGATCAGGTCGGCCGGGGCGTCCGACCCTACCGGAGAACCTCCACCACCCGCTCGTAGTCCTCGATCGAATTGTAGAGGTGGGCGCTGATGCGGAACCAGCGGCGGCCGGCGTGGGGCATGATGGGCATCTCGATCCGATGCCGATCGAACCATTCGAGCTGAAGCGGGTCGATGGTGACCGGGGGGTGATCGTGCAAGGGGGGCGGCAGGGGGAGGGTCGCCATCGAGCCCAGCATCTCTTCGGGGCAGGGTGGCGGGATCGAAAGGCGATCCGTCAGCATGCGGCGGGCTTGGAGGATCATCGTACGGTTGTCCCGCCGGATGCCCGGCCACCCGTCGGGATGCATTTCTTCGAGATGCCGGATCGCTTCGGGTACACCCAACCAAGCGGTCGGGTCGAAGGTGCCGGTCCAGTCGAAGAGCTCGTGATAGCGGGATGATCCCGGTCGTGGCGTGTTCCAGCCGTGGCTGATCACGGTGGGCCGGGTGGTCTCGCGCAGATCTTCCCGGGTCCAGAGGAAGCCGGCACCTTTCGGTGCGCAGACCCACTTGTGCAGGTTCCCGGTATACCAGGCGGGCCGGATCTCGCTGAGATCGAGATCCAGCATGCCGGGGGCGTGGGCGCCGTCGACGAGGGTGTCGATTCCCAGGGCTTCGAGTTCGCGGACGATGCGCTCGATCGGGAGCACCAGCGCGGTCGGGCTGGTCACGTGATCGATCATCGCCAGTCGGGTCCGGCGCGTGGCGGCTCCGAGAATCGCCGCGAGGGCATCGTCCGCCGAGTCGATGGGAAACGGGACGGGAGCGATGACAACCGTGGCTCCAGCGCGGGTCGCGGCGTCGTCCAGGGCACACCGGCAGGCGTTGTAGGCGTGGTCGGTGGTGAGAATCTCGTCTCCCGGTTCAAGCTTGACCGAGCGAAGCACCGAATTTACCCCCGCCGTCGAGTTGGGAACAAAGGCCAGTCCTGCCGAAGGGGCCCTGAGGAACCGGGCCAATTCGTCCCGGGCCTCGGCGAGTCGCTGAGGCAGATGACGCCATAGGAATTGCAGGGGCTCCCGTTCCATCTCGTCTCGCAGCGCCTGCTGGAACTCAAGGACGGCGCGAGGTGTGGCGCCGAAGGAGCCGTGGTTGAGAAAGGCGACCCCGGGGTCGAGTGTCCAGTGCTGGTGATAGGGAGAGCTCACGATGACCTGTGGCTCAGCCAAGCGGGATCGTGCGGACCTGTCGATGGCGCCGTTGCCGCAGGGAGGCAAGGAAGTGGCTGGGGATGAACTCTTCCTGCCCCCGCCGAGCGACGGGGTCTCTGCAAATCCGCGAACGAGGAACCCGCGCGGTGACGGCTTTGATCGCCTCCATAGCCGTCCCTGTCGTGAGGCCGGGGTAGCGCCCGGATTGCGAAAGACTCGGCGTGATGCCCGGTGCGGTTGCCCACGGCTTCTGCATCGCCTATCAAAGTTCCGAAGCCCGTCGCAAACCCGGCCATCATCCAACATGCCACCATGCCGCCCCATACCGTTTACGACGCCCTGCAGCTCGCCGTCAGCCCGGTGATCCTGATCTCCGCCTACGGTCTGCTGCTGCTCAGCCTGACGAACCGCCTCGGCCGCGCGATCGACCGTGGTCGGCTGTTGCGCAACGACGATTCACCGACCCGGGACCTTCAACTCCGGATCATCACCAAACGCGCCAAGTGAATCCGGCAGGCGATCCTGTTCATGGGCATCGCCATCTTCCTCACGGCGCTGCTGGTGCTGGCGCTGTTTCTGTCGGTCATCCTCGGCTTCGAGGTGCGGCTGCTGGTCTCGAGCCTGTTCATCCTCAGCGTGAGCTGTCTCGGCGTGTCGCTGTGGTTCTTCCTCGCCGACATCTTCGGCTCGCTGCGGGCGCTGGAGGCGAACCTCGACCTGATGAGCGAATGAAGCCCTCGTCGCGAGAGCCCACCGGGATGCGGCGACATGAGGTCCCGGTGCGGAGCCAGGATGGCTCCGGGACGGCCTGCGGCTGGTAGCCGCAGCCACCTTGCGGGCACTATCCGATCAGCCGGCGGGCCCGGTCCTCGTCGATGATCTCGACGCCGAGTTTTCCGGCTTTGTCGCGCTTGGATCCGCCTCCTTCGCCGGCGACGAGGTAGTCGGTGTTCTTCGAGATGCTCCCGGTGACCTTGGCTCCCTTGGCTTCAAGCAGGCGCTTCATCTCGTCGCGGCCGACGCTCAAGGTGCCGGTGAGGACGACGGTCTTGCCGGCGAGGGGCAGGTCGGCGGCGTCTGCCTCCGAGGGCTTCGGCAGGTGGTTCGCCGACTCGGGACGGAGGCCGAGTTCGCTCATCCGTTTCAGGACGTGTTGGCCCGCCTCGGACTCGAAGAAGGTGAGCACGCTGTCTGATGCCACCGGGCCGACGTCGGGACTGACCTCGTAGGGGGCGATCCGTTGCTCAAGTTCGGAGATGCGTTGCTTGAGCTCGTCGTGCTGTTTCTGCCGCTCTTCCTTCTCGGCGTCGTCAGCGGGGGGATGGTCCTTGTTGCGAGGCGAGATCCGTTTTCGTTCCTCCTCGAGTCGCGCACTGTCGCGGAGGGCGTGGAGGATCTCGCTGTCGGGAAGGTCGTCGAGGTGACGGTGAAGCCGCGCCAGCTCCTTCGATGCCGATTCGCCGACATGGCGGATGCCCATCGCGAAAAGCCAGCGGTCGAGAGGTTTGCTCCGGGCCCGGTCGAGGGCCGCGACCACCTTGGCGGCGTTCTTTTCCCCGAAGCGACGGGGTTCCTCGTCGGAGCCGAGGTTGAGGGTGCCGAGCTGATGCTCCTCAAGGGTGAAAAGGTCGAGAGGCGTGGTGCAGATGCTGCGGCGGACCAGCGCTTCGGCGACGATTTCGCCGATCCCGTCGATGTCGAGTGCCTTGCGCGACGCGAACTGCCGGATCTTGGACACCGCCTGGGCGGGACATTCGAAATTGCCGCAGCGCCACGCGACGAATCCCTCCTCGCGGGCGATGGGACCACCGCAGGAGGGGCATTGGCCACCGACATGATCGTAGAGGGAGAACGGGGTGGCCTCCGCCGGGCGCTTTTCCGCGATCACCTTGACCACGGCGGGGATGATCTCGCCGGCCTTCTCGATCAGCACGGTGTCCCCGATCCGGACGTCCTTGCGCTCGATCTCCTCCTGGTTGTGGAGAGTGGCTCGGGAAACGGTGGTGCCCGAGACCAGCACGGGCTCGAGTTCGGCGACGGGGGTCAGCACCCCGGTGCGGCCGACCTGGATGGTGATCGCCTTGAGCGTGGTTTCCTTCTGTTCCGGGCGGAACTTGTAGGCGGCCGCCCAGCGGGGCGCCCGGGAGCGGAAACCCAGTGTACGACGCTCCTCGTAGCTTGCGACCTTGATCACCGCACCGTCGGTGCCGTAGGGCAGGTCGTGGCGCTCGTGGTTGATGCGCCCGACCGCCGCAAGGGTCTCGCCGAGGTTTGCGGCGGCGATCAAGGGCTGATTCCTGGGAATTCCGAGCGATTCGAGGAGCCGCCCGAATTCATCCTCCGTGGCAAGCTCCGGTCCCTCGTAGGCACCGAGTCCGTGGGCAAGGAAGTCGAGCGGGCGTTCGGCGACCTTCTTCGGGTCCAGCTGCTTGAGGGTGCCGGCGGTCGCGTTCCGCGGGTTGGCGAAGGTCGGCAGGCCCTGTTCGTCGCGCTCCTCATTCATCGCGGCGAAGGCTTCGCTGGGCATGAAGATTTCTCCGCGGATTTCGAGCAGGGAGGGAGGCCCGGAGTCGGTGGCGGACAGGGTCAGCGGCACGCTGCGGATGGTCCGGACGTTGTGGGTGATGTCGTCGCCGGTCTCGCCGTCGCCCCGTGTCGCCGCGTAGTCGAGCCGGCCCTGGCGATAGACCAGCGACACTGCCACGCCGTCGATCTTCGGCTCGATGGTCACGGCGATGTCCTCACGGCCGAGGTTCTTCCGCAGACGTTGGTAGAACTCGATCAGCTCGGCTTCCGGGGTGTCGGTGCTCTCTGGATCGAGCTCGAAGACATCGTCGATCGACAGCATCGGAACGAGATGGCGGACCTGCTCGAATCCCTCGATGGGCTCGCCGCCGACGCGCTGGGTCGGTGAGTTGGCGTCGACGAGCTCGGGATGCTTCCCTTCGAGTTGCTCGAGTTCGCGGAAGAGCTTGTCGTAGTCGGCATCCGAGATCTCGGGGGCCGCCTCGGTGTAGTAGAGACGGTTGTGGTGCTCGAGCTCGGCGCGCAGCTCGGCGACACGCTGAGCGGGATCGGGGGTGGCGAAGAGATCATCCATGGGGCGGCGTCAGCTTGAGCCCCGCGGGCCCGATCGCCAAGGCCGCGCGATGGCGAGGTGATACCCATCCGTCGCGGGGAGGGGACGGCCAAGGGATTCCCGGCCGCCCGACCGGCTTGAGGGGTCCACGGGTTTTCTTCTTCAAGATCGCGAATCCTGATGACGTCGTTGACGCCGATCCGCCGAGCGAGGCGTGAACTGCTGGTTTTTTAGCAGCCAGCGGCCGATGGGGGTGAGTCGCGCGGCGAGCCGGGCAGGTAGGAGAGGGAGGTGAACCGAGGAGGGAGAATCCGGAGGTGGGGACGGTCGAGTTCAACGAACTTCGTCCGCACGGGGTGATGGGGGGCGCTGGTCGCTTGAAGGAGATCGAAGGAGGCCCCTGAAGGGCTGAAAAGCGACGGATCCGGCGACGGCTCCGAGCACGTCCGCGGCAAAATCGAAGGGATCGTTGCCGCTTCGGAGGGGAACAAAGGACTGGTGATACTCATCGAGCGCCCCGACGAGGGCGACGACGGCCGTGGTGACGAGGATGCGCCGTCGGCTCTCCATGCCGGGACGCGAGAGGTGGACCGCGGCGGAGAGGAGACCGGCGCCCCCGAAGAAGTAGCCGAAGTGGAGCAGCTTGTCCGAGGCGGTGAAACGAAGGGGTGGAGGGAAGTCCGGGACGCTGGACGAGAGCCACCACAGCACCCCGAACCACAGCGCGAAGGCACAGAACCAGGGAGCGGGATGACGCACGATCATGATGGCCGGGTGCCGGGGCGGACGCCCGGTTGGCCGATGAAGCGTCCCCGACGTCCGGGATTGTCTCGGGCCGCGGCCGAAGCCCCGGGCGAAGCGCGAGTCCTATTGCTTGCGCAGTTCGTCCTCGAGGCGCTCGGCGAGCCATTGCTTCATCATCGACTGGTAGTTGAGGAAGCGGGAGCGGGCGATGCGCTTGATCCGTGACAGCATGCGCGGATCGAAGCGGAGGGTAATGGTGGTCGACTCGCGGGAGTCCGGCTGGTGGATCGAGCCGGACATCAGGCGGCCGTCGAGCTCATGCTCGAGCCAGAACTTCGCCTCGTCCTCTTCCTCCTCGAATTCCGGGATGTCGTCCCAACTGGTGATCGTCTTCATCTCGGGTCGCTTATTTGAACTCGGCGTATTTCCGTTCGTAGAACCTCTGCTCGCCTTCGCTGGCCTCGCGGGCGGCGACGACGCGTGCCGTCTTGCCGTCGGTCCAGAAACAAAGGAACAGATGGCGGTCGCCCACCGTGCGTCCGAGCGCGTAGAAGCGGGTTTCGGAGTCGGGGCGGTCGTTGTCGGGCAGAAACCGGATGGCGAAGGGGTCTTCCATCGCCTCCTCGATCTCGCGAGGCGTCATGCTCTTGAGGTCGAAGTGGACGTCGATAAGGTCGAGTTCCATGAGTGCGTGCTCCGAGGGAACACCGGGAAACGACGGGGGGGAAGCGGATTCTGCGCGTCAGGGTCCGGTCGTCTGACCGCCGGTGGGAAAGCCCGGTTCAAAGGGGAATCCGGGTTCGCGAATCGAGCTGTCCTCGCTGCGGTCGGTGGGCTGCCGGACGTCGGTCTGGCTGCGCCCGTCGCGCACGCCGGGGCCGCTCACGACCTGCCGGGTCGGGAGCAGGCGGCCGTCCCGCTTGCCCTGGCGCTGGTTGGCGACCGTGCGGGCGATCTCGTTCTTGGAATCCTGGGAGAGGGGGCCGAAAACCTTGTCGCCGGCGAGGGCGGAGGTCGCCACAAGCTTGGCAATGTCGATGGTGACCGGCTGGGGAATGCTCCGGGCATCGGGGCGCATCACGATCATCTGGCCAGCCGGCACGAGGACCGGATTCTTCTGCCCGTTGAGGTAGAGTTTCTGGGTGCCCTCGAGGGTGAGCAGCTTGACCCAGTGGCCCGGGTTGTACTCGAACATCGAGGTGGTGCCGGTGATGGCGGCGGTGACGGTGGCGGTGCGGATGGTGGCGCCGCCCGCGGACTTCGGCACCTGCAGCAGCACCGAGCCCTGCTCGAGCTCGACGTCACGGGTGCCGTTGCGGAAGCGGAAGACGGAATTCTGGCCGAGCCGGGTCACTGTTTCGTCGGTGAAGACCAGTTCGGCGCGCGACTCGCGTCCGGTCCGCACCGAGTTCGAGCCGCCGATCGTTTCGCCGATGTTGGCGGGGCGCGGCGAGCGGGACTTGGTGTAGATGCTGACCTCGTTGACGGCCTGGGTGATCTTCGCCGACTGAAGCGGCGCGGCGATCGCCGGAGCGGCGAGCAGGAGCAGAAGAGCGGGGAATTTCATGGTGGGTCAGAAGCTGAGGTTGAGGCCGATCCCGAGTCCGGCGTTCCAGGCCTCGAAGTCGTTCACACCGAAGGGCGTGTTGGAGTCGTTGCTGCTGTAGAAGACCTGGGTGTAGGCGGTGGCGTGGGGGTGGAACCGCCAGCCGAGTTCGAGGCCGGCGGTGTGGTTCCAATCAACGCGCCCGGCAGTATCAAAATCCCAGTAGGCGCCGCGCCATGAGGCCGTCGCGCTGAGGTTGTTGAGGATCCACCACGTGTAGCTGAGTTCGGCGGCGTATTCGATGCGCTCGAGCCGTTCCGGGTTGGCATCGAGATCGAAGGCGGCGCTGATTCCGGCGGAAAGCTGCTGGCGGGCGCCCGTGTAGAGCGCCTTTTGGAGTCCGGCACGGAGGCGCTGGGCGGAGTAGTCGGTCTCGGAGAAGCTGGTGGTGGTGAGGCGTTGGTATTCGTAGCGGGCGTAGAAGAGTGCGTCGTCGAGATCGACCAGGGTCTTCACGACGCCGGCGTGGGTCTGGAAGTTCTCGAAGTCGATCGCGTTGCCCTGGTCGAAGCGGTAGATTTCCTGGTAGAGGCCGACATCGGCGAACCACCCGCCGGCGAGGCGCGGCCGCCAGTCGGCTCCGACGAGCCCCGAGAAATACCAGGACCCATCCTCGAGGGCCCGGGTGGGCGCCGGGGCGTTGTCGGTGTAGTTGACGTCGAAGTAGCCGAAGAGCTTCACCGGAGGCGGACCGTCGTAGGTGCCGAGGATCTGCTGGACGCCGAAATCGGAGTCGGCCGGCGAGTAGGGCGCGAACGCGGGGTTCTCACCGGCTTGGTCGGGCTCGAAATCGCCGGCGTCGTAGCGGGGGCCGGGTGAGCCGAGGAAGGGGGAGGACTCGCTGAGGACATCGCCCGTCGCCACGAGCGGAGTGAGAAGAAGGATCAGGCCCGGGGCTTTCATCGTGGGATGGCTGTGTTAGAACGTGGGCAGGGTAGGAAATGCGGAGTCGGATGACAAGCCAGTCCTCGAGACATCTCACGCGGGCCTTCGGGCTCGGTGCGGGCGGGGCATTGCTCGTGTGGCTGCTGCTGTGGGTGCTTCCGGATGGCGGGGGGATTGCCGGTCGCATCGACCGGGCGTTCTTCGACGAGGTGATCCGCCTGAGCGGGGGGCCGCCGGAGCGGGACGATCTGGTGCTGTTGGGGATCGACGAGGTTTCGATGGATCCGCACAGCGTGTCCGACGGGGAGCGGGCCCGGAGCGCGGCCCTTCGTTGGATGGGTGAGCGCTTTCCCTGGGACCGCCGGGTCTGGGCGGAGTGCATCGATCGTCTGGCGGAGGCGGGAGCGGAGCGGATCGTGATCGATCTCGTCTTTGCGAGTCCCAGTGATCCCGAGGCCGACCGCGCCCTGGTCGCGGCGGTCGAGCGCCACGCCGACAAGGTGGTGCTGACCTCGCTTTTCGCGCCGGTCGGGACGACCGAGGGCGGGCGGGAGAGCTTCACCTACGTCGAGCCGATGCCGGAGCTGAGGGAAACCGGAGCGAGGGTGGGTTTCGTGAATTTTCCCATCGACCCCCGTGACGGGGTGTGCCGGACGGCCCGCTTCACCACCAGCCTCGGTCGTGAGAACGGCGAGCCGCTCGAGGGGGAGCCGGAGATGTGGTCGCTGGCCTCGCACATCGTCGAGGCCCTCGGAGGCGATGTGCCCCGGGGTGATCGAATGCTGCGTTGGGCATCGCGGGCGGAGCGCGGAGGGACCTCGGTCTACGAGCCGGCGAGCGTGCAGGGGATCTTCATCGACGAGATGTGGCGGGGGAACTACGACGAAGGTCGCCGTTTGGAGGGAAAGGTCGTGGTCATCGGGCCCGTGGCTCCCCGGTTTCAGGACATCCACGGCACGCCGGTCGGGCCCTTGACCGGTCCCCAGCTTCACCTGCAGGCGGCGGCGTGCGGCCTGGCTTCCGCCTTCGTCACACCCGTCGCCTGGGGGGGCGGGCTGGCCCTGGTCGCCGGACTTCTTTCGGCGCTGGTCGCCGCCCGCGTCCGGCAGCCGCTGGCGGCGGCGGGCTGGGTCGTGTTGCTGCTGGTGGCGCTGCTGCTGCTCGTGGTGCTGGGGTTGGTGAAGGCGTCGCTGCTGATTCCGGGGACGGCGGCGGCGGCCGGGATTGTCGTGGCCTGGCTGGGCGCCCAGAGCTACCGGCTGGTGGTGGAGCGCCTCGAGCGCCGGCGCTTGAGGGCTCAGTTCCGGCGCTTCGTCTCGCGGGATGTCGCCGATCGGTTGGTGCGGGATCCGGAGGAGTGGCAGAGGCTGGCCCGGGGAGAGCCGCGACGGGTCGTCGTGCTCTTCTCGGACGTCCGGGGCTTCACCGCGCGCTCGGAGAGGGCCGACGCCAGGGAGCTGGTGGAGCAGCTCAACGAATACCTCACGGCGATGGTGGCGATTGTGTTCCGCCACGGTGGCACGCTGGACAAGTTCATCGGCGATGCGGTGATGGCCCACTGGGGCGCGATGGGCGAGGGGACGGAGCACGACCACGCGCGGGCGGCGCTGGCCACGGCGCGCGAGATGCACGGGGAGCTGGAGCGCCTGAACCGGGCATGGCGGGCGGCGGGCCGCGAGCCGCTCCGGATCGGCGTCGGTCTGCACCTCGGTGAGGTGATCGCCGGCGAGCTCGGATCTCCGGAGCGGATCGAGTTCGGGGTGATCGGGGACGCGGTCAACCTGGCCTCGCGCCTGGAAGGGCTGACGAAGGCATTCGTGGCGGGCCGGATCTATTCGGCGGCGGTCCGGACGGCGGCCGGCGATGAATGCGGGGTGCCGCTCGGCGAGGTTCGCGTGAAGGGGCGGGAGGAGGCGGTCGAGTTGTTCGCGGAGGGGGATCCCGATGAAATCCGACAGGCGCTCGACGGCCTGCCGCGGTCCGGCGACGGCGTGATCGTGATGGATGCGAAGTAGCGGATCAGGGCGCCCAGAGGGCCCATGGGCAGTCGCACCACAGCAGCGCCACCCAGGCGACCTTGCAGGCGAGGTGAAGCACCTGGTCGACCCGGAACGAGGTCCACCCCTCGCATTTCGCAAAGTCGATCACCCAGTGGAGCACGAACTCGAGGAAGCCCAGCACCACCGATCCGGTGATCAGCCAGACCGCTCCGGCGTGGATGAGGGCGTGTGCGCCGAGGGCGTGGATCCAGAGCCCCTTCGGCGCTTCCTTTCCTCCGAAGAAGGCGTCGAGCTTGGCGTGACGGTTCTTGGCGACCGAGAGGAACTCTCCTTGGAGCGCGAAGTCGGCGACCGCGTGTCCGATGATCAGCGCGAAGAAAAGAACCGCGGCGCCGGCCGGTCCGGACGGCGGCTCGAGGGCGGCGAGGAGAGGGGGCATGGTTTCAGGACCAGAAGCTCTGGAACGCCGCCTCGGCTTCGCGGGTCGCGAGCTTCTCGTTCATGCGGCGGAGGCGCTTGCTCATCTCGGCCAGCATGCCGGCCATGAGCTTGGCCGCGGCCGCCGGGTAGGCGTCGGAGAACTGCTCGACGTCCGTGCGGTTCGCCTTCCACACCTGGCTGAACTCCTTGGCGGTGACCGAGGCCGAGGCCTGCGTCGGATCGAAGAGGTTGACCTCGCCGAGCGTCTCGCCGGCGCCGACCCGCGCGACGAGGGTGCGCTTGTCCTTGGTGTCGGTGTGCACGTGCAGCACGCCGGAGATGATGAAGTAGAGGGAGTCCTGCTCGCCGCCTTCGCGGATCAGCAGTTGATCCGGGTGAACGGGGAGGAACTCGCCGTAATCGCCCAGCAAGCGGCGGTCGTCTTCGTCGAGACCGGCCATGATGCCGGTGGCGGGGATCTCCGGGCGGTCGAACGCATCACTCATGGTGCCGCCAGCTTGCCGAACCCGACCGGAGTGCCAAGTTCGAAGTTCCGCATCCGGGGCGGTGATGAAGGGAGTGCCGGGAGCTAACGGGTGCGGAAAAAATCGAGCGTCGTGCCGAGGCCTTCCTCCAGCGAGTGCCGGGGCTGCCAGCCGGAGCCGAGTAGTTTGTCAGCGCTGGCGCGGGAGTGCTTCACGTCGCCGGCACGCTCCGGGCCGTGGAGCACCTGCGAGTCGGAGCCGGCGGCCGCAAGGATCTTGGTGGCGAGGTCGTTGATGGTGATCTGTCCGCCGTAGCCGGCATTGAAGACGCCGTGAACGACTTCCGTTTCGGCGGCGAACGAGAGGGCGCCGACGATGTCCTTCACGTAGATGAAGTCGCGGGTCTGCTCGCCGTCGCCGAAGACGGTGATGTCCTCGCCGGCCAGGGCCTTCTCGATGAAGATGGGGACGGCGGCGGCGTAGGCGCCTTTCGGGTCCTGGCGGGGACCGAAGACGTTGAAGAAGCGGATCGCGGCGGTGCCGATCCCGCGTTCGCGGCGATAGAGGTCGAGGTAGTACTCGCCGTCGAGCTTGGTGATCGCGTAAGGGCTCTTCGGCTCGGGAAGCATGGACTCGACCTTCGGGACGGTCGGGTTGTCGCCGTAGACGGCGGCCGAGGACGCGAGGACCAGTTTGCGCGCGCCGGCCGCGACTCCGGCTTCGAGGACGTTGAGCAGGCCGTGCACGTTGATGTCGACACATTCGCCCGGCTTCTCCATCGACTCCGGCACGCTGACCAGGGCGGCCATGTGGAAGATGAGGTCCACTCCCTCGACGGCCCGATCGACCTTCTCGCGGTCGGTGATCGAGCCTTCGATGAAGGTATGGTCGAGGCCCTCGAGATTGTGGGCGTAGCCGGTGCGGAGGTTGTCGAGCACGCGGATTTCGTCCGCTTTCCCCTGGTAGTGTTCGACGATGTGGGAGCCGATGAATCCGGCTCCTCCCGTGACGAGGATCTTCATGAAGTCAGATGGCGACGGTGTTGCCGGCGCATTCCGCCACCATGTCCTCCATCTGGGCGAGCTTGCTTTCGATCGCTTTCACCAGCGCGAACTGGCTGCGGCAGCGATCGAGGTTCTGCCCCGGGCGCTTCGTCTTGAAGTAGACGTCGCCGAGGAGGAAGTCGGTGAGGAAACGGATGCCGCATTCGTAGGTGAGAAGCTTGCCGGAAAAGGCGAGCAACTCGATCTCGGCCGGGACGAGGAACTCGGAGGCGGAGCTGAGATAGCCGCGGAGCAGCGACTCGAAGCGGTCGAGCCGGATGTCGATCTTGGAAAGGTCCACCTCGTCCTCCCGGGTTGTCGGGCAGGCCGTCCGGACCATGTCGCCGAAGTCGTAGAGGACGGAGCCGGGCATGGTGGTGTCGAGGTCGATCACGCAAACACCTTCCATCGTGACGTCGTCGAGCAGCACGTTGTTGAGCTTGGTATCGTTGTGGGTGACGCGCTCGGGTACGCGACCCGCCTCGATGGCGTCGACCACGCGGTGGGCGTCGCCCTCGCGGGCCAGAGCGAACTCGATTTCGGGGCCGGCGGCGGCCCGCCGCTCGGCGTCTCCCGATCGCAGGGCGTCCTCGAGAGCGGAGAGGCGCCTGGGCGTGTGGTGGAAGTCGGGGATGGTCTCGACGAGGCGCTTTCCGGGCAGATCGGCGGCGAGCTTCTGGAACTCACCGAAGGCGCGGGCGGCTTCCTCGGCCTGACGGTTGTCCTCGATCTCGTCGTAGCCGCGGGCGCGCTCGATGAAGGGATAGGTCCGCCAGCAGTTGCCTTCCGAGTCGATGGCATAAGGTTTGCCGTCGATGGAAGGAATGGTCGTCAGAGTGCGGCGGCGGGCCTCCGGGTGGCCGCTCTCGGTCAGCCGTTTCAGCGCGTGCCGGGTCACCCGGTCGACGTTGGCCATCAGCGCCACCGGATCCTTGAAGATGTCGTGGTTGATCCGCTGGTGGATGTAGCGGATCCGCTGCCCGGCCTGATCGTACCAAGCGCAGTAGGTATCGTTGATGTGCCCGGAGCCGTAAGGATGGGCGTGGACAAGGTCCGCCCGCATGTCGAAGAGGCGGGCAACGCGCTTGAGATCGTGCATGGCGATATAGTGGACACTTAACGGCTCGATTTAAAGCGAAAAATGCATGATGCGACCCCGTGAATGGGGGGCTGTCTGGATGTTCCTCACCATTTGAGAAAGGAATTGCATTGATTCCCCCGGGGTGGCCGGAAAGTTATGGGGCGTGTTCGCTTCGGGGTTTCGGGAACTGGTCAAACCGCAGTGGGTGCGGATCGTGGACGAACTCAAGCTGTCGGGCGGGCTCCCGGTGCCGGAATTGCAGCGCCGGCTCGGCGGCAGCTACATGGGGATCAAGGACCAGTGCGAGGCCCTGAGAAAGCGGGGCTACGTCGAAACCTGGCGGGTCCCTCGGCAGAAGATCGGGCGGCCGGAGATCATGTACCGGCTGACCGAGAAGGCCGACGGACTTTTCCCGGAAGCGGGGGCGATTTCGCTCCAGCTTCTCGATGCGGCGCGGCAGGTGTTCGGCGACACGGCGCCCGAGCGTCTCCTGTTGCAGCACTTCCAGCAGTTGCGCGACCGCTGGCAGCCGCGTCTGGCGAAGGCCAGGTCGATGGTGGAGAAGGCGACCCTGCTTTCGTCGCTGCGCGAGAAGGAGGGCTGCTTCGGGCGCTGCAAGTATGATCCCGAGCAGGGATTCCGGATCGAGGAGTTCCACCATCCGCTCCACGAAGTCTTCAAGAGCTACCCGAACGCGATCCAGTTCGAACTCCGGGTGATGGAGGAACTGCTGGGGTCGAAGGTGGTGCGCCGGGAAATCGCCGGGGGGCGGGGTGGTCCGTCACGCGTGGACTACGAGGTGGCGACCCTTGGCGTGAGGGAAACCTGAATAAGAGGGAGGGCTGACCCGTCGGACGAAACAACCACCCCTTGTTTCCTCCCATGAAGACGCTCCTCAAGATCCTCCCCGTTCTTCTGCTGGCCGCCTGCGAGCGCCCGGCCGACCCCGATGCCGTCGCCGAGTACCGGGCCGAGTTGGAAGCGCTGGCCGAGGCGCAGCGCGCGGCTGAAGTGGAGAGCGAGCGGCTCGCAGCCGAAACGGAGCGCCTCGAGGCGGAGAAGGATCAACTCGAGCAGCGCCTCGAGGTCGAGCGCCGTGAGCGGGAGGAGGCCGCGATGGCGGTCCGCGAACGGGAAGCGGCGGATGCCCTCGAGGAAGCCGGGCGACGGGAGGAGGAGGCGGCACGGCAGGCCGAGGCCCTGGCCGAGGAGGAGGCCGAACTCGCCGCACGGGAGCAGGAGCTGAGCGAACGGGAACTCGAACTGGCCGGGCGGGAAGCCCTGGAGGATTGGTCGGACGACGAACCGGCGGTGCTGCAGGAGCCGGTGGCGGATTACGATCTCTTCTACGAGAACCTCGACGATCACGGGCAGTGGTTCGACAGCCCGGACTACGGCTACATTTTCCAGCCGATGGTGGTGATCCGGGATCGCTCGTGGCGTCCCTACACGCACGGACGTTGGATCTGCACCGACCGGGGCTGGACGTGGATTTCCGAGGAGCCCTTCGGCTGGGCCACCTACCACTACGGACGCTGGGTGCTTCTGAGCGGACGCGGCTGGTGTTGGGTGCCGGGAGGCGAATGGGCTCCGGCCTGGGTCGCCTGGCGGCACGGGGGGAATCACGTCGGGTGGGCACCGCTCCCGCCCGAAACGCTGGGGGGACACCGCGGGGGATGGGGCGTCAACGCCGACATCGATCTCGGCATCGCCGACGAGTGGTTTTGCTTCGTCGCCGAGCGCCACTTCGCCGATCCCATCTGGCGTCACTGCCTGCCCACCGGTCGAAATGCCGCGCTTCGGCGGGTGGCGCGAGGCTGCACGAACCTGCACTACCAAGGGGGACGCGTCATCCTCGGCGGGCCTTCCTACGCCGAACTGCGTCGCCATGTCGGGCGCCCGTGGCCGGTGTGCCGGGTGGAGAACGAGCCGCTTCGGGGACTTGGGACGGCGGCCGGTCGGCGCACTTTCCGCGATGGCGATCGCTGTCATGTGTTCGCGCCGAACCTTGCGGCGCCGTGGAATCCCGGTCTGAGACCCAACCGCGTGGCGGCGCGTGTCGATGATGTCGAGGTCGTGCGGGCTCCGGGAGGCATTTCGGCGCAATGGTCGGAGCGGTTCCGGCAAGCCAGGGAACGCCAGCGGGAAGCGGTGAGAACCTGGGCGAACCGGGTCCGCGGGGATCGTGAAGAGCGACTGGCCTCGAATCGTGAGGAGGTCCGGGAAGCGCTGGACCGCCAAACGATGGGTCGTGGCGGACGGGGATCGATCGCAGGAGGCACCGCCGGCGTCGGCGGTCGCTCCCTGCCGAGTGGGATGACCCCCATGGCGGAGCGTGAGCGCGCTCTCGATCAGATCCGGGACCGCATGAACGGAAACGATGCGCGCCATGGATCGGCGACCGGGGGACGTCGCGAGGAAAACGGTGGCCGGACCGGTGGAAGCTCGGCGGATGTCCGGGGCGCAGGCCGCGGCGAGGAGGCTACGGATCGCCGGGAAGCGGAGAGAAACGACGTACCCCGGTTGACCCTGCAGGAACGACTTCGGCAGCAGAATCAGGCGGCCGCCGAGCGGTTCCGGCAGCAGCAGGAGCGTCTTCGGGAAGCCCGTCAAGGGACGGCGGCGGATCGCTCGACCGGTCGTGGAGGCACGCCGGCGCGGAATGATGCCAATGATCGGGCCGCCGCGGAAGCCGCTGCGCGACGTCAGCAGGAGGAAGCCGCTCGTGACATGGAGCGGCAACGCCGCCAGGCCGCCGATGACGCGGCTCGGCAGGCGCAGGCCGATCGGGCGAGGGAAGCCCGGGAGGAGGCCGCGAGACGGCAGGAGGACGAGCGTCGCCGGATGGCCGAGCGTCAGCGTCAGGCCCAGGAGGCCGCCGCGCTTCGGGCGAGGCAGCAGCAGGCTCGTGAAGAAGCCGCACGACGGCAGGCCGAACAGCAGCGTCAGGCTCGGGAAGACGCGGCTCGGCGGGCGCAGGAGGCACGGGCGCGCCAGGCCCGGGAGGAGGCCGCTCGGCGAGCGCAGGAAGAGCGGGCCCGCCAAAACCGCGAACAGCAACGTCGCGCGGCGGAGGAACGGGCTCGTCGGGCGGCCGAGCAGGTTCGCCAGCGCCAAGAGGCCCAGAAACGCCAGCAGCAGCGGCAGCGGGAGCTGCAGGAGCAGTTTCGGAAGCAGCGCCGCGGAGGACGATGAAGGAGGGGGACGGCGTGAAGCCACCACCCGTCGCCTTTCGTTACGGCTCTTCCGGATACTCGAACCGACGCAGAATGTCGTGCCGGACCTTGCGCGAGGCCGTCATCAGGGGATGCAGCGGGCAGGGGATCTCGATGTTCTCGGCAAGCTCCCAGACCGAGCTCTCCGACGGCACGATGACGGCATCGTAGGGGGTGCGGTAGGACACGATGGGTAGATCGCCCAGGCGGTCCTGGCCGCGCTCGAGCTCGCTGAGAAACACGCTCCCCGGGCGCATCTCCGCGGCGCCGCGGCCGTAGTGGAGATGGGCCATCCCGGTCCCGTGGTGGGGGGAGGAGATGGTGATGAGCGACTCGCAGCGACGGGCGCCGTCGAGGTCCTGCAGGTAGACCCGGCTGACGAGGCCTCCCATGCTGAAGCCGACGAGCACGAAGGGCTGTTCCTTGCCGAAGGCCTTGTCGATCTCTTTCCGGAGCTGGAGGGCCAGGGTGCCGATGCCCTCGCGTCCGTCCGCGGGCTTCAAGCTGGGGACCAGGCAGGTGACGCCCCGCTTCTCAAGATCGCGGCGGAGCAGGCCGAAGCAGCGGCCTTCGTGCTGCCAGATGCCGTGCACCAGCACTGCATGGGTCATCACCGGAGGCGCCTCGCCCGCATGAAGCGGGGCGGCACCGAAGAGGAGTGCGAGAAAACGTCGGAGCATGAAACAAGGATGGAAAGCCGGTCGGCAACCGGGCGGAGGCGGAAGACTAACCGGGAGGCCAGGAAAGGCGGCGTCCGGCCAGCAGGTGGAGATGGAGGTGGGGGACTTCCTCGCCCCCGTCCGGGCCGTTGTTGATGACCACGCGGTAGCCGCTTTCTTCGAAGCCTTCCTTCCGGGCCACCTCGGCGGAGACCAGGAGCAGGTGCCCGAGCAGATCGCGGTCGGACTCGTCGGCCGCGGTCAACCGGGGCACGACCGTCTTCGGCACGAGGAGCAGGTGGGTGGGTGCCTGGGGCGAGATGTCGCGGAAGCAGAGGCACCGGTCGTCCTCGTGGACGATGTCCGCCGGGATCTCCCGGTCGCGGATCTTCTCGAAGATGGTTTTCTCGTCGGCCATGTTGCGGGCGGACGATGACACGCGACCCGCGGGGCCGCAAGGCGGGCTATTCGAGGAGGTGGGAGTCGACCTCGACGCCGTTCGTGCCGAAGCGGAACTCCCGGTGCTGCCGGAGGAGGAAGGCGTGGATCTCTTCGCGGAGCTGGTCGCACGACGCGTTCCAGCCGTCGCAGCGGCGGAGGATGCGCACCGCGGCGTGGAGTCCGGTGAAGCGGAGTTGCTCGGCGCCCTCGCCGCGCAGGTCGTCGATCTCGGCGCGCAGGTGCTCGAAGAAGGCGAGCTCGAAGGCGTCTCCGGCGAAGCGGGCGGCCTCGTCCAGCGCCAGGGTCACGGGGGGAGCCAGCGGCTCGAGCTTCTCGGCGATCAGGCCGCAGCCGACGTGACGGAGCATCCGCCGGACCCGGTCGAAGAGCGAGGGCAGGGGGATGAGCTGGAGGCTGCAGCGGCTCTCCAGATACTCCTCAATGCCTCGCCGAATCTCGTCGAGGAAGGGGAAGTTCTCACTGTCGGCGGCGGCGGCGGCGCGCCGCAGGGCGTCGCCGAGCCAGCGGGTGTCGTAGTCGTGAACCTGGTGCTTTCCGACCTGGATGGCCGGACGGTTTCCGATCAGGGCGATCACGGGGTCAATTCGGGGAGCATGAAGGTGGGTCGGGGGAGACGCGGGGTTATTCTTGGAAAAGGCGGCGCTGCATCGGATCGCGGGCGGCGCGGTTTTCGAGCGCCTGGATCTCACGGATGAATTCTCCGACGTCTTCGAACTGGCGGTAGACCGAGACGTAGCGAACGTAGGCGACCGGGTCGATCTGGTGGAGCTTGTCCATGACCTTGGCGCCAATGCTGGAGGAGGGGACTTCCGAGAGGTGGTCGCGGTGAAGCTCGGTGAGGATCTCGTCGACGGCGCGGTCGATGCGGTCCATCGAGACCGGGCGTTTCTCGCAGGCCTTGATCAGGCCGTTGCGCAGCTTCTCGCGGTTGATCGCCTCGCGGGCCCCGTCGCGCTTGATCACCCGCAGCTCGGTGCGCTCGATCTGCTCGTAGGTCGTGTAGCGGTAGCCGCAGGCCACACACTCGCGCCGCCGGCGGATGGTGGTGCCATCCTTCGACATGCGGGAGTCGAGGACCTTGTCCTTGAATGAGGCACATTGGACGCAACGCATCGGATCGAATAGAAGGGAGCTACCTCAATATCCGGTGGGTCCGAAGCAAAAAACACGCTCTATTTGGTGTCCGGGTCCCGACCATGCAGAAACCCGTAGGAGAGTTTTTGGAAAGCTCCGGCCGTCGGAAGCCCGGCCGGCGGTTTTGTTTCAAATCCTCCGCGATCACGGTGGAGAGGGGATTTGGCTGGATCGCGGAGGACGGATGGTGGCTACTAACAGGGTCATGAGAACGTTCCGAGTTGCTCCCTTCCTCCTGCTTTCCCTCGTGCTGGGCGCCCCCGCCGAAGAAGAACCCGCCTACGACATGGAGGCCCGCCGCCAGTCGGTGGTCAATCTGGCCCGTCACATCGAGCAGCGGGAGGCCCGCCTCGCGGAGCTCCGCGAGGATGTGAAGCGGCTCGACGGCCGGATCGAGCAACGCACCGACGAGCTGATCAAGATGCTTTCCGAGATCCGCGACTCCAACGAGTCGAAGACCCGGGTGTCCCAGATCAAGATGCGGGCGATCAAGGGGCTGCGACGCTGGATCGGCGTCTACCAGCAACGCCGGTCGCGGATCCTCGAAAGCCTCCGCCAGGAGAGCGAGCACCTGCCGAAGGAGGCGCTGGCGGAGTCGATCGACGCGTTCGACAAGCGGATCGAGAAGCGCATCTCGCAGATCATGGAGCTGACCGCCTCGATGGGCGACCACGAGGATGTGAAGAAATACGAAAGCGACGGCGGTCACTACTGGGGTGGCTACTACCACGAGAGCAGCCGGGTCAGCGACGACTGGAAGCAGAACCGCCGTCAGACCGTGATGACGGACAAGACCCGGCGGGAACTGATCGAAGCGGTCGAGGCGGCGATCGAGCGGCTCGAGTCGCGACGCGCCGGGATCGAGGACAAGCTCGAGAACCGGAAGATCTCCTCGTCGGAGCGCGACATCCTGCTGGGAGAGATGGGGCGGATCGATGGCGCGCTCGACCAGCGCCGGGCCGACCTTCGTGATCTGGCGACGCCCCACGGCGAAGGCGGCGGCGAGGCGGTGGGACGCAACAAGGCCCACGACATCGAGCAGTTGCTGGAGGACGCCAGCGACGACCTCTCGGAGGACTTCTCCCGTTTGCTGCGGATGTATGACGAGTTCGCGGAAGAACGGAACCAGCTGTTCAAACTGCGCGAGAACCTGAAGGCCCGCGAGGTGTGGCTCCAGGAGAACGACAAGTAGACATCCCCGGGCGCCAAACCCCTTGTCATCCGATTCCTTCGACTGATAGCTACTGATCCATGACGCTTCGATTGCTCCTTCCCCTGGTCGCGCTGCTCGCCGCCTCCTGCGCCAACAAGGTCGACATGCCCCGCGGCAACAGCCGGGGCTACGATTCGGCGCGCCTGATCCAGGCCAACCCGAACTCGTCCTTCTCCGATGCGACCGAGCGCAAGGTCCACGGCATGATCCAGCGTTCGCTGAAACAGCAGTTCACCGCCAACGGCAAGTCGTGGGGTGGCGGAGACGCCGATCTGATCGTCGCCTACATGGTGATCTATCAGGAGCCGGCAATGACCGCGAGCTACGACGACTTCTTCGGCTACGGCCGCGACGGGACGCAGATCGCCGAGCGCGCGCACGACGTCGGCGTGGTCGAGAGCAAGCGGCCGGACTACTTCCGCAGTGCGGCGATTGTGGTCGACGTGATCGACGCCAAGACCAACGAACTCGTCTACCGAAACTACGCGCAGGGAGACGTGGTGACGGGTGTCTCCGACGACCGGCGTTCGGACCGGGTCGAGGCGGCCGTCGGCCAGGCGCTGATGGACTTCTTCAAGGGCTGATCCCCGCTGGGCGGCCACGCGTGGCCCTGGGAAAGGGTGGCGCAAGGCTCCGTCTTGCGAGGGGTGGACGCGGCGGTGCCGCGTCCTTGGCCGGTCCGGTGGAGGACGAAGCATCGCTTCGTCCGGCTCCCGCAAGGCAGAGCCTCGCGCCACCGGCCGCTCAGCGGCGGCACTTCACGAGCAGCGACTCGAGGAAGCGGGTGATCTGGTGCAGGGCGGCGGTCGACTCGTTGTCCGGCAGGACCGAGAGGTCCTCGCGGCACTGGTCGAGCATGCCGATCGCCGTGTCGACGGCCGACTCGATGGCGCCCTCGTACTCGGCGATGCCGACGAGCACGGTCAGGTCGAGTGGTTCCTGCTCGATGATGCGCTTGTTGAGCTTGGTGCGCTGGCTTTCGGAGGCCGATTCGAGCAGGTTGAGGATGGGCAGGGTCAGCTTGCCCTTCTCAAGGTCGGTCCGGAGCGTCTTGCCGACGTGGTCCTCGCTGCCGACGATGTCGAGGCAGTCGTCGTAGATCTGATAGACCGTGCCGAGCCGCAGGCCGTAGTGGTAAAGTCGGCGTTCGGTCTCCTCGTCGGCCCCCGAGAGCGCGGCCGAAATTCCGGTGGCGGCGGCGAAGAGCGCGCCGGTCTTCATCTCGATGATGCGGAAGTAGTCGGCCTTGGTCAGGCTGAGGTCGAAGCGGCGCTGGGTCTGGACGATCTCGCCTTCGCACACCTCGCGCGATGCCTTGCCCACCTTGCGGCAGATCGCGATGTCGTCGAAGTCGGTGGCAAGCGCCAGAGCGTGCGAGAAAAGAGCATCTCCGAGCAGCACTGAGAGGCCGTTGCCCCACTTTGCGTTGGCGGTGGGCACCATGCGGCGGGTCACGGCGCCGTCGATGATGTCGTCGTGGACCAGCGTCGCCATGTGGATGAGCTCGAGGATCACGCCGATCTTGCGGTGGTCGGCACCGGCCTCCCCGAGCGCGCCGCCGATCAGGACCGAGAGCGCCGGGCGGATTCGTTTGCCGGAGGTGTTGCAGACGTAGCTCACGTACGGCTCGACCGCCGGGTCGAAGGCACGCACCTGCTCCCGGATCGATTGCTCCACCAGCTCGAGGTGAGGACGGACGAGATCGAATGGGAAACGGTCGCTGGAGGTCAGGAAGGAGGTCGTCTTCGACATGATCGCGGGGCGCCGGACGGTGTCACAGGACCGAAATCCCCGCAACACCCGACTGTTGGAACGGGGGAAGAAGATCGGGGGCGCCGTCCCGCCGTTCCTCAATTCCACGGGAATTGGAATTGCCCGTCCGTGGGGGCGCTCCCTAGGCTGCGGGTGGTTATGAAACTGCTCCGCGCTCCTGTCCTGCTGCTGCCCGTCCCGTTCTTCCTGCTCGCCTCATGCGACGACAAGCAGGCGCCCGAGTCCGCCGGGGGCGGGGAAGGGGTCGCGGAGATCATCAAGGAGGGCGTCGAGGAGGTTCTTCCTCCGTCGGTGTCTGCGCTGAGCCCGGAGGAGCGGGCCGGAATGCTCGGTTTCGCCGGTCATCTGGCGCCGGACGCCGAGCTTTTCATGGCGATCTATGACGGAGCCGGCATGGTGCGGAATCTCGCCGAGTTGGACGTCTGGCAGTTCGCCCGGAAGGTGGTGGAAGAGGAGGAGGGCGCCGACCCGCAGGACCAGGTGGCCGAAGGAGCAGCCCAGGCCGAGCCCTTTCTCGGGACCGAGATGTTCCTGGCGTTCGGTGCCGGTCTCGGCACGCAGATCGAGGCCGTCAACGAGGTCCAGACGCGGATGAGCTATCACCAGTTCCGGGTGCTCGCCCGGGCCTTTGCCGAGGGCGCCGTGAACGGTGACATCGAGGGAGGGGTCGAAGGCGTGGATGACGACGCGTGGCTCGAGGCCCTCGTCGGCGATGTCGGCCGCTTCATGCCCCAGATCGAAGGGGCTGAGCTGCCGCCGGTGCTGGCCGGGCTGCGGATCACCGACGAGGAGCAGATGGGAATGGCCGAGCAGCAGCTGCGCGACCTTCTCGGCATGGCCGCCGAGGGTGCCGAGCCGGTGGATTTTGAGAAGGGCGGCGCCAGCTTCAGCGGCAATCGCTACAAGGGCGAGATGCTCGCCGAGCAGGCGGAGCAGGACCGGGAGGAGATGGACGAGATGGTCGGCACCGAGAACGTCGATCGCATCCTCGCCGCCCTTCGCGAGAAAGAGATCGTGGCCTGCGTGGGTCGGCTCGATGACTACCTGCTGATCTACCTCGGGGGCTCCGTCGAGGGTTGCCCGGTGGCGGACGACGTGAGCAGCTCGCTGGTGGCGGACGACCGGGTGTCGTTCATCGACGGCTTCAAGGATTCGAAGGTTCATGGTTTCGTGTTCGGCGACGAGGGCATGCTGGAGAAGTCCGTCGGCACCGGACTGAAGCAGATCGCGGAAGGCTGCCGTGACGGGATCAAGGGCGTGGAAGGCTTCGGCGACACCCGCGAACTGGCGGCCCTCCTCGACATGGTGGGTCAGCGCGAGCAGGCGCTGCTGGATCTCTACGATCCGTCGACGCTCGGCGCCGTGATCAGCCTCGACGGGGGTGCCCGTTTCGATCTCTTCGGCGGAGGGGATCAGGGAGCGCTCGACTTCGAGTCGCCGCACCGCCTCGAGTCGTTGGGCGATGGCGAGGACGTGCTGTTCTTCGCCAACTGGACCGGCAACGCCGACTACGAAGAGAAGGCGTCGGACCTGATCGAACTGCTGGTCGAGACCGCCTATGCGACCGCCGGTCACCTCGCGCGGCTCGATGTCGAGAGCGAGGAGCTCGCCCAGGTCAAGGGGGGCTTCGAGATGTTTGACGGCATGTTCCGGGAGGACCTCCTGAAGCTGTGGGACGGTCTCGCGGCGATGGAGAACGGGCTGGGGGACGAGTCGGCATTCGTCGTGGATCTGAAGGCCGGCTTCCCGCCCATCCCCGGCGTGCCGGCGGGCGTTGTCGAGGAAGGGCGCTTCCCCCGGATGTCCTACGTCGCGCCCGTGGAAGAGCGGGCCCGGCTGCAGGAGTCGTGGAAGAAGATCGATGAAGCCGTGCGTGCCATGCTCGCCACCGCAAACGAGATGGGAGATCTCGACCTGCACATGCTCGATCCCACGAACTCCCAGAAGGACGACATCGTGACCTGGTATTTCGATGCGCTGGCCTACTCCGATGACCTGAAGCCGTCGGTGACGGTCAGCGATGACTGGTTCCTGGCCTCGACCTCCAAGACGCAGGCCCTCGACCTGATGGCGGAGGCGGGCGGCAGCGAGGGACGCAAGGGGCTGTGGGCGAAGCTGGATCTCGATGTGCTGCGTGCCTACGTCGAGGAGGCCCTGAAGATCGTCGAGAAGAACGGCGACGAGATCATGGGAGGGGGCGGCGACGCCGAGGAATTCCGCAAGAACCTTCCGCGGGCGATGGAAGGCCTCGCGTCCCTCGAGGAGTTCCAGTCGATCACGGTCCACGAGCGTCGTGAGAACGGCATGCGTCGAGCGACGCTGCACTTCCACCTGCGGTGAGCCGCCGATGGTTTCGCTCGCCGGGCACCGCCGAATGTGTTGCCCTCCCGAAAACCCCGGATGAACGATCCGTCCCAACCCACGCTCTACACCACCGAGGCACCGTCCGAGGCGGTGATCCACCAGCTCGACTCCGTCATCGAGCGGCAGCGGCGCGCCGACACGATCCAGTCGTTGGTCGTGGCGGTGATCGTGGTCGTGTTGATCGCGGCGGTGCTTTGGTTGATCGCCATCCTGCCGGATTTCTCGGAGCCGGAGACGATCGTCACCTACGCGCCTCCCACGCCGCCTGAGGAGAATCCGGTCGATCGGCCCGACCTGGCCGCCGGGTTGAAGCCGAAGCCGGCCAGCTCGAGTTCGTCGATGGCGAGGGTGATCGCGTCGGCGGTGGAGGCGCCGGTGGCGGTGCCGATGCCGGAAGTGGTCGATCCCGTGACGCCGTTCGGCATGGACGACGACTTCGCCGCGGGCTTCGGATCGGACGACGGGGACGGCGATGGTGGAGGCGGCTCTTCGTTCTTCGGAACACCGCGCAAGGGACGGCGCGTCGTGTATCTCGTCGACTACTCGGAGTCGATGCGGTCGAACACCGAGCAGGGCGGCACGCGCCTCGACGCGTTGAAGAAGGAACTGACCCGCTCGATCAATGCATTGAAGGAGGGCATGAACTTCAATGTCATCTTCTTTTCCCACACGGCGTGGACGATCGACACCGAAGGGCCCAACGCGGCGGACAAGGGGTGGAACGGCTTGAACGAGACGCCGCCGGTGCCCTGGCACGTCTCGACCGAGCGGACCAAGCAGGTTTTCGCGGAGCGGATCCGGAGCACCGGGGTCGGCAACGGCACCGTCTGGTATTCGCCGCTGAAGATGGCGCTCTCGATGCGGCCGGTGCCGGACGTGATCTACCTGCTGTCGGATGGGGAGCCTTCGGACCTGACCGATGTGCTCAACCGCGTCGACGAGATGAATCCGACGGCGGTACCGATCGACACCTTCGCGATGGAGGAGCCGGGTTCCGAGGCACGGGCCATGCTGGAGATGGCGGAGGAAACGGGTGGCCGTTTCACCATGATCTACAAGGGGCGCGCCTACACCGGGATGGCGGCGGAGAAGTACACGGACGAGAACGAGTTCGACTGACCCGTTCAGGCCGGGTGGATTTCGGCCATCGCCTCGCGATCGGCGGTGAGGAATTGCTGCGCCACTTCCTGCACTTCGGAAGCCTTCACCGCTTCGATGCGGCTGACAACCTGCTCCGGCGACGGGATCTCGTCGTGCTGAAGCAGCGATTCTCCGGCCCAGGCGGCATGCGCGGCGGTGGTCTCCAGTCCGGCCCGCATCTGGGAGCGGTGGAGTCGCTTGGCGCGCCGCATCTCGGCATCGGAAGGGCCGCGGCTCGCCAGGAGCGCGAGCTCGTGACGGATGGCGTCGAGCGCCTCGTCGCGCGAGGCGGGCTCCAGTCCGGCGTGGATCTCGAGCGCGCCGGTGTCTTCCAGCAGCACGACGTCCGACGCGACATGGTAGCATAGACCGCGTTCCTCACGCAGGATCTGAAACAGCCGGGAACTCGCGCCCTCGCCGAGAATGGTCGAGAGCAGTCGCAGCGCGTGGCGCCTCGGGTCGCGTCGGCCGAAGCAGCGGAAACCGAGCGCCAGCTGGACCTGGGCGGTTTCGCGGGGTTCGCGGAGCGTCCGGGGGCCGTCGAGCGGTTCCGGATACGGGAGGGCCGCCGGGGCCGTCAGCCCGTTCGGAAGCAACGGCTCGAGCAGCGAGAGGATCTCCGGGGGCTCCTGGGGACCGGCGACGGAGATCACCAGATCGTCGCGGTGGTGGTGAAGGCGGGTGAACCCGAGGAGCTCGTTGCGGCCGATCCCTCCGATGCTGTCGAGGGTGCCCGAAATCGGGGCGCCGAGGGGGTGGGGACTCCAGAGAGCCGAGGACATCAGGTCGCCGATGTGGTCGGCGGGACTTTCGTGATACATCACGATCTCCTCGGCGATCACGCCTCGCTCGAGGTCGATCTCCTTTTCGGGAAAGGTCGAGTGCCAGACGATGTCGGTGAGGATGTCGGCCAGGGTTCCCAGCGACTCCGCGTCGCCACGGGCTTCGTAGACGGTCTGGTCTTCGGAGGTGAAGGCATTCAGCGAGGCGCCGATGTCCTCGGTTTCGAGGCTGATCGCGCGGGCGTCCCGGCGGGTGGTGCCCTTGAAGATCATGTGCTCGACGAAGTGGGCGAGCCCGGCGCGTTCGCGCGGGTCGTCGCGCCCCCCTGCGGGAACGTGCACCGAAAGCGTGACGCACTCGCTCTGGGGCAGGGTCGCGATCGCGATCCGGAAACCCGGCGCAGTACGATGAACGTGGTAGCGGGCGCGCATCAGTCCAGCAGGGCGCCGGCGAGTTCGAGGTCGGCCGGCACCGTGATCTTGGGATTGGGACGGGTGGAGGCAACGATGCGGACGGGGTCGCCCGCCGCCTGCAGTGCCGAAACCTCGTCGGTGACCCGTCGGCCGTCTCGACGGATCGCTTCGTAGGCCGCCAGAAGCCGCTGCGTGCCGAACACCTGGGGGGTCTCCATCGCCCACAGGGCTTCGCGATCGACACTCTCCGAAATGCAGCCGTCGTCGTCCGCGCGCTTGAGCGTGTCGGCGACCGCGCGGGCGAGGGTGGCGGCTCCGTGCTCCGCGGCGACCGCGATCACCGCGGAGACGTCGGCCGGATGCACGAGGGGGCGCGCGCCGTCGTGGACCGCGACGAGATCGTCATCGGCTCCCAGGACCTCGAGTCCGGCGAAAACCGAGTCCTGGCGCTCCCGGCCGCCGTCGACGCGGTCCAGCGGCTTCGCGAAGGTTCCCGAGAGCAGCGTGTCGAACCGCTCGGCATCGCACACGGCGACCACGCGTCCGATTTCGGGGACCTCCATGAGTCGCTCGACGCTGCGACGCAGCACCGGGACCCCGTCGAGCGGTGCCGCGAGCTTGTCGAAGCCCATGCGCCGGGAGCGCCCGGCGGCGACGATGACGGCGACGCAGCGCATCAGGAGAGGCGTTTCGCCACCTCTTGAGAAAGCGTCCGGCCATCGGCCCGGCCGGCGGCGCGCTCCTGCACCAGCTTCATCACCTTGCCCATGTCGGCCTTGCTGCTCGCGCCCGTCTCCGCCACCGCGGCATCGACGAGCTGCGTGACCTCTTCGGCGGAGAGCGCGGCGGGCAGGTAGGTCTCGAGGATGGCGATTTCGGATTCCTCCTTGGCGGCGAGTTCGTCCCGGCCGGCGTCCTTGAACTGGGTCGCGGAGTCCTGCCGTTGCTTCACCTGCTTGCGGACGACGGCCATGGCCTCCGCATCATCGAGTTCGGTGCCGAGGCCGCCCTTTTCGATCGCGGCGTTGGTGAGGGCGGTCTTGAGGGCACGGATGACGGCGAGCCGTTCGCGGTCCTTCGCCTTCATGGCGGTCTTGAGATCTTCCTGAATCTGGGTGGTGAGCGAACTCATGCCGCCTTCGTATCCGTGGCGCGACCCGTCGAAAAGCGGAAATCCCGGATGCGATCGTGCTTGGCGGAGGCCCCGGGCCGGTTCAAGGGAAGGCATGGCTTCACGGAGCACCGGCGCCCGCGTTTACCTGACTCTCATCGGGCTTCTCCTGGCATTCGTCGGGGGGCTTTTCAGTTGGCTGATGTGGCGCAGTTTCGATCGCGCGCGGTCGATTGACGACTGGCCGGAGGTGCCCTGTGCGATCCTCGAGTCGGACATCGAGTCCCGACGCGACGATCCCGCATGGCCGGAGGAGATGCCGCAGGAGTACCGGTTCCGGGTGGTTTACCGCTACGACTGGGAGGACCGTGCCCTGGAATCGACCCGCTACCGCCTGCGGGGGGCGTCGTGGAGTTCGTCGCCGGCCAAGGCGGAGGCGCTGGTCGACCGCTATCCGCAGGGGACGGTGGCGTCGTGCCGCGTCAACCCCGAGGAGCCGAGCGAGGCGGTCCTGGAAGGCGAATCGAAGGCTCCGGGCTACTCGCTCTGGTTTCCGCTCCTGTTCCTGGTCGGCGGGCTGGGGGTCGCCGGCGGCGCCTGGCGAAAGCGACGGGATCCCTGACCGGCTTCGGGGCGAAGGGTCAATCCCGGCGGGTCAACTCGACGAACACGTCCTCGAGCGACGCCGTGTGCCGGTGGAGATCCCGCAACGGCCACCCGTTCTGGGCGATGAGCTCGTGAATGCGCTCCCGGGCGTCGGTGCCGGAATCGACGAGCACTTCGAAGCAGGTCCAGCGCCCCTCGCCGTCGGAAGCCTCCCGGGTGCTGACCCGTTTGACGTGGTCGAGGCGGGACAGGGCGCCGCTGACCACCTCCGGGTCGGCCGCGACCTCGACCAGGACCTTGCCGGCGGCCCGCATGTTGTCGACGAGCGCCCGCGGCGTGTCCTCCGCGCGAATCCGGCCGGAGTCGATGATGATCACCCGGCCGCAGGTCATCTCCACCTCGCTGAGGATGTGCGTGGAAAGCAGGATGGTGTGCTTTTCGCCGAGGCGCTTGATCAGCTCGCGGATCTGGCGGATCTGGTTCGGGTCGAGGCCATTGGTGGGCTCGTCGAGGATCAGCAGATCGGGCGAGTGAATCAGGGCGTCGGCGAGTCCGACCCGCTGACGGAACCCCTTCGAGAGCACCTTGATCATCTTCCGGCGGACGGGTTCGAGGCCGCAGGTTTCGACCACGTCGTTGACGCGGGTGCGGGCCTCGCGGTTCGACAGCCCCTTCAGTCGGGCGCGGAACTTGAGATACTCGCGCACCCTCATGTCGTCATAGAGCGGCACGTTCTCCGGCATGTAGCCGATCCGGCGTCGCGCCTCGACCGACTGCCGGAAGACGTCGAACCCCGCCACCGAGATGGCGCCGGACGTCGGCGGCAGGTAGCCGGTGAGCATCCGCATCGTGGTCGTCTTGCCGGCGCCGTTGGGCCCGAGAAACCCCACGATCTCCCCCTGGCCGACGCTGAATGAGAGGTCATGCACGACGGTCTGGCGGGCGAATCGTTTGGTAAGGTCTCGGACTTCGATCATAAAGGCGTGAAATCTTGGAGTTCCGGGGGTTTTTGGCCCCTGTGCGGTTGACGTCACGGGGGGCGCCCCTTACCTAAGCGCTGCGCCGTTCGGGCCAAGCCGGAAATTTCCGGACCCGGGTCCCAATCTCCGATATCGCTGAGCCAATGAAATCGTCGGTCTCCGCCCGTCTCAACGCGGACATTCTAGAAGAAAAGTACGCCGTTTGGAGCGAGGACCCCCAGGCGGTCGAGCCCACGTGGGCGGCCTTCTTCGAGGGATTCGAGCTCGGGACTTCGCAGCCCAAGCCCCGCGGCGGTGCGCCGGCCGCGACCGGCCAGGCTTCCTCGGGGATCAGCGAGGACCTCGCGTTCTACGGCAAGGTCGTCAGCCTCGTCTACAACTACCGGACGCTCGGCCACACCCAGGCCGACATCAACCCGATCGGGGATCCGGAGCGCAACCCGCGCCTGCGGCTCGAGCAGTTCGGCTTCACCGAGGCCGATCTCGACCGGGAGGCGTCGAATCCGTTCTTCCGCAACGGCGAGAAGATGAAGCTGCGGGAGATGATCGCGGCGATGGAGCAGACGTACTCGGGGGCGATCGGCTTCGAGTTCATGCACATCCACAACACGACCGTCCGTCACTGGGTGCGCGAGCGGATTGAGTCGCGGGTGCGGCGGCAGGTCGATTCGAAGGAGCGCAAGCGTGACGCCCTGCGATGGTTGCTGGAGTCGGAGGCCTTCGAGAGCTTCCTCGGCAAGAAGTTCCTCGGCGAGAAGCGGTTTTCGCTGGAGGGCGGGGAAGGGGCCATGGTGGTCCTCAACGCCATCCTGCGCGAGTGCCCGTCGTCCGAGGTGCTCGAGATCGAGATGGGCATGGCCCACCGCGGCCGGCTCAACGTCCTCGCCAACTTCGTCGCCAAGTCGTTGCCGACGATTCTCTACGAGTTCACGCCGAACTACGTGCCGGACCTCGTCGCCGGCGACGGCGATGTGAAGTACCACCTCGGCTACGAAAGCGTCCGCCAGCTTCCCGATGGGGAGGTGCGCGTCAGTCTGGCAGCGAACCCGAGCCACCTCGAGGCCGTGAATCCCGTGGTCGAGGGCAAGGCCCGGGCCCGCCAACGGCTGATCGGCGACGACGGGGTGAAGACCGACCGCAAGCGCGTGCTGCCCATCCTCATCCACGGGGACGCGGCCTTCGCCGGACAGGGATCGGTCGCCGAAGTGCTCAATCTTTCCCAGCTGCCCGGCTACCGCACCGGGGGCACCATCCACCTGATCGTCAACAACCAGATCGGCTTCACCACGATGCCGGCGGATGCCCGCTCCTCGTCCTACGCGACCGATATCGCCAAGATGATCGAGGCGCCCATCCTCCACGTGAACGGCGAGGAGCCGATGGAGCTGTTCTGGGCCGGTCTGTTCGCCCTCGAGTTCCGTCAGAAGTTCGGGCGCGACGTGGTGATCGACATGTACTGCTATCGCCGCCAAGGCCACAACGAGACCGACCAGGCGGCCTTCACGCAGCCCCACATCTACCGCAAGATCCAGGCGCGGGACAACATCGGCGAACTCTACAAGCAGCGGCTCGTCGCCGGGGGCGACCTCTCGAAGGAAGAGGCCGAGGAGATCGAGACCGAGATCCAGAATCGTCTTGAGGAGGGTCACCGCCGGATGAAGGAGATGGCCGACAAGGGGGATCGCACCGTGTTCTGCGGCTCGACCGCCGTCGCCCAGGAGTCGTACTCGCACGCGCCGGTGCCCACTGGCGTCTCGCGCCAGGTGATCGACCACATCGGCAAGGTGATCACCAGCGTGCCCGAGGGTTTCCACCTGCACCCGACCCTGGCCAAGCGGTTCATCCCGCGGCGCCTCGAGGCCCTGCAGAACGGCAACGGCATCGACTGGGCCTGCGCCGAATCCCTCGCCTGGGGCGCGCTGCTGATGGAGGGCAATCCGGTCCGCCTCTCGGGTCAGGACTGCCGACGCGGCACCTTCTCCCAGCGGCACGCGGTGTTCTACGATTCCGAAAGTCGCGAACGCTACATCCCGCTCCAGCACCTGAGCGACGATCAGGCGAAGTTCTGCGTCTACAACTCGCTGCTCTCCGAAATGGCGGTGCTCGGGTTCGACTACGGCTACTCGCTCGGGGCGCCGAACATGCTCACCATGTGGGAGGCGCAGTTCGGCGACTTCTCGAACGGCGCGCAGGTGATCATCGACCAGTTCATCTCCTCGGCCGAATCGAAGTGGCAGACGCCGTCCGACATCGTGCTCCTGCTCCCTCACGGCTATGAAGGCATGGGGCCGGAGCACTCGAGTGCGCGGCTTGAGCGCTTCCTCCAGCTGTGCGCCGAGAAGAACATGATCGTGGGCAACTTCACGACCCCGGCCCAGTACTTCCACGCGCTGCGCCGGCAGAAGAAGCGCCCGTTCCGCAAGCCGATGGTGCTGATGACTCCCAAGAGCCTTCTGACGCGGACCGAAGCGGTTTCGAGCGTGGACGATCTGCTCGAGGGCTCGTGCTTCCAGGAGGTGCTTCCGGATCCGAAGAGCTTCGACAATCCGTCGGTGGTGAACCGCATCGTGTTCTGCAGCGGGAAGGTCTACTACGATCTGGTGGCCTACCGGGACGAGAACGAGATCCAGAACACCGCGATTCTCCGGATCGAGCAGCTCTATCCCTTCCACGATGAGATGGTCGGCGCCCTGGTTTCCCAGTTTCCGAATGCCTCGAAGTTCGTCTGGTGCCAGGAGGAGCCGCTCAACATGGGCGCCTGGTCCTACGTCTTCCCCCGCATCGAGAAGGTCGTGGACCGCCGCGTGCGCTACGCCGGCAGGGGACGCGCTTCCAGCCCGGCCGCCGGGTCCAAGGCGATGCACTATCGCGAGCAGAAATCCCTCATCGAACAGGCGTTCTCGGTCTGATCTCCCGATTCTCCCCTTCATTTTCCATGGCTACCGAAGTCAAAGTCCCCGCCGCCGGTGAATCGATCACCAGCGCCAACGTCGCCACCTGGCACAAGCAGAACGGCGAGTCCGTCGCCAAGGGCGACGTGCTCGTGACCCTCGAAACCGACAAGGTCTCCAACGAGTTGACCGCCGATGTGGCCGGCCAGCTCAAGATTCTCGTCGAGGAAGGTGAGGAAGTCGCGATCGGCACGGTGATCGCCGAGATCGACGAGAGTGCCGAAGCTCCCTCGGAACCGTCTCCGGAACCGTCGAGCGATGAGGGCGAATCCTCCTCCGCGGCGCCCGCGGCAAAGGGATCGGAGGGCTCCGGCAAGTTGGTCGACGTGAAGGTGCCCGCTGCGGGCGAGTCGATCACCACCGCCAACGTGGCGGCATGGCGCAAGAAGGACGGAGACACCGTGGAGAAGGGGGACGTGCTCGTGACCCTGGAAACGGACAAGGTTTCAACCGAGTTGGAGGCCGACGAGTCGGGACGGCTCGAGATCGTGGTGCCCGAGGGTGAGGAGGTGTCCATCGGCACCGTGATTGCCCGGATCGCCGTGGGTGCCACCGGCGCCGCGTCCGCGCCCAAGGAAAGCGCGACTCCCAAGCCCGAAGCGGCGAAGGAGGCGTCCAGGCCGAGCGAAAGCCCGGCGCCGCCCGCGAAGTCGGCAGAGCCCGCCGCGCCGGCCAAGCCGGACTTCAAGGTGGTCGACGCTCCTGCCGAGCGCCCCGACACCACCCCGGTGCAGGAGGGACGGGTCACACGCCGCAAGATGAGCATGTTGCGTCGTAAGATTGCGACGCATCTCGTTAACGCTCAGCAGACAGCGGCGATTCTCACGACTTTCAATGAGGCGGACATGTCGGCCGTCATGAAGCTCCGAAAGAGCGTTCAGGAGGACTTCATCGCCAAGCACGGGGTGAAACTCGGCTTCATGTCCTTCTTCGTGAAGGCAGTGGTCCAGGCGCTCAAGGATGTGCCTCAGGTGAACGGGATGATCGAGGGCAACGAGATCATCGAGAACCACTTCTACGACGTCGGCGTGGCGATCGGCACCGAGAAGGGGCTGGTGGTGCCCGTGCTCCGCGATTGCGACTCCAAGAGCTTCGCCGAGATCGAGCAGGACATCCTCGACTACGCCACCAAGGCCCGTGAAGGGAAGATTCAGATCGAGGACCTCCAGGGCGGGGTGTTCACCATTTCCAATGGCGGCACCTACGGCTCGCTGCTCAGCACGCCCATCCTCAACCCGCCGCAGTCGGGGATCCTCGGGATGCACACGATCCAGCAGCGCCCGGTGGCGGTCGACGGCAAGGTGGAGATCCGCCCGATGATGTATCTGGCGCTCAGCTATGATCACCGACTGGTCGATGGCAAGGAGGCGGTGACCTTCCTGATCCGGATCAAGGACTGCATCGAGAATCCGACGCGTCTGATGCTGGAGATGTGAGGGGCGTCTCGGCCCTGCGTCCTCGAGGAATCCTCAGCGACTTCGGTCGTGGCCTCGGCGGATTTCGTCTTGGCCGGTGTGCCCGTGAGGACCAGTCTCGTTGCTGATGAAGTGCCGCTTTCGCCCGTGCATCGACCTTCACGACGGGAAGGTGAAGCAGATCGTCGGCGGCACCTTGCGCGACGAAGGCCCGGGGCCGCGGGAGAACTTCGTTTCGGAACAGGCGCCGGCCGAGTTCGCGCAGCGGTTCCGGGCGGATGACCTGCGCGGCGGGCACGTGATCAAGCTCGGGCCCGGCAACGACGCCGCCGCACGCAAGGCACTGGCTGCCTGGCCGGGCGGGATGCAGGTGGGCGGGGGCATCTCGGCCGACAACGCCGTCGAGTGGCTCGAGGCCGGAGCTTCCCATGTGATCGTCACCTCGTGGCTGTTTGAGGATGGGGTGAGGCTTTCCGAGTCCCGCGTGCGCGAGCTTTCCGAAAGGGTCGGCGTCCGGAAGTTGGTGATCGACCTTTCCTGTCGCCGGCAGGGCGATGGCTGGGTGGTGGCGACGAACCGTTGGCAGACTCTCACCGATCTGGAGGTCGCGCCGGCGACGCTCGATCGCCTTGCGGGCCACTGCGACGAGTTCCTGATCCACGCCGCGGACGTCGAGGGTCTGTGCGGCGGGATCGACCTCGAGCTGGTGAAGCTGCTCGGGGAATGGGCGGGATGTCCGGTGACCTACGCCGGTGGGGTGGCCTCGATGGCGGACCTCGAGGCGATCGACGAGCACGGCCGGGGGCACGTGGACGTCACCGTCGGCTCGGCGCTCGACATCTTCGGCGGCTCGGCACTGCGCTACCGGGATCTCGTCGGGTGGAACCGGAGGGAAGGCTGACAGGCCGCTCAGATCAGCGTGTCGAGCCGCTCGCGGGCGACGGCCAGGTAGTGCTCGTCGAGCTCGATGCCGGTGAAGCTCGCGATGCCGGCGCGTTGGGCGGCGACGGCCGAGCTGCCGATCCCGAGGAAGGGGTCGAGCAGGCGGGTGGCTTCGCCCTTGCCATGGATGCGGAGGCACTGCTCGACCAAGGCGACGGGAAAGGTGGCCGGATGGGGTCGCTCCTTGTCACGGGAGACGATGGTCTCGTAGGGGATGAACCAGGTGTTGCCGCGGCAGCGCTTGTCGATGCCGCCGGTGTGACCCCAGCGGGCGATGTTCGACTTGTCCTGATAGGGCACGCCGGCGGCGCGGCGGTCGAGCGGGACCGCACCGCTCTTGGTCAGGTGGAAGACATACTCGTGGCAGTCGTTGACGTAGCGCTTCGAGTTGATGGGCTTGAAATGGCCGGCGCTGATGGTCTCGCCCTGCCGGGTGTGGACGCTGATCGACTTGATCCAGTGAAAGGTGTTCTGGAGGACGAAGAGTTCCTCGGTGAGGGCGAGCAGGACCTGATGGGGAAAGAGCGGGTTGGAGGGCGCGGCCCCGACGTTGAGGAAGAAGGAACCGTCGTCGGCGAGCACGCGTCTCACCTCGGCGGCCCAGCTCCGGCACCAGTCGAGGAAGTCGGCCCGGGAGGCGGTGTCGTCGTAGGTGCGGTAGTCGATGCCGAGGTTGTACGGCGGCGAGGTGACGACGAGGTCGTGCGAGCCCTCGGCGAGGGTGGGGAGTACGTCGAGGCAGTCGCCGTGGCGGAGGTCGAGGTTCAAGGTTCCGAGCAAGAGGTTAGAAGTCCCAAGCGGGAAGTGGCGGCGGCACGGCGGGGGCAAAAGAGGCCGATTTCATCATCGGCGCTCCACTACAGAAGCTTGCTCCGAAGGATCTCGGTGACCTGCTTGGGATTGGCCTTGCCCTTCGAGAGCTTCATCACCTGACCGGTGAGGAAGTTGACGAGCTTTTCGTTGCCGGACTGGATCTCGGCGACCTGCTTGGGGTTGGCCTCGATGGCCTGGTCGCAGAAGGCTTCCAGTTCGCCGGCGTCGGCGGGTTCGAAGCCCATTGCCTTGGCCACTTCGGCGGGGTCCCGGCCGGGCTCCTCGAGGAGCTTGAGCAGGACTTCCTTGGCCTGGTTCAGCGCGAGTTGGCCGGACTCGACCAGTTCGAGCAGGCTGCCGGTTTTCTCGGCGCTGACGGGCGAGGCATCGATGGCCGTCTCGCGCTCGTTCAGCAGCCCGAGGAGGACGTTGAGCAGGAAGTTGGCGGCCTTCTTGCCGGGGACCTTCTCGTTGGCGGCGAGCGTTTCGAAATAGGTCGCCAGTGGCACGTCGGACGCGAGCACCGAAGCGTCGTAGGCGGTGATCCGGTAGTCGTTCTCGTAGCGCTCGGCGCGGTCGTGGGGGCGCTCGGTGGTCAGCGGCCGCACCGCGTCGAGCAGCGGGCCGGTGTGGATGGGGAGCAGGTCCGGACAGGGGAAGTAGCGGTAGTCGTGCGCGTCCTCCTTGGTGCGCAGCAGCTGGGACTCGCCCCGGTCGTCGTCCCAGCGGCGGGTCGATTGAATCTGCTCGACGCCCGCCTCGAGATCCTCGCTCTGGCGCTCGATCTCGTAGTCGATGGCGCGGCGGACGGCCGAGATCGAGTTGAGGTTCTTGAGCTCGATGCGGTTGCCGTAGGGATCGCTTTCCCGGCGCCGGATCGAGATGTTCACGTCGCAGCGGAGCTGTCCCTTCTCCATGTCGGCATCGGAAACGCCCGCCTGCTGGAGGATCATCTGCAGCGAGCGGAGAAAGGCGAAGGCCTCGGCCGACGACTCGATGTCGGGCTCGGTCACGATTTCCATCAGGGGCGTGCCGGCGCGATTGTAGTCGATGATGGACGAGCTTCCGAGGTGGGTGGACTTGGCGACGTCCTCCTCGAGGTGGATCCGGTTGAGCCGGACCTTCAGGCCGGGCCGGGGGATGTTCTTCTTCACCTCGGTCGGGTAGTTGAAGTCGTACACCGGAACTTCGCCGCCGAGGCAGAGGGGAAGGTCGAGCTGGGTCGTCTGGTAGTTCTTCGGCATGTCCGGATAGAAGTAGTTCTTCCGGTCCCACTTGGAGACCTCCGGGGAGCCGCAATCGAGCTGGAGGCCTGCGAGGAGGGTCTTCTCGATGGCGTGCCGGTTCAGCACCGGGAGGGCGCCAGGCAGTCCGAGGCAGACGGGGCAGGTGTGGGTGTTCGGTTCGTCGGCGAAGGAGGTTTCGCAGGCGCAGAACATCTTGGTGTTCGTCTTGACCTGGCAGTGGACTTCGAGACCGATGGTGACGAGGAAACTCATGGTTCGGGGTGGGTCAGCGGGACGCGCCGAGCTTGGAGGCTAGAGGTCGGTGTTGGCGAGGATTTCGCGGAGATTGTCGTTCTCGAGGAGACGGTCGAGGCGGGGGTCGCGGAGGATCTCCGAGTAGCGGCCGTCGCGGGCGAGCTGGCGGAGCTGCGGATCGGCGAGAATCAGCTCGCGGATTTCGGTTTCCTCGAGCACCGGAACGGCCTTCGGAGGGGGGGCATCGGCGACCGAGATCAGCTTGGCGAGGTTGAGCCGGGCCTTCTCCGCGAGGGGATCGACGCGGGAGAACCACTCGGCGGGGACGGCGGTGTCGATGCTCTTCTTCAACTCGGCCAGGAACGCGGTGTGATCGGGGAGCTCCCGGTCCTCGACGAAGGTCCGGATCTCCGCCACCGATCCGGCGTGGCGGAGCACCGTGGCGCCGCCGAACCAGATGAGGGCCGTCGGGATCAGGCTGAGCGCGAGGGTGAAGGCCCAGCGAAGGGGGGACCGCCGGTTCTTCTCGGCGGATTGTTCGTTCGGGCTCTTCAAGCTGGAGAAGAGGTTCTTGGCCAGCAACCGGAGGAGGATGGCGGTGAGCAGGAAGGCGACGGGTGGCAGCAGCCAGGAGAGCGCCGGCCATTCGCGACCGATCAGCTCCCGCGAGATGGCCGGGGCCTGCTGCCAGGAGACGAAGCCGGCGAGGCCCGCGAGGCAGAGGACGAGCGTTCCCCAGAGGATCCTGAGCAGACCTCGAAGCACCGCCAGCGAGGCAATCGCCCCGAAGATCAGCAGTGCGGCCGTGCCGAGGCTGATGTCGGGGATGCTTTCGATGCGGATCTCGGCGGGCAGACGGGTCATGCGGGCGAATCCCCGTCAGCGTGGTCGATCGCCGCGCGGGCGCAAGTCTCGCCGGAGGATTTCCGTCTAGTTCTCGCCCTTGCCGCCACCCCCCAGGGCGCGCAGCGAGCGCATCAGACCGTCGTAGAAGCCGATCGCCTTGCGGGGGTGGTTCTCCCGCGCCGTCACCATGATGGCCCGGCAGCCGTTCCGGGAAACGGCCTTGTGATGCCGGGTGCCGGGAGCCGCCCGCAGGTAGTCGCCCGGTCCCATGGTCCGGCCTTCGGTTTCGAGGTCCCCGCTGATCAGGAAGACCTCCTCCATGCCCTTGTGGGCGTGCGGAAAGAACACACCGCCGGGGTCGGCCTCGAGCAGCACCAGCGTGTGCCCGCTTTCCTCGAGGTCGGACAGGACCTTGAGGCGGATCTTGCCACCGGGGAGGGGCGACCACTCCCCCTCGTCGGCGCCCATGAAGAAGTAGCCACCCGGCGTGCCGCTCTCCTTGTCGTCCTTGATGCCGGCCATGATCCGGTCCTTGAGATCCGCCGGGGGCGCGACCGGCGGAAAGGCGGCCGCGGCGAGTGCCGCCACCGCGTCATCGTGGCCGAATGCGGCGCGGGCCACCTGGCCGAAGGGACACTCTTCGCAATGCTCCATGGCGGCCGCATCGGGGCCATCGAGCGCGCCGAGACCGGCGAGCGCGGCGAACTCCTCGGCGAGGTCGCGGGGCGATGGATGGGACGATTTCTCGTTCATGGCAGATCGTTCTCTGACTTGGTTACCACGGAACGAACGCGCTCCATGGCTCTTCGGATGCGTGATTTGACCGTTCCCAGCGGTTCCTGGAGGCGTTCGGCGATCTGGGATTGGGAAAGGCCCTCATAGAATGCCAGTTCCAAAGCGAGCCGCTGGTCGTCCGGGAGACCGCGCAGAACCTCCCGGACGCGGACGATGGTCTCCTTGGAAATGACGCTCCCGGCCGGATCGGAATCCGGGGGCTCCGGTCGGGGCTCATCCTGCAGCCGCTCGGCCCCGGCGTCGCGACGCTTGCGCTTCCGGATTCGGTCGATGGAGAGGTTCCGCGTCAGATGAATGATCCAGGTCGTGGCTCTCCCCAGCTTGGGATCGTAGCGGTCCGCCTTCTTCCAGATCGCCAGGAAGGCCTCCTGCAGGATCTCCTGGGCCTCGGCGTGGTTCCGGGTGATCCCGACCGCAATCCCGAAAAGTGTCGCGCTGAAGTTGTCGTACAACGTCGAGAACGCGTCCGGGCACCCCGTGGCGATGGCGGCGAGCAGGTCTTCGGGCGAGGGGTCTTCCATGGACGGCGGCACACCTTGTTCCGGGTGGGAGTCGTCCGCGACGAAATTTTTGGCATCCGGTTCCGGCGCCGGGGCGTTGATCTCGTTGCTCGACCCCATCGACGTCATGAGTCCCGTGATTCCCATCCTGCTGCTGCGCTTCGGCATCGTGCTTCCGGCCCGTCGCCTCTAGGTTTCCCCCCGGATCGCCGGGCGATCGCCCGGCGAAAAAAACCGCCACTGCGGCGGCTTTCGTGCTGTCGGAAGTCGTCGTAGTGGAGAGGTGGCGGCGGGACTCGACAGATGGAGACGCGCATGCGAGGGACAGGCATGCTCAGCAGGCTGTGGTTCGTCACATGGGGGCTCGCCTCCCTCAGCGCGTTGGGGAACGGCGTGCTTCACTACGGGCACGGTGCGAGGGACGCCGGTGCGGCGGCGGCGTTCGGGCCGGTCTCCGGCGATCCACTGGCTTCGATGCAGAACAATCCCGCCGCCCTCTCGGTGATCGAAGGCAACGCCTGGAGCTTCTCGCTGCGAAGCGGATTTGCCGATGGCGCCTACTCGAAAGGCGGGGTCCGCCACGACATGGACGGGACCGGGATCTTTCCCGAGTTCGGCGTTTCGTGGCGTCCGGGGCAGGAGGCGGTGACGCTCGGGTTCTCCCTGGCTCCGGTGGCGCTCGCATCGGCCGATTGGACCTACCCCGATGCCGCGGGAGGCATCGGGGGCATCTCCTACGGATCCGCTCTTTCGCACGACAGCGGGTTCTACTCGTTGCGGGCGAATGCGGGGCTCGCCTGGGAGATCGATGATTGCTGGTCGGTCGGGGCGAGCTTCGGCGCCGTCTACAGCCGCATCGATTTCGATGCTCCCTTCATTTTTCAAACCAATCCGGCTCTGGCCGGAGCCAAGGTGAATCTGGATCTGGAAACCGATGGGTGGGAGCCGATCTCGGAGTTTGGGGTGCTCTGGCGGCCGAACTCGCGGTGGAGTGTCGGATTGCGCTACCGACCTCGCGTCGATCTCGATCTCAACGGCGAGGCTTCCGCGGATTTCAGCGCGCAGCTTCCGGTGCTGGGGCTTGGTGGAGCGCCGAGCTACGCCAGCTATCGGGCCCGGACCGGGAATGCGCTCCCTGAAGTGGCGGGCGGGGCGGTCCAGTGGACGGCGGCCGAGAAGCTTCGGCTCGCGCTGCGGGTGGACTGGATCGGCTGGGGCGGCGCTTTCGATGATCTGGACGTATCCCTGTCCTCAGGCAGCAATGCCGCCATCAACGGCGCCATCGGGTCGAACCCGAGCGATCGGGTGCCGGTGCGCTGGAAGGATACCTGGGTGGTCGGGATCGGCATGGAGTATGATGTGACCGATGCCCTGACGGCCCGATGCGGTTGGCGCTGGGGCGAAATGCCGGTGAGCGATCGTTGGGTGACCCCTCTCAATGGATCACTCTTCGAGCATGCTCTGGCGGCCGGGATCGGCTGGCAGGCGGAGGGGTGGCGGGTCGATTTCAGCTACGAGTATCGTTTCGGCCCGCCGGCCCAGGTGGTGGCGAGCGGCTATCGCTCCGGCGAGTATTCGAACAGCAAGCTCGACCTCTCGGCCCACGTGCTCGGCGTGGGCCTCACTGTCGACTATTGAAGGCGGGGCGCTTCTTCTATTCTGGCCGGTTGCGACTGTCGGCTAGCAGGACGTGCATCGCTTCCTGGTAGGTCCGGGCGTCTTCGCCGTCCGGATCGAGCCCGTTGGCGATCGCCCGATCGAGTTCGTCGGCGAGCTCGAGGATGATCAGGCGCCGTTCTGCGTTCATCTCGACGCGGTTCTCGGCGAGCTGAAGCTTCCAGTGCCTGACGGTCGAAGCCTCGGGGCGGATCGGAGGAGTGCGGGGGCGGAGCCGTCCGCTCTTCGGGGAAACCTCGGTTGTGCGGGTTCGATCCGGGGCCTCGCTGGCTGAGGAGGGGCTTCGAAGGTTCATCACCACGAGCACGGCGGCGATCACGACGAGGATCTTGGCGAGGAGGAGGTTGGTGTGGGGTTGCATGGTTCCGAGTGAGGCTACGTCGCGGATGGATTTTCGGATTCGATGCATCCGTTCGGTCCGTGGCCGCGTTGCTGGAAACAGGGTCGCGCGTCCGCTGGTGTCTTGAGCCGGATGGCGCATGCGATCGCAAACCAAATGACCAATATCATGAGTAATCTCCACCACACCATTCGGCTGAGTCCCTCGGTTCGAGGCTTCTTGCTCGGCAGTGCCTTGATTTCGGCCCCGGCCGCCATGGCTTCAAGCCACTGCGATGCGCCGCTGATCAAGCAGGATCCCCAGGCCAACCTGACGGATGTCTATGCCTTCATCGGAACGAAGTTCGACGACCCCGGCACGGAAGTGCTGAACGTGATCGTGAGCGTTCGGCCCTTCTCCGACCCCGGCGACGGATTGATCTACGAGCGCTTCGCCGATGATGCCCTCTACAGCATTCACATCACGGATCCCGTCACCGGAGCCGAGGCCCTGCGCTACGACTTCGAGTTCTCGGACGTCGACGGGGGAGTGAAGAATCCCGACACGATCCTTTCGTACGGGCGCGGGACGGGTGTCGGGCCGATCGAGAACATCGGCGATCCGACCCAGAACTTCACGCAGACCTACTCGGTGACCAAGTCGGCACCCCGTGCCCGGCGCAATCCCTTCGCCGGAATCTTCGGACCGCGCCTCGCGGGGTTCTTCGGTTTCGGGTTCAACGCCGGAAGGCTTCGGGAGTCTCTCTCGGAAGATGGATTTCTGGTGCCCCCGCCGAACGTCGGCCCCCGCACCACGCCTTCCTATAACGGGCCGGACGGCCGTGCCGTCTCCGGCGCCATGTCGCCCGAGCAACTGGATCCACTCACCGCGCAGGGAATCGCCGAGCTTTCGGACGGCGCGACGGTTTGGGCCGGACCGCGGGAGGATGGCTTCTACGCCGACACGCCGGGAATCTTCGACTTTCTTGATCCTCGGATCATCGCCGGGAGCAGCCAGGCAGGTCTCGGCCAGTCCGGCGGCGGCGTCGATGGGTTCATGGGGTTCAACGTCCTGAGTTATGCGGTGCAGATCCCGTTGAGCGATCTGGAGCCGGTCGCCTACAACAGCCCGCTCCTGGGCGCCCAGGAAGGGGTCGGCGTCTACGCGTCCGTGAGCCGACGCCGGGTGACGCTGCGGAGCACCAGGCGCGAGACTCGGACTTCGGGCCCCTGGGTTCAGGTCAACCGACTTGGCAACCCTCTCTTCAACGAGGTGCTCGTCGCCCTGAAGGACAAGGACAACTACAACGTCACAACGCCGGAAGACGATGAGGCTTACCGGACCTACGCCGAGAATCCGGAAGTCGCATTCCTGATCAACGCCGTGCTGTTTGAAACCGATGGAAGTGGTCCGCTGGCGACGACCGGACGGACGGATCTGGCGGCGATTTTTCTGCCGGACGTGATTCGCGTGGACACCACCACGGGCCCGGTCCCGCTGCCCGGCCAGGAGGACTACAGCCGGCTCAGTCTTCTCGGCGGCGATCTGCTGGGATGGCCGAATGGCCGACGGCCCGGCGATGACGTCGTGGACATCGCCCTCTCCGCCGTAGCCAGCGGACCGGCCTACGATCCGATCACCGTGGTCGGCGACAACGTCAATGCGAACGACCAACTCTATCATCAGGTGTTCCCTTATCTCGGGACTCCGCATGCCGGGTCGACCGTGAGTCAGCGCCAGGCCCCGATGATGGACAACTAAGGTTTGTTGGGGAGGCGCGGCGGGACGGATGTCATGGCGACCCGGTCCGCCGCGCCAGCCTTTCCAATGTCGAATCAAAACGACCATGAGAACATTCATCCACGCCCTGATGGCAACGGCCTGGGGAGCGATCGCGGGACTCGCCCATGAGGGTCACACGCACGAGGAGGATGCGCCGCAATCACCGGCGCCAACGCCCGCCGAGGCGGCCAATCGAACCGCCGAAGAGTGGGTCCGGCTCGGAGATGCGCGAATGCAGACGGCGCGGGATACGCTTTCGCATGACTTCACCGCCGCCGGTGCCGCCTACCGGGCGGCCTTGAAACTCTCGCCGAAGCATCCCGATGCGACGCTCGGAATGGCGTGGGTGAGGAACTCCGAGCATGATTTCGACGCTGGCGCCGAATGGGCCCGGAAGGCGCTTGAGCTCAACCCGAGCTCCGTGCGTGCCCACAATCTTCTTGGCGACGCGGCGATGGAACTCGGCGAGTATGATGCGGCGTTCGACCATCTTCAGGCGGCTCTCGACATCAGAACGGACCTTTCCACGCTCAGCCGCGCCTCTCATCTGCTTTGGCTCACGGGCGATGCCAACCGGGCCCGGGCGATGATGCTGCGGGCGATCGACTCCGGCGGGACCGCGGCCGAGCACGTGGCGTGGTGCCGCTCCGAGTTGGCGCGGATGCACTTCAAGTCGGGGATGATGACGGCGGCCGAGCAGCAGGCCGAGGCGGCCGTGGAGCTGGCCCCGAAGCATCCGCGGGTGCTCGCGGCACTGGCCCTCATTCGAGCGGCGCAGGGATCCATCGAGGAGGCGCTCGCACTTTACAAGGCATCGGTTGCCGTGAACCCGACCCACGAGGCGCTCGACGGACTGGTCGTGCTTCATCGCCTGGAGGGGAACGAGGCCGACGCGGCGAACGCACGGGAGAGGGTGCTCAGCTTCCATCGACACGAGCACGGCGGGGATCATGGCCACTCCCATCATCACGGTCCCGGAAGCGCCGAACTGGCGCTGTTCATGACGGAGCAGGGGATGGACGCCGAGAAGGCGCTCCATGAGGCCGAGCATGCTTATGAGGCGTTTCCAAACCTCAAGGCGGCAGATGCACTGGCGTGGTGTGCCTACCGGAGCGGGGACCTTCCCCTCGCGAGAAGGATGATCCGGAGGGCCCTCAAGTGGAACACCGAGGAGCCCGGGATGCTCTTCCATGCCGGGATGATTGAATCGAAGGCGGGCAAGGTCTCGACGGCACGCCGGCATCTGGCGCACGCCCTGAGCCTGAACCCGGAGTTCGATCCGGTCGATGCAGACCTCGCGCGGGCCGAGTTGGAGCGTCTCGGCTCGCCGGACTCCTGATCCCTTTCCCTGGTGCGTTGACCCGAATGCTCCGTCAGCCGCCGCATTGGGCGCGCTGGCGGAGCAGGTGGTCGCAGATCACGAGGGCCGCCATGTTGTCGACCATGGGAACGGCACGGGGGAGAACGCAGGCGTCGTGGCGCCCCTTGCCCTTGAGCTCCGTGTCCTCCCCGGAGGCGGTCACGGTCTCCTGGGACGTCATGATGGTCGCGGTGGGCTTGAAGCCGACCCGGAAAATAATGGCCTCGCCGTTGGAGATGCCCCCCTGAATGCCGCCGGAGCGGTTGCTGGTGGTGCGGACCCTGCCATCCACCATGCGGAACGGATCGTTGTGCTCGCGTCCGGTCATGCGGGTGCCGGCGAAGCCGGAGCCGATCTCGAAGCCTTTCGTCGCGGGTAGCGACATCATCGCGTGCGCGAGCTCGGCCTCGAGCTTGTCGAAGACCGGCTCGCCGAGCCCGGGCGGGCAGTGGCGGATGACGCATTCGACGACGCCGCCGATCGAGTTGCCGTCGGAGCGGACCTCCTTGATGCGCTCGATCATTCGCTCCGCGGCCGCGGGATCGCCGGTGCGGACGATGTTGGACTCGATCTGCTCGGAGGTCACCGTGGACGGATCGACGTCGGCCTCGATGTCGTGGATGGCCTTCACCCAGGCGAGGATCTCCAGGTCGGGGACGAGAGTGGCGATGACCTTGCGGGCGACGGCCGCCGCCGCGACACGACCGATGGTTTCGCGGGCCGAGGCCCGTCCTCCTCCGGAAAGCGCTCGGACGCCGTATTTGGCGTCGTAGGTGTAGTCGGCGTGGGAGGGCCGGTACTTCAAGGCCATCTCGTCGTAGGAGCCCGGGCGCTGGTCCTTGTTGGCGACCGTGATGGCGATGGGGGTCCCGAGCGTGTGCCCGTCCTGCACGCCGGAAAGGATGGTGGCGGCGTCCGCTTCATTGCGGGGTGTCACAATTTCAGACTGGCCGGGACGGCGGCGATCGAGCTCGCGCTGGATCTCCTTCACGGTGACCGGGACCTGCGGGGGGCAACCGTCGATGACCACCCCGACGCCTCCTCCATGGGATTCGCCGAAGGTATGGATGCGAAAGGCGTGACCGAAGCTGGACGACATGCGGCGGAGTGTAGGCAGGCCGGGGCGTCTGCGAAGTGCGAATTGGCAGGGCGCCGAAGATGGGGGGCGTCTGCTGAGAACCAACGGGTTGTGTGTCGGAATCGCCACCGGAAACCCTTCCCCGATGAGCCGATGTCGGGGGATAACGGGAGCGCTTAGTTAATCAACCTTAAGAATCTCCATGAGAATCGACATCGTCACGGATACCTTCGCCCCGGACGTCAACGGCGTCGCCATGACACTCGGGCGGTTGTCCGACGGGCTTCGCCGGCGCGGGCACATCGTCCACATCATCCGCACGGGTGGGGCGAAGAAGGCGGGCGAGACGAGAGCGGCGTCGATTCGATTGCCCGGCTACAAGGAGGTGCGGGTCGGCCTTCCCGGGCCCTTCAAGCTTCGCAAGCGATGGCTGAAACGACGTCCCGACGCGATCTACGTCGCGACGGAGAGCCCGCTCGGGATCTCGGCGATCAAGGCGGCGCAGGTTCTGGGGATTCCGGTCGCCGCCGGGTTCCACACCAACTTCCATCAATACATGGAGCAGTACCGCCTCGGGGGGCTCCAGCCCGCGACGATGAGTTATCTCAAGCGGGTTCACAGCCGCGCCGCGGTGACGATGGCGCCGACGCCCGATGTGGTTGAAATGCTCGAGCGCGAGGGCTTTTCCAATGTCGCCTTGCTCGGACGGGGCGTGGATACCGGGTTGTTCTCTCCCGCACGGCGCTGCGAGACCCTGCGGGCCGAGTGGGGGGCGACGGGGGGCTCTCCGGTGGCGCTGGTGGTCGGGCGGGTGGCCGCCGAGAAGAATCTCTCGCTGGCCATGGAATGCTTCCGCCGCATGCGGGAGAAGGTGCCCGATCTCCGCTGTGTGTGTGTCGGCGACGGCCCGATCCGCGAGCAACTTGCGGCCCGGCATCCCTTCGTGCATTTCGCCGGAGTTCGGACCGGGGAGGACCTGGCCCGGCACTATGCTTCGGCGGACGTCCTGCTGTTCCCGAGCGAGACCGAGACCTTCGGAAACGTGCTGCTCGAAGGCATGGCATCCGGGTTGGTCACCGTCAGCTACGACTACGCCGCATCCGGCAAGCATGTCGCGCACGGGATCAATGGCCTGAAGGCGAAGAAGGGGGACTCCACCGGTTTCGCCGAACTCGCCAACGACGCCCTCCGCCGCTGGCAGGGGGAGATGCGCGAACAGGCCCGGGACTCGGTGGTGACGCTCGGGTGGGACAAGGTGGTGGACGTGTTCGAAGCGAAGCTCGGCGAGATCTCCGACGCGGCGGGTCCCCCGCAATTGACCCGCAAGCTGAAGAAGAAGTGCCGGAGGCGGTCGTACCGGACCATCTTCATCTCCGACGTTCACCTCGGCACGCCGGACAGCAAGGTCCACGAGGTGATTGATTTCCTTCAGCACACCCGGTGCGACAAGCTGGTGCTGAATGGTGACATCATCGACGGCTGGGCGCTTCGTCGCGGATCGAAATGGAGGAAGCGCCACAGCCGCTTCATCCGGAAGGTGCTGAAGAAGATGGAGAAGGACGACACTGAGGTGATTTACTGCCGCGGCAACCACGACGACATCCTCGACCGGTTTCTGCCCCTCGCGTTCGGGAAGATCCGTTTCGTGAAGGAACACCTCCACGAGGGTGCCGATGGAAAGCGCTATCTGGTCGTGCACGGCGACGGCTTCGACAGCGTTTCAACCAATCACAAGTGGCTGGCGTGGCTCGGGGCGGTTGGCTACGACACCCTGCTGGTGATCAACCGCCACTACAACCGCCTTCGCTCCTGGTGTGGCAAGGAGCACTTCTCGTTGAGCAAGAGGGTGAAGGCACGGGTCAAGTCCGCGGTGAGCTTCGTCGACAACTACGAGCGCCAGCTTCAGCAGTTTGCCCGACGGCGTCACTGCGAGGGGATCATCTGCGGTCACATCCACACGCCGGAGGACAAGGACATCGACGGCGTGCGCTATCTCAACTCGGGCGACTGGGTCGAGAGCCTCACGGCCATCGTCGAACACGAGGACGGCCGGATGGAGTTGATTCGCTACGAGAACTTCATCGGGGAACTGGCGCGGGAGGCCCATGAGGAGATCCGCTCGGAGCGCCGGACGGCGATCCCCTCGTCGGGAGTCCCGCTGCCGGCGTGAGCCCGGAAGCGTCGGGCGCCGGGATTTCCCGCTGATCCGCGCAGCGGAGCTCCGCACCCGGAGCGAGCCGCATCGTCGTCAAGTTGCGGGGGGATCAGGAGTCTTTCCTGCCCTTGAGCCGCTCGCTGATGCTCTGCACCACATAGTAGAGCATCGGGACGGCCGCGAGGGAGACGGCGGTGGCCGCGAGCATGCCGCCGAAGACCGCAGTGCCGAGCACCTTGCGCGACTCGGCCCCGGCACCGGAGGCGATGAGCAGCGGGATCACGCCGAGGACGAAGGACAGGGCGGTCATCATCACCGCCCGGTAGCGCAGCCGCACCGACTCGACGGCGGAGTCGAAGATGCTCATTCCCTCGTCGCGCTTCACCTTTGCAAACTCGGTCAGAAGAATGGCGGTTTTCGTTGCCATCGCGATCAGGAGGATGATGCCGATCTGGGTGTAAACGTTGTTCTCCATGCCGCGCATCTTGATCGCAACCACGGCGCCGAGCAGGGCGGTCGGCACGGAAAGGCAGACGGAGATCGGCAGCGTCCAGCTCTCGTACTGCGCGGCGAGGACCAGATAGACCATCAGGATGGCGAAGCCGAAGATCGCGCCGAGACCGGCGGCCGCCTGCTTCTGCTGGAACGAAAGCTCCGACCACGAGAAGGTCATCGAGGGCGGCAGGGTGGTGTTGGCGATGGTCTCCATCCGGTTCATCGCCTCGCCCGAGCTGGAGCCGGGCGCGGGATCGCCGAGGATCTTGACCGCCGGCAGCATGTTGAAGCGGGTGACGCTCTGCGGACCGAGCGTGTCCTTCAGTTCGGCAACGGCACCGAGGGGGATCATGCGCCCGTCCTTTCCACGCACCTGCAGCGCATTGATGTCGTCGGGCTGGTCGCGGTAGCGGGCGTCGGCCTGGGCGGTGACTTTGAAGACCCGACCGAAGAGGGTGAAGTCGTTGACGTAGGCCGAGCCGAGGTAGACCTGCATCGTGTCGAACACCTCGGTCAAGGAAGCGCCGGAACGTTTGACCTGCTCACGGTCGATATCGACGAAGATCTGCGGCACGCTGGCGCGGAAAGTGGTGCGCACCCCGTTCAAGCCGGGGTCGGCGTTGCCGGTGGCAATGAGTTCGCCGGCGACCGCTTGAAGCTGGTCGAGGCCCGCGCCCTCCTTGTCCTGGAGCATGAAGGTGAAGCCGCCCGAGACGCCGACGCCCGGCAGCGAGGGCATGGCGAAGGCGAAGGCACCGGCCTCCTGGATGGAAAACAGTTTCTGCTGGAGCTTCTGGAGGATCGCCGTCTGGTGCAGCGCGGGGTCGTCGCGCTCGCTCCAGTTCTCGAAGGTCACCACGCAGAAGCCGTTGTTGGCCCCGGCGGCGCCGTCGATGACCGAGTAGCCGGCGATCGACAGGCAGTCGACCGTGCCGTCGGTGTCGGCGACGATCTTCTCGACCTCCTTCATCACGTCGAGGGTCCGGTCGAGCGTCGCGCCATCGGGGAGCTGCACCGCCACCATGCAGTAGCCCTCGTCCTCCTGCGGGACGAAGCCGGTCGGCAGGCTGCCGAGTCCGAGGATGGATCCGCCGGTCATGGCGATGAAGGCGGCCACACCGATCGGTGCGAAGCGCAGCGCAAGGCGGACGATCTTGCGGTAGGCCGAGTTGGACGTTTCGATCGAGCGGTTGAAGGCCTTGAAAAGGCCTCGGGGTTCCTTGGTGCCCGGCTTGAGCAGCAGGCCGCACAGGGCGGGGCTGAGGGTCAGCGCGTTGATCGAGCTGAAGACCGTGGCGATCGCGATGGTGGCGGCGAACTGCTTGAACATCGTGCCGGTGATTCCGGTCATGGTCGCGGTCGGCACGAAGACCGCGAGCAGCACCAGGGTGGTGGCGACCACGGGACCTGAAACCTCCTTCATCGCGGCAGCGGCGGCCTCCCTGCCCGAGAGCCCCTTCTCGAGGTGGACGAAGGTGTTCTCGACCACGATGATGGCATCGTCGACGACGATCCCGATCACCAGCACCAGCCCGAAGAGCGTGAGGATGTTGAGCGAGAATCCCATGGCGAGCAGCACGGAAAAGGTGCCGATCAGCGCCACCGGGATGGTGATGGTCGGGATGAGGGTCGCGCGCGCGTTCTGGAGAAAGAGGAAAACGGTGAGGACGACCAGGATGAGGGTGGCGAAGAGGGTGATCACCACCTCCTTGATCGAAGCGGTGATCACATCGGTGGCGTCGTAAACCACCTTGGTCTCGACGTCGCGAACCTCCGCGTCGGGGTCGCCGGGAAAGGCCTTCGCCAGCTCGTCGAGCTTCTCCCGGACGCCCGCGGCGACGTCGATCAGGTTGGTGCCGGGGATCTGATAGATCGCGAAGGTGGTGCCGGGCACGCCGTTGAGCTTGGAGCTGAAGGAGTAGGTGTCGGAACCGAGTTCGACGCGGGCGACGTCGCGCAGGCGGATCCTGCCGCCATCATCGCCGGTGCGGACGATGATGTTTTCGAACTCCTCGACCTCGGAAAGCCGGCCCTGGGTCGAGAGGATGTATTCGAAGGCGGTGCCGGGAAGGGTCGGGGCGCCACCGATGCGTCCGGCCGCGACCTGGATGTTCTGCTCGCGGATCGCGGCGAGCACGTCGGTGGCGGCGAGGTTGCGCGCGCGCAGCAGGTCGGGGTCGAGCCACACCCGCATGCTGAACTCACCGACGCCGAACACGGTGACGTCGCCGACGCCGGGGACGCGGGAAAGCTCGTCGCGCATCCGCAGGTTGGCGTAGTTGGAAAGGTAGGCGGCGTCATAAACTCCGCTGGGCGAAGTCAGCCCGATGAACATCACCGTGTCGGTCGACTTCTTTCTCACCGTCACGCCGGTGCGCTTGACTTCCTCGGGGAGCCGCGGCTCAGCCTTGGCGACGCGGTTCTGGACGAGCACGTTGGCGGTGTCGAGGTCGGTGCCGGGCTCGAAGGTGACGGTCAGGCTCATGCTGCCGTCGTTGCCGCAGACCGAGGACATGTAGATCATGCCCTCGACGCCGTTGACCTCCTTCTCGATGGTCGCGGCGACGGTGTCGGACACCGTTTTCGCGTCGGCTCCCGGGTAGAAGGCGGAGATCGAGATCGTCGGCGGGGCGAGGTCCGGGTAGCGGGACACCGGCAGGTTGAGCAGCGACACCGCGCCGATCACCGTGATGACGATCGAGATGACCGCGGCGAAGACCGGGCGCTTGATGAAGAAGAGGCTGAACATGGCGCGAAGTGATCCGTGAGTGGTGATCCGTGATCCGTGGATCTATTGTTCGGCCTTGGGAGCCTGTTCGGCGGGGACGGGGGTGACCGGGGCGCCTTCGCGGGCTCGCTGGAGGCCGGAGACGATCACCCGCTCGGATCCGTCGAGGCCCTTGAGGATGACCGTTTCAAGGCTGCGCGGAGCGTTCGGGTCGGTGACCGGCTTCTCGACGGAATCGCCGGTCTCGACGACGCGGCGGCGGACGATGTTCTGGTCGTCGACGATCCACACATAGTTGCCGCCGAGGTCGCGGAGGACGGCCACCGAGGGGACCAGAAGGGCTTCGGTGGCCGTGGGGTCGCCGGGGATGGGGCCGGTGGGGTAGCCGACGAGGCCGTAGAGGCCGGAGCTGAGGGCACCCTCGGGATTGGGAAAGACGGCGCGGACCTTGGCGGTGCGGGTGGCGGTGTCGACCTGGTTCTCGATGTAGTCGATGCGGCCGGGTGTCGGATAGATCGAGCCGTCGGCGAGCTTCAAGCGGATCGGCTTCTCGTAGACCTGCTGCGCTTCACCGTTGTCCCGCTTCTCGAAGTACTTGATCGCGGCGCGCTCGGGGACCTCGAAATACGCGAGCATGGTCGAGTCGTCGATGATGGTGGCGAGCAGCGTCGAACCGCCGGTGCCGACGAGGTTGCCGGGGTCGACGAGCAGGCGCGACATCCGTCCGGTGACCGGTGCGGTGATGATCGTGTAGCTTTCGTTGATCTTCGCCTTCTCGACCCGGGCCTTGGCCTCGGACTCGGCGGCGCGGGCTTCGTCGAACTCGGCCTTGGCAATATCCCGGTCGAGTGCGGAAACGGAGCCCTCCCTGGCATTGCTGATCCGCTCGAAGCGTTGCCCGGCGAGAACGCGGGCCGCCTCGGCCCGGGCGAGCATCGCCTTCGCCTCGAGGGTCGCCTGCTGGTAGGTGTCCGGCTCGATCTCGAACAGCGGAGTGCCCTTCTCGACCTTCTGGCCGGCGAACTCGGGGGCATCGGGATGCAGCGAGAGGGTGCCCTGGACGCGGGCCCGGATCTCGATCTCCTGGGCGCCGGCGAGGGTCGAAGGGAAGTCGCGGTGGACGGTGACGTCGCGCTTGACCGGTGCGGCGACGGTGACCGGCAGCGGTTGGGGCGCGGGGGCTTCGGGCTTCTTTCCGCAGGCGGCGATCAGCACGACGGGCAGGGCGAGGGCGAGGCGTTTCATGATGAACGAAGCGGTCGAAATGGCGGAAGGTCTCAAGGTCACAAGTCCCTCGGTTCGACCGGTGTTGAATGGCGTGGACGGTCGGGTCGTTCGGACTTTGGAGTTTTCGACCTCCAGACCCTGGAAGTCGGCCGGTTGGGTTGGGATCACGGGGTTTCGGCGGACTTGGCGGACTTCATCCGGGTGCCGCCGCCGAGGGCTTTGAAAAGGGAAACGTAGGCCGAGGCGATCTGCCCTTTCGAGGTGGCGAGCGCATCCTCGTTGGAGAAGATGGTCCGCTCCGCGTCGAGCACGTTCTGGAAGTCGATCAGGCCCTCGCGGTAGTTGTCCTTCACGAGGTTGACGGTCTTTCGCGAAGCGTTGACGGCGGTGTCGAGGGCGGCGAGCCGGTCGCGTTCGTTGCGGACCGAGGACAGGGCGTCCTCGACTTCGGCAACGCCTTTGAGGACCGAATTCTCATAGTTGAGGTAGGCCTGCTTCGTGCGCGACTCCTCGATGGCGATCTGGCTCTTGATCCGGCCGGCGTTGAAGATGTTCCAGCGGAAGGAGGGGCCGAAGGCATAGTTGCGGGAATTCGACTCGGGCAGGCTGGAGGCGGCGAGCGATTGGAGTTGGAAGGTGCCGGAGAGGGTGAAGCGAGGGAAGAGGTCGGCTTCGGCAACCCCGACCTGCGCCGTCTGGGCGGCGAGTTGACGCTCGGCGGCGCGGATGTCCGGTCGGGCACGGACCAAGTCGGTGGGGATGCCGACCCCGGCGGATCGCCCGGGGGCCGGGATGCCTTTGGAGCTTCCGATGAAGGACTCGGCGGCAGCGGGGTAGCGGCCGATCAGCACGGCGAGGCGGTTGAGGGCGATGTCGCGCTGGTTTCGCAGGGCCGGAACGACGGCCTTGGTCGTCGCGAGGTTCGAGGTCGCCTGGGAAACGTCGAGCTCCGGCGAGAGCCCGGCCTCAAGGCGGTCTTCGGTGAGCGCGACCGAATCGCTCTGGTTGCGGATGTTCTCCTGCGCCAGGCGGATGCGCTCGTCGAGGGTGCGAATCTGGATGTAGGCGTAGGCCACCTCGGCGAGCAGGCTCACCATGGTGTCGCGATAGAGTTCCTCGGTGCCCGCGACGCTGGCATCGGCCGACTCGATCGAGCGGCGGACCCCGCCGAAGAAGTCGATCTCCCATCCGGCATCGAGACCGGTGGTCCAGAGGTCGGAGGTCTTGCCCGCGGGGGGCGTGGGGTTGCCGACGTTCTGGCTGGTCCGGCCGCGATTGACGCCGCCATTGAATTCGATGTCCGGAAAGAGCTGGCTGCGTGCGATGCCGCGGGCCGCCCGGGCTTCGTTGATGCGCTCGTAGGCGATGGCGAGATCGCGGTTTGATTCCCGCGCGGTGTCGATCAGGCGATTGAGGGTCGGATCGTTGAACCGGGTCCACCACCGTTCGAGGCTGGAGGAGCCGGAGTTCAGGTCGGCGGTCAGGCTCTGATGCCAGGTGTCCGGGGTGATCGTGTCCGGAGAGGTGTAGTTGCGCCCGACCAGCATGCAGCCGGCAAGGAGCACGGGAGCGGCGAGGAGGCAGGCGGTTTGGGATGCGAAGCGACCGGTCATGATAGACAGCGTCCCGGAGGCTCGGAAGATTCCGGCAAATTGTCCATCGCCATCCTGTGCAGCTCCTTCGCGCCTAGAAGTTGAGCGGAGGGAGTGCGGGGGAGGAATCGGTCGGCCGGAGGTGGCGGCGTCGGCTTGCCTGCCGGTAGGCGGCGGCGAGTGGGGCGCCGGCCCAGCGCACGGCCTCCGTCCCCGGCCCGAAGCGAATGTGATGAAGCACCAGCAGCTCCGCGCGCAACTCCGGGGTGGTCTCCAAGCCGGGGCTCGCGGCACGAAGCTGGCTCCAGAAGGATTCGGCCGCGCCGGGGTCACCGATGCGACAGGACTTGAGGAAGGCCCGCTCGAGGCGTCGGCGCGGCGGGTCGACGAGATCCCGGAGTCGGCGGAGCCGGGCGAGCAGACGAGCCCGAAAGAGGGTGATGAACGTGACCAGACCGAGGGCGAGGGCAGGCCACACGAAGCGCCATGGCGATGGCGGGGGTGGGGGCGGAGGAGGCGCCGTGGCCGAGAAGCGGACTTCCGGCAAGGTGAGGGACTCGAGGGTTTCGGTCTTCGGATTCCACCAGTCGAAACGAATGGCCGGCAGGGTGTGGAGGCCCGCCTCGCGAATGAGGTAGGTGACGGTCTCGCGGCGTTCACCATCGAGACTGCCGCGATCGGTGCGGTCGGTGATCTCGGGCTCCCCGGCATAGAGCCGGATGCCATCAATGTCGTCGGATGGTACGGGCGAGAGGGCGATGCCGGTGAGCCCCGAAGCCTGCTGAACGATGGTCCGCTTGAAGACGGCACCCGTTCCCACCGGGCCAGGTTCGGGGTCCCAGTGCTCCTCAACCTTGAAGGACTCGGTGGTGACGAGGAATCCCAGACCCTCGCTGCCCGGCGGGCGCCGGATGGTGAAGCTGACGGCGGGGACTGCTTCGTTCACGTCGTAGGAGGGACCGGTGTATCCCTTCTTGTGGGAGAAGCGGGCGGTAATGGGTGGCAGTTCGATCTCACCCTGGGCCTGGGAGAAGAGCGCGAACTCGTGGCGTTGGGTGAAGTACTCCGTGTCGCCCTCGGTGATCGTCCCCAGAACCGGGTTGCCGATTCTGAGAACCACTGAATGCGGCATGCGTGGGATGTCGAAGGACGGTGCGCCGTCGAAGCTTCCGGGAGCGCGGAGTTCGATGAAGAAGGAGATCCGCTGTCCGGTCCAGGCTTCGGTGGTCGGGGTGTCAAGGCGCGTGGAGGGCTCGGCGAGGGCGGCGAGCGGGAAGAGGAAGAGCGCTACAGAAGCTCGCAAAGATCGCAAAGGGATGAGGGCGCGGACGAGACGCACCCGGCACTTCGCGAACTTCTGCAAGAGACGCCTCACTCCTCCACCCCCTCTCCGACCTGGTTCTGATAGGCGAACTTGGCCCTCAGAAAATCGGCGGGCCGGGTCTGGACCCGGCGCAGCCACAGCGCCTGCATGGACGCCGGATCGGCCGACTGCTCACCCCTCACCTGGGTCTCCTGGCCACCGGGCTTCTTCTTGTCGAAGACGATCTTGTCGGCACCCAGCTTCTGGTCTCCCATGTCGCCGCCCTCATTCTTGATGGCCTTGCCGCGGGCCTCGGCGATGGCCCGGTTTTCCCCGGCCTCGCTCCAGTCGGGCCGTCTTGAGAGGGCACGGTCGTAGCTGGCGACGGCGTCCTGATACTGGCCCATGAAGACGAGGCAGTTGCCGCGGTTGTAGTGGGCCTCGGCGGTATCAAGACGAGCGAAGACCGCCTGCGCCTGCTTGAACTCGCCGTCGCGATAGAGGGCGACGCCCTTCCACATCGGATCGGTGAAGGACTCGGCGGCCTTCGCGAAATCGTCCCGGTCAAAGTCACGCTGCCCCTGCTGGTCGGCGGTGAACCAAAAGGTTCCCGCGAGCAGGGCGGCGGCGATGGATGGGATCGACGGGTTCATGGATTCAGGTGGGTGGAAGGTGGCTGGGCTCGGTCCATCCCCCTCGTCCCCGTTCTCCCCCTCCTCTTCGTTCTCCTCCTCGTTCTCGTCCATCGTCCTCGAAGGCGCAGAGAATCGAGGACGAGAACGAGGGATGAGGAGGAGGACGAATCTCGCAGTGTGCCTTGCATCACGATTCGGACGGGTTCGGGGTTTCGCGGCGGAAGGGAAGCAGGGCGAAGGCCGCGATGAGGGGGACCAGGAGATACCCGTCGTCCTTGCGACGGGCCTTGCCCTCCGCATCGCGTGCCACTGGAGTCCGGGCGGCGTTGCGGACGATCTCGTCAATGTCCTCATCGTCGGTGCTCATCGGCACGAGGGTCGCGCGGAGCGACTTCGCCAGAGGCTCGAGCGGTTCGACCGAAGCTGCAGGAGGGGCGATCGCGAGAATCTGCACGTCGGGAGAGCCGGCGTTCTTCCACGATTCGACGAGGGCGTGGGTCGGCGCGCTGGCGGTGTCGGTGACGATCAGAAGGCTGCCCGCTTGATTCTTGAGTAGCCGGGCGGCCCGGGCGATGGCGAGGTCGGCCCGGTCGCCGGGCTCGGGCATGATGTCCGGGGAGATCTCCGAGGCCATGGTGGCGACGGCGGTGGTGTCCTTGGTCGGCGGCAGCACGAGGTGGGCGCTGCCAGAGTAGGCGATCAAGCCGAGCGGTTGGCCCGTCCGCGCCTCGGCGAGGTCACGGATCTTGAGCTGGGCCCGCTCGATCCGCGAGGGCTCGGGATCGGGGGTGTCCATGCTGAGGTCGGCCTTGAGGAGGATCACCAGTGGCGTTGAATCCTCGGCGAAGGGACTCGGCTCGGGGCGCCACGAGGGACCGGCGATGGCAAGGACGCCAAACAGCCACGCGGCGAGAGTCGGCCACGCCCGTCGCCGGCCGCCTGATGAGTGGTCGACCAGAGCGTCGAGAATCTCGGGATCCATCTGGGCCCGCCATCCCCGCAGCGGATCGGCGCGGCGCTGCCACAGCCACCACAGAAGCACCACCACCGGCGCCAGAAGCAGCGCGGCGGGGCGGAGGAACTGGAAGGGTTCGGTCATGCGGGTCGGTTCAGGCGTCCTCGTTCTCGTCCCTCGTCCTCGATCGATTGCCAAGACGAGCGACGAGAACGATCATGAGAGTTCGAGTTCGCCGGTGGCGGGGTGGACGCGAAGGGGGCGGCGGTGAGTTTCCACCATCCGCGCACTTCGGATGGAGATGAGTCGGGACATTGTTGAGGTCAGCAGTGCCGCGAGAAGCGGGAGATGGAAGATGTCATGGCGCGGGCGATGGCTGATGGTCTTCACCTCGCGGGTCTCGATGCGATCCAGCTCGTCGTAGATGCCGACGAGTTCGTCTCGGTCTGCGGCGAAGAAGGACTTTCCGTTGGCGCTCTGCGCCACCTGGTCGAGCGTCTCCCGGTCGAGCTTGTCCTCACCGGCGGTGGTCGGGTCGCCGATGGCGACCGTGTGAATCCGGATGCCGCGATCCGAGGCGATGCGCGCGGCCTCGACCGGCGGCACCTGGCTCTTGGTGTCGTTGCCGTCGGTGAGTGCGATGATGGTCCTGGCCGGAGCCTCACTTTCCTCGAAGAGATGGATGCCGAGGCCAATGGCATCGCCGAGGGCGGTCTTCGGGCCGGCCATGCCGACGGCGGTCTCGTCGAGGAGCTCGCGGGAAAGGGAAAGGTCGGTGGAGAAGGGGGCTTGCAGGAAGGGCGAGTTGCCGAAGACCACCAGTGCCACCCGGTCGCCTTTCCGCTTCTCGAGGAAATCGCCGAGGATCTCCTTCACCGCCTCGAGGCGGCTCACCGTCTTGCCTTCGGAGTTGGTGAAGTCCTGCTGATCCATCGAGCCGGAAAGATCGACGAGCAGCAGCAGGTCGCGGGTGGGAACCATCTTCTCGATGGGCGGTTCGATCCACTGCGGCCGGGCGAGGGCGAGAAGCACGAAGAGCCATACGAGCATCGGCCAAAGCATGCCGAGGCGCCTGCCGCCGGTCTTCGGGCTCAGCGGACCGGATGCGAGCGCCTGCTCAAGCCGGTGACCGAAGGGCACGCAGACCGCCACGCGGGACGGGGCCCTCGACGGCGCGAATCGCCAGACCAGCCACGGCAGTGGAGCCAGCAGAAGCAGCCAGAAGTGGGCGAAGCTCAGCATGGGCGGGTGTGTTGACGGATCCAGTGGCGGGCGAACTCCCGGAGTTCGCCAAGGTCGGCGGGAGACTGCGCGACGTAGAGCGATCGGGTGAGCACCGGGCGGATGGAGTCGGGGAGCGGGTGCGGGGACCGTTCGGCGAGCCAGTCGATCCAGGCGTCGTCACGAAGAGCGGCAATGGATTCCCTTGGTGCGATGGCAAGGGCGGTGCGACGGAGGATGACGGCCACCTGGCGGGCGTTGTCGGTCTGGTCGAGTTCCAGGAGCGCGGCGCGCCGGTAGGCATCGGCTCGCCAGCGCAGATACCCGCGGATCCCGAGAGCCATGCCCGCCGACAAAAGCAGGGCGAGGAGGACCCACCAGCCCGGCGCCATCGGCCACCACGACACCGGCTCGGGAACGACGATGTCGTGGAGCCTGTCGAGGCTGGATGGGTCGTCGGTCATGGGTTTCATCGTCCTCCTTCTCGTCCCTCGTCCTCGCCCGGTGTCGAGGACGAGAACGACGACGAAGGACGAGGGGGAAGGAGGTGGTTCGATCTCATGTTCGGGCGCCGAGGAGTTCGTGGATCTGATCGATCACCGAGATGGCGGTGGAAACGGGGAAAAGCGGGATGCGGAGGTCGCGGAAGATCGTTCGCCAATGCTCGAGGACCCCCTCGAAAGCCCTTCGAAACGCCTTTTCAAAGCCGCTGCCGGCTGGAATGTCCCAGCTCCGTCCGCGGTCGGTGGCCCGCATGCCGGACCCTCCGGCGAGTTGGATGCCCATGGGATCATAGACCGCGGCGACGAACACGTCGTTGTGCGCCCCGATCCGGCTGATGAGCTCGCCGGTGGTGCCATCGGCGTCGTCGAGATCGGTGATCACGAGCACCAGATGATCATGCTTTGCCTGCTGGACCGCCGCTTCGAGTGCGGCGTTGAGCGTCACCGGACCCTCCGGCGGGTCTCCCGCCGCGAGCCGATGGTTGAAACGCTCGATCTCATGGAAGAGCCGCAGGGCCTGGGTGGGGCCGCGGTTCGGGCGCACGGTGACCATTTCCGACTCATTGAAGACGATGCCGCCGACGCGGTCGCCGACGTCGAGGACACGCCAGGCGGCGAGGGCGGCGAGTTCGGCGGCGGTCACCGACTTCATCGCCCGGCGGCTGCCGAAGAACATGGGCGAGCGCTGGTCGATGACGAGCAGGACGGGTCGCTCGCGTTCCTCGGCGAAGACGCGGACGTGGGGTGAACGGAGGCGGGCGGTAGCGCGCCAGTCGATGGTTCGGATGTCGTCGCCCGCGTGGTAGTGGCGCAATTCCTCGAAGGCGAGTCCACGACCCCGGAGACGGGACTGGTGCCGACCCGCGAGGAGCGAGCCGACGGGTTGCCTTGGCTGGAACGAGAACCCGCGGGCTTCCGCCTTGAGCAGGAGAAGATGATCGAGGTCGATCGTGATGCGAGCACTCATCGTCCTCCTCCTCGTTCTCGTCCCTCGTCCTCGATCGCAGCATCACCGGCTTCCAAGCCAACCTGGTAGCTCATCTCCTCGTCTCGGAGCCCTTCCCCGGAGCGGTCGAACCGCCCGACCAGCTTCGAGAGCATCGAGACCACCCGGAGGAGCATCCGCTTCCCGTCCTCCACTTCGTCGGGACGACAAAGTGCCTTCGCAACCATCGCATCAAGGCGGGCCGCGCACTCGACCGCCGATCCTCGGGCGTCGTCGAAGAACCTGGCTCGTTGGCGGGTTTGACGTTTGCCGTTGCCCTCGGCGGTGTTGAGCAATGCGGAGACGCTTGCTCGATCGAGTTGGTCGCAGGCTTCCCGGTGCAAGCCGGGCGCCTCCTTCCGGATCTTCCGGAGAAGTGGCGTGACCCAGGCGAGGAACTCGAGCTCGAGTCGGTATACATCGAGATTCTCGTGGTCGAAGCGAGTCCGGTTTGGCGAGCGGGGCTCCATGGGGTGGGGCGTGTGCTGTGGGTGGTCGAGGACGAGGGACGAGAACGAGGAGGAGGACGAGGAGGAGGACGAGACTCTACACCGCCACGACCTTCTCCAACAACGCCTCGACGACCTCGCTGCGGGTCTTGCCGGCGGCCTCGGCCTGATAGGTGAGGTGGATGCGGTGGGCGAGGCAGGCGGGGGCGACGGCGCGGATGTTGTCGGGGGATACGAAGTCCTGCCCCTGCAGCCAGGCATGCGCCCGGGCGGCGGCGTCGAGGGCGATGGTGCCGCGCGGGCTGGCTCCGAGGCGGATCCACTTCGCCAGTTCGTCGTCGAGCTTCTCCGGATGGCGCGTCGCGACGACGAGATCAACGATGTACTGTTCCGCTGCTTCGGCGACGTGGATCTCGTTCACCTCCTGACGAGCTTGGAAGATGAGGTCCTGCGGAACTGCCGGCGGCGGCTCGGCGGCGGTCCCGACCTTTTCTCCGCGGACCAGACGCAGGATCGCCGCCTCGTTTTCCGGGGGCGGATAGGGAACGTGGACGTAGAGCAGGAAGCGGTCCATCTGCGCCTCGGGCAGCGGGTAGGTGCCTTCCTGCTCGATCGGGTTTTGCGTGGCCAGGACGAGGAAGAGATCGGGCAGCTTGTGGGTCGTCCCGGCGACGGTGATCTGGCGCTCCTCCATTGCCTCCAGGAGGGCGGCCTGCACCTTCGCCGGGGCACGGTTGATCTCGTCGGCGAGGATCAGGTTGCCGAAGATCGGCCCCGGCTGGAAATCGAAGGTGCCGGTCTGTTCGCGGTAGATGTCCGAGCCGCTGACATCCGACGGCAACAGGTCGGGCGTGAACTGGACCCGGCTGAAGTCGCTCTCGATGAGCCTCGACAGGGTCTTGATCGAGCGGGTCTTTGCCACGCCCGGCAGGCCCTCCATCAGCAGGTGGCCGTTGGCGAGCAGGGCGACGAGGATTCGTTCGACGACCGTCTCCTGGCCGATCACAGCCGCATTCATGGCGTCGGAGATGCGGAGGATGGCGTCGCGGGGATTCATGGGGACGGAATTGGAGAGATCTTACGCAAGGGTGCGGAAGAGACCCGAGGCAGGCACGGGTGGAAGTCTTTATCAGGCACCCGGGATAAAAAAGTGCCGCGCTTCGGAAGCAAAGTCCAAAGCGCGGCGAAGGGAAGAACGACCCGCTTCAAGGGAGTGCAGGTCGTCCCGGGAAGGATCTCAGCGCGTGGAAGGAGCCATGTCCTTGATCTGGGACTCCAGCGTGGAGAGGCTCCAGTCGCCCGGAGTCTGGCTCGGCGGATAGTCCCTCATGGTCATGAGGAACTTGGAGGCGACGACCTGCATTGGCGCCAGCAGGTAGACCTTGTCCATGAACCAGTCGTTGTAGGTGTTCGAGCCGATCTGGGCCTTCTCGAAGGGATCGCGACGCAGGTGGTAGAGATGCGGCGTGCGCAACTTAATGAAAGGCTCCCGCCAAATCTGGAGCTCGCTCGCGCGGTTCTCCAGATAGGTCGCCTTCCAGTCCTTGACGCGAATGGCACAAACCTCGCCTCCGTCCGTAACATAGATGAACTCTTGGCGGGGGCAGGCCTCAAGATCGGCATCGATGGTCTCGAAAGTCCCCGCCTTCTCAAGGTATGGGAGCATGTTGTAGCCATCAATGTAGTTCTTGTAGGTGCGACCGATCAGTTCGACTCCCTTGCGGAGGTCCTCCTTGATGTTCGGAGCGCCGGCGGCGGCTGCGAAGGTGGGAAGCCAGTCTTCGTGTGAGACGATACCATTGACGGTGGCGCCGGCGGGCCACTTGCCGGGCCAGCGGACGTAGCAGGGAACGCGGAAGGCGCCTTCCCAGTTGGAATTCTTCTCACCGTGGAAGGGCGTGGTGCCGGCATCCGGCCAGGTGTTGTAGTGAACTCCGTTATCCGTGCTGTACTGAACGATCGTGTTGTCGGCGATGCCGAGTTCATCGATGAGGGCAAGCAGCTCGCCGACGTGCATGTCGTGCTCGACCATGCCGTCGTGGTACTCGTTGCCGGTCTTGCCGGCGATGCCGGTGTGCTCATCCTTGACGTGGGTGCGGAAGTGCATGCGGGTGCCATTCCACCAGCAGAACCAGGGCTTCCCGGCTTCGTGTTGGCGCTGGATGAAATCCTTGGCGGCGGCGAGGGTTTCCTCATCAACGGTTTCCATCCGCTTCTTGGTGAGCGGACCGGTGTCCTCGATCTTGCCGTCGGCAGAAGCCTTGATGACGCCACGGGGACCGAACTTCTCGCGGAAGGTCGAGCCGTCGGCGAGTTTCATGTCGGCAGGGTAGTCGCGGTCCTCCGGCTCCTCTTCCGCATTGAGGTGGTAGAGGTTCCCGAGGAACTCGTCGAAGCCGTGGTTGGTCGGCAGGTGCTCGTCACGGTCGCCCTGGTGGTTCTTGCCGAATTGGCCGGTGGCGTAGCCTTGACCCTTGAGCACGCCGGCGATGGTAACGTCGGTCTTCTGCCAACCTTGCGGAGCGGCGGGAAGGCCGACCTTGGTCATGCCGGTACGAACCGGCACGCTGCCGTTCAGGAAGGCGGCACGACCGGCGGTGCAGGATTGCTGACCGTAGTAGTCGGTGAAGCTGATGCCTTCCTTGGCGATGCGGTCGATATTGGGCGTCTTGTAGCCCATCATGCCACGGTTCATGTGGCTGATGTTCCAGACGCCGATGTCGTCACCCCAGATGACCAGGATGTTTGGCTTTTTCGCGTCCTGCGCGGAGGCAGTGGCGATGAGGCCGCCGACAAGGACGGCCATCAGATGTGTTGGTTTCATGTTGGTTCGGTTGTTCGTTTTTGGGAGAGCTTACTCGGAGGCGGGGTAGATGGCCTTCCACTCGTCTTTCATGCTGACGATGGTCCATCCTCGTTTCGGGCCTTCATCAAGGCCGCGGGCGAGCTTGCCGATGTGGGAATCGCGGTCGTAGGCCCACTCGCGGTCGGCATCGTCGTGGTGGACGATCATCGCGAAGCGGGCGCCGTCGCCGGCGGTCGTGTACTCCAGCATCTGGAAATCACCGTCGGAGTTCCCGGCGGCGAAGATCGGGCGCCGGCCGATGTGCTGGTGGATGCCGACCGGCTTGCCCTCCTTGTCGTCGATGAAGTGGGAGTCGAGGGTCTTGACCAGCACCGGTTTGCCATCGCGCACCTCGTATTTCGCGGCGATGCTGCTGCCGACCACCTGCTCCGGAGGGATGCCGTAGGCGTCCTCCACGAAGACGCGCATGAAGTCGATGCCGCCCCCGGAGACGATGAAGGTCTTGAAGCCGTTCTCCCGGAGATACTCCAGCAGCTCGAGCATCGGCTGATAGATCATCTCGTTGTAGGGGCGTCCGGTCTTCGGATGACGCGCGGTCGAGAGCCAGTCGGAGACCGCCGCCCGAAACTCCTCGGTGGTCATCCCCGCATGAGTGGCGGCGATCATCTTGAGAAGCCCCTTCTCACCTCCGGCCAGCGCACCCTTGGTGTCGCCCTTCAGCACCGAGGCGAAGGGCTCCGTTTCCTTCCACTCGGGGTGCTCGTCGGCCGTCGCCTTGATCCGGTCGATGGCGTAGATCAGCTGGAAATACATCGGCTGCTCGCTCCACAGGCAGCCGTCGTTGTCGAAGGTGGCGATGCGCGCGGCCGGTTCGACAAAATCGGGAGTGCCCGGCGTGGTGACCTTCTCCACGAAGCCGATGATCGCGTCACGGTTCTTTCCCGGATTCCAGGAGGGGAGAGGTTCTGCCAGCAGGGGCAGGTAGAGCAAGATGACGATGGCGCAGCGTTTCATGGGATCACTGAAGGAGGAGCGTGGCTTATGCCATGAAGTCCCCTCATGCGTCCATTGCATTGTTGGAATGGGTGTGATGCATTTACCGCATGGGTTTGGAAATCCGCCATTTGGAGCAGGCTTTGGCGCTCGCCGAAGCGAGAAATTTCGCGCGTGCGGCGAAATCGTTGCATTTGAGCCAGTCCGCGTTGAGCCGGAGCATCCAGGGGCTGGAGAAGCATTTCGGCGTCGCGCTCTTCGAGCGTGGGGGCAAGGGGGTCGAACCCACCGAGGCGGGGGAGGTGTTCCTGAAGCGGGCCGAGGGCATGATCGCGCGGATCAACGAGGTCGAGCGGGACCTGATGGCGGTCAGCGCCCGCCAGCAGCCCCAGCTGCGCATCGGGTTCGGGCCCTACGCGGCGCACATGCTGGGCGGGAGGACCATCGCCCGTTGTCTCGGGGGCGACCCGAACCGGCGTTTCCGCGTCTCGATCGACCACTGGGCGAGCGTCGCGAGACGGCTCCGTGACGGCGATCTCGACATCGCGATCTGCGAGTTGAGCGAATTGTCCCCGAAGGACCTCGAGATCGTGCCGCTGGAACCGCAGGCCGCCTGCGTGGTGCTGCGGTGCGGGCACCCGCTGCTGGAGCTCGAGGAGGTCCGCATGGAGGACGTGATGGCCTACCCGATGGTCGGGACCTCCCGGCTTCCCCCGCGAGTCCTCGATCACCTGCTGCCGGCCGGGGGACGCGAGGGCTTCAATCCGGCGGTCCACTGCGAGGACCTGTCGCTGCTCGAGCAGGTGCTGATGGAAAGCGATGCCGTGGGTCTGGGGCCCCCGAGTCTGTATGCGCCGGCGGTCCGTCGGGGAGAGCTCTGTCTGCTCGATTGCCTGCCACCGGAGATCTCGACGCGGTTCGGCTTGATCCGCCTTGAGGATCGCCGGATGCCCGAGGAGGCGCACGAGTTCGTGCGCGAAGTCCTCGAAGTGGATCGCGAGTCGGCCGCGCTGAGCCGTTCGCTGCGCGAGGAGGGGTGGGTTCAGGAGCGTCGGCCGAGGAGCGACGAGAGGGTCAGGAAGAACACCACCTCAACGACGAAGTAGATCGCGGCGTGGCCTGCGAATCCGAGATGACCGCCGAGGGTGACGGCGGCCAGGGCGGCGATTCCGACATTGCGGACCGGCAGGCAGCAAAGCCCGGCGATCCATTCGGGGCGTGGAGATTTCATCAGTGGGGCCAGACCGAGACCGAGGGCGGTCCCGACCACCAGAAAGGCGAGGCTTCCCGCCGCCGCGCGCAGTCCGGCGGCCTGGATCACCGGTAGCTGGATCCCGACGATGAGCACGAGCAGCGCGAGGATTCCGACGGTGGTGGCGAGGTGGAGCGGGCGGCTGACGGCCGCAGCCCAGTCCGGTCGCCGTCGGCGCAGCCACCATCCGGCCAGCAGCGGCGCCGAGAAACAGACGAAAAGGCGAGCCGCCTCGAATACCTTCGGCGTGGTGAAGAGATCGTGAGGATTCCCGAGCAGGCGGTAGGCGGCGAACGTGAGCGGCATGGTCAGTGGAAAGAGCAGACAGCTCGCGGCGTTGAGGGAGACGGAGAAGGGGAGGCTTCCGCGGGCTCGCAGCACGTAAAGGTTGGCGATGTCTCCGATCGGGCAGGCGGCGATGAGCAGCAGGCCGCCGGCCGTCTCGACCGGCATCCGGGTGGCCGAGACGACGCCCAGAGCCACGGCCGGGGGGAGCAGGATGTTCGCCGCCAGCCACCCCGACAGCGCGCCGCGTCGTTTCCACACGTCGCGAAAGCCGCAGCCGCCAAGCGCGATGCCGACGGCAAACATCATGGTGAGCGTCACCAGCAGCAATCCGAGGTCGAGGATCAGCTTCATCGGGGAGGAGGGCTTAGGGCGGTCAGAAGCGCCCGGTCGCCCGGAGTCCGGCGATGACCCGCACGCCCGGGCCAGTGGTCAGGTCCTCGCCGATGAGCAGCTGCAGGTCGGGTGTGACTTGGAAATGCTCTCCGAACTGCCGTCGGTAGAAACCCTCGAGTACCATTTGCAGGGATCCGCTGCTCCCCGAGCCCCGACCGATGCCGGCGGCGAGGCCGAAGAAGTCGTCGTCGCGGCACGGGCGTCCGAAGCCGGCCGTCAGGAGGTAGTCGACCGGGGCGGCGCCTCCCTCCGACCAGGAGAGGGTCGAGAAGAACTGTCCGCCCTCGTCATTGATGGCCCGTTCGTAGGTGAGCTGAACGCCCTGACCTTCGGGTTGCGCGGCGTCCTCGACCGAGTCGCTGTGCCAGCCGAGCAGGATGAGGCGGTGGCGCAGTTCCTGACGGTCCTCGAACTCGTAGGCGAACTGGAGGGCGTGGAAGAGGTCGTCCGATCCGAACTCGAGGTCGACCTGGTTCCCGTTCTGGGTGCCCTGGACGGTGGTCGTGCCGAGGCCGATGCTGAAGCCGTTGTCGAAGCGCTGCACCGCGGTGAAGCCGGCTCCGAAGCGGGGAAAGGCGACGGCGGGATTCGAGGCGAAGGCCTGGTTGAGGTAGTAGCTCTTCGAACTCGCGAGCTGATGCCCCCCGAACTGGGAGTCGATGGTCATCTGCCCGTAGCGGAGCTCGAGTCCGATGGCTTCGAACTGGTGTCGGAGGAAGAAGTCGGGGATCTCGAACCCGCTGTTGCTGTAGCCGTCAATCACGCCCCAGAGGGCCCCGATTTCCCCGGAAAGCGCGGAGACCGGCGTGCCGAAATAGGCGTGCCGGTGGCGGAGGCGGAAGCGAAGTTCCGTGGGGTTGTCCGTCCATCGGTGCGCCGGCGCCCAGATGCCCTGGACGGTCAGGTCGCCGGATGCCCCGGTCGGCACGCCGTTGCCGCCCAGCACTCCGAGGGCGGCCGAGTAGTAGCCGGCGGTCCAGCTGAACCCGGCGTGGTCCTCGAGCTTCTTCCGTCCTGCGTTCCAGCGCTCGATGAGATCGAAGGAGGCCGCTTGTTCCGGGTGCCCGCCGTTCTCCACCTGGCGACCGATGTCCTCGGGCAGCGCGACTTCCTCCGGCGCGGCCGAAAGGACGCCGACGAAGGCAAGGAGCGTGAAGCGCATCATCGGTGACCCCGAGCGTTCAGCTCTTCGGGAAAAGGAAGGTGAGGCCGAAGCGCAGGCCCCACTCGGGACCGGTGTCGGGCTTCTCGACGTAGTAGCGGATGCCGCCGAAGAACTGGACGGGCTGGCCGCCGATGGGTTGCAGCTTGCTGACGATCAGGTTCACCGGGACGGTCCACTGGTGGTTGGCCCAGTCGTAGGTGGACTCGGAGTTGATGGTGAAGGTCCATCCGCCCGGTGCGTTGTAGGCGAGGAAGGGCTGGATGAAGGTGGCGTTGACCTGGGAAGAACCGCTGCCGGCGACGTCCCACAGGTGGTTGCCGAGGGCCCCGTAGGTCCAGGGTCCGTCCTGCTTGAGCACCACGCCGGTCGGGCCGACGCCCCACTTGTCGCCGCCGAGGAAGGCATCGGTGGCGGTGGGGAAAAGGAGCACCGGGCCGATGCCCCAGATCGGGTCGCTTTCCTTCGGGGAGAAGAAGAAGCTCTGGACGGTGTCCCCGAGGCCGAAGGCATCGCCGGTTCCTCCGAAGCCGAGGCCTTCCTGATCCACCACCGGGAGGATGGTGCGCGAGATGAGGTTCCAGTCGTCGTTGAGGGCGATCGGGATGACCGGTTGGACGTTGGTGTAAAAGCGCTGCCCGCCGGCGACACCCCCGCCGAAATCGAGGTTGCCCTGGATGGGCACGCTGATCAGGTCGGAGACCGGATTGGAGAGCTTCTTGGCGAGGTCGGAGCCGTCGGCATTGGCCGGCAGCGTGGAGGCGACGGCGAGGAGGCCGAGGGAGAAGGCAAGGGAATGGTGCATGGCGGCGGGTTACTGGGAAAGCTGGCCGGACTCGAACTGGCGGACCGCCTCCTCGGGGCCGGTGACGGCGCCGGACTGGGTTTCGCGGAGTGACAGGCGCCCGTCCTTGTCGAAGTCGTAGAAGGCGATGATGGCGTCGGCCGTCGCCGGCGTTCGGTTCACCACCTCGAGCTCGTCGTAGCCGGCGATGATCTCATCGCGGGTCAGGTAGCCGTCGCCGTCGGTATCCACGACGTCGAACTTCTCCTGCAGGCCGATCATCTTCCGGCCGACGACCTCGGGGTCCATGGGGTCGGTCTGGCACCCCGCCAAAAGGAGCGGGAGCAGCGGCAGGAGCGTCGGCTTCATGGTTCGGCTTTCGGAGTGGAATTTCGAGGGCGGGAGATCCTGGAGAAGAGGGGCCTGGACAGGCGTCTCCGACCGGGAAACCCGCTCATCGGGATGCTGCGCAGGGTCTTCGATCGCGTTGGATGAAGCAAGCTTCCAGAAGCCCGGTGCTACGGGCGCTCGAGGTGGCGGTAGGCGCGTCGGATGACCTCGTCGTTGGAGAGGATGGACACGTGGTCCTCGTCGAAGCCGACCACCTCGACGGCATCGTCGGTGGCGTGTTCGTTGGTCTGGCTGGCGACACTCACCGTCCCGTCGTTCTCCTTCGGCAGGGTCATCGACCGCTTCGCGTGGTGACCGTAGAGCAGGAGGTGGTCGACCTTGCCGCGCAGACGGCGTTCGAAGACATGCTTCTGGAACGGGCTGCCCGGCACCATGTCGTGCCACGAGGGAATGACCGAGGGGGCGCGTTTCACGCCGGACTTCGCGAACTCCTGGCCTCCCCACGGGGTCGAAATGGTCACGAAGCGATCGATGTAGCGGTTTCCGTCGGCCCGGTTCTTGAGGATGAAGTCGCGGGACACCAGGCCACCCATGCTGTGGGCCACCACGTGCATCCGCTGGAATCCGTAGTAGCTCTGGAGCAGTCCGACCCCGCGGTTGAGCGAGGAGCCCAGCTCGTCGAGCCGTCGTCCGGTCGGGTAGTGGAGGAACCACGGCTGGTACTTGCGGCGGTCGATCCTGGCAAAGAAAGTGCGCCAGTCCTGCGGCGAACCCGCCGCGCCGTAGACGAAGAGCACGGGGACCTTGTCCGGATCGTATTTCTCGAGGAAGTAGATGCCGATCCCGGTCTCCATCGGGTAGGCGGCCGGCTCCCAATAGCCGCGGGATCCGCGCTCGGAGCTGAACTTCGGATCGTCGAGGTCGGCGATGGTGCCCAGCTCGACCGGAATCCTCCACCCGGAGGCCGCTTCCTCGGCGGAGCGGGCGCCCTTGAACTCCCGGGCGGCGGCGACGAGGTCGGCGGGGAGCCGGGTGTCCGATGACAGCCGGCCTTCGACCCGCGCCTTGTCGGTCTCGGGATCGAAGGTCACCGGGACGGCATTCCCGGAGGCATCCGCGTGGATCCATGAAGGGTCCGACGAATCGTAGCGACCGTTGCCGTTGCTATCGCTGAAGGCCATCAGATACTGGTCGTCCTCACCCTTGACGAAGAAGCCGAAGATGCCGACGTCGCCGACTTCGGCGAAGTCCGCCGAGAGGACCTTGTTGGCCTCGCGGTCCCACTCGACCACCATCCCGTAGACGTCGTGGTGGGCCGAGGTGTTGGTCACGTGGGCGGTGACGACACTGGTTTCCTCAAGGAACTTCAGGTTCTCGCCCAGTCGCCGGAAGTTGGCGCAACCGGTGAGCATGAGACCGACGGTGAGGACCAGCGCGAAGTGGGTGAGCGGGTGGCGTTGCATGATCACGGGCGGGGGCGCCATCCGATTAGAACGAGAGGGCCAGGCCGAGAATGGGGCCCCCGGAGGCGGCGTCGTAGAGGAAGTTGCCTTTCTGGTAGTCCACCGCGGCATGGCGATAGCCGACGAAGAGGGTCGAGGACTCGCCCAGGTCGTAGCCGAGCAATGCCACCGCCTGCCACACCAGGTCGGAGCTGACGCCGAAGCCGCCGACGTCGGCGCGAAGCTGGGCGCTCCATGGACCGCCGAGGCGCTGGTTCAGGCGGACGCCGATGACCGGGTCGAGCCAGCCTTCGCCGGAGCCGACGCTGCCGAGGACACGCCGTCCGAGGAGGCGGAGTTCGTTGTCGATGTCGTAGAAGACGCAGCCGGCGAGCAGGTCGAGCTTCGTGCAGTCGGTGTCGACGATGCGGTAGCCCCCCACCAGGCTGAGTCGGGTGGTCTGAGCGGTGAGCTTTGCCTGCACCGGGGTGTTGCGGACCGGAGTGTAGGCGGTTCCGGTCATCGAGTTTCTCAGGTAAAGGCCCTCGAGCTGCATCAGCCATGGACCCTTGCGCAGCTCCATCATGCCCATCGCGGTCATGTCGAGCGTGTCGAGGATGTCGGAGAAGGAGACGTCGAGCGGAACGGTGTAGCCCGCCACCCCGAGATCCCCTTCGAGCCCGGCGCCCCAGCCGTAGAGACCGAGCGTGAGCTCCCAGCCGTCCTCGGTGGTGGTCGTCATCACCGGCTCGGGGCCGGCGGGCAGGGCGGTGGTGCCGGCCGCGAGGGGCAGGCTCAGCAGCAGCGAGAACAAATGCGGGAGCTTCATCGTGCCGAGCTTCTAATCTCTTGGGAAAAGGGAGGTCACGCCAAAACGCCGTGGCCCCTCCGGTCCGAGGCTCAAGCCGCCCGAAGGCATCGCGCATGACGTGATGTCCCCGGAGGAGGAAAGACGGCACGAAATGCGACGCGCACGGTGCGAGGCGACGAGGCCCCGGCCGCCGAAGTGGCGAGGCGAGACCGGTCTCGACCTCGGGGCACGGATCCGCCACCTTCCAGGCATGAGGTTCATTCCACTGGTTTTCGGGGCTTTGCTTCTTGCGGCTTGTGGCTCGGCCGTGGGCGTTGGTGGTCCGGGTGGCGATGCGCTGGCGAAGGTCACGGTGAAGCAGGCCACGCCGGAGAGTGTGCGCCGTGCGACCGTTTCGGTGTTCCGCGAGGAGGGCTTCTCGCTGCTGAGTGAAGGCAGCCGCTCCATGACCTTCGAGAAGCAGGGCGGCCGTAGCGCCGAGATCGCGTGGAAGACGGTCGGCAACTCGAATCCCGTGATGATTCGTCCGACCGTCGCATGGAGCCACCTCGGCGCCGACGAGGTGTGCCTGACCTGTGACGTCGAGGTGGCGCAGGAGAGCACCGTGTATGGCGAGACCGTCCGCGAGCCGATGGTCGTCGGCAAGAGCGCCTACCACGGCATGCTCAAGGAGGTGAAACGCCGGGTCGAGGCGGGTCGGTAGGAACCGGATTCTCGTCCTCGTTCTCCTCCTCGTCCCTCGTTCTCGAAATCCAGGTCGAGGACGATGAAGAGGACGAGTGAAGAGGGCTTCGGGGAGGCATTTTTCGTCCCGGAGGGACATCAGCCATTAGCCGGGGGTTGAGCGAAGCGACACCCCCGGATAGAAGCGTGCGGGACACGCATCCCGGAGGGATGCCAGCCCGAACCGTCTCACCTCCGGCCATGCCCTCGACCTATCTCAGCCTGCACTACCATGTGGTCTTCTCGACCAAGGATCGGAAGCCGCTCATCCATGCGGAATGGCGCTCCCGCCTGCATGAGTATCTCGGTGGCACGATCCACGGACTCGGCGGCTTTCCGGAGGGTGTGGGAAGCGTGGCTGACCATGTGCATCTCCTTTTCGGGTTGAAGTCGATCCATTGCCTCGCGGATTTCATGCGGGAGTTGAAGAAGGCCTCGTCTGCTTGGGTGCGGTCGGAGATCGGCCTCGGAACCTTCGGGTGGCAGGATGGATACGCGGCGTTCACGGTAAGTCCGACCGCACGGGAAGCGGTGCGGAAGTACATCGGGGCACAGGAGGAGCATCATCGGGTGAAGTCGTTCCGGGAGGAGCTCGTCGGTTTGCTGGAGAGGGCCGGCGTGGCGTTCGAGACGAAGTATCTGGACTGAGACGGAGTTGGCTGCGACCCCTGCCGGGGTCGCTTAATCTATGGGGCGGGCGACCGGGGGTGTCTTCGGCCGCTTTGCGGCCTCCTCGACCCCCGGCTAATAGCTGAAATCCCTTCGGGATGACGGGAAGACTTCGGAGGATGTCGTCGCCCGCTCCGCAGAGTTCTCAATCCCCGGCCAAGGGCTGGGGTTCCTCCGGGATGGGCATTCGGGGCGAGGTTGAGGGAGAGTTGGTTGGAACCGAAAGTCATCATCATCCTCCTCGTTCTCGTTCTCGAAATCCAGGTCGAGGAAGAATCGAGAACGATGACGATGACGATGACGATGACGAGGAGGAGGACGAGGAGGAGGACGAGGAGGAATCGAGGACAAGACCCCGAGAAGCCCGACCTTCAAACCTACCCCCCGCGGAACCACCAGCCGATCATCAGCAGGGCGGCGGCGGCGATCCAGCTGCCGCCGACGCGCATGGCAATGCGGCCGGCCGGTTTCTCGATGCGGACGAGCAGGGCGGGGAGGACGGAGGCCACGACGAAGACCGCGACGCACGCGCCGGCGAGGCCCAGCCAGCCGAGTCCGGCCTCGCGCATCGCGCCGCCATTTCCGGCGCCGTGGATCACTGCGGTGACAAGGACGAGAAGGACGAAGACCGCGTCGGGGAGATGGCGGTTGAGCGCGACGAGCAGCCCGACCAGACCGAAGCTGGCGAGCGTCAGCACCATCGGGGGAAGCAGCGTGGGAAACACGAGAGCCATGAGCCCGCCGGCAAACCACGCGGCGGGAAGGGTGAACACCAACCGGCGCACGCGATCCTTTCCTCCGAGGGCCGAAAGCAAGGTCAGCGCCAGCACCACCAACACGTCCTCGGGCGTGATCGCCCAGTGGGCCATGCCGTCGTAGAAGCCGCCGAAGCCGGTCTGCACGAGGTGGGCCAAGGCGCCTCCAGCGCCGTGCCAGGGGATCCGTGAGCAGTGATCGGTGAAGGTCACGCGGAAGGTCGGAATTCTGCGGGCCGGGTCGTCGTGGAACGAGCCATGGCGCGAGGGCGACGGCGGAGCACGAGGACGAGGGACGAGGGACGCATCACGCGAGGGCCTGGTAGAGGAAGAAGGCGCCGCCGGCGGCGACGAAGGCACCGGCGCCACGGAGCGTCGGCTTGCCCCAGTCCCAGCGGTGGATGAGGCCGATGGCGATGCCGACCGCGTGGAGCAGGCCGGTGGCGACGACGAAACCGATGCTGTAGAGCGTGCCGTTGGCGCCCTCGGGGAGTTCGGTGCCGTGGGCGTGGCCGTGGAACAGCGCGAAGAGGCCGACGATGATGCCGGCGACCCACAGTGGCGGCCGGGCGGCGGCGAGGACCATGATCCCGAGCACGATGGCCGAGGCGGCGATGCCGATCTCGACCCCGGGCATCGGGATGCCCAGCAGGCCCATCATGCCGCCGAAGGCCATGGCGATGGGAAAGGCGACCGGCAGGACCCACACGGCGGGCTTGCCAAGCTGCGCGCCCCACAGGCCGACGGCGATCATGGCGAGGACGTGGTCGGCGCCGGAAACGGGGTGGGCGAGTCCGGAGATCAGGCCGTCGGCCGTTTCCGGGTGGGCCGCGTGGGCGAGGAGGCCGGCTGCGCCGGAGTGCCCCGCCGACGCCAAGGCTAGGGCGGGCACGCCAGTGCCGAGTGAGAAGTGAGAAGTGAAGAGCATGAGGTGAGGTGGTGTGGGTGGAAGTGTGGGGAAGGGGAGGTCCGTGACCATAGGTCCTATGAGTCCCATCAGACTTATGGAAACGAGCTCCGCTAGATCAGGAAAGTGGCAACCAGCCGGTCGATCGTCCAGAACGCCCCGAGGATCCCGATGGCGTAGCCGGGGGCGCGGCGGAGGGCCAGCGGCCAGCGGAGGGAGATCGATTTCCAGGAACGCTGCATCGCGAGGACGATGAAGACGAAGGCAAGCTGGCCGGCCTCGACGCCAAGGTTGAACCACAGCAGCGCGAGCGGGATGGAGGCGTGGGGAAGACCGGTGACCGCCAGGCCGCTGGCGAAGCCGATCCCGTGCAATAGACCGAAGGCGAAGGCGACGACCCACGGATGGCGCCGCGTGAAGCTCTCGCCGCCACGCCACTTGCGGACGATCTCCGGACCGAGAAAGAGGATGCTCAGGGCAATGCACGCATTGAGCGGACCCTCCGGCACCTCGACAATGCGGAAGGTGGCGATCGCCAGGCTGAGACTGTGCGCCAGCGTGAAGGCCGTGATCGTCTTCACCAGCATCCGGGTGCCGTCGACGATGAGCAGCAGACCGAGGACGAACAGCAGGTGGTCGAAGCCGAGCAGGATGTGCTCGATGCCGAGCATGAGGTAGGTCGCCGCGAGCCTGGTCCAGCCGGGGGCGGGGTCGATGACGAGGGTCGGCCGCTCGGGAGTGATCCGGCCGGTGGTGTGGCGCCCGTCGAGGCGGTGGATGCTGGCCAGCGCATCGCGGAAGCGACCGTCGGGAGCTTCGATCCGCACCGTGGCGCCGTCGAGCCCTCCGGTGCGCTCGATCTTCCACTCGAAAACCCGCGAGTCGCCGGTGAGCCGCTCGTTTGGCGGGGTCAGCTCCTGCGTGTCGGCATCGAACATCACCTTGGGAACCTCGCGGGCCGTGCCCACCACCGGGAGCTTCCAGGTGACCTCGGCGACGCCGGGATCGACCTCGGTGATCTCGAGGTAACCGGGGCGGAGTTCGTGGGCGTCGGCCACGAGGGAGATCAGGCACGCCAGGATGAGCATCCACCTCATGGCGACTCCTCCCGGTTCTCAGGCCATTCGATCGACACGTCGTATTGCTCCATCAGCTTGCGATTGAAAGCGGAGAGCTGCCTCTCAGTTTCGGCCTGCTCCCAGGCGGCTCGCACTTCTTCGAGAGCCTGCTCGAGTGATGGCACCTCTCCAGCTTTTCGGTCCTCCACCTGAACCAGGTGGAAGCCGAAGCCGGATTGCAGCGGGCCGGACCACTCGCCGACGGGAAGCGAGGTGAGCTGGTCGGCGAAGGTGCTTCCGAAGGTGGCCGCCAGAGAGCGCAGCGGAGCATCGGGACGAAACGAGGGGAGCAGGGTCTCATGTCCCTCGATCTCGTCGCCCGCCCGCAGTTGCCCGAGGAGGGGGGCGAGCGCCGCCTGCGGTTCGGGACCGAGTTGTTCGGGATCGAAGAACACCTGACGCAGGCTGAGCCGGGGCTCGCTGCGGAAGCTTTCGGCATGCTCCGCGAGGAATGCGCGAAGCGTGTCGTCGTCCGGCGTCGGCAGCCTCACGGATTCCTCGGCGAGGAGCTTCATCTTCTCGCGCAGCCTGCGCTGAACGATCGGGTCGTCGCGCTCGAGACCCCGACGGAATCCTTCACGCGCGTAGGCTTCCGCGAGAATTTCACGGTCCACGAGTTCGCGCAGCTCGGCATCACTGGGAGCCCGTGCCTGCAGTGCCTCGAAGTCGTCGGCGAGTCGGTCGATGGTCGCGGCGGGAATCATGATATCGGACTCGACGCGGACCGGAGCGGCTCGCCGGGTATCGGGCGGAGCCAAAAGAAAGATCAGTGCTCCGAGAACGAGAAAGTGGAGCAGCGGTTCCTTGAGGAGCTTCATGAAGGCAGGGTGGCGGAGCGGACAATGGCGCCATGGACCCTATAGGACGTATGAAAGGGTGCCTCTCTTGCGCCTCCTGTTGCAACCCGGGGCCTCAGCTCTTCTTCGGAGCCGGGAGGTTGGAGAACCATCGGTCGCGCGGGATGATCATCGGCTCGGGTTTGTCGTCGTAGTAGTGCGGCGACATGATCTGAATCTCGGCCTCGTTGAAGGCGTCCTGAATGTGACCGTTGAGCTCGGAAAGCACGCCGTTTTTCCCCTCGGCGTGCGGGGTGTAGCAGGTCAGCGTGTACTCGGCATACCAGTCGGAAAGGGCCTTCTGGATGACCTTCGGCTCCGGGCTGTCCACCACGCCTTCGGTCACCCCAGCGGCATCCAGCAGCAGTTGATGCACCTGCCGCCAGGGCGCGTCGTAGCCGATGGTGACCGGCACGATGATGGGCACGCCGGTCTGCTCGCTGAGGCGGGTGTAGTTGGTGCTGGGGTTGCTGATCATCACGGCGTTGGGAATGGTCAGGAACTCCTTCTGGGGTGTCAGCACCTTGACCGCTAGCAGCTTGTCGGACTTGACCCGAGCCTGAGGTTGTCTTTCTGGCAGCGGTCCGGACCGATGGCTGGCAGCTGGCGTTAGGCTTTTGGCGATCGATGCTTTGCTGCCGGGCAGGCCCATGAGTCC
>JAUIJD010000109.1 GCA_030431475.1 Verrucomicrobiia bacterium | reverse complement strand
TTCCTCGAGGAACTCGCCTCGCTCTACCGCCACTACGTCGGGCGCCCCAGCCCGGTCTTCCACGCCCGCCACCTGTCGGCGAAATACGGCTCCGCCATCTACCTCAAGCGCGAGGACATCAACCACACCGGCGCCCACAAGATCAACCACTGCCTCGGCGAGGCGCTGCTGGCGAAGAAGATGGGCAAAACCCGACTGATCGCCGAGACCGGCGCCGGTCAGCACGGCGTCGCCCTCGCCACCGCCGCCGCCCTGGTCGGCATGGAGTGCGACATCTACATGGGCGAGGTCGACATCGCCAAGGAGCACCCGAATGTGGTCCGCATGCACATCCTCGGCGCCCGCGTGATCCCCGCGACGCACGGCCGCCGGACCCTCAAGGAGGCGGTCGATGCCGCCTTCGACGCCTACCTCGGAGATCCCGTGAACCAGTTCTACGCCATCGGCTCGGTCGTCGGTCCCCACCCCTTCCCGAGAATGGTGCGCGACTTCCAGTCCATCGTCGGCAACGAGGCCCGCGAGCAGATGCTCGAGATGACCGGCCTCCTGCCCGATCACGTCGTCGCCTGCGTCGGGGGCGGCTCCAACGCCATCGGCATCTTCTCCGCCTTTCTCGAGGATGATCCCGTCGAACTCCACGGCGTCGAGCCGGCCGGACGCGGACTCGACCAACCCGGCGAGCACGCCGCGAGCCTGACCAAGGGCCGCCCCGGCGTGATGCACGGATTCAAGTCCTACATGCTCCAGACCGACGACGGCGAACCCGGGGAGGTCTACTCGGTCGCCAGCGGCCTCGACTACCCTTCGGTCGGCCCGCAGCACAGCCACCTCAAGGACCTCGGGCGGGTGCAGTACCACACCATCGGCGACACCGAGGCGATCGACGCCTTCTTCGAGCTTTCGCGGGCCGAGGGGATCATCCCCGCGATCGAGTCCGCCCACGCCGTCGCCCAGGCGACCCGGCTCGCCGGCGGCGGGGGCTCGATCCTGGTCAACCTCTCCGGCCGCGGCGACAAGGACATCGACTTCGTGGTCGAGCACTACGGCCGGGACTACGGCATCCCCGGAAGCTGAAGGCCGGCGGGCGCGGCATTGCCAGTCCCGCTCCGAGACTCCACACTCCCCCCATGGACGACTCCCGCGACCGCGGCACGCAACCGATCGACGCCCTCATGGAGCGCTGGGGGCTGGGCAACCACGACCTCGTGGATGCCTCGCCCGAACAGCTCACCCACAAGCAGGTGCAACGCGCCCGCAAGGGCCGCATGCTCACGCTCGCCATGATGCAGAAGGTCACCCGCTCCCTGAACATCGCGGTCTGGTATCGCCTCACCAAGGAGGAGCGGGAGGACTACTTCGAGTACTTTCACAAGCACCTCTTCAACTACGCCAAGGGCTACGACGAGGGCTTCGAGGACCCCAATGTGCCGCTGATGGAGAAGGTGCGCGGGCGCGACGGCAAGATCATCAGCCGCGAGGCGTAGGAGCGGGGAGCGGGGAGC
>JAUIJD010000084.1 GCA_030431475.1 Verrucomicrobiia bacterium | reverse complement strand
GACGGCATGCAGACATGCTGAACCCGGAAAGATAGATCACCGTTTCGAGAATCGCCCGCTAACACTCCAGGAACCGCGTCAAATCAACCACAAGCCCCATCACTCACCGCTGTTTTGGACAGCAGTGGGACCGACCCCTTAGAGACCCCTTAGAATGGTGAAGAGCGCGAGGGCTGCGAGTCGGGTGATGGCAAGCCTCGTCCGCTTCTGCGAAGGACGCCTGAAACTAGTGGTCAACCGCGCCAAGAGCCGCTGCACCCGGCTGGGCTTCTTCGAGTTCCTCGGCTATGCCATGGATCGCAAGGGCAGGCTGGTGTGGACGGACAAAGCGCTGCACCGCTTCAAGAAGCGGGTGCGCGAGATCACCCGGCGCAACCGGGGGCACCGCGTGCAGGACGTCATCGACGAGCTGCGCCGGTATGTTCTCGGCTGGATCAACTACTACAAGCTCAGTTGCACCTACACGGTGATCGAACGGCTGGCGGAGTGGGTGAGGCGGCGGGTGAGGTTGTACTACTGGAAGCAATGGAAGCAGCCTCGAACGCGGCGCCGGAATCTCCTCGCGCTGGGCATCGCTCCCAGCGAGGTGCACAAGGCGTCGCGGAGCCGCAAAGGCTACTGGCGGATGAGTCAGATGTCACTGGTGCGACAGGCGCTCAACAACCGTTGGCTTGAGGAACAGGGGGTGCCCGACATGAGGGCCGTCTGGATCAAGCTTCACTACGGGCCTGATGCCCGAGTCTGATCGGAACCGCCCTGTACGGAGCCGTACGCAGGGTGGTGTGGGACCGGGGAGCTAATCACTCCCCGGGACCCGATTGGCGTTTCGTCATTCGTGAGAAGTCGTCTCGTCTTCTAGGTAAAATCGGATTCCTGGGTACCGCTCCACGAAACCTGCATCGTTGACCAGGCTGACTGCTTTTTCTCGATCATCGGGCGAGGTCCGCCAAATACCCAGACCTAGCCCAATTTGGTCCGGGATTGCCAACCAGATGCCGGCTAACTTCATCGACTCCAAGACCTTGTCTATTCCGCTCTCCCGATCACCTGGTAGCGGAGCAGACATCAGGGGGATGTCCCCAGCTTCGGCCAACCTGAGTTTGGCATCGCGCATCAGCCTCTCAAACTCTTCGGCTTCCGTTGAGGCGGTCTGCCCAGAATTGGATTCAGTACTAGTCTTTGTGTGCGTTGCTGCCGTTTCCGGCTGGTCCAACTCGCTCGGCTTCCGGCACGACGTGAGGACGGATAAAGCGACGAACACGAGAATCTCGAAGGTTCGCATCTTCATATCCGCGCCAACAGTGTATTGTATCGACTCGTGGTTTCCGGTGGAAAACACGAGTCGTGTTTTCCCGGAGGATGGCGGGTTTCAGGGGGTGGGTCAACGGAGGACTCCAGCAGCGGTCGTGGACCGGCAGGAGGCTGGTTCTGAGCCAGTTGTGGCGTCCTGACGGACCGGGTTGCCTGCGCCGGGGAGCGGGCGCGGCGTGGCGGCGACCGCAGGAAACCACGAATCGGGGTTTCCAAGGGAAAACACGTACGATGATAAGAAAGTTATCCCGTCCGTGGAACAGTGTGGAACTCCCCGGATGGAGGGCGGGGGCGGTGATGGGCACCTGGAAGGAGCCCCTCCCTGGGTCAGGTCCAGTCGAGGACGATCTTGCCGGACTGGCCGGACATCATCGTTTCGAAACCCTCCTCGAAGCGGTCGATGGGGAAGCGGTGGGTGATGACGGGAGAGACGTCGAGCCCCGCGCGGATCATGCTGCTCATCTTGTACCAGGTCTCGAACATCTCGCGGCCGTAGATGCCCTTGAGGACGAGGCCCTTGAAGATGACCTTGTCCCAGTCGATCGCGACTTCCTTGGGGAAGATCCCGAGCAGCGAGACCTTGGCGCCGTTGGAGCTGTGCTCGAGGATGTCGGCGAGGCCGCTCGGGTGTCCGGACATTTCGAGGCCGATGTCGAAGCCTTCCTTCATGCCGAGCTCCCGGCGGACGTCGGCGAGCGACTCCCGGGAAACATCGACCACGCGGGTGGCGCCGAGTTTCTGCGCCAGCTCAAGGCGGTAGGGGTTCACATCGGTCACCACCACGTGGCGGGCGCCGGCGAAGCGGCACACGGCGGCGGCCATGCAGCCGATCGGGCCGGCGCCGGTGATGAGCACGTCCTCGGCGACGAGGTCCCAGGAGAGGGCGGTGTGGACGGCGTTGCCGAGCGGGTCGAAGCACGAGATCACGTCCTCGGGGATGCTGGGATCGACCTTGTAGACGTTGCGGTAGGGGATGGAGAGGTATTCGGCGAAGGCGCCGGGGCGGTTGACGCCGACGCCCTGGGTGTTCGGGCACAGGTGGCGGCGGCCGGCGAGGCAGTTGCGGCAGCGGTTGCAGACGATGTGACCCTCGCCCGAGACGAGCTCGCCGGGGACGATGTCGGTCACGCCCGAGCCGACCGACTCGACGACGCCGCAGAATTCATGGCCGACGTGCATCGGCACCGGGATGGTGCGCTCGGCCCACGCGTCCCATTTCCAGATGTGGACGTCGGTGCCGCAGATGGACGTCTTGCGGATCTTGATCAGGACGTCCATCGGCCCGACCTCGGGCATGGGGACGTCCTGCATTTCGAGGCCGGGGCCGGCCGTGGCTTTGACGAGTGCTTTCATGCGGCGGCGGTAGTGTGGATGGACGAAATGCGGTTTTCCATCCGAAAAAGTGTGCTGATTATCCAGCTACCGCGTTCGGCTTCGGAGGTGGTTGGTGGGTTGCTCGATCCAGCGCCAGGACAGCCACGCGAGGCCCCACGAGCCGAGGGCGAAGGCGGCGAGGCGGGTGGCGGTGCCGGGCGAGCCGTCGATTTGCCACAGGGCGGGCAGGACCCAGCCGAGGGCGAGGGGGACGAGGTTGTGGAGGAGGTAGAGCGAGTAGCTGATCGTCGCCAGGTGCTGGATCGGGCGGAGGTCGAGGAAGCGGGCCAGCGGCCTCGGCAGGCCGGCGAGCGAGGCGGCGATGAGGCCGACCATGGCCACGGTGAGGAAGGTCTGCTGGAAATGTCGCAGGCCGGGCAGCGGCCGACCCTGGATGTCGAAGGTGTAGAGGACGAGGTAGAGGGCAAAGGCGAGCCAGACGGGGAGGCGGAGGCGGCGATCGCCGGGGTCGAGGCCGCGGTGGAGGGCCAGCGCGAGCAGCGAGCCGCCGCCGAGGTAGTCGAGCGCGCAGGTCGTGATGGCGCCCGGCTGCTGGACTCCGGGGAAGTGGTGGTGAATGATCCAGCGCGAGAGCGGGGCGAGGGCGACGGCGGTGAGGAAGGTCGGGGCCAGGGCCCGGCGCGGGACGAGGAAGACGAGCAGCGGCCAGACCAGGTAGAACTGCTGCTGGATGGCCAGCGTCCAGTAATGGGCAGTGCCCGACGGCCAGTCCGGCAGGGTGGCGAGGTGGAAGTTCGAGAGCTGGGCGAAATAGACCAGCGGGTGCCCGCGCAGGTCCTCGGCGCCGACGGCCAGGCCAAAGAGCATCGCCGCCCAGCAGGGGACGAGGATGCGCAGGGCCCGGCGCCACTGGAAGCGCTGGAGCGACCCGAGCCGCCACGGCTTTCCCGAGGCCTCGCCGCGGTCGCGCTCGCGCAGCAGGATGCGGGTGATGAGGAAGCCGGTGAGGGTGAGAAAGAAGTAGAGCCCGATCTCGAAGGGGATCGGTCCGCGCCATTTCGGGATGGCCCAGTGGAGCCACATCACGCCGAGCACGGCGATCGCGCGCCAGCCGTCGAGGGAGGAGTTCCGGGGAGGATTCAAGCGGCGGCCATCGAGAGGCGGGGCGGGCGATCTGGCAAGACGGCAGCCGCGGGAGGACGGACATTCCCGCCGGTCCGGGGGGGCGCGGTCGGGGGGGGATGATCGACAGGAATGTCGATTTTCCGGAAGCCGGGCGGAATTTCGGTGCTTGCGGTGGGGGCTCGGGCCGTGTAGCGCCCTACCAGCCGGTGAGCATTTCCGGTCCGTTCCTGCGAGGTGGTGCCATGCCTTTCGGACGTTTCTCCACATGGCACGATTTGACTGAACACTCCAGACCATGGACATCTACGTGGGCAATCTGCCCTACAGCGCCACCGAAGAAGAGGTGGCCGAGCTCTTCGCCGCCTTCGGGCCGGTGGAGAAAGTGAAACTGATCACCGATCGTGAAACCGGACGCCCCCGTGGCTTCGCCTTCGTGACGCTGGCCGACACCTCGAAGGTGAAGGAAGCGGCCGAGGCGGTCGACGGCCAGGACCTCGGTGGACGCAACCTGCGGGTGAATCCGGCCGAGCCCCGCGAGCCCCGTTCCGGCGGCTTCGGCGGTGGTGGCGACCGTCGCGGTGGCGGCGGTGGCGGTTACGGCGGCGATCGTCGTGGCGGCGGTGGTGGCGGCCGGGGAGGTCGCGATCGCCGCGGTGGCGACAAGCGCGACACCGGCTGGTAAGCCCCACCCGACACCAAGCTTTTCCAACACCCGATCGGCTGCGGCCGGTCGGGTGTTTTTTATGCTTCGTCAGGCCTGCGGCGTGGTCTGGGGGCGCTCCATGTGGTTCCGGCCGCTCCCGCGTGGCTCCGGCCGCGCCGGCGGGTTCGGCGGGACGGGACGCGCGACGCTGTCGCGCCGGGCGGTGGGGAAAGCGGATCCCACGGGAGAGCCCCTGCGGGCCGCTCCGGTGAGGCGTTGCGCGACAGCGTCGTGCGTCCCGGTCGGGAAAGCTGATTCAACGGGAGAGCTCGTGCGGGCCGCTCCGGTGAGGCGTTGCGCGACAGCGTCGCGCGTCCCGGTCGGGAAAGCTGATCCCACGGGAGAGCCCCTGCGGGCCGCTCCGGTGAGGCGTTGCGCGACAGCGTCGCGGGGCGCCGGCTTTGACGGGCGCGACCTCGCCGAACGCTCGCACCCGTGGCGCCGAAGGAGCCACGCGGTCCTGCTCCGGGTCGGCGGGCCGCGTTTCGCTCAGGAGCTGATCACCGGGGCGGCGGAGTCCTCGATGCGCGCCCGCAGCGCCGCGTGGAGCCCGTCGAGGCGGGGGTCTTCGCCGATCACCCGGTCGGCCAGGGCGCGGGCTTCGCGGAGCAGGGCGGTATCGGCCAGGAAGTCGGGGAAGCGAAAGTCGCCGAGGCCGCTCTGCATGGTGCCGAGCACGTCGCCGGGGCCGCGCAGGCGGAGGTCCTCCTCGGCGATCACGAAGCCGTCGGAAGTCTTCGCCATCACCTGCAGCTTCTCCATCGCGTCCGCCGATTTGCCGTCGGTGAGCAGGATGCAGTAGCTCTTGTGCTCGCCGCGCCCGATCCGGCCGCGGAGCTGGTGGAGCTGGGCCAGGCCGAAACGCTCGGCGTGGTGGATGATCATCAGGTTGGCGTTGGGGACGTCGACACCGACCTCGATCACGGTGGTGGCGACCAGCGCGTCGATCTGGTGGTCGCGGAAGCGGCGCATGACCGATTCCTTCTCCTCGGCGTCGATCTTGCCGTGGAGCAGGCCGACCTCGAACTTCGACAGGCGCTTGATCCACTTCTCGTGGGCGGCGGTGGCGGACTCGGCCTTGAGCTTGTCGCTTTCCTCGACCAGCGGATAGACGAGGTAGGCCTGGCGCCCGGCGTCGAGCTGGTCCTTGACGAACTTGTTGAGGTCGGTCTGCTTCGGCTTCACGCGGAGCGCGGTGACCAGCTTGCCGCGGCCGGCCGGGCGCTCGTCGAGAATCGAGACATCGAGGTCGCCGTAGATCGTCATGGTCAGGGTCCGCGGGATGGGGGTGGCGGTCATGACCAGCACGTCGGGCCGGGTGCCCTGGTCGATGAGGCGTCCGCGCTGCATGACGCCGAACTTGTGTTGCTCGTCGATGACGATGAGGCCGAGGTCGGAGAACAGCTCGTCGTCGTAGAGCAGCGCGTGGGTGCCGATGAGAATCTGCGCCTCGCCCTCGAGCTCGACGTGGGTGCTTTCCCGGCGATCGGCGGTGCGCAGGGCGACGCGCACGCCGAGCGGCTCGAGCCATTTCCGGAAGGTGAGGAAATGCTGCTCGGCGAGGATCTGGGTGGGGGCCATCAGCGCGGCCTGCGCGCCGGAATCGACGGCCAGCAGCATGCTCGCCATGGCGACGAAGGTCTTGCCCGAGCCGACGTCGCCCTGCAGCAGGCGGTTCATCGGGCGCGGCTGGCGCATGTCGCGCAGGACCTCCTTGATCGAGCGCTTCTGGGCGCCGGTGAGGTCGAAGGGAAGGCTCTCGTAGAAGGCGGTGAGGAGTTCGGTCTTCCTGCCCAATTCCCGGCCGCTGCAGTCGTGGATGCGGCGGCGGCGCCAGACGACGTTGAGCTGGACGTGGAAGAACTCCTCGAGCGCGAAGCGCCGCCGGGCGGCCTCCGCCTGCTCCATCGCTTCGGGGAAATGGACCTCGCGGTAGGCCTCGTGGCGCGGGTAGGTGGGATCGACCTCGAAATCGGCGGCGAGCGTGGCGGGATCGACGGCCCCGAGCATCGAGTACTGGATTTCCCGTAGCCGGCGCTGGGCGATGCCGGAGATATTGCGATAGACCGGGACGATGCGTTCGAGATGGATGGACGGGCCGGCGTCGTCCTTGATGACCTCGAAGTCGGGGTGGTCGATGACGATGCGCCCCTGGAAGTCCTTCGGCTTGCCGTGGAGGATGATCTCCTGGCCGGCGGCGAGCACCTTGCTGAGGAAGGGCATGTTGAACCAGCGGCAGGTGAGCGTGGCGGGGCCGACCCCGGAGCCGGAGGCGTCGGCGACGACGGCCTCGTAGAAGCGGACCCGCGGGCCGAAGCGGTTGCGGGTGTCGATGACGGTGCCACGGACGCAGACCGGGCCGCCGCCGGCTTCGGCGGGGAAGGCGTCGAAGCGTCGACGGTCCTCGTAGCGCCGCGGCAGGTGGTCGAGGAGCTGGCGCGGGGTCTTGAGCCCGGCGGAGGCCAGCGCGAGGATTTCCTTCGGCACGAGGAAATCGACGGCGGCGAGATCGGAGTCGGCCGGGATCACGGCGACAGTGAAGGCGGGATGGCGGGAAAGACCAAGCGCGGAGGTGGATGGCGGATTCGGGGCTCCGCTTCTTCGGCCCATGCTCCGGCTCGTCGGACCGCTTTCACGCGGCGGTGCGCGGCAGGAGCCACGCGGTCCGGATCAGCTTTCCAGGATCTTCAGGCCATCCTCGCTGGCGATGTCGATGGCGATGCGGCCGCTGGGATCGTGGACGATCTCGCCCTTGACCCGGACGAGCTTGCCGATGAACTCACGCAGCCGTTCCTCGGTGAACACCCCGGATTTGGTGAGGTGGCGGGCACAGACGGCATCGGGGGAGGCGGAGGAGCCGAACTCGATGTAGAGGGTCTTGCCGCTGTTGCTGGGGCGCACGCTGTAGATGCGGGCCTCGATCCGGGTCTGCTTGCCGATGTTGTCGCGAAGCTGCTTGCCGACCTCGATCAGGCGCGCGTTCAGTTCCGGGCTGGCCATCCCGGCGGTGCCGGCTTCGGGGATCTCGGCGATCTCCTCGACCTCCTGCGCGAGCTGGGCGGCCCGCGCCGAGGCCCGTTCGGCCGCGCTCATTCCGGGCGCCGCGGTGGCGGGTTCCGCGGCGTCGTCCGCCGCCGGGGCCCCGTCCGCCGCCTTCGCCTCGGCGACCACGGGCGGTGGCGGTTCGTCGCGCGGACGGAAGGCCTGCCACAGGACGAATGCGGTCGCGAGCGTCGTGAGCACGCTGGCGGCGATCCACGGCCACCAGTTGGTGCGGTCCTTCGATGCCAGCACCGGCGGGGTGGTCTGGGCCGGGATGGTCGCGTGGGCCGGCGAGATCGGGGCCGACGAGCGGATCTCCGACTTCGGGGCGGTGGCGAGCGAATCGGGGCCGTGATGCAGCGCGTATCGCGCCTGCTCGAGGGACCATTGATCGGGATTCTTGCGCAGCGCCTTGATCCAGGCGCCCAGCCCCTCGCCGGCCGAGTCCGAAAGCATCCGCCGATTCCAGCCGGTCGATTCCTCGCCGAGGCGCAGCAGGGAGCGCAGGCCCTTGCGGCTCTGGTCCTCCCCCAGCCAGCGGAGCGGGGAAATGCGGAAGGTGACCTGGCGCTCCTGCCCGCTCGGTCCGAGCAGGATGGAGTCGGTCGAGGTCTCGATCCACACGGACTCCTCCTGAAAGGTCTGGGAAAGCACCTGGCAGGTCTCCAGCGCGAGGTCGATCAGGGCTTTGGCCGAGGGCGGGCTGAGCTCGCGCTCGGCGAGACGCTCGGAGAGCGGGCGGCCCTCGATCCACTCGGTGACAAGAAACGGCATGCCGTCGACCGGGTCGGTGCCGCCGTCGAGCACGTTCCGCAGCGCCGGGTGGGA
>JAUIJD010000083.1 GCA_030431475.1 Verrucomicrobiia bacterium | reverse complement strand
GACGGGAAGTTTCACGGACTTCCGGACCGGTGGCGAGGTCGATGGCGCGGGAGCCGTGTATCTGATCTGCGATCACCGGTTTCTCGACTCCGGGGACGGCGGGGTCGGGTTGAGCGGGTTCATCCGGTTGAGTGTCGCACTCGACCGGGAGCGGGTGACCGTGGAGCGCTACGTCGATGCGGGTCTGGTGGTGGACTCGCTGGTGGTGGATGACGACGCTCTCGGGTTCGCCGTCAGCCATACCGAATTCGGAACCGCCTATCGTCGCGCCCATCCGGGGGTGACGGCTCGTGAATCCGTGCTGGAGTTGAGCTACCGCGTGCCGCTTGGGGAACATTGGAGGGTCCAACCGGATCTTCAGTACATCCTGTCTCCTCACTTCAGCGGCGACGATGCGTTGGTCGGCGGGATTCGGTGCGAGTGGAGCCTCTGGTGAGAAGGTCCGACTTTCCTGGCAAGAGACGCGGGAGTTCCCGGGTTTGCTTATTGCACGTCAGTCTCAATTGGCTAGCTTTCGCCCGTGACGTGGAAACGTGTGTGCATGGCTTTCGGCTTGGCGGTGGCCCCGGTCGCCTTGCTTCGTGGGCAGGATTCTGAGGACGCCGCAGTGGTCTCCTTGCGGGAGACCATTTCGAAGATCGTCGAAACCGACGCGCTCCGGTCCAAGGAGCTGGCCGACTGGGAGGCCCGGAAGGCGTCGATGGCGGAGTTGCTGGAGCTGCATCGGCGGGAGTTGGCCTTGCTCGATGAGGAGCTTGAGAAGGCCGGGGGCTCGGCCGACGAATTTGCGGCCCGGAAGGATGAGAAGGCCCGGGAGATCGCCCGGCTCAAGGAGGCGCGCGACGCGGTGAGGGCGGCGGTGTTGAAAGCGCGTCCCCGCATGCTGGCACTGGCCAAGCGCTTTCCCCAGCCGCTGGGTGACGAGGTCGAATCGGATCGGCTGAAGCTCGAAGGCTGGCGCGAGGACGAGGAGCCCCGTGCGGCCTTGCAGGCCGTGCTTTCCATGGTCGGCGCGGCGGAGCAGTTCAACCGTCGGATCACTCGCTCGATCGAGGTGCGGGACGATCGCGAGGTCGAGGTGCTCTACCTCGGTCTGGCGCGTGCCTACTACGGGGATCGCAACGGCAATGCCGGCGTGGGAATGGCCGGCGTCGATGGCTGGCAGTGGGAGTCGAAGCCGGAGCTGGCGGGAGAGATTGCCAGCGCCTTCGACCAGCTCGATCGGAAGCGTCCGCCCGAGCTCGTCGAGCTGCCGGTGAAGATCATCACGGAGGGAGGTGCCCGATGAGATGGCTCGCGCTGCTGTGGAGCGTCGGTCTGGTGCACGCGGCCGGGGTCGAGGAGGCGCTGGAAACGGCTCGCAAGGATCTCGACACGTCGTTGGAGCAGCTCGCCGAGGCTCGCCAGGCGATCGCCGGGGAAAAGCCGGCGCTGGCGAAGGAGTTTGAAGCGGTCGAACTCGAGTTGCGCCAGAAGCGGCGTCTGGTGCGCATCGCCCGAACCAGCCGGGAGGACCGGGAAATGGAGATTGGCGAGCTCGAGCGCGACCGGCTCGTTCGGGACCGGGATGCCGGTTACCTGGCCGGGCTTCTGAAGGATCACGCGCTGCGGATCCAAACGGTCTCGGGTCCGGGCGAGCCCCCGCTCGAGGTGCCGGAGGCAACCCTGGCCGCCGAGGCCGAGGATGCCTCCACGGCCGTGCGCGAGCGGCTGGTGGTGCTCGGGGCCTCGCTGGATCGACTCGAGCAGTTGCTGGGCGGCTCGATGGCTCCCGGGGAGGCTTCGACCGAGAGCGGCGAGGTGATCTCCGGAGAGTTTGCGGCGGCGGGACCGGCGGTTTGGTTTGCTGGCGAAGGAAGCTCCGGGCCGGTGGTCTGGCAGAAGGGGGGCGCCACGCCGAGGGTTCTCGGGGGTGAGGGCGATGCGGCGAAACGGCTGCTTGCCGGAGAAGAGGTGAGCGTCGGCCTCGACGTCACCGGCGGCAAGGCGCGCGCCCTCGAAGAGGTGGGCGGAGGGCCGCTGGCCCTGATCCGGAAGGGCGGGCTGTGGATCTGGCCGATTCTGCTCCTCGCCGTGCTGAGCCTCATCTTCGGGGTGATCAAGTTGCTCGGGTTCGCCCGCTACCGGGAGCCGGGCGAGGCGTGGGTGAACGCCATCAGCGGCGCCCTGCGCGGCGGAGATCGTGCCAAGGCCGAGGAACTGGCCGCGGGCATGAACCATCCGGCCGGCCTGGTGATGACCCATCTCGTCGAGCGCTCGTCCGCCCCGGTCGAAGTCATCGAGGAAACGCTCTACGAGAAGCTCATGGGCGTGCAGCAGAAGGCCGGCGCGCTGCTGCCGGTGATCGCCGTGACCGCGGCCACGGCGCCGCTGTTGGGACTGCTCGGCACGGTGTCGGGCATGATCCGCACCTTCAATCTGATCACGCTGTTCGGCTCGGGCGATCCGAAGCCGCTGGCCGGCGGGATTTCCGAGGCACTGGTGACCACGCTCTTCGGCCTGATTGTCGCCATCCCGGCGCTGATCCTCCACGCCTTCCTTTCACGGCGCAGCCAGGGCATCGTCCAGACCACCGAGCGCCTCGGACTGTCGTTCATCAACAGCCTCCGCAAGTCGTGAAGAACGCGATCCTCACCACACTCGACGAAGGAGGACTCACGCTGTGGGCACTGCTGCTGCTCGCGGTGATGATTTATTCGCTGGTCTTCGCCATCTGGTGGCGGGGGCGGGGGATCCAGTCGGAGGTCCGCGAGTTGGATCTCGCCGATCCGGACCCCCGCGAACTCCAGCGGCGCGCCGCCGGGTTCGAGCTCGACCGCATGGCCTGGGTCGAGCGCCGTCTGCCCTTCCTCGGAGTTCTCATTGCGGCGGCGCCCCTGCTCGGTCTGCTCGGGACGGTGGCGGGGATGCTGATCAGTTTTGACGGACTCGCAGGAAGCACCGGAGGCGAACCGATCGACACCATTTCGGTGGGCATTTCCAAGGCCCTCGTCACCACCCAGGCCGGACTGGTGATCGCGGTGCCGGCCGCCTTCCTGCTCGCATTGCTCAAGCGGCAGGCGCAGTCGACGCACCTTGAACTTCACGAACGGCTCCACCGCAGCCTGGCGGCGGGGCAGGCACCGACATGAGACGTTACCGCCACAGCACGTCGGAGACCATGGCTTCCACGGTGGACATCTCACCGTTGATCGACGTGGTCTTCCTGCTGCTGATCTTCTTCATCGTGACCACGGTCTTCGTGAAGGAGACGGGCATCGAGGTTTCGAAACCCCGGGCGGCCAGCTCCGACGACCTGCAGAAGCGGGCGATCCTGTTGGCGGTCACGGACGAAGGGCGCGTGTGGCACGGCGGGCGCGAGATCGGGATGGACGGCGTGAGAGCGGTGGTCTCCGCGATGCTTGAGGAGGATCCCGAGCTGCCGGTTGTGATCCGCGCCGATGCGGCGGCCGACACCGAGGACACCGTGGCGGCGGTCGATGCCGCCAAACTGGCCGGCGCCGAGTCGGTCTCGCTGGCAACCGAGAAATGAACTACACGAGCACGGGAATCGGAATCGCGATGGCCGCGGCGCTGCTGGCGCTGCTCGGCCTGACCCGTCTGCTGGTGCCCGCCTCGCCCGACGCCACCATCGAGATCCGCGAGGTCGAGATCGCCGCGCTTCCCGAGCCGCCACCGCCGCCTCCGGAGGATCCCCCCCCGGAGCAGCCTCCGCCACCGCCGGCCCTGGCGGAGATCAGCGAGGTGCCCGATCCGACGCGCGTGGCGGTACCGAAGGCCGACGTTCCGATGGATCTGGAGACTCCGGTCGACACCTTCTTCACCGACATCGAGCCCGCGCCGCTGCCGAAGCCGGTGGTGCGCCAGGCACCGCCGAAACCGCGTCCGGCGCCACGGGTCAGCAAACCGCGCCCGAGTCCGCCGCCGCAGCCGGCGAAATCCCACTACTCGATCAGCGAGCTGGATTCCAAGCCCCGCCTGATCCGCCATGGCTCGGCTTCCTTTCCCTCCTCTCTGGCGAGGCGGGGCGTCACCAGCGGTACCGTCACCTTCGAGGTCGAACTGAGCACCAACGGGGGGGTCAGCGTGCGGCGCGTGCTCTCCACGACCCACCAGGAGTTGGTCTCCCCGGCACGCCGCATCGCCCGTTCGGCCCGCTTCACCGCACCCACCCGCAACGGCCAGCCGGTCAAGGCGGTCATGCGCTGGCCCATCACGATACGGAAATGAAGGTCCCAAGTTCGAAGTTCCAAGTTCCAAGCCTGCTCGTTGCCTGCGCTTCCGTGGCGTTGGCGGCGGAGCCGCTGCCGATCTCGAAGTCATTCTGGCAGGAGGAGTCTTTCGTGAAATCCTTCAACGGCAGCTACCGGATCGAGGCGCGGATCGAGCCGGTGGTTTCGACCGAGGAGCGCGGCCTGCTGGTCGAGGTCCAGAAGCTGATGGCCGGCGGCAACCGCGAGTCGGCGCTGGCGAAGGTGAAGGGCAGCAAGCTCACCGCAGACTCGGCCGCGCTCCAGTTCAACCTCGGGAACCTCCATTTCGAGGAGGGCGAGATGGAGGCCGCGGCCAAGGCCTACGGCGAGGCGATCGAGAAGTACCCGGCATTCCGCCGGGCCCACCGGAACCTCGGACTCGTCCGCGTGAGGGAAGGGGACCTCGACGAGGCGCTGACGTCGCTGTTGGAGGCAATGCGTCTCGGGGATTCCGATGGAACGACCTACGGCATGGTCGGCTTCTGCCGTCTCCAGCGGGGCGAGTATGCAAGTGCCCTGCAGGCGTACCGCATGGCCTTGCTCAGTCAACCGGAGTCCGCGCAGTGGAAGTCCGGGGTCGCGCAATGCCTGCAGAATCTCAATGCCCGCGACGAGGCGGCGGCATTGCTCGACGAGGTGATCCGGCAGCGCCCGGAAGAGGCATCCTACGCGGTGCTCCAGGCGTCGTTGCTGGTCGAACTGGATCGTCCGGAGGGCGCGGTGAAGGCGCTTGAGCTGCCGCGGCGGCTGGGCACGCTGGATGGCGATGGGTTGCTCCTGCTCGCCGAACTCCACCTGCGGGCGGATCGCATCGAAAGCGCCGGGAAGGTGGTGGAGGAAGCCTACGCCTTGGAGGTGAAGCCGGGGCTCGACCGCTCGCTGGGCGTGATCGCCGTGGCGATGAGCCGAAGCGAATGGGAGCTGGCGAAGCAGGTGATCGACCGGGCGACGCCGGACGAGGGCGAGGTGCCGATGGCGCTGACGCGTCTGACCGCCCGCTGGCAGATCGAGTCGGAAGAGGCGCCGGAGGAGGGCGCGGAGCGCCTGAAAGAGCTGCTGGAGAAGGACCCGACCGATGGGGCTTCGCTGCTCATTCTCGGAAATTACGAAGTTTCTCGTAGGAACATCGATGCGGGCGAGATCCTGCTCGAGCGCGCCACCGCCGATGAACTCACCGCTCTTGAGGCGTGGATCGAGCTGGCCCGGTTGAGGGTTTCTCAGGAACGATACGCGAAAGCCCTGGAGGCGGTGGACTCGGCGCTGGATCGGGAGGAGACGGCGGAATTGCGGGCCTATCGGGAGAGCTTGGCGCGATTGGCCGAGGCGGCGCGGTAGTCGCCAAAGCTGGAGCTTTGGCAATCTCTCACAAAGCTGGAGCTTTGCGCCACCCTACTGGAAGAGGATCCAGGTGAAGCCCATGGGGGCGACCTCGAGGTCGAGGCGGGCGCGCTGGAGGGGGTCGAGCGGGATTTTCCGAGGCGTGCCCCCGTTTTCGGAAACGGCGGCGCTTTCCGTGAGGCCGGCGTAGTAGAGGGGAACGGTCCAGGTTTCACGCAGCGGTCGATCCGTGGGATTGAAGACGCAGAGCATGGCCTTTTCGTCGAGCGATGGATTCACGTGCAGCATCCCGTCGAGTCGCCGGCCGTCGGCTCGGCGAAGGTGGATGAGGTCCGACTCGAGAATGTCGCGATGCTTCTTGTACCAGCCGACCGTTTCCCGGACCATGTCGCGGACGCGGGGGGTGTCGTAGAGGCGCGGGCCACGGTAGCAGGCCTGCACGCCCATGGAGAGGTTGCTGAGCATCATCAGACGATAGTGGTCGAGATGCTCGTCGAGAGGCTCGATGGTCGCGGCGGCCCCACCGCCGTGGTACTCGCTGAGCGGGACGAACATCCATCCCATCGAAGGGGTCTTGCGCCAGGTGCCGTCGTGGATGTTCTGGCGGGTGTGAATGAGCTGCTGGTCACGCGGGAGCGACCAGTTGACCTCGCGGTATCCCATGCCGCATTGGTTCGCGCCACTGTGATAATAGTAGTCGGGGGTGTTGAGGTAGACGCCGCGGCCGCGCAGCCACCGGTAGAAGCCGTTCCACGTGCGCCAGTGGACCCAGCGCGAGTCCTCGATGCCCTTCTGCAGCGGCGGGCGCGGGGTGGTGTCGACGTCGCCGGGGTAGGGGCCGTCGTGCTCGAAGACGGTGAAGTCCGTGGCTTCGAAGAGATGCCGGAGCTTCGCCAGGTAGGCCCGGCCCCACTCGCTGGTGATGGCCGGGCAGTTGCCGTGGGCGGGGCGCTGGCCCTTGGGCGTGACGATGTCGTTGCCGCCTCCGATGCGACGGGAGGAGTAGAGCGAGTAGCAGCCGAGGTCGATGTCCCTGGCGCGGGCGTGATCCCGGGTGCCCCTCCACTGCGTGAGATAGGCGGGGTCGTCGTTCTCGGCATTGAAACCGGAGCCGAAGGACAAAATGACCATTTCGAAGCCGACCTCGGCGGCTTGATCGATGGCGGTGCGAACCCGACCCGGGTCGGCGTCGCGCATGTGATGCATGAGCGGATTCTCAGTGACCCACGGGGCGAGCGTGCGGTGCATGCGCCGGATTGCGAGCCCCCGGCGCTCGCGCTCGGTGCTGTCCATCGCGAGCTGGAAAACGCGGAAGGAAGCGGAAGTCTCGCCCGGCGCGACGTCCTGTGAAGGCCCGTAGGTCGGCTCGACGACGAGCAGGCAGGGTTGCTGAAGCGCGTAGTTGACCTGGGTCTTGAACCGCGGGTCCGGACGGTAGTGGACGGCGTGCCGATTGGCGTTGTCATCGTTGAAACCGCCGAAGGCCATGTCGGTTTCGACATGAAGCGTCTGCGGACGGAGCAGATCGACGCCCCCGCGGTGCTCGACGTGGTTGGTGTGCTCGACGAGGGCGAGCGTCTCCGCGGCGAATCGGTCGATGGTGATCGTTCGCTCGCCCCCGTTCTCGACGGTGAGCCATTTCACCATGAGCGGGATGCCGTCGTAGAGCTCGTAGTGGAGCGAAACCCGCAAGGGAACGCTGTCGGCGGATGGCGTTCGTGTTTCGTCGACGGCGCCGAAGCAGGTGACACCCGTGACTCGGCTGCGTCCCCATTCGCCCGGGTAGTCCTTGAGATCGGTCGCGCCGGCCCGGCGGTCCATCTTTCCGACGCGCAGGGCGGTGGGTGCGCCCCATCCGGCCGGGCGGGGGATGTCGAAGAGCGGGTGCCAGTCGAGATCGGAGGTATCGGCGGCGACGTTCCAGACGATCTGGTCGGGCGTCAGGTGCGCGCGCAGGCGATAGCCCTGCTCTCGCGAAAGCCCACCATCGTCGGCACGGAGTGCCGGGATCGTGGCGAGGGTCTCGCGGCCGTTCACCCGGAGTTCGAAGTGGCCGTGGGTTCCGCGGTCACCGGGCCTCAGGTTCACCTTCACGACCTGCTCGCCGAAGAGCAGGGCGACGCCCGGTCCCCATCCACCGCCAGCTTGGTCGGTGCCGGGATGCAGACCAACCTCAATCACTTCCGTGGCCTCCGGGATGGAGTGCTCGGCGAAGCAGTAGCGTCCGGCCGGGCTGAGGATCTCGCCGGCTTTCCCCTCGTTCTCGAAACTGATACGCTCTTCGGCGGACGACTCGAAGCGCTTCCATCCGGCCTCCATGGAGGTGAAATCGTCCTGCCACAGCATCGGCCGCGGGGCATCGCCGTCGGCGGTGGTCGACGCCACGAAGTCGAAACGCAGGGTGACACCCGGTGGCGGCCATTCGGCATCCGGCGCGTGGTGACGGACCCGTTTCCAGGCGAAAGGCTCCCTCGGCTCGCCTTTCTCCATGCCGACGAGCCGCATCGCGGCGGGATCGAAGCGCATCTCCTCGAGATCCTGCGGTCGCAGGAAGGCGTGGTTCGGTTGTCCGAGCATCCCACCGACGCGGTGTTCGCGGCCGTCGATGGTGAGTGTGGCGTCGGGTCGAACCGCCCGGATGATCGATTCGCCGGTGGTGAGGTTTTCGTAGCCGATGGTGGCGAAACCTTCCTCGCCGGCGCGGAACGTCCGGCGAACGAGTCCGTTGGTGAGTGCCACACGATCGCCCTCGATCTCGACCCGCGCCTCGAAGCCGGCGGGATCCACGAGCC
>JAUIJD010000033.1 GCA_030431475.1 Verrucomicrobiia bacterium | reverse complement strand
CCGAAGGTGCCGTGGATCACGTTGAAGGCGAGCCCGGTGTCCTCCGGAAGTGCGAAGTCGGCATCGCGGACATCCACGGCCGTCACCGTCTTTCCGGCCGCCTGCAGCGCCCCCGCCACGGCCTTGCCGGAGGCCAGCGAGACCTCCCGTTCGGAGCCGGGGCCACCCATCAGGACGGCGATGTGGAGATGGTCTGGCAGCATGATCAGAATGTGGTGTCGTCCTCCCCGATGATCTTCACCTCGTGCTCGAGCTCGATGCCCCGCTCGCCCCGGGCCCTGGCCTTGATCCGGTCGATCAGGCCCAGCACCTCGCCGGCGGTCGCGCCCCCGCGGTTGACGATGAAATTGCCGTGCTCGGCCGAGACCTCGGCACGGCCCTCGCCGCTCCCCTTCAATCCGAGCTGGTCGACGAGCATCCCGGCGGGGGTCGCGTCGGGGTTCTTGAAAATGCAGCCGGCACTCGCCGCCACCGGCTGACTCGAGCGGCGCTTGGCCCGTGAGTCGTCCCAGCGCCGGCGGATGTTCTCCGCGCTGTCCGGCTCGCCCTGGAAAACGGCCCGCAGGGCGAAATTCCGGCGAAGCTCCGGCACGTTGCGGTAGAAGGCCTCGATCTCGTCACGCTCGAGCGTCCGGATCCCTCCGTCCTCGAAGAGAATCGTCAGCCGCACCACCTGGTCGAAGGTCTCGACGCCCATCGCCCCGGCGTTCATCCGCAGCGCCCCGCCGACATTTCCGGGAATCCCCTCCATCCACTCGAAGCCGCCGATCCCCGCCGCCTCGGCCACGCTCGCCACCTTCTTCAGGCGCACGCCCGCCCCGGCCACCACATGACCCTCGTCGTCGACGTGGCATTCGCCGAACTCGCCGCCTTTCGGATGAATGACCGCACCGCGGATGCCCCCGTCGCGGACGAGCAGGTTCGAGCCGCGACCGACCACGCGCACCGCAATGCCGCGCTCGCGGCAGTAATTGACGGCCTCACCGAAGGCCTCGAAGGTCCGGGGCTCGATCCAGAACTGGGCCGGCCCTCCCACGAGCATCGTCGTGTGGCGGCGCATCGGCTCGTAGAGACGGACCTCCATCGCCTCCCCGTCGACCAGCCCGCGCAACTCCTCGACCACCTTCTGGTCGCGGGCGATCCGGGTGCCGGCTTCGTGCACGTTTCCCGCCCCCAGCGTGATCAGCAGGTCGCCGTCGTCGAGCGCGTTGCCGACGCGATGATGGGCGGTCGCGAGATCGGGCACCGACACCGCCTGGCCGCCGTGGCGCTTCACCGCCTCGACCACCGTTTCGCCGCTGATGCCCGGGATCGGGCGCTCGCTCGCCGGATACACGTCGCAGACGAAGACCTCGTGGGCCTTGGAAAGCACCTCGCCGAACTCCTCCGCCAGCGCCCGGGTGCGGGTGAAACGGTGGGGCTGGAAGAGCACCACGACCCGGTCCGGCTCGAGCTGGCGGGCGGTCTGCAGCGTCGCCGCGATCTCGGTCGGATGGTGGCCGTAGTCGTCGACCACGCGCAGGCGCTTCGACAGGTACTTCGTCTCGAAACGCCGGCGGGCGCCGGCAAAGCTGTTGAGCGACCGGGAGACGAGCAGGAAGTCCGCCCCGAGGCGGTCGCAGGTGGCGATCGCGGCCAGCGCGTTGAGCACGTTGTGCCGGCCCGGGATCGCCAGCTCGACTTCGCCGAGCTTCTCCCCGCCATGAAATACGGAGAACATCGTACCTCCGCGGAGCTCGCGGATCTCACGGGCCGTGTAGTCGGCGTCCGACCAGCCGTAGCTCACCGCCCCGGGATGGTCGCCGCACACGGACGTCGCCCCCTCGTCCTCGCGGCAGTACACCACGAGACCGGTGGTCTGCGAAAGCAGGGTCCGGAACACCTCCTTGATCTCGTCGAGATCCCGGTAGTGATCGAGGTGCTCGGCTTCGATGTTGAGCACGATCGAGCAGGCCGGCCGGTAGAGCGCCAGCGTGCCGTCGCTTTCGTCCCCTTCCGCGACCATCCACTCGCCGTCATCCGACCAGCGCGCGTTCTGCCCGAGCACCGGGATCTCCGCCCCCACGTAGTGGCTCGGTTGGAGGCCCGCCTCGCGCAGCGCGTAGCCGATCATCGCCGAGGTGGTCGTCTTGCCGTGGGTTCCCGAGACGATGATCCCCTTCTTGGTGTGGAGAATCGCTCCGAGGCACTCGGCCCGGCGCATCAGGCGGATCCCTTTCTCGCGGGCCGCGGCGAGCGCCGGATTGTCCGGCCGGATCGCCGACGAGTACACGACCACCTCCGCCCCCTCGACCGCCTCGGCGGTGTGGGGCGAGGAAAAGCGCAGCCCGAGCCCCTGCATCCGCTCGGTCTCGGCGGTGGTCACCTTGTCCGAGCCGCTGACGCGGTGCCCCATCCCCATCAGCAACAGCGCCAGCCCGCTCATGCCGGACCCGGCCACGCCCACGAGATGCACGCGCAGCGGGCGGGAAAGATCGGTCAGTCGCTGGGAAAGTTCGTTCATTTCAAGGCCTCCTCGATGGCGGCGCAGACCTGTCCGGCCGCATCGTCGACCGCCAGCGCCTTCGCCGCCGCCGACATGCGGGCACGCGTGTCGTCTTGCAAGAGTTCAGCGACCCGGGCGGCGAGGGTTTTCTCGTCGAGGCCGGACTCGGCCTCGAGAAAAGCGGCGCCGGCCTCCGAGAAGACCCGCGCGTTGACCGTCTGGTGGTCGTCCGCCGCGTAGGGAAAGGGCACGAGAATCGAGGGCAGCCCGAGATGGGCGAGTTCGGTCATGCTGGAGGCCCCGGAGCGCGCCACCACCGCATCGGCCACGGCGTAGGCCGACGGCATGTCGTCGCAGAAGCCCACCACGCGATAGCCGTCCCGCTCTCCGGCTTCCGCCTTCACCCGGTCCTCATCGCCGGGACCCGCGATGTGCAGGACCTGCACGCCGTCCGGCAGGCCCGCCGCGGCCACCAGCGAATTGAGTTTTCGGGCACCCTGGCTGCCGCCCATCACCAGCAGGGTGGTCTTCGACGGGTCCAGCCCCCACTTCTCCGCGGCCTCCTGTCGCGCCGGCAGTTGGCGCAACTCGGTCCGCACCGGCGTACCGGTCACCGCACAGGGGCGGCCGGGAAAGTGGGCCTTCGCCGCCTCCAGCCCCAGCAGGACCCGGTGACACCAGCGCGCCGTCAAGCGGTTGGCCTTTCCGGGAAGGGCATTGGAGTCATGCACGAAGCCCGGCAGACCGAGCTTCCTCCCGGCCACGACCGGCGGCAGGGAGGTGAATCCCCCCATGCCGAGCACCGCATCCGCCTGGAAGTCGGCCAGCAGGCCGCGGCAGCGACCGATCGTCCGCCACACGCTCCAGAGGAACGGCAGCATCTTCGGGGAAAAGGTCGGAGGCTTCGGCAGCGCCGGAATCGTCTCGAAGCGGTAGGCGTCGTACTTCTGCGAGGCCTCGCGATCGATCTTCTTCTCGGAAACCAGCAGCAGCACCCGCCCTCCGCGGGCCGTCCACGCCTCGGCGACGGCCAGGCCGGGAAACAAATGTCCCCCGGTGCCGCCGCAGGCGATCACCAAACCCGGCTGCCCGTTGCGTTCTGCCATGTGTGTGTGTCCCGATGTGCCCCACCCCTGTCCCGGAGGCGTGGCATGGCTGAACCATGCAATAATTCCTGATTATCAGGCAATCCTCAAAACCCGGGAAACCCGGATTTGACGCGGTTTTCACCGTTTCGCCATCTGCTTGCGCAACAGCGGGATGAACTCGGCCTCCATCCAGGCGAAGGCCGCCTCGAGTCCCTCGCGACGATACAGATCCCCGATCCCGGCCTCGACCCGCGTCGGCGACCCGAAGGCGCTGAGGAAGTCGTTCGACGTCAGTCGGGTGAACCATTCGCCGTCCATTTTTCCCCGCTCCTTCAGCACCCAGCTCCGGGCGAAGAGCGCCAGCACGGCATCGCCGATCCACGCGCGTTCCCGTTCGTCCCGAATGGCATCCTTCTCGTTCATCGGCGCGGCGAGGCTGGGCTCACGGCGTCGGCGATGCCAGCTTTTCCATCCGCTCACGCTGCATCCGGGAGCGCAGACGCTGCTCGGACTCGCCGTCCCAATAGCCCGGTTGGAGCTCGAGGAAGACACTGGTGTAGGGAAGCGCGGTGTCGGTCCTCAGCACCAACACGTCGAAACTCTTCTGGGCATCCTGGACGAGCGTCAGCAGCGAGTCCTGATCCAGCTGGGTCGTCTCGTAGCCGTGCAGGGCCACCTCGAGTTCCTTGCGATACTCGTCGATCCCCGGTGCGAAGTCGTTCTCCACCATCGGCAGCTCGCGCGGCAGGTAGACCTTCGGGCGCACGTGCTCGGTGCGTTCGAGGGTCCGCATGACCTCGTCGAGCACCACCGGAATGGGCTGATACGTGTTCACCTGGCGCGTTCCCGGCCGGCTGTGGGCCGGAAACGAACTTTCGGCGATCACGATCCAGTTGCGGTAGCCGAGTTGCGCGGCCTGCACCTCGACCGCCGCCTGCCACCCTCCCGCGTCGCCGCCGGGCCAGAGCCCGCAGCCGGAAGAGAGAAACAGGACGCCGCCGAGCAACGCCTTCTGGAACCAACCGCTCAACGCGACGCAATAAACGCGCAGCCCCCTTCAAAGTCAATCCATGGCGCGGGGGCTCCGGGGCATCCCGCCGCCCGGCCCGGAGCGACCGACGGCCCTGCCGCCGGAAAACTCCGCCGCCGATGCGAATCGAATGATCGGGAAGGGCATATCCACGGGTGACATGACCCACCCCACGACCCTCGCCCTCCTCGCGACCGGCCTGCTCGCCCTCGGCTCCCCCGCCGCCGTGGTGATCGACAGCTTCTCCGGCAGCTCGAACGGCAACTCCGCCGCCTCGGGGCCCACCGCCGGTTTTTTCCTGCCCGGGACCTTCACCGACCGGGAAGCCGCCTTCGACTTCTACACGGGATCCACCGCCTCATGGCTCAACCAGCTCGATCTCCTGATCGCGGTCGGCGACCATTCGACCCCCCTGGAGGCGAGTCTCACCACCGGAAGCACGGCACCCGGCACCAACCCCGTCTCCATCGGAAGCTTCACCCCGTCCAGCCCGTCCCCCACGCTCCAGACCTTCAGCTTCCAGCCCAATCCCAACACCATTCTGCTCGCGCCCAACACCCGCTACTGGGTCCACCTGACCGTCTCGTCGGGCGGCGGGTTGTACACGCTGAGCTACTCCGACACCCAGAACAACGCCCCCGGCTGGTCCCTCGATGAAACGTGGGGCTACACGCCACCGGGATCCCCCTCGCCCACCGGTTGGAATCAGGACGGCACACCGGGCGTCGCAAAAGCCCGGCTCGATGTCACCGTCGTCCCGGAACCCGGCGCCCTCCTTCTCTGCGGACTCGGCATGCTCGTCCTCCTGAGGCGCCGCCGGATCTAGTTACCGGGAAGCTCCCGGATCGAACCCGACCTCCCCGTCCCGATGCAGCCCCCGCCACCAGTCGCGGGCGGCCATCCGGCGGGCGCCATCCGGCTGCACCGCATCGAGGACGAGCCCCCCTTCGCCGCACGACACCACCACCCGGCCGTCAACTTCGCGCACGACTCCGCAGCCCTCTCCGCCGTCCACGACTCCGGCGAAGGGAAAGACCTTCAGCCGGCGGCCTTCGACGCTCGTCCAGCAACCCGGCCACGGGTCGTAGGCACGCAGGCGACGCTCGATCCTCGACGCCGTCCACGACCAGTCGATCCGTCCATCGTCCCGATCGAGCTTCGGCACGTGACTCGCCTCTCCCAGTTCGTCCTGGGGTGTCCGCGGCGCCCGACCCTCCAGCAAAAGCGGCAGGCCCTCGGAAAGCGCGTCCACCGCCACCTCGGCGAGCCGGTCGTGAAGCGTCCCGGCCGTGTCGCGGTCGCCGATCGGGATCGACTTCGAAAGGATGACGTCTCCGGCATCGAGTTGGCGGACGACATGCATCAGGGTCATGCCGGTTTCCGGATCGCCGGCATCCAGAGCCGCCTGGATGCAGGCCGCCCCGCGGTACTTCGGCAGCAGGGACGCGTGGAGGTTCACGCACCCGAGCGGCGCCATTTCGATGAGCCTCCGGGGCAGGATCTGCCCGTAGGCCATGACCACGATCAGATCCGGACGCAGGGCCTCGATGGCATCCAGCGCCGCCGGATCGCGCACCTTCTCCGGCTGCAGGACCTCGAGGCCGGCCTCGAGCGCGAGCGTCTTGATCCCGGGGGCCTTCAGCTCCCGACGCCGGCCCGCCGGGCGGTCCGGCTGGGTCACCAGCGCGATCGGCGGCGTGGCCGAGGCCAGAAGCCAGCGGAAGACCGGCAACGCGATGTCGCCGGTGCCGAGGAAAACGATACGAGCCATCAAGGCACTTCCTTGGCCATTTCCCGGTAGGCGGGCAAGTGAATGATGCTCCGGATGACGTCGGAGAGCACCTCGACCGGGGGACGCATCGCATCGACCACGGTGATGATCTCATCCGGGTAGTGGTCGAGAATCGGTCGGGTTTCGGCCTCGTAGGTCTCGATCCGGTGATGGATCACCGTTTCCGACGCGTCGTCCATCCGGTTCTCCTTGAGCGCCCGCTTGCGCATCCGGCGCGACAACTCGGTGCGATCCGGACAGGTGAGATGGAAAACCTGGTGCACGTCCAGGAAGTCGGCGATCATCTCCGCCTGAGCGACATTCCGGGGAATGCCGTCGAGCACCAGGAAGTCGATGTCCGCCTTGTAGACATGGGACTCGGCCCAGTTCTCCACCTGGGCCTTCCACAGCTCGATGGTGAGCTCGTCGGGGACCAGCTCGCCCCGGCTGGAGTACTCGACAAACCGACGGCCGATCGCGGTGCGGGTGTCGAGCGAGCGAAACACGTCGCCGCAGGCGCAGTGGAAGAACCGGGGAATGGAGCCGAGGATCTTGCCCTGGGTTCCCTTCCCCGCCCCGGGGGCCCCGAGGATGAGGATGGCCGGGCGGCGGACGTCGAATGCCTTCGTCATGAGGCCGGGCAGCCTAGGACCCGGTCGAAAAGGCCGCAAGCCCGATCAACCGCGCGACAAAATGAGGAAAAGCGGCAGAGGCACCACCAGCGCCGCATCCGCCAGCACCCTCAGGGCATCCAGCGAGAACCGCCGCCGCGTGCGGTTGAGGATCTGCAGCAGGGCGGCGGAGATGAGCACCGCGTAGAAGAAGGGACGGGCCGGCACCTTCTCCCCGCCCACGCCTCGCCCGAACATGCCCGGGTTGTCGAAGTAGGCGAACAACAGGGCCGCCCCGGCGAGAATCGTGAGCGGCAGCGTGAGACTCAGCTCATCGGCCGCCTTGGTTTCCGGATCGTCCGAACGGCGCGAATGCTCCCACAGGTGGATCGCGGTGATGTTGAGCACGCAGAGCACCGCAAACGCGATCATCTCCCGCGAGAACAGCATCGAGAACATCCCCTGGGACGGCACCCGGGTGTGCGCCATCATCGCCGTGCCGTAGCCGAAGGCGAGCCCGGCGATGGCGTTGCGCAGGTACGGCACCTCGCCATCGCGGCGCGAACCGATCACCAGCAGGAAGAAGGCCACCACCAGACCGACGGCCGGACCGGAATAGGAAATCAGCAGCTCCACCGGCAACGCCTTGAACACGAACCAGATGACGGTCGCAAAGGCCGCCACAACGCCGGCCAGAAAGAACCCGCGGTACTTCGCGTGAAAGCGGTGCCGCTCCTCGAGCGCCGGATCTCCCGGGTCACGGAGTCGCAGGTCGATGAGCCGGTCCAGGACGTAGATGACCCACACGCCCAGACCGAGCGCCAGGTAAGCCTCCCACTCAAGGTAGTTCACCTGCCACGCGTGGGTGAACATGTAGAGCCACGCCACCGCCACCAGAGGGGCGTCGAGACTCAACAGGTTCGGCCACATCCACCATGGCTTGCTTCCCTCCGACATCCGCTTGCGGACCATTCGCGACCGTCGGCACCTTGGCAAGTCCCGGTTGGGCGGCATCCGGCCTTCCTTTCGGCGTCGGTCCGCGCTTCGCTCGGACCCGATGGACCCCGAAACCCCGATTCGCGAGCTCCGCTTCGCCGCCATCGACTTCGAGTCGGCGGGCGCCGCCCGCGGCCGCACCGACGTGCCGGTGCAGGTCGGCACCGCCGGCTGGACGCCGGGATCGGAACCCGGCGACGCCTTCGTGTCCTACCTTCACAGCGACCACGCCGTCACCTGGAGCGCGCGCAAGGTCCACGGCATCGGGGATGAGGACCTGATCGGCGCCCCGCGCCTCCAGGAGCTGTGGCCGGAGCTCAAGCGCCGGCTCGGCGACGCCGTGGTGGTGGCCCATGGCAAGGGCACCGAGAAGCGCTTCCTCCGCGCGTTTCCCGGACACCGCTTCGGCCCGTGGGTCGACACCCTGCTGATCGCCCGCGCGGCCTGGCCCGACGCCGCATCCCACGCCCTGTCGGAGCTCTGCGAGCAACACGACCTCACCGAGCGGGTCCGGCGCCTGGTCCCCGACCGCCGGTGGCACGACGCGCTGTTCGACGCCGCCGCCTCGCTGGTCCTGCTGCAGCATCTGGTCGATACCCTCGACCTCCTCGACCAACCACTCGCCGTCTTCCTCCGGCCCGACCTTTCGCCGTGGGCCCGACAGCGCCGCTGAGCGGGCGTGGTTTTCGCTCGCAAACCAATTCGCGATGCTGGTTTGCTGCGGCATGCCCGACGTCACCGTCGATCTCGCCGATCGCAGCTACCGCGTGATTGTGGAAAACGGCGCCATGCCCCGGGCCGGCGCTCTCATCACCGAGCTCGGCATTGCCCGGCGGTTCGCCGTGATCAGCGACGACAACGTCGCCCGGCACCACCTCGGCACCCTGGTCGCCTCGCTGGAGTCCGCGGGCCTGGAAGTCACCACCCACATCGTGCCGGCCGGCGAGGCGTCGAAATGCTTCGACCGCACCGCCGATCTCTGTGCCTCCCTCGCCACCGAACGGCACGACCGCTCGTCGGCCGTGATCGCCCTCGGCGGGGGCGTGGTGGGCGATCTCGCCGGCTACGTGGCCGCTTCCTTCTACCGCGGGGTGCCCTTCGTCCAGATCCCGACCACCATCGTCTCCCAGGTGGACTCGTCGGTCGGCGGCAAGACCGGGATCAACCTGCCGCAGGGCAAGAATCTCGTCGGGGCCTTCCACCAGCCGCGCCTCGTGATCGTCGATCCCGACACGCTGCAGACGCTGCCGTCCCGCGAGTTCCGGGAAGGCTTCGCCGAGGTGATCAAGCACGCCGCGATCCGCGACGCCGCGATGATCGAAGAACTGGCGACCCTCGATCCCGGGTCTCCCGACGTCCCCGCCGGCCTGATCGCGCGCAACATCGCCATCAAGGCGCGCATCGTCGAGGAAGACGAACGGGAAACCGCCGGCACCCGGGCACTGCTGAACTTCGGCCACACCATCGGCCACGGAATCGAAGCCGCCGTGCCGTACGGCGAACTGCTGCACGGCGAAGCCATTTCGCTCGGCCTCCGCGCCGCGCTGTTCCTGAGCGAGCGCCATGGCGGTCTCGACCCCGCCGACAGCGCCCGCATTCTCTCGCTTCTCGACCACTTCGGCCTGCCGCTCGTGCTCGGCCCCGCCATCTCAAGCGACGCGGTCCTGGACCGGGTCTCCCGCGACAAGAAATTCGCCGCGGGCGCGATCCGCTTCGTGCTCCTGCGCGCGGCAGGCGACGCCTACGTTTCCTCGGACATCACGCCCGAAGACCTTGCCGACGCCGTCGAGTGCCTGCGCCGCGAACCTTAGCCGGGACGACTCCCGCTCCCATCACATCCCCGGCAGTTCGATCAGCCGGGAGTAGTGGAAGACGTTGCGGCTGTAGTCCCTTTCGCTGAGGCCGTCCGACGAGGCATTCATCCGGGCCACCCCGGCGTCGGACAGGACCGACATGCTGACCTCGACCGCCTTGAGGCGTCCGGCTTTCAGTTCGTCGGCCGTGATGCCCTGGGCAGTGAGGCTCGTATCAATGCCGCGACCGGTCAGTCGGAACTCACCGTTGCTGGTTCCGCTCCCCATCACGATGCGCTTGGTCTCGATCTGGCTGCCACCGCCCCCGCCCGCGGCCGGGCGGGTCACCTCGACATGAAAGGCGAGCGTGAACTGGTGGACGTTCTCGCAGATGAAGTTCTCCTGCTCGTCGACCTGGCTGGCGTAACTGGTGAAGGCCCCGTCGAGGTCCTCCTGCCCCAGCAGGTCCTGGAATGTGTCGTCCGGATCGACCAACAGACGGTAGAGCACGAAGGTCGAGGTGCGGTCGTTGCTGCCACCTTCGATCGGGTCCTGGTAACGGAGGCGATACGAGACGCAGGAGACGTCGCCCGCGTTCTCCGGGTAATCCTCGCCGACCTGGCCGAGGTAGCGGTCGGTCGCGGCGGTCAGGAAGGTGAGGGCGATGGCATCATTCGCGCTGCCGCCCTTCGCCACCTGCGGGAGATTTCCGGATTCGAGCTCGGCGAAGAGCCACTCGAAGTCGTTGCCACGACGCGCGACCAACGACTCGAAGTCGCGGGCCATGGTGTCGAGCGCCGCCTTCGCCTGGCGCGACGCCCGGATCTCGGCGCGGCTGCGCGTCCAGGTGTCCGTGGCGACGCCGGTGATGCTCACCAGCACGGTGATGATGATCGCGGTGATGCCCATCGCGACCATGAGCTCGATCAGCGTGAAGCCGCCGGAGCGTGATGGTTTGGCCGGGTTTTTCATGGGATGTCGGAAAAGGGGTTCAGCGACGCACCGCGAGGTTGCGGGTGAAGATCGGATTCTTGAGTTCGTCGAGATTCAGACGATTCTGGATGTAGGCGTAGGAGGCGTTCGGGACGAGGTAGAACTCCGCCGCGAAGGCGATGTAGGCCTCCGGGTAGTCGTCGGGGCCCGACACGGTGGTATCTCCAACGGGGTCGTCGATCTTTCCCTCGGTGCCACGCTCCAATTGGCCGTTTTTGAACACCAACTGGGTCAGCTTCACGGTGTAGACGCGGCCTTCCAAGGCCTTGAGGTCCTCTTCCACGACCGCTCCGGCGTTCTTGCGGCGGACGACGGGCTGCACGACGAAGTCACTGCCGGCCACGCCGTCGATGTCGGTGTAGGGCTCCATCGTTCCGTCGGAACGGATCTGCGACGGATTGCCGCGGTACTGATAAATCAGGAGCGCCTCGGCCGAGTTGTTCGAGGAAGCGATCCACTCGTAGGCCTTGTCGAAGCCGGTCGCGAAGTCGCTGTCGCTGTCGCGAAGCGTCACCAGCTCGCGCTCGAGCGTGAAGGCGAGACGATCGGCTTCCTGGGCGCTGATCGCCTTGCGGATGCCCTGGGCTGCCGGGGTGAAGACCGCCAAGAAGGCCGTCAGCAGCACCGCGAGCACGCCGATCGCGATGACGGTCTCCATCAGGGTGAAGCCCTGACGGCGTGGGTTTGAAGGATTGCGCTTCATGAGAGTTTAGAAGTTCTTGGGCTCCTGCCCGCCAACGATTTGGTCGGGATTGCGAAAGACGGAGGTCGAGCCGTTGCGCCAGATCACGAAGCCCGCGAAATCGCGCTTGGCCTCGCCGGTGGTTCGGGGCGAATCCGAGCCGGGGGTCCGGATGCCGGCGCCGACGACGAAGCTGGGACCGGAGTAGGTATCGCCGGAGAGCCCCGTGGTGCAGATGCCCTCGCTGTTGAACTCGTAGAAATAATACTCGCCTTCGTACATCGCCGACACCCGGTCGCCGCTGAGCCTGAAGGTCTCGATTTCCCCGGAGCCGGCCTCGTGGTTCCTACGGCTGAACTCCTTGCTGAAGAACACCTTGTCGGGCATGGTGTAACCGCGGCTGGAGACCTCCCAGACCGGCGATTCCGAGGGCTGGCCGTCTTCGTCGAGCACCTCGCTGACGATCACGAGCTGACGGAGATAGTCGTTCGACTGCGGATCGTCGGCATTGATCAGGATCCGCGAGCGCGCGCCCTTGCCGATGGCCACGGAACGGGCCTCGTCGAAGAGGGCTTCCGTGGTGGCGAGAGCGGTGGTCACGCCTTTGCCGCCGGCTCCCTTGAGAGCGACGGAACCGACGGTCAGCAGAATGCTGATGATCAGGATGACCACCAGCAGCTCCACCAGCGTAAAGCCGGAGAATCGGGGTTTTCGATGGATATTAGGGTTCATCTGGCGGGTTTGGTGAAAGAAAGCGTAATCAGGTCGCCGGGGCAAGGAGGAATGTCAATACATCGCGATTACCACACTCCTAGCTTGGAAATCGGCCCTGATGGGGTCCGCTCATCCACTCCCAGGCGGTGCGGACCATGTCGCGGACGTCCTTGTGGCGGGCTTCCCAGCCGAGCGTTTCCTTGGCTAGGGAGGGATCGGCGAGGAGGGCGGGCGGATCCCCCTCGCGGCGGGGACCATACTGGATCGGTACCTTTTTACCAGTCACCTCCTCGGCGGCCTCGATAATTTGTTTCACCGACACGCCGACGCCCGTGCCCAGGTTGCAGCGGACCGAGTCTCCCCCGTCGGTCAGATGCTCGAGAGCCTTGAAGTGGGCGTCCGCGAGGTCGTTGACGTGGATGTAGTCCCGGATGCAGGTGCCGTCCGGAGTGGGATAATCGGTCCCGAAGACGTCGAGATGGGAGATCTCGCCGGTGACCGCCATCAGCACCCTCGGGATCAGGTGGGTCTCTGGATCGTGATCCTCACCGATCAAGCCATCCTCGGAGGCGCCGCTGGCATTGAAATACCTCAGACAGGCGCTTTTCAGGCCCCACGCCTTCTCGCAGTCGCGGAGGATCCACTCGACCATCAGTTTGCTGCGTCCGTAGGGGTTGATGGGATCCTGGGGGTTTCTCTCCACGATCGGCACCGACTCGGGCACCCCGTAGGTCGCGCAGGTCGAGGAGAAGACGAAGGTCTTGCAGTCATGCGCCTGCATGACCTCGAGCAGCGTCAGCGGCTCCGCGGTGTTGTTGCGGTAGTATTTCAGCGGATCGGTCACCGATTCCCCGACATAGGCGTAGGCCGCAAAATGGACGACCGCGCCGAAGCGGTGCTCGGCGAAGAGCTTCTCGAGAAGCGCCTTGTCCCCGACCTCGCCGCGGACGAGTTCCACCCCCTCGTCGACGATGGCCCCCTCGTGGCCGAACACGAGATTGTCGAGGACGACGATCTTGAGACCCTGCCGGGCTAGGAGGCGGACGGTGTGGGAGCCGATGTAACCGGCTCCCCCGGTGACGAGGACTGGGGCTTGCATGGAGTTTTGCAGCATTCGCTGCTGCGCTCAGAAAACGGATGCCCGGACGGACTGTCAACCCCGCCCCCTGACCACAACGATTGAGATTTGCTGAATAGACCGCCCTCGGCGATCGTCCCAGCAACACCATGAGAAAAGTTCTTCGCCTCCTGCTGGCCGCGGGCAGCCTCGGCCTCGCGACCTCCTGCTACTACACGCCCTACGACTACGGCTACTCGGACAGCTACGGATTCAGCGGCGGCGGCGGCACGTCGTTCGTCTACACCAGCAGCGACCGCTGGCTGTATGATTCGGCGGTCCGTTGCTACTACGACCGCAATCGCGGCTGCTACTACGATCCCTGGGTCGGCGGCTACTATCCGAGCGGCTACTGTCCGGCGCCGGTTTCCGGCATGCCCCACCCCTACGGCTGGAGCGGTCGCGGCGCCTGCCCGCTGCCCCGGAACGTCAGCTACCGCCAGATCGACCGCTACAAGGACCGGCTGGCGCTGATCAAGGCCAAGAACTACCAGTGGGCCGAGAAGGTCCGTGCCCAGCGCGGCGCCACCGCGGCCCAGTTCCAGTCCCAACGTGCCCGGCAGGCCGCGAACTTCCGCCAGGCGCAGGAAGCCCAGCGCGAACGCAACCAGAGGGCGCGCGAGTCGATGCAGCAGCGCAACCAGCGGCTGCGGGATGCCTACCGACAGAACAACCGCGGCTACCAGCCGCCGCAGAACGCCGCCCCCCGGCAGCCGCAGCGAGGCGGTGGAAACAACCGTGGATCCCGCCAGAACACCAACGCCCGCGCCGGCTACAACCAGCCGGTCAACTCCGCGGTCCAGGCCCAGCAACAGCGGAACGCCCGCCTGCGGGAAGCCTACAGCAACTCACGCCAGAAGCAGGCCGCTGCGTACCAGAAGCAGAAGGAGGCCCTGCAGAACGCCAATCAACAACGCCGCGGCCGAGGGGCACGCTAACCGCCCTCGCGGCGACGCCGGTCACGCTGGAGCTGGGCCAGCGTGACCCGCGGCCTCAGGGTCCAGCGCGCCCCCAGCCATCCGGCCAGGGCGCCCCCGAGGTGGCAGGCGTGGGAGACCCCGAAGACCACCGGCACCGCCGTTTCACCCAAGGCCCGGCCCCAGTCGGAGAACACCGGCAGACCCAGCGCCGGGTTGATGAGGGTCAGCACCGCCGAGGCCAGCAGGACCCCGAGGCCGAGGCTTTTTCCCGACACCGGCACCGGCCACATCCGGGAACCCGGCGAAACGGCGGTCAGCCACAACAAGGCCGCCATGACCGATCCCGAGGCGCCGATCAGGATGCGATCGCCCGCCCCTTCGGCCACCAGGTGCATCGCCCCCCCCGCGAGAAGCCCCGCCACGATCAGGCGCCCCCACAGCCGGAGGCCGCCGATCCGCTCGAGGCGCGGCCCGACCGCCAGCAGCACCAGCCCGTTCAGGGCGAAATGCAGCCCGTTGGCATGGAGCAATCCGTGGCTCAGCAACTGCCAGATCCGTCCCCGGCCCAGCCCTTCCCGGCTCAGCCCGAAGATCTCATACACCTGCGGCACCCGCTCGACGCCCCCTGCCCACCCCAGCGCAATCTGGATGGCGAGCAGCAGCCCGACGAATGCCAGCGTGCCTCGTGCGGCGGCGAGATCTCCGGCGAGACTTTTCCAGTCAGGCACACGTCCGCTCATAGGGGGACGAGGGTGCATGGCCGGTCGCGGTTCGGAAGCCTGGAAATCAGTCGATCTCGCGCGAGCGAGGCTCGCGGGTCACCGGATTGCCTTCGCCCGGAGCGGTCACGAAGGGGCCGCCCTCCAGCGGGGCCTTGCCGGTGAAGGCGACGTCCGGCATCTCGCTCGGGCGTCCTGCCAGCGGAAAGTCCTTGCGCAGGGGGTAATAAGGATAGCCCTCCCACATCAGAATGCGGCGGAGATCCGGGTGATCGTCGAAACGGATCCCCATCATGTCGAAAACTTCGCGCTCGTGCCATTCGGCGCCCGCCCACAGCGACACCACGCTTGGCACCGAATCCTCCTCGCCGACCTTGGCGCGGATCCGCAGGTGCTTGGAGTCGTCCACCGTGGCCAGCTCGTAGACCATCTCGAAGCGAGGATCCTTGCCGAAGTGGTCGAGGCTCGAAATGTCGATCAGGAAATCATAACCCAAGGTCTCCCGGGCATGCGCCAGGACCTCCTTGAGCGACGCCAGCTTCACCTCGGCGGTGTGTTCACCCCGGAACTCGACGGTCGCCACGACGGCCTCGCCGAACTTCTTCTTCAGGGCTTCGATGTCTTGGGCGGAGGACATGGCGATCAGGAGGAAAGCTCCTCGAAAAACTCCTTCTTCTGCTCTTCCAGCGCGTGCTCGCCCTCGATCTTCGACTGAAGCTTCATCAGGCCTTCGATCAGCGCCTCCGGCCGTGGCGGGCACCCGGACACGTAGACATCCACCGGAATCAGGTTGTCGATCCCCTGCAGCACCGCGTAGCTGCGGTACATGCCGCCGCTCGAGGCGCAGGCCCCCATGGCGATGCACCACTTCGGCTCGGGCATCTGGTCCCAGATGCGCTTCACCGCCAGCGCCATCTTGTAGGTCACCGTGCCGGCCACGATCATGACGTCGGCCTGACGCGGCGAGAAGCGCATCACCTCCGCGCCGAAGCGGCTGAGGTCGAAGCGACTGCAGGCCGAGGCCATCATTTCGATCGCGCAACAGGCGAGGCCCATCGGCATCGGCCACATCGAGTTCTTCCGCATCCAGTTGATCGCGGCATCCACGCGGGTGAAGATCACGTTGCCCTCGATCTTCGAATCGTAGGCCGCGTGGGCGATTTCGTTGTTGTCGGAAACCATGGCTGCGGGCGGACGTTGGCGCGCCGATCCCCGACCCTCAAGCGGTTTGTGAAAGTTTTCACAAGCCCGCTCCGCACGACGCCCGACCTTGCCATGCCCTCGGCCCGCTGGTAGGAGCCGGACTCATGAAACGGCTCCTCCCCTGCCTCGCCGCCCTGATCGTCAGCGCCGCCGCCGGCGATCTCGAGGGCGAGCGGGTCTGGACCGGCGCCAACGGCAAGACCCTGCGCGGAACCTACGTCCGGACGCTCGAGGACGGCGCCAAGGTCGAGATCCGCATGAGCACGGGGAAGCTCCAGGTGATCGCCCTCGAGAACCTCAGCGGGGGGGACCGCCAGCTCGTCGAGAAGGAGAACCGCGGCGGCATGGGAGGCCTGCTCCGCGACCTGACGAAAAAGGGAGGAGCCGGACTGCGGGAGAAGGTGGACGAATTGACCGGCGGCGAAGCCGACGCGCTTGCCGAGGAAATCAGCGAGCGGGTGGAGAAGGAGGTCGATCGCGCCAAGGAGTTCCTCGGCGGCAAGGACCCCGAGGACGAGCCCCGGCGCACCGGCACCGGCCCCTTCGCGCGCTTCAAGGCCGAGCCCCACGTCGACCGCAAGGGCATCCCGGTCATCAACCAGGGCGAGTTCGGGAACAAGGCCAGCGACTGCGTGCCGAGCGCCTTCTGCAATTTCCTCCTGTGGTGGGACGAGATCGGCTACCTGGAGATTCCGAAACGCGGCGACTTCGAGGACAAGGCCGAGTGGATCCACTCCCGCATCGCCCGCTACTGCGGCACCCGCAACACCGCCGGGACCTCGGTCGACGAGGCCCGCGAGGGCTTCGCGAAGTACTTCGAGAAGGACATCGGGGATCTCGCGGCCCACCGCTGTTTCCGCGACCACGACCTGCGCCCCGAGAATCTGGCCCGCTACACCACGGGCACCGACGCGACGATGCTCGAGGTGACCATCCGCCGCCCGCCCGGCCGGGATTCCGGGCACTGGGTCGCCCTGGTCGAGGCCTGGCCGGACGGCACCCTGGTCTTCAATACCTGGGGAATGCGCTTCGAGGGGCGGATGAAGCCGCTCGAGAAGAGCAGCGAGACGGTGACCGTCGGCCGGCAGCTCGTTCCGGCGACCACCTACGAGATCGAGATCATCAATCCCGACGATCTGCCGGACGCCTACAAAAACCAGGAGACCCGCTTCATCCTCGACCCGCGGAACTGGGACGGCGTCGTGGTGGTCCGCCCCTATCGCTACCGCGAGGAGGGCAAACCGGCGGCCCTTCCCGGCGACCCGACACTCCCGAAGCTCGAACCCGAGGCTCCCTGAAACTTGCCAGCCGGACGGCGGAACTGATAGATCCCGTCCCATGCTCCGCCTCGTCCTGGCCGTCCTGCTCGCCCTCGCCTCCGCCGTCGTCGCCGACGATCTCCGGTCGGAACGCATCTGGACCGGCGTCAACGGCAAGACCCTCCGCGGCACCTACGTCCGCACCCTCGACGATGGCCGGAGCGTCGAAATCGCCACCTCCGCCGGCAAGATCCTCACCATCGCCCTCGACAACCTGAGCCAGGCCGACCGGGATCTCGTCGACCGGCGCCACGCCGACGCCGCGCAGGCCGCGGCCGAAGCCGCCGGCAAGATCGACAAGTTCAAGCCGGACCCGGCGTTCGACCGGACCCTCATCCCGCTGCTCGACCCGGACGAACTCGAGCTCAACCACCGCTGGGCCACCAACTCGATGGCCACCTTCATCGTCTGGTGGGACCAGGCCGGGTGGATCGAGGTTCCCCGCGGCCGCGACCTCGACGGCAAGGCCCAGTGGGTCGATTCCCGGCTCGATCGCTTCAGCGGGCGCAACACCACCGTCCCGGACGTCGACGAGGTGATGAAAGGCTTCGCCCACTACTTCGACTCCCGCTTCGAGGACGAGGCGACCTACCGCTTCCATCTCGAATACGACCTCGCCCCGAAGCGTCTGGCCCAGCTCGCCAGCGGACCGAACGCCTGCATCCTCTACGCCCGGGCCGGCAGCTACGGACCCTACTTCGCCCTGCTGGAAGCCAAGCCCGACGGCCAGGTCCGGCTCGGCCTGGCCGGCAAGTCGATCGAAGCGCGGATCGCCGTGGCGCCCGAACAGCCCAAGCATTCCAGCCTGCGCTTCAACTACGAGGTCCCGCTTCCCGGAGGCAAGACCCAGCAACTGCCGCGGCGCTATGTGGGGGCCGGAGCGGAATACAAGACCTATCATCTTCTCGTCCGCGATCGTTCCCAGCTTCCGGAGGAGTTCAGCGACCCGGAAATCCCCATCGTCGTCGGCCATCGCCGGCCTTTGATCGTCTTCCGCCCGTACCTCTTCGCTGAAGAAGGCGAAACGTCGCCACCACCGCCGGAGCCGACCTTCCAGTTCCCGGAGGACGCCGAAAAGGACGAGAAGAAATAGACCCGGCGCTTGCCTCGGGCGACGGCGGGAGTGAAGTTCCCGCCGCCCCATGAATCGCATCGACGCCACTTTCGAGAAGCTCCGCGCCTCCGGCGGAAAGGCTTTCGTCGCCTACGTCGCCGCCGGCGACCCCAACTTCGGCGCCTCGCTGGAAGTGGTCCGCGCGCTCGCCGACGCCGGGGCCGACGTCATCGAGCTCGGCGTGCCCTTCTCCGACCCGCTGGCCGACGGCATCGTCAACCAGATGGCCGCCGAGCGTGCGCTCAAGGCCGGCATGACCACCCCGCGCGTTCTCGAACTCATCCGCGCCTTCCGCGAGACCCACGACACGCCCATCGTCCTCTTCACCTACCTCAACCCCGTCTTCACCTACGGCTACGAGAAATTCCACGCCGATGCCGCGGCGGCCGGAGCCGACGGCATCCTGCTTCTCGACCTGCCCCCCGACGAGGCCGCCCGCAACACCGACCTCGCCCGCGGCGAGGGCCTGCGTCACATCCGCCTCATCGCGCCGAACACGCCCGACGCCCGGGTGAAGACCCTCGCCGAAGGCGCCGAGGGTTTCATCTACGCCCTCTCCCGCACCGGGGTGACCGGCGCCCACGTCGCGCCCTCCGAACAGATCGCCGACCAGGTCGCCCGCATCACCCCGCACACCGCCACGCCGGTCTGCGTCGGCTTCGGCATCACCACCCCCGAGCAGGCCGCCATGGTGGCGCAAGCCGGTGACGGCATCATCGTCGGCTCCGCCATCGTCAAACAGATCGAGCTTCACCCCGAGCGCGCCGCCGACGCCGTCCGCGAACTCGTCACCCCGCTCATCGAGGCGACTCGCTCCGCCTGACCTCCCCGCCCATCCAATCCGCGATCCGCAATCCGCCACCGCCCCATGCTTCTCCACTTCTACAAGATGAACGGCGCCGGCAACGACTTCGTCGTCGTCGACAACCGCGACCTTTCCCTCCGTCTCAGCCGCGAGCAGATCGCGCTGCTCTGCGACCGCCACCGCGGCGTCGGCGCCGACGGCCTGCTGGCGGTGGAGCCCGCCGAGGACGGAGCGGACTTCAAGTTCCGCTACTACAATGCCGACGGCGGCGAGGCCGAGATGTGCGGCAACGGCGCCCGCTGCTTCGGACGCTTCACCGCCGCGCTGATGCCCGAGCTGCCCGAGCGCGTCACCTTCGAAACCATCGCCGGGATCCTGGCCGCGGAGATGGTCGAGGAAAACATCCGCATCGCGATGTCGGATCCGGTCGATCTGGTCATGGACAGCGGTGCCTCCGTCGAGGGCCTCAACACCACCCTCCACTCGGTCAACACCGGCGTGCCCCATGTCGTCGCCTTCGTCGACAAGCTCGGGGAAACCGATGTCGTCCGCCACGGCCGTGCCATCCGCCGGCACGAGCGCTTCGCCCCGAACGGCACCAACGCGAACTTCGTCGAGGTGCGGCACCCCGGCCACATCGCCATCCGCACCTACGAACGCGGCGTCGAGGACGAGACCCTCGCCTGCGGCACCGGCATGGTCGCCAGCGCCCTCTTCCACCACCTCCGCAGCGGCGACCCCTCGCCGATCCGGGTCGATGTGAAGGGTGGCGAGACCCTCGAGATCGGCTTCGAGAAGACCGGCGAGCAGACCTTTGAAAAGGTCACCCTCACCGGCCCCGCCGACTTCGTCTTCGAAGGCGACATCGAGATCTGAGGGTGGCTGCGGCCTCCTGCCGCCGGCGGTTCCGACGGGATCCTGCCACCCCCGCGTGGCTCCGCACTTTTTCCCATCTTCGGGATGTTCGATGTTGGACCTTCGGGGTTCGGCGTACCACTCTCCCCCCGCCATGAGCTTCCGAGGCACCTACACCGCCCTGATCACGCCCTTCCGCGACGGCGCGGTCGACAAGCCCGCCTTCCAGGCCCTGATCGACCGCCAGGTCGACGCCGGCATCGACGGCATCGTCCCGGTCGGCACCACCGGCGAGTCGCCCACCCTCGACCACGACGAGCACATCGAGGTGATCCGGCTGGCGGTCGAGTCCGCCGCCGGACGCTGCCAGGTCGTCGCCGGCACCGGCGCCAACTCGACCTCCGAGGCAATCACCCTCACGCGGGCCGCCGAGAAGGCCGGCGCCACCGGAACGTTGCAGGTCTGCCCCTACTACAACAAGCCGTCCGACGAAGGGCTCTACCAGCACTACAAGGCGATCGCCTCGGCCACCGCCCTGCCGGTCATGCTTTACAGCGTCCCCGGCCGCTCCGGCATTCCGATCCCGGTCGAGGTTGCCGCCCGGCTCGCCGCCGACTGCCCGACCGTGGTCGCGATCAAGGAAGCCGGCGGTTGCGTGGATCGCGTGAACCAGCTCGTCCAGGCCCTACCCGAGGGCGTCGCCGTCCTCTCCGGTGACGACCCGCTGACCCTGCCGTTCATGTCCTGCGGCGCAACCGGCCTTGTTTCCGTCGCCTCGAATCTCATCCCCGACGTCATGGTCCGCCTCGTCCGGGCCTGCCTCAACGGCTCCTTCGACGAGGCCCTCGCCATGCAGAAGCAGTGGTATCCGCTGTTCCGCGGCCTGATGTCGCTCGACACCAACCCGATCCCGATCAAGGAAGCGGTCGCCCTCCAAGGCCACTGCTCCCGCGATTTCCGTCTGCCCCTCACCAACCTCGCCCCGGAACAACTCGAACAGCTCCGAAGCCTTCTTGAGGCTCATTCAATCATCGAGTGAATCAAAAAGATGATTTCATGGTTGAATTTTTCATCATTTCGAGTTGAATACCCTCATGCGGATCACCGTCGATATTGAGTCGGACATCTTGGAAGATGCCATGCGTTTGACCGGCGAGACCAAGAAAGGTCCAGCCATCGTCAAGGCGGCCCAGGAATTCATCCGGCGTGAAATGGCCAAGGAGTTCGGGCGGATGGTCATGGAAGGAGAGTTTGGCGACTACCCCATGACCAACGACGAGATCGAAGCCTCCGACCGCTGATGGTCCTCGTCGATACCAGCGCCATGGTCGAATTCTTCCGCCGCCAAGGCGCCCTCGAGGTCAAGCTGGCGGTGCGCGGTCTGCTGGATGCCTTCGAAGTCACCCTGTGCGGCCCCGTCGAGCTGGAGTTTCTCGGCGGGGCTCGTCGCGACGAAAAAGACCGCATCCAGGCCTGGCTCAATATCCTCCCCTACCTGCGCAACGACCAGAAGCTCTGGCGCAAGGGGGCCGAAATCTACTCGCGCCTGCGCGCCGAGGGTCTCACCGTTCCGTGGAACGACGTGCTCATCGCCACCCTTGCCCTCGACGCCGACTGTCGCGTCTACGCCATCGACAAACATTTCACCGCCATGGCCCCCCTCCTCGGCCTGCGCCTCTACACCCCCGGCTACGCTGGAATGTACCGTCCCGAAAACGAAGAACCATGAACCAAATCCTCGTCACCGGTAAATCCGGCCGCATGGGCCAGGCCGTCATCGCCGCCACCGAAGCCAACCCCGACACCGAAGTCGCCGCCACCCACGACGCCGGCGAGGATCTCGCCGCCGCCATCGCCAAGGCCGACACGGTCGTGGATTTCACCATCCACTCCTTCACCCGCGATTTGCTGGCAGCTGCGTTGGAAAGCGAAACGCGCCTCGTGATCGGCACCACCGGCCACTCGGACGCGGAACGCGCCGCCATCGTCGAGGCCTCGAAAACGCTTCCCATCGTGTTCGCCCCGAACTTCTCGGTTGGCGTCAACACCCTCTTCTGGCTCACCCGCAAGGCGGCCCGGATCCTCGACCAGGAGCGCTTCGACATCGAGGTCACCGAAATGCACCACCGTCACAAGATCGATGCCCCCTCCGGCACCGCCCGCCGCCTGCTCGAGATCCTCAACGAGGAAACCGGCACCTCCTACGACGACGACATCGTCCACGGCCGCTTCGGCCTCACCGGTGCCCGGACCCGGAAGGAGATCGGCATGCACACGCTGCGGGGCGGCGATGTGGTCGGTGACCACACCGTGATGTTCGCCGCCGACGGCGAGCGCGTCGAACTCACCCACAAGGCCTCGTCCCGCATGACCTTCGCCGCCGGCGCCGTCCAAGCCGCCGTCTGGCTCGCCGACAAGCCCGCCGGCCTCTACGACATGCAGGACGTGCTCGGCCTCCAATAAGGAGAGCGGGCTTCCAACCCGCCGCGGCAATGGCCCGCCCAACCATCGAGTCTTCTGTCCTCCGTCGTCCAGTCTTCCGTCTCCCGCAGGGCCGGCCTCGCCCTCGGTTCGAACCTCGGCAACCGGATCGCCAACCTGAGGCAGGCCCGCGACCGGTTGGGCGCGCTCTCGCTGACGCCCCTGCGCCAGGCACCCATCTACCAGACCGCACCGGTGGCCTGCCCCGACGGTTCTCCCGACTTCTACAACACGGTGGTCGAACTCACCTTCGACGGCTCGGCTCGGGAACTTCTCGAGGCGGCACTCGGCATCGAGACCGGACTCGGGCGCGAACGCCCCGGGGAGCCCAACGCCCCGCGGCCCATCGACATCGATCTCCTCTACTTCGGAGACGAGACGATCCGTGAACCGGACCTGGAAGTGCCCCACCCTCGCCTCACCTCGCGGCGCTTCGTGCTTCAGCCGCTGGCCGACGTCCGCCCCGATCTCGTCCTCCCCGGCGACGCCGCCACCATCGCCGAGCACCTCGCTCACCTCGACAGCGACGAGCCCGAGCTCGCACTCGTCCAGGCCGCCTGGTAGCCGGCCTCCCCACTTCTCACTCGGCACTTGGCACTCGGCACTCCGAGGCGCAGCCTCGGCTTCGTGACCGGCCCCGAAAAAGCCCAGGCCCTCCGCGATCGCAAAGGCGGCGCCCGCATCGCGGCCCTCACCGCCTACGACTACCCGACCGCGCGCCTGCTCGATGAGAGCGGGGTCGACCTCCTGCTGGTCGGCGACTCGCTCGGCATGGTCGTACTGGGATTCCCCGACACCACCCACGTCACGCTCGACCACATGCTGCACCACGTCGCGGCGGTCGCGCGTGCCGAACCTACGGCCATCACCGTAGGTGACCTGCCCATCGACACCTACCCCGACGCCGAAACGGCGCTCGCCAACGCCCGGCGGCTCGTCGCGGCCGGTGCCGAGGCCGTGAAACTCGAAGGCGGCGTGCGCCAGGCGGAGAAGGTCCGCGCCATCGTCGAGTCCGGCATCCCCGTCTGCGGTCACCTCGGCATGCTTCCCCAGCGCGTGCTGGAGGAAGGCGGCTATCACAAGAAGGGCCGGACCCCCGAACAGGTCGAAGCCCTGCACGAAGGGGCCGAGGCCCTGATCGATGCCGGCGTCTTCGCCATTGTGCTGGAAAGCGTCGTCCCCGACACCGCGGCCGAACTCACCCGCTCCCTCGCCGTGCCCACCATCGGCATCGGCTGCGGCGAGACCACCTGCGACGGCGAGGTCGCGGTCGTCACCGACCTGGTCGGCAGCTACCCGTGGTTCGTGCCGCCCTTCGCCCGACCCGAGACCGATGTCGCCGGCTCCATCCGCGACGCCGCCGCGACCTATGTCCGGCGCATCCGCACCTGATCCCTCTTCGGCGTTGGACGTTCGGGGTTCGATGTCCGATGTTCCGGCGTCCCCATGATTTCCCCGGAAAAGCAGACGGCGCTCGAAACCCGCATGGCCACCTTCGGCATCGTCGAGGAGGAGCTCACCGAGAAGTTCATCCTCGGCTCCGGGTCCGGCGGGCAGAAGATCAACAAGACGCATTCCTGCGTCTACCTGAAGCACCACCCGACCGGCATCGAGATCAAGTGCCAGTCGTCGCGCTCGCGGGAGATGAATCGCTATCAGGCACGCCGCGAACTCTGCGACGAGCTCGAGAACCGCCTCCTCGGCCGTCAATCCCGCCAGCGCCAGAAGATCGAGAAGATCCGTCGGCAGAAGCGGCGCCGCTCGCGCCGTTCGAAACAACGGTCGGTCCGCGACAAGCGCCTGCTTTCGAAGAAGAAGCAACTCCGCAAGCCCCCGGGACGGGACGACTAAGGCGCGCCCCCGGCCCCTTCAAGTCGCGGAGCGAGCGCGTCCGGCCTCCAGCTTCGCCGTCCGTTTCAGCTCGTCGATGCAGGCGTCGACGAGCCCCTCGTCGAGCGCGTGAACGTCCTGACCACGACCGAGCTCGCGCAGCAACAGCACGGTGAGTTCCCCGCCGAGGTGCTCGCGGAACTCCTCCAGCCCTTCATGCACCCGGCGGCGGCCGTTCTCGTCACGCAGGTCGAGGGTCTCGTGCCACATCGGCATGCGAAGCGTCTCCAGCACGTTCAGGACCCGCTCGGCGTCGCACTCGCGCAGCAGCCCGCAGCGGGCCGAATAGAGGGTATCCAGCGCCACGCCGATCGCCACCGCATGCGCGTGGCTCAGTCCGAATCCGCTCAGCGGCTCGAGTTTGTGCGCGGCCCAGTGACCGAAATCCAGCGGTCGGCTGCTGCCGGTTTCAAACGGATCACCGCCGCCCGCGATGTGCGTCGCGTGGGCCAGCGCCGAGCGCTCGACGCATTCCTCGAAGGGCCCGCGTTCCAGCGCCGCCAGTGCCTCCGCCCTCTCGCGGATCCACTCGAAAAAGTCCGCATCCTTCACCAGCGCCACCTTCACCGCCTCGATCAGACCGGCCCGGCGCGTCTCCTCGTCCTGGCTCTCGAGGAAGCAAAAGTCGTTCACCACGGCGAAGGGCACCGCAAAGCTGCCGACCCAGTTCTTCTTCCCGAAGGCATTGATCGCACACTTCACCCCCACGCCGCTGTCGTCCTGCGCCAGGGTGGTGGTGGGAAAGCGGACCAGCCGGACGCCGCGGTGGGCCGTCGCCACCGCGAAGCCGACGGCATCCAGGAAGGCCCCGCCACCGATCACGAGGACGTAGGAGTGGCGGTCGATGCGCTCGCGGTCGATGGTCGCCCACACCTCGCGCACCAGCGCGTCGTCGGCCTTCACCTCCTCGCCGCCGGGCAGCACCCTCACACCCCGCCAGTCGAAGCCGAGATCGGCGAAATAGGCCCCGATGTTCCGCCGCAGCTCCGGCCAGGCCGTCGCCACCGCTTCCTCCAGCAGCACCAGCACCCGGCGACCGCCTCCCTCCTCCAGCAGCTCCGCCACCAAACGGTTCGCGGGGGCGAAGGCATCGCGGGTGAAGCACACCCGGTGCTTGAAGCTGAGGGGAATCTGGAAATCGTGGCGGGACATCGTCTGGCGTAATCTGCCCCCCGCTACGGACGAAAGCCACCGATTCTTAGAACGATGACCGAGACCCTCTACGAAACCCGCTGGCTCAAGCTGCAACGCGACGGACACTGGGACTTCGTTCGCCGGCCGGACGCCGACCATGCGGTCGGGATCCTCGCCCTCACCGAGGCCGGTGAAGTCGTGCTCGTCGAGCAGTACCGCATCCCCGTCCAGCGACGCGTCATCGAGCTGCCGGCGGGCATCGTCGGGGACGAACCGGAACATCGCGGCGAGCCGCTGGCCGAAACCGCACGCCGTGAGCTCCTTGAGGAAACCGGCTACCGCGCCGGTGAGATGGCGGCACTCATGAGCTCACCCACCTCGGCCGGGATGACCGCCGAGGTCACCCATCTGTTTCTCGCCCGCGGACTGGAGAAAGTCGGCGAAGGCGGCGGCGTCGGAAACGAGGAAATCGAGATCCACCACGTGCCGCTTCCCGAGCTCCGGTCATGGATCGCCGCCCGGGAAGCCGACGGCAAACTTGTCGACTTCAAGATTCAGGCGGCGGTGTGGGCGGCGGGACAGGGCTCCTGACGCCGGAAGCGCCCCGCGTTCCGCTCAACCCTCCTCCCACGCGCCGAACTTGCGGAACTTCTCGTAGCGGGCGTCGAGCAACTGCTTCACCGAGAGTTTCTCCAACGCGGCCAGCTCCTTCTCCAGCACGTCCGAAAGCGCGGCGGCCGCCGCCTTGTGATCGTGGTGGGCACCCCCCTGCGGCTCCGGCACGACCCCGTCGATCAACCCCAGCTGGGCCAGATCCGGCGCGGAGAGCTTCATCGCCTCCGCCGCCTCCGGAGCGTGCTTGCGGTGCTTCCAGAGAATCGCCGCGCATCCCTCCGGGCTGATCACCGAATAGTAGGCGTTCTCCAGCATCAGCACCCGGTCGGCCACGCCGATCCCGAGCGCCCCGCCCGAGCCGCCTTCGCCCAGCACCACGGCGACGACGGGAACCCTGAGGGTCATCATCTCGCGCAGGTTGTGGGCGATCGCCTCGGCGATGTTGCGTTCCTCCGCACCGATGCCGGGGTAGGCGCCGGGCGTGTCGATCAGCGCCACCACCGGAAGGCCGAATTTCTCCGCCAGCTTCATCAGCCGCATCGCCTTGCGGTATCCCTCGGGATTCGCGCTGCCGAAGTTGCGCTTCAGGTTCTCCTTGGTGTCCCGCCCCTTCTGGTGGCCGATCACCACCACGCGACGGCCGTTGAGTCGGGCAAAGCCACCCGGCATGGCCTGATCGTCGCCGATCTTCCGGTCACCGTGCAGCTCGCAGAATTCGGAGAAGGCGTGGGCGAGGTAATCAAGCATGAAGGGCCTCTGGGTGTGTCGGGCGATCTGCACGCGCTGCCAGGGGGAAAGGTGTTCGTAGATCTGGCGGCGGGTCTCGGCCAGCTTGCCCTCCATCGTGGAGATTTCTCCGGACATGTCGATATCCTGAGAGTCCGCCTTGGCGCGGAGCTTCTCGAGCTCGCGTTCGAGCTCCACGATCGGCTTTTCGAATTCCAGCAGCTGCATGAGGAAAGAGTCGGTGAAAAAAGGGGGCGGTGTGGCCGGAGACTAGCGGGCCGAGGAACGGATTTCCACTTCATTCCCCGGCCGTGTCAACAACGCCAGCTCCTCCATGTCGGCCGCCGAGAGGTAGAATCCGCGTGCCAGGGCCTCGGGGTCTCCGTCCTCGGGCATCGCCGCGATCACCAGCGGCATCCGCTCGACCGTGAGCACCTTCGAGGCGCCGCGATAGCCGGCCGATGCCTGGGTGTAGGCCCGCCCTTCGCGGACCGCCGTTTTCTTGGCGATCTTCGTCTTCTGGTCGCCCCCCGGGGCCCCGACCACCGCCTGCAGCGGGTATTCCTTGATGAACACCCCCTCGTCCCACAGGGACAGCGCCTCGCGCTTCGGCTCGACCCTCAGGCGGAAATTCAGCGGCATGACCATCAGCTCGTCGCCCGGCTGCAGCGATCCGAGATCCATCAGCCCGTTCAGGTACATGATCATGTCGAGGTTGGTCTCGTGCTTGGCGGCGATTCCGAAGTACGAGTCGCCCCGGACCACCTGGTAGACCTTCTTGTTCTCCGCGTTCGCGCCGGAAAGCACCTCATCGAGGTTCATCTCCCCGACGATGCGCCGCGCCTCCGGGGCCGCCTTCGAGCGCGGATAGATGCTGACCACCGTCCGGAGCCGGTCGCGCGCGTTCACCAGATCCCCGACCGCAATGCACTCGCGGGCCTTCTCGAAGACCTTCATCCCGGGATCGATCTCGGGCAGATCGGAGCCCGCCTCGGGCAGCGCCAGCATCGGCTGCGCTTCGAAACTCACGGGAACCAGCTCCGCGAACATGCCGTCGAGCGGTTCATGCCGCACGTGCCGGACCATCAACAGGGTGAAGACGGCGACCGCAGCCACCACCATCCCGGCGACGATCTTGACCAGCATCCAGAAGCTCATCCGCCGTGCATCGTCTCAGAGAAGCCCCCTCCGCTGGAAGTCGAATCGATTGATCGGAAGCGAGGCCATGATCATGTCGAGGGTGAACTTCACCACCGAGACCTCCCACGCGTCGTCCACCCCCTCGATCACCGCCTGCGCGGGATTCCCCTCCAGCCGCGCTTCCTCCAGCACCCGGTCGCGGACCTGCTCCATCGGGTCGTGGACCACCTCCTCGCTCACCTTTCCGCGGGCGAAACGAAACCCGTAGTTGAGGAAGGCCATGTCCTTCCCCTCCTCGCGCATCTTCTCGATCATGCGCTCGATCCGACCGCGGGCCTTGTCATCGAATCCATCGAACTCGAGGCCCTGGTAGGCATCCGGCTTCACCAACCTCGGACGCACCGCCTCGATGTCGCCGCTGCGGATGCGGATCTCACCGGTCCGGTCCATCAACTCGCTGAGCAGGAGGAACTCGAACCGGGTGTCTCCGAAGGTGTCGATGCGGCGGTCCGGAGCGCGGAGGACGCGCGTCGTCTCCATCGCATACTGGACATCGTCGGGTGAATGCATGGCTCAGCCTCGCCCACACAGGCGCGAACGCAAAGAAAACGGGCGGACCCGGTGGGATCCGGAGCCGCCCGTAGGAAAAATCAGACGTGGAGCGTTCAGCCCTTGGCGCCTTCGACGTACTTGATGACGTCGCCGACCGACTGGAGCTTCTCGGCCTCCTCGTCGGGGACCTCGATTTCAAACTCCTCCTCGAAGGCCATCACCAGCTCGACCGTGTCCAGCGAGTCGGCACCGAGATCCTCGATGAATTTGGCTTCCGGATTCACTTGGTCGGCATTCACGCCGAGCTGGTCGACGATGATGTCCTTGACGCGGTCTTCGATGCTCTTGTCAGACATGGATGTGCTTGTGGTGGTTGCGTGGGAAAGGGCTTACGCGATGCGGACGGTTTTTGGCAACCCCGAAAAAACGCGGGCTCAGGCCCCGTTTTGCCCGGATTCGGAGCTTTTCTCCTCCAGCTCCTCGTAGTCGATGAGTTCGCCGGAAAAGCCCGCCTTGACTCCCTTCATCAGGCGCTCGGCCGGTTGGTCGTCCTCGGCCCGGAATCCGCCGTAGGTCAGGCCGTCGATCCGGATCTTCCGCTCGCCGCCGCTGCCGTCCGCCGCCCAGGCGAAGGCCAGCCCCTTGCCCTGCCAGCGGCGGAGATCGAGGCGCACGAGATCCTTCAGCTCGACGGGCCGGCCACCGGCCGGCTCGAGGGTGCCGCCGTCGAGCACGATCTTCCGGGAGAGGGTCCGCAACAGCACGAAAAGCGTCCCGAGAAAGAGCACCAGGCAGATCCAGAAGACCACCCACTGCTCGAAGATCTTCTTCGCCGAATACGGCTGCTCCGGGGCATCCTTCTTCAGCCCCGTCTCGTCGCGATAGCGGTCGAAAAGCTCGCGCCGGGGATGGCTCAGCCCGGCCTCCATCGCCTCGTGGTCGCCGAGCAGCTCGGGCCAGCGCATGTCCTCCGCGGTGCCCTCGGGCAGCGTGTCCATGTCCACCTCGCCGACGAAGACCCGCTGCTGCGCCGCGTACTCCTTCCACTCGGCGGGGCTCATCCGGTCCCTGGCGTCGCCGAACTCGGCCACCGCCCGCTCGACCGATTTCCAGATGTAGAACGAAAGGTTCTTCTCACGATAGCCCCAGCGGCCGTCCTTGTAGAACAAGGCCGCGAAGATCCCGAACATCAGCAGCATCGCCGCCGCACGGAGCAGGAACCAGGGGGTGGGCTTGCAGACGATGCGCTCGCTCATGGGTTCCCTGCAGAAAAAACGCCATTCCGCCACTTGGCAAGCCCTCGCCGGCGATCGGTTTTTGACCTTTTCGTCGCGCCATCCGAGATTCGCCGCGCCCGATGTCCTTTTCCGAACATTTCGACGCCCTGATGTCGCAGCCGACCCCGCTCATGCGGCGCCTCGCGCGGCTCATCGAACCCTGCGGCGATGCCCAGCTCGAGAGCCTCGCCCGACAGTCGGCCGCCGCCACCCGCCGCCACTTCGGGCGCACCATGCGGCTGTTCGCACCGCTCTACCTCTCCAACGAGTGCGTCAACAACTGCTCCTACTGCGGGTTCTCGCGCGACAATCCCATCCTGCGCACCACCCTGAGCGTCGATCAGGTCGTCGCCGAGGCGCGGCACCTCCACGGGCTCGGATTCCGCCACCTCCTGCTCGTCGCCGGGGAGCACCCGAAGTTCGTCTCGGACGGCTACCTCCAGGAGTGCCTCGACGCGCTCCGTCCGTTCATCCCGACGCTGGCCATCGAGGTCGGCCCGATGGAGGACGACCAGTACGGCGAAATCGTGTCCCACGGCGCCGAGGGACTGGTCGTCTATCAGGAAACCTACCATCGCGAGACCTACGGCACGCTCCACACCGCCGGCCCCAAGAAGCGCTTCGACTGGCGGCTCGATTGTCCCGAGCGCGCCTACCGCGGCGGCTTCCGCCGCATCGGCATCGGCGCGCTCTTCGGACTCGCCGACTGGCGGCACGAGGCCCTCGCCCTCGCCGCCCATCTCGAGTATCTCCTCAAGCACTGCTGGAAGGCCCACTTCACCATCGCCTTCCCCCGCATGCGCCCCTACGCCGGCAACTACCAGTATGAGCCGGACCCGGATCTCTTCCTCTCCGATCGCGCGCTGGTCCAGCTGGTCGCCGCCTTCCGGATCTGTTTTCCGCAGGCCGGCATCGTCCTCTCGACCCGCGAGCCCGCACCGCTGCGCGACTCGCTGGCACCGCTCGGCATCACCACCATGTCCGCCGGGGCCCGCACCGAACCCGGCGGCTACACCGGCGCCGGACACGACGACCTCCACCTGACCGTCCGCGGGCGTCGCGTCGAGATGGACGAGCGCAAGGGCTGCGAGCGCGCGACCGAGCAGTTCGCGATCAGCGACGACCGCAGTCCCGCCCAGGTGGCCGGGATGCTCGCCCTGAAAGGGCTCGATCCCGTCTGGAAGGACTGGGACGAAGCCATCCTGTCACCCACGCCATGACCCTGACCCTCAACGGCCAGCCCCGCGAATTCGACGCCGCAACCCTCTCCCTCGAATCGCTGCTCGAGAAACTGGATCTCGCCGGCCGCCCGGTCGTCGTCGAGCACAACCGCCAGCCGGTGCTTCCCGCCGACTACGCCGGGGTGACGCTCGAGGACGGCGACGCCCTCGAGATCGTCCGCATCGCCGCCGGGGGCTGATCCGACGACGGCGACACCGCCTCCCGGCCTATCCCGGCAGCTCCTCCTTGTCGCCGTAGAACCGCGGCTCGGTGCCCAGCACCCGGACGTCGAGCCACATCTTCAGCCGGGCTCCGATCTCGCGGAGCTTGGTCTTGAAGCCGCCGCTGCCCTCCACGTCCCGCGCGTTGTAGCCGACGAAATCGAGGTCCTTCGCCTTCGCCAGATACGCCGCCCGCTCGTTCTGGAACTGCTGGCTGATGAAGGTCACCCGCTCCGCGCCGAAAACCTCCTTCGCCCGGTAGACCGTGTCCAAGGTACGAAACCCGGCGTAGTCCGCGGCGATCATTTCCTCGGGGACCCCGGCCTCCACCAGGGCCTCGATCATGTACTCCGGCTCGTTGTAGCTGCGGTTCTCGTTGTCGCCGGAGACCAGGATGCAGCGCAGCTTGCCCGCCTTCCACAACTCGGCGGCCGCATCGATGCGGTAGCGGAAGTACAGATTCTCGCGATCCCCGATCCACGGACTCGTCCCGAACACCACGCCGACGCGCCCCCCCGGCACCGCCGACACCTCGTCGTGCAGCTTCCCCGACGCGGCGACCACGGCGGCGACGTTGGTCCAGACGAGCCAGAGGACGCCGGCCGTTGCCACGCCTCCGATCCACCACGCCATCGTTCGTCTCCGCCCCTTCGGCTTCACCCCTGCGGACCTCCGACCGTCTTCTTGGTCCACGCCATCATCGCCTTCATCGCCTCCTCGAAGCGGGTCCCGATCGGCTCCCTCGGGGCCAGCACCCGCAACCGCTCCGGATGATCGTCGCCGAAGCACACGTTCCGGGTCCTTCCGATCAACTCGCCATCCACCTCCAGCGGCACTTCGCGGTCGGCATCGACCTTGAGCGCCCGCGATTGGAAATACGCCACCGTCGAGCCGTCGAGGTCGACCTTGCCCAGCGCGCCGCGCAGCGAGTCGAGCACCAGCTTGTAGCCGGCCTCCTTGAAGACCAGCACATCCAGCTTCGCGTCCTGGTTGTCGGCGCGGTGGAACAACTTGAACTGTCCGCCGTAAAGCGAGCCGTTGCCCGCGAGCACCGCGACGCCTTCCTCGCGTTGACCGTCGTCGCCGGTCACCACCATGCGCGGCGGCTTCTCGCCGAGCACCTTCACCGCCGAGAGGAGGTAGGCCAGCGGCCCGAGCACCTTCTTGCTTTCCCAGGTCGTCTCCTCGATCACCGCCGCGTCGAACCCCACCCCCGCCATCTGCACGAAGGGCGTGCCGTTGGCCTCGAAGAGGTCGACCTCCTTGACGTTGCCCTCGAGGATGACCTCGAAGGCCCGGTCGAGGTTGTCGTAGGGGATGCCGAGTTCGCGCGCGAAAACATTCATCGTCCCGGTCGGCAGCACGCCGAGCGCCGTCTTCGAACCGGCCAGCCCCTGCACCACCGCGTTGAGGGTGCCGTCCCCGCCGGCCGCGATCACGATCGGCTCGCCGTCCTCGGCGAACTTCCGCGCCAGGGCATGCGCCTCCTCCCCCGAGCGGGTCGCGTAGAGCGCCAGCCCGGCGGCATTGTCCATGAGGAACTCGAGCGCCCTGCGACCACGCTGACTGCGCGCCTTCGGGTTGAAGAGCACCGGATATCTCGGCGGCAGTTCCATCGCGCTCATTCAAGGCCGCCGCGACCGACGTCGCAAGCACCGAGCGCCACCTGCAGGCGTGCGACCGGCAGGCCCATCACGTTGTCGAACGCCCCCTCGATGCTCTCGACCAGCATCTCTCCGTGTTCCTGAATGCCGTACGCTCCGGCCTTGTCCAGCGGATCAACCCGGCCGAGGTAGGCCTCGATGACCTCGTCGCCGAAGTCCTTGAAGCGAACCGCCGTCGTCTCGTGAAAACAGTCGGCGACCCCCTCCGGCCCGACGACGCAGACCCCCGTGCAGACCACGTGCTCGCGGCCCGAAAGCCGTCGTAGCATGGCGCGCGCCTCGTCCAGGCTCCTCGGTTTCCCGAGCGGCTTGTCGTCGAGATACACCAGCGTGTCCGCGCCGATGACCGCCGCCCCCGGCGCCTCGACCGCCCGCGCCTTCAGCTCGGCGTTGCGCTCGCAAAGCTCATCGGGAGCCAGGGATTCGTCGTGCAGCTCCTCCGCCGGCGATGGCCTCACCTCGAACACCAGGCCCGCCGCTTCCAGCAGCTCCCTTCGCCGCGGAGATCCCGATGCCAGAACGATTTTCACCGGGCCTGCCTACCCAGCCAGGCGGCGGCAGGCAAGCCCTGCTAACGCAAATCACTTGCACTTCCGTCCGGAGTCGTCATCGTCCCCCCATGCGCACCGTCCTCTCCATCCTCGGCGGCCTCGTCCTCGCCTGTCCGGCCGCGGAGCTCAAGGTGGCCACGCTCCACCCCCTGCTCGCCGATCTCGCCCGCGAAGTCGGCGGCGAGCGGGTCGAGATCGTCGAGCTGGTCGGCAAAACCGACGACCCGCACGATTTCGAGCCGACGCCGGAGAACCTGCGCCAGGCGAGCGACATGGACCTCTGTCTGGCCTCGGGCAAGGGTCTCGAAAGCTACCTCCCCTCGCTCCGGACCCTGCTGTCCGACGGCACCCGGCTCGTTGAGATCGGCGAGTCGCTGCCCTCCCTCGCCGGATCCTGCGATCATCCCGAACACAACCATGAAGGCGAGGTCGACCCCCACTGGTGGCACTCCATCGACGCCTTCCGGCGCGCCGCCAGCGTCACAGCCGGCACCTTCGCCGAAGCCGACCCCGACGGCGCCGACGACTACCGCCGCCGCGCCCTTGAGTACCGGCAGCGACTCGATGCCCTCGAGCACTGGACGCGACGCCAGGTCGCCCGCCTTCCGGCCGACCGCCGCGTGCTCGCCACCGCCCACGCCGCCTTCGGCTACTTTTGCCACGACTTCGGATTCACCGCGCTTCCGGTCCAGGGACTCAACCGCGAGCAGATGCCCGATGCGAAAAGCCTCGCCGAACTGGTCGACCAGATCCGCGAGTCGGGGGTCCCGGCCGTCTTCCCCGAAGACACGTCCAATCCGAAGACGCTTCAGACCCTCGCCCGTGACCTCGGGGTCCGCATCGCCGACCCGCTCATCGCCGACGGCACCACCGCCGAAAGCTACGAAGCGATGGTCCGGCACAACGTCCGCACCATCGTCGACGCCCTTGGAGCCGGGGCGCCCTCGACCCGCAAACCGTAGCTCCGGCCGATCACTCGCAACGGATCGAGACCGACCGCCCGTGGGCGTCGAGCCCCTCGATCCGGGCGAACTCCTCGACGACCTCGCGGGACTTCGCGACCGCCCGGGCGTCGAGTTTCACGATGCTCGTCCGGCGCTGGAACTGATCCGCCCGCAGCCCGGAGAACGAGCGCCCCGCCCCACCGGTCGGCAGCGTGTGGCTCGGCCCGGCGAGGAAGTCCCCCACGGCCACCGCCGACAGGTTCCCGACGTAGATCGCCCCGGCGGTGCGCACCTCCTTCAGCCACTTCCGTTCGTCCTCGCAGACCAGCGACAGGTGCTCCGGCGCGAAGTCGTTGGCGATCGCCACGCCCTCGGCGAAGTCCTTCACCACCACGGCAAAGGCCCCCTTCTTCAAAACCTCCGCGATGTAGTCGGCGCGCGACAGGGTCTTGAGCTGCTTCGCCACGGCCTTCTCGACCTTGGTCAGCAGCGCCTTCGAGTCGGTCACGAAGCCGATCACGCTGTCGCCGCCGTGCTCGGCCTGGGCCAGCAGGTCGGCGGCGATGAAGTCCGGGTTGCCGCTCTTGTCGGCCAGCACCAGCACCTCGCTCGGGCCGGGCAGCAGGTCGATCGACACCGCACCGACGAGCTGGCGCTTGGCCTCCACCACGAAGCGGTTGCCCGGTCCGAAAATCCGGTCCACCGGGCGGATCGTGGTCGTTCCCAGCGCCATCGCCGCCACTGCCTGGGCGCCACCGATCTTGATCACCTCCCGCACCCCCGCCGCGTGCAGGGCATAGAGCAACTCGGGGTTCACCCGGCCGTCCGGGCCGCAGGGCGTCGCCCCCAGCACCTCCGGCACCTTCGCCGCTTTTGCGAAGCCGGCCGTCATCAGCGCGGTCGAAACCAGCGGCGCCTTGCCACCCGGCACGTAGACCCCCACCCGGTCGAAGGGCACGAAACGCTCACCCACCCGGGCGCCCTCGGCATTGCGGTAGGACCAGTCCTTGCGCAGACTCCGCGTCGCGAACTCGGTGATATTCCGGAGGCTGGCCGCGACGGCGCGCTTCGTGCTCGGCGCCACCGCCTTCCTCGCCTCGGCGAACTCGGCCTCGATGACGAACAGATCCCGCGGTTTGAGCGCCACTCCGTCGAACTTCGCCGCGTAGTCGATCAGCGCCCTGTTGCCACGCTCTCCGACGTCGCCGATGATTCCGGCCACCGTGTCGCGGACCTCGTCTCCCGGCAGCGCGCGGCGTTTCAGCGAACGGACGAATCGATCGTATCCGCGGTCCCGGTAGGTGACGGTCTTCATGCGCGGAAAGGTGTCGCCCGTGGCCGGGTTGGCCAAGCGCGTTTTGGCGGAGTGGCGCTTTCCGAAGCGCCATCAGCCGGGAGCGCGACCTTCGGTCGTCGGTCCGTCCGACCGGTGAGGATGGAAATCCTCCCTCCCGGCTCACGGCCCCTGAAAGGAGCCGCTCCCCGTCCTCCCGCACCGGCCGTATCCGGGAGCGAAATGTTCCAGAAATCACCGGCGCTCCCTCACTCAGTAGTACGGCCGCAGCATCAGGTAGCAGACCGGACCGGTCACCGCGACGTAGAGCCAGAGCGGAAACACCCAGCGGGCCAGCCGCCGATGCGCGGTGAAGCGGTTCGTCCACGCCGCGATGAAGGTGAAGAGGATGAAGGGGAAGCTCACCGCCGCCGAGACGATGTGGGTCAACAACAGCGCGAGGTAGAGCCCCCGCATCGGCGCATCCTCCGGGTAGGTCGTCGGATCGTTGGTGATGTGGTAGGCGACGTAGGAGAGCAGGAACAGCACCGAGAGCACCATCGCCACCATCATCGCCGCGCGATGCAGCCCCACCCGGCCACGCTTGATGAAGACCAGCGCGGCGACCAGCACCACCGCCCCCAGCGCGTTCACCGTGGCGTGAAAGGGCGGCAGCATCGAGGTGTCCCAGCCTTCCGGCAGCGGCAGCCTCACCCGCTGCATCAACCCGACGAGCAGCAGCACCACCGCCGAGACAATCCACGCCACGACCCGGAGCTTCCGGGCCAGTTCCTCCTTCGCCGGACGCGCCAGCCATTCCGCCCGCTCACTCATCTCCCAGTTCCTTGCGGATGCGCTCGTAGAGTTCGTGCTTCTCGCGGTCGTAGCGGGTCGGATCCAGCTTCCGGCCTTCCTCCGACGCGGCGTCGGCCAGCGGGTACTTGTCGACGACATTCAGGTCCCGATCCACCAGCAGCAGGTCGAGATCGTGGGCGTAGCGGCCGTTCGAGGCGATGTCGATCGGGTCGGTGCGCTCGGCGATGCGGAAGAACTTCAGCTCCTCTTCGAGAAAGCGATGCACCTCCGCCTGGTCCCCGGTGCGCGCGAACCACCAGTTCGACGCATCGGCGCCCAGCGTCTCCGCGTAGGCGGCGAGTTCCTCGACGCCGTCGGTTTCCGGGTCGACGGAAATGCACAGCAGCTGGAAATCCTCATCGTCCCCGAAGGTCTTGTACAATTCCAGCAGGTCCCCGCCGTTGCGCACCGCGCACTTCGGACACACGGCGAAGAACTGCGCCAGCACCGTGACCTTTCCCTTGAGATCACTCAGCTTCACGCTTTCACCGTCCTGACGCGTCATCTCGAGGTCCGCGGTGATCGGAAAGTAGGTGTCGACCTCCTCCCGGCCCACATTCGACGCGACCGGCGTCTCCGGCACCCGGTCGGCGACCTTCTTGAAGAACACGATCATCGCCACCGAGGCGACGATCACGAAGGCATAGATGGCGATGATTCGGATCTTCATGTCTCGTCCTCGGGCTCGGCGGCCAGCAGTTCGTCGATGGTCTTGAAAAGCATCTCCTTCATCGTCTCGACGTTGGTCTTCTCCAGGCCCTCGCCGCGACCTTCCGCGTCCCAGCGCGCGGCTTCCTCGAAGTCGAGCTTCACCGGGTTCCGATGGTTCAGCTCGCGGCCGCTCGGCTTCCGCGCCCGCACCGTCGGCCGCCGCACGTGGCGATCGCGGTCGACCAGCGTGATCGCCGTGTCGTAGACCCACTTCCCATCCTCGCGCTCGGGCATGATCCCCGCCTGAAGGACGTTCTTGAAATACTTGTGGATGCTCTCCTGGCGCGCCCCGGCCACCCACCAGAAGGGCAGCTCGGCGCCGAGATCCTCCGCGATCTCCGCCAGTTCCCGGGGGGGCTCGTTCTCCGGGTCGAGGGTGATGGTCACCAGGTGGAAGTCGTCGCGGTCGCCGTAGCGCTCCCGGAGCTCCAGCAGCACCGCGCGGGTCGTCTCCCACCCGTCCGGCTCGCGGAAGACGACGGGCACGATGACGAAAACGTCCCCCGTGAGGTCCAGCAGGCTGGCCTCGCTTTCATCCTGCCGCCAGAGCTTGAAGTCGTGCTTGTCGAGGCGCAGCCGCGTGACGAAGGCCGGGCGGTCGTCCTCGGCCAGCTTCGCCGCCTTGCGGTTGTAGGCGATCAGGACCAGGATCGATCCGACCACCATCATCGCCACCAGGATGATAGCCGTACGACGCAGCTTCTTCGGGTCGCGCTCGGCGGGTTCGAGATTCTCGATGTCGGGTCTCATCGGGCTGGGGCCGCGGAACCTAGACTAGCGCCACGCGAACGCAAGCAATCCGAGTTCGAGTGGCAGGTAGAGCAAGGTGAAGAGGAACAGCCGCCGGAAGGAGCTCCGCTCGCCGTCGCGCATGAAACGACCGGAAAGCGCCGCCATCATCAGCCCGAGAAGGACGCCTCCGCCCAGCGCCACGTGGCCCGGCAAGCCCGGCGTCCAGCCGGCGAGCCACGGCCACACCGGCAGCACCGCCAGCATCAGGGAAAAGACCGCGCTGAGCAGGCCGCTGCGGCGACCGCTCACGTCGCCGTTGCTCCACATCCGGTAGCCCGCCTGCTCGTATTCCTCGCGGACCAGCCACGAGATTGCGACGAAGTGGGGAAGCTGCCACAGGAACAGCAGCACAAAGAGGAACAACGCCGCCCCATCGAGCTCGTGGCCGGGCACCGCCGTCCATCCCATCACCGGGGGAATCGCCCCGGGCACCGCCCCGACCAGGGTGTTGGTGCTGCTGTAGCGCTTCAGCGGCGTGTAGATGAAGACATAGACCGCCACCGTCACCGCCGCCAGGATCGCCGGCAGCGGCCCCACCTTCACCGAGAGGTGGATGATGCCCGCCGCCGAGAGCATCCAGCCGACCCCGAAGGCGAACAGGGGATCCATCCGCCGGGACGGCAGCGGACGGTCCGCCGTGCGCCGCATCCGGGCGTCGAGATCGACCTCCATCAACTGGTTGAAGGCGGCCGACCCGAACGCCGCCAGCGCCGTGCCGCCGAGGGTGTGCGCCAACAGCATCCAGTCGATGCCGCCCGACTTCGACGCCAGCAGGAAGCCGAAGAAGGTCGTGTGCAGAACAAAGACGTTCAGCCGCACCTTCATCAGCACCATCAGATCCTCGCGCAATCGCGGCGCGGGATTCTCGGGCCTGTCAGCGGTCGGTTCCTCGCTCATCGCTCCCGAATCAGAACTCGCTCCGGTAGTAGACCTTCACGAACTTCATGCCGCGCTCCTCGTCGAAACCCTTCTCGATGACCGGCTCCTTCGCCTCGAGCGCCTTCGGCTTGATCTTCAGCTCCACGCCGGTGTCGAGCCGCATCAACGTCGCCATCAGCTTGCGCGCCTTGGAGGCCTCCCGCTTCGCAATCGCGAAGCCATCCTCGATCTTCAGTCCCTCGTCCTCCTCGGCCCGCCGCTTCTCCTCGGCGAAGCGCGCCCGCGCCTCCGGCGTCCGGAGCGCCTGCTCCTCGAATTCCGCCAGGCTGAAGTTCTTGTTCCCCTTGAAGTAGCCGAGCGCCTCCTGCGCCGCCTTCTTGCGTTCCCAGGGAGCCGGGGCGTCGTCCGATTCCTCATCGCCGCCGGTCACCGCCGAGACGGCCATCTCCGCCACGCGCCGGCTGACCAGGTTGGCGTCGGCGATCGGCACCACGCCGAGGAAATCCCGCACCCAGAAGCGGGACTCGGCCCCCGCCCGGTCGAAGGTCAGCACGTAGAACCCCTTCGCCTGGAAGTGCTCGAGGATCAGGCAGCCCTTGTCGATGCGCTCCGGGTTGATCCCCTGCTCGGTGTGAAGCTCGAGGTCGTCGCCGCGGGTCGAGATGCTGAGAAAGGGCGTGACGCTCTCCGACTTGAGGATGCAGATCCCCCGCTTGACCTCGCCGTCGCAGGCGATGCCCTCGACCAGGCTCACGCACAGGTCGCCCGACTTGATGTTCGGGTGGTTCGACTTGGAATAGAGCCGCTGCGCGATCTCGCGTCCCTTGTCGAGCAACGCACCGCTGTCCTCGAACACCGCCGCCGCGCAGCCGTTCATCTCATGCTGCTCGAGCGAGGTGTGGTGATCGAAGCGCTGCCCGATCAGGTTGCGGAACGGCTTCAGGAAGATGGGCGTGAGCAGCTTCTGGTCGTCCTCGGAGACCGCGAACAACTTCTTCGAGGTCTGCAGCGGTTCGTCCCGGGCCGGGTTTCCGACCTTGGCCAGAACCAGTCCCGAGATGTTCGCCTTCTCAAAGTCCAGATGCAGATTCACCGCGCCTCCGTAGCCACTTCAACGCGACGCGCAATGATCAAACGGTCGGGCGCCCCGTTTCTCGCATTCCGCCTGTCCGGAGTTCGCCGGACGAGCCCCCCGCCGCCTCCCTGAAACTTGGCACTTCTCAGGCGGCCCGTCGATGCGCAGCCTCGGCGCATGCTAGAGGTCGTCGACCATCCCCTGATCCACGCCGAACTCACCCTGCTGCGCGACCGCCACTGTCCGCCCCAGCGCTTCCGCTCCCACGTCCGCCGGGTCGCCTCGCTCATGGTGCCCGCCGTCACCGCGAATCTCGAAACCGAGCCGGTCCCCTGCGAGACGCCGCTGGAGGTGACCAGCGGTGTCACCCCCAGCCGGCCCATCATCCTCGCGCCCATCCTGCGCGCCGGCATCGGGTTCTTCGACGGCTTCCTCGACCTCCTTCCCGAGGCCTCGACCGCCCACATCGGGCTCGCTCGCAACGAGGAGACGCTCCGCCCCGAACCCTACTATTTCAAGACCCCGCCGGAACTGCCGAAGGCCGAGGTGATCGTCCTCGATCCCATGCTCGCCACCGGCGGCTCGGCGGCCGAGGCGGTCACGCGACTGCGCGCCGCCGGCGCCGTACGACTTCGTTTCGCCTGCCTCGTGGCCGCTCCGGAAGGGGTGGACACCCTGCACCGGGCCCACCCGGATCTTCCGATCTTCACCGCCGCCCTCGACCGCTGCCTCAACGCGAAGGGCTACATCCTTCCCGGCCTCGGCGATGCCGGGGACCGCATCTTCGGAACCTGAGAACCGGCCCCCCATGCCGCGACCCTGGTACCGTTCGATGCTGTTCTGGCTGGGGCTCCCGTTTCCGCCCTTTCTCGCGTGGCTGTGGTGGTGGTCGATGCAGGGCGGCCGCGGATGGATGTTCGTGCGTCCGGGCCGCTCGATCTTCTTCTCCCACGGAGGCGGCACGCTGCGCTTCGGAACCGACGACGCCAGCCTGAAAGACAGCTCCACGACGCTCGACGACTGGACCTGGACCCTCGACAACCTCGACCGGATCGCCTGGTTCCAGATTCCGGCGCTGGAGCGATCCGCGGAGGACCACTCCTACGTTCTCGTCATCCCCCACTGGCTGGCGATCCTGCTCTTCTTCGCCGCATGGATCGGAGCCCTCGCCGCCTGGCAGCGCCACAAACGACGGTGCCACGCGGGCGGCCTGCCGGAAATCCGGGAAAACCCGGACGACCGGGCGAGCCTCTCGGAAGTCAGCGAACCGCCGCCTCGAGTTCGCGGCGATAGGTGAGGAACTCGTCCAGGGTGATCGACCCGTTCCCGTTGACATCCGCTTCGTCGAAAGGAAGCGCCATGCGCTCGACCGCCGCGGGATTCGCCTGGGCCTCCTCAAGCGTGAGCGCACCGGAGCCCGAGCTGTTGAGCTTGGCGAAGCCCTCGGCATCGCCACCGCCGGCCTTGTATTCCCCGGCATCCACGGTGCCGTCCCCGTTCGCATCGTAGCGGGCGAAGGCATCGGCGATCAGAAGATTGGTGGCTTCCTCGCGGGCGAGCAGGCCGTCCCCGTTCGCATCGGCGGTCTTGAAGGCCCCTTCCGGCGTCACCGGGGCATCGGTGGCGCAGGAGACGAAGAAGGCGGCAGGAAGAACGAGGAGGTAGGAGGCTCTCATGATGCGTCCTTGCTAGCCGAACCCGGCCGCTCCGTCGATCTGCTTTTGCCCCCTTTCGGCGCCCATCCCCGAGCGCCCGCATCGTCCCCCACCCGCACGGGCGAAGCGCTCCCGGGACTCGCCGGCCCCGCGGGATCGCTTTCCGATTGATCCAAACCCCCATTTCCCTATCATCCACAGGCTATGAATCAGGTGTGTCTGCCGGCGGTGTGTTTCGTGCTGACGGGAATCTCGAGCGGAGCCATCATCGACCTGTCCTTCGACAGCCAGACCTTCGACCCGATCCTCGGAACGCCGACCACCGAAGCCGGCTACCTGCCGTGGAACGGCGCCGGCTCCGCCCCCGCAGGCTTTGGCACCTTCACCGCCCACACCAGCGCCTCGGTCTCGAACTCGGGCATCTCGCTCTCGATGACCGGCTTGCTCGGTTCCTGGTCGGGCAACAGCTCGGTGGCGGTCGGCACCAACGAACTCCGGGCCGACTACTTCATCGTCGGCACCGGCAGCACCGCGACCCTGATGTTCTCGGGCCTCGATCCGAACGCCTCCTACGACATTACCTTCACCCACGGCAATGCCGAGCCCGCCCAGTTCCGCGGTCTCGACGTCGTCGGCCAGGGCATCACCGGCAGCGACATCGACAACGGGCTTCAGGGCACCCCCGCCGCCACCTACAGCATCGTCTCGAACGGCTCCGGGGAGATCAGCGTCGGCCTGACCGGCCAGGGCGTTCAGGAAGGCAATCTCGCCGGGGTCCGGATCGCCGGCGGCGTGCCGGAGCCCTCCGGCTTCGTCCTGACCCTCTTCGGCGCCACCCTCGCCGGCCTTCGCCGGCGGAGGGGTTGATGGTCGCCCGCCGCACCTACATCAGCGTCGCGCCCGCCTCGGCGAGCTCCGAGCGCTCGCCGCGGTTGAGCGGAACGTGGGCCGTGAAGGGCTGCCCCTTCAATCGGTTCCGGGTGTAGACGAGCCCGTTGCTGCGGCTGTCGACGTAGGGGTTGTCGATCTGCGCCGGATCACCGACCAGAACCAGCTTCGAGTCGCGCGACATGCGGGTGACCACGGTCTTCGCCTCCTGCGGCGTGAGCTGCTGCGCCTCGTCGAGCACGAAGAAGCGGTTGGGAATCGAGCGGCCGCGGATGTAGGCCAGCGCCTCGATCTCGATGATGCCCTGCTCGAGAAGCGCCTCGTAGGGCTTCACCGCACCCTGGTCCGACGATTGCTTCTGCTTCCTCCTCGGTCCGCCGGACTTGGGCGGACGCATCAGCAGGTCCAGCGCGTCGTGAATCGGTTGCAGCCACGGCCGCATCTTCTCCTCCAGCGTGCCGGGGAGGAATCCGAGCTGCTCGCCCATCGCCACCACCGGCCGGCTCACGGTCAGGCCGTTGTACTTGCGGGCGAACATCTCGTGCAGGCCCGCCGCCACCGCCACCAGCGTCTTGCCGGTACCGGCGTGACCGTAGCAGGTGACCAGCGAGATCTCCGGGTTGAGCAAGGCGTCGATCAGACAGCGCTGCCCGAGGTTGAGTGGTTTCAGGGCGATGCCGCCCGGGATCTTCAGGGCTTCCGGAAGCTGCAGGCGCACCAACCGCCCTTCACTGGCGAGGCGGGCCGGCATCGTCTGCTTGGCCGAGGCCTCGAGCAGCACGTACTGGTTCAGCACCACTTCCGGCCGCCGCTCGTGGGGAAGCACGAGTTCACCGGAACTCGCGAAGCGCTGGAGCTCGGCGGGATCGACGGGAATACGGCGGATGTCGTAGCTGGTCACCTCGCGCGGGTCGACCTTGTCGTTGAGGTAGTCCTCGCAGGAGATGCCCACCGCCCGTGCCTTGAGCTGGAGGTTGATGTCCTTGGTCACCAGGATCACCGGCGCCCGGTTGTTCTGCATCACCAGAAGCGTCGCCGCCATGATGCGGTGATCCACCCGCTCGCGGTCGGGGAAGATCCGGTGGAAGCGGTCGAGCGCCTCGGAATTCTTCGGACAGCTCGCCGGATCGTAGATCACCATTCTCAGCGTGCCGCCCCCCTCGGTCGGCACGCCGGAGGTGATGGCAGAAGAGCATGAAAAGAGTTCGGTCAGACGCCGGTGCACCCGGCGCGCATTGGCACCCCGCTCCGATTGCTCGCTCTTGAAACGGTCAAGCTCCGCGAGCACGTCCACCGGGATGCAGATGTGGTGCTCCTGGAACCGGCTGAGACAGCTCGGATCGTGGATCAGCACGTTGGTATCGAGCACGAAGTTCTTCACCACCTGCGATGGCGCCTTCAATCCGAACTCGACCGCCGACGCCCGTCTCCTCCCGCCTCCCTTCTTCGCCTTGGTCCGACCGGATGCGGACTGGTTTTCTTCAAACAACTTGGCCTGGGAGTCGTCGACGCGATCAATCATCGGAAAAGGGAGGGGGATTCAAGGAAGGGCGACTACGTTGGGACGAAGCACCGGGCCGCCACCGGCCTTCGTCAGTCCGCTCCACGGCGGGTTTAATGAACCTGAAATTATCAAGCTATCCGAACTAATACCTTCGCACCTTGGAAGGCAATCTCGAAATGGCGACATCCCCGGATGAAACCCCGGGAAGAGCTTCGTGTTCCGACGCCCCGAATGCCGGCGAAACGCGGGGCGACGAGGTTCCCCTCCCCCGGCGTACGATCACACCGCACTCCCCCACTCGTGGCGGGGCGACGCGGACGGATCAGGCGTCCACCTTCCGGTAGGCCTGCACCAGCGCCTCGAGCCCCTTCTTCCCCTTCTGGCTCGCTCCGTGTTCCATGCCGATGACTCCGGTGTAGCCCTTCTCGCGCAACCACCGGGTCACCTCGACGTAGTCGAGCTTCCCGGTGCCCGGCTCCTTGCGTCCCGGCGAATCGCCGTACTGGACGTAGGCCACCTCGTCCCAGGTCTTCTCGGAGTTCTCGATGAGCTTGTCGCCGTTGCCGATCTGTCCCTCATGGAAGTAGTCGGCCAGCAGCTTGCACGACTTGCGGTTCACGAGCGAGCAGAGCCGGTGGCCGTCCTCGAAGGACCGCAACAGGGGAGCGCCTCCTTTCACGCCGTGCGAAAGCGGTTCCTGCACGAGGACGATGCCGTGTTCCTCGACGACATCGCAGCAGCGCTTCATCAGGTCGACCGACATTTCGATCTGCTTCTCCCGGGGCATCTCGTTGTCCCGCCAGCCGGGGATCATGGTCATGTTCGTCTGCCCGGTGCGCTTGCAGACCTCGACGCCCTTGCGCATGTCGTCGAGCACCCCCTTCACGCCTTCCTCGTCGGGATCGTAGAACTTCATCCCCCGGCCGTTGGTGATGACCATCACGCCCATCTCGAAGTCGTTCTCCTCCGCGAAGGCACCGACCCGCTCCTGCAACTTCGCGCCGCGGCCCCCGAGTCCGTTGTCCTCCCACGCCCGGAAGCCGAGATCGTGGGCGAACTTCAACTGATCGAGGTAGTCCTTCGGAGCGGTCGGAAGCAGCCCCGGATGCGGAGCAAACCGCGACTTGAAGGGCTCTCCCGGGGACGTTTCCGCCCAAGCGGGTGAGACGGCGGTCGAAGCGGCCCCGGCGGCGGCGAGAACGGAAAATCGGCGGCGATTCATCATGGTGGGGAAACTACGCCTCCCCCGACCCGGCCACTTTCACCCATCGACAAGGGACCTGCCCTCCCGGACGGCTACGACCACGGACGAGGAGTTCCCGAGCATCGGCCGTCGTCCCCTCCGCGGCCGCTGGGGAAAGGACTGAAATCGGGCTCGCCCACCGGACGGCGGATCGCTAGCTCCGAGGCATGAGATCATTGGTTGGAGGGGCGATCGTCGCCCTGCTTCCCCTCACGCTTCCCGCCGATGAGGCGGTGAGGACCTCCCCGGCCCCCGACTGGATTCTGCCGGTCGAGGACGAATGGACGGCGGTCGATGGAGAAGACGGCGCCTCCCACTACCACCTCGTCGATTTCCAGCACCACGTGGAAAACAGGGCCGGTTACGAGCACTACGTCATCCGCATCCTCAACGAGGCCGGGGTCGAAGACTTCTCGCAGCTCGATTTCGACTATCAACCGGCCTACGAGACCCTCCACCTCCACCACATCACCCTCGAGCGGGAGGGGGAGGTGCTCGACCGGTTGGGCGGCAGGAAGATCGAGGTGCTGCGCCGCGAAGAGGACATGGAGTCCCGCCTCTACGACGGCGAACTGACCGCATTGGTCATCCTCGAGGATGTCCGCCCCGGCGACATCCTCTCCTACAGTTTCACACGCTCAGGGGTGAATCCCGTGCACGCCGGGCACCTCCACCGTTTTCGCCGGCTCGGCTACGGGTCGGAGATCGATCGGATCCGCTGCCGGGTGCTCTGGAGCCCCGAGGCACGGTCCCTCTCCTGGACCACCCACGGCGATGGAACGCCTTCCCCCGCAAAGACCGAAGGCGGACCCTTGTCGGAGATCCTCTGGGAACAGGAGAACGTGGCTCGCATCTCGCCGGAAAGCAGCACGCCCGGATGGGTGTTCGACTACCCATGGCTCGAGTACTCCGATTTCCCCGACTGGAAAAGCTATGTCGATCATGCCCTCACAATCTATCAGCAGGACCAGGACCTCCCCGGCGAGCTCCGCGAGGTGTGCGGGGAGATCGGCCGCGATCAGGAAACGGATGAGGCCCGCATCCTCGCCGCGCTCCGCTGGGTCCAGCGCCACGTGCGCTACCTCGGCAGCTTCTTCGGCCAGCACACCCACGCCCCCTATCCGCTGGAGGACATCTGCCGTCGTCGTTTCGGCGATTGCAAGGACAAGGGCACGCTGACCGTGGCGATGCTCCGCGAGCTGGGATTCGACGCGGCACCGGCATTGGTCAACACAAGCCGTCGGCGCGGGATTCGCGAATACCTCCCCGGCCATTCGGCCTTCAACCACCTCGTGGTCCACCTGCGCTGGAACGGCCGGGACTATCTGCTCGACCCCACCCATACCTACCAACGCGGATCACTCGACCGGATGAGCAGCCCGGACTACCGCCTGTTCCTGCCCATCCGCCCGGGCGTCACCGGGCTCCAGGAAATCGAACCGAAAGGCCTCGACGCCACCAGGACCACCATTCGCGAAACCTACCGGGTGGACGGCCTGTGGGGCGCCGCCCGGCTCGAGGTCCGCACGGTCGCCACCGGTGGAGAAGCGGATTCGCTCCGCCGCTATTTCGCCGAGAATTCCCGCGCCACCATCGAGGAAACCTACACCGATTTCTACGGCGGGGATTTCCCCGGGGCATCGACCGCCGAGCCCCTGCGGTTCACCGACGACCCCGACGCCAACCGCGTCGTGATCGAGGAAAGCTACCACCTCCCCGAGTTCTGGTCGGAGGACGACGACGGAAGCAAGTGGAACGCCTGGGTCGACGCCGCCTTCCTCCGCAGCAACCTCGATGCGCCGGATGCGGAGCGTCGGGCGAAACCCTACTGGCTCGATCACCCGAACGAGATCGAACAAACCATCGAAGTCCATCTCCCGGAGGCCTGGGACATCGACGAGGCGACCACCGAGATCGATCACCCCGCGTTTCGCTACCGTTCCTCCGTCGAGGCGATGCCGAAGGGCTTTCGGATGAAGAACCACTACACCTCGCTGGCGTCGGAAGTCGACGCGGCCGACTTCGACGACTTCGTGAAGTCGATGACCCAGGTCCGCGAGGACCTCTCGATGAACGTCTGGCACCACCAATCCCCCGACGGCGGCATCGTCGGCGCGTCGACCGGCACGAGTTCCAGCTCTCTCGGCGCGGTGATCGTGGGGGGCGGCGCCAGTGTCGGGCTCGCGCTCGGCGCGGTGATGGCCCTTCTCCTCTTCTTCTGGGACCCTCCGGCGCGCGTCGCCACCACCCAGGACTACCGGGGGCTCGGCGGCTGGCTGGTGCTTCCCATCATCGGCATGTTCGTGCTCCCCCTGATCCTGGTCGCCGACGCGGCAAGCTACGCCGTGAACCTCAAGGACATGGCAGGCGTCCTGGAAAGCGAAGGCGGCTTCGGCGGATGGCGCCTCTACTATCTCGTCGGCCCGATGAGTTCCGCCTTCCTTCTCCCCACCTCCATCCTGTTGCTCGTGCTCTTGTTCCAGCGACGGACCTCGCTGCCGTGGGTCTACATCGGTGTCGCCGCTCTGGCGCTCGCGGTCGACCTCGTCCTCCTCGGCATGGAAGCAGGGCTCGACGATCTGGCGACGGAAGACGGGCGGGAAAGTGCCATCCCCGGCCAGGTGATCCGGCTGCTCCTGTGGGGTTGGTACATGCTCGCCTCCCAACGGGTGAAGGCGACCTTCGTATGCCGCCGCAAGTCCGTTCCGCCAGCCCTCCCGGCCGCCGTCGTGGCAGAAGCCTGAACCTCCCCGATTTCAACGAGCACCACTGGAAAGCCGGGCGGCCAGCTCGATGCGGCGCACCTTTCCGAGTTCGCTGCGGGGGATCTCATCCACCCGGACCGGCCCCTCGACCCGGCGGGGGCCTTCCGCGCGCCGGTTGTAGGACTCGATCGCCCCTCCGATGCCGGACACCTCCGTTTCGACCACCACCAGCAGCCGGTGCCCACGGCGTTCCTCCGGCACCGCCACCACGACCGCGCCGTCCACTCCGAGATCTCGCTCGATCGCCACCGGATCCACCAGTTCTCCCAGGACCTTCACCACGCTGTCGAGACGACCGAGCACCTCCAGCCCCCCGTCGACGAGCCGACCCCGGTCCCCCGTCGCATGGCGATCCCCGCTCCGTCGCTCGAAGTTCACGCCCTGCTCCGTCTCCCGCGCCTCGCAGTCGAACAGCGACCTCCCCCGGAGATGGATCCGTCCATCCCCATCGCAGGAGACTTCCCAGTGCGGGAGCACGGGCAGCGGACCGGAAACATACGGCGTGGACAGTACTTCGGGGGGCGGGGTGGCGATCTGCGATCCCGCCTCGGTCATGCCGTAGCTCGGAAGCACCGGCCACCCTAGATCCCGCGCCCACTGGCCCGCCTCATCCTTCAGGACGCCACCCCCGACGACGACCGTGCGCAGTGCCGGCGGAGCTTCGCATCCCGCCTCCAGCAGGTCATGCACCTGGGTCGGCACCAGGGAAAGGTGGGCCACCTCCGCCGCATCGACCCAGCGGGTGAACGCGACCGGCTCCCATGCCGAAGAAAACCTCTCGAGCGGCGCTCCGGCTTCAAAGGCGCGGGCGACCACCCCGAAACCCCCGACATGGCGGAGGGGCAGGGCCAGCCCCCAGACCTCGTCGTCCCGGACCCCGAGATGGCGGTTGACCACCGCCGCGGAGAGCAGAAGCGACTCCCTCGACAACCCGATCCATCGGGGCGCGCCGGTCGACCCCGAGGTCCGGAACCACACCAGGCCGGGCGCCTCACCGGACCACGCCGGCGGCTCCACTCCGGGAAAGGCGGGGGCATCCGAAGCCCAGAACGCGGGATCGATCAATCGAGTCGTTTCCATGGCAGACGCTCGAGGAGATCATCGAATCCGAGCCCCGTTCCGCCCGGCGATTTGAAATGCGGGGACCAGCGCCCGAGGCGCTCCGAGAAGTCGCAGGGCGTGAAGAGGTGGTGCGTCTGCAAGCCGCAGATGCCCACAAGCCCGGGGAACTGCACGTTGAGCTTGGCCGCCTCCCACGCGGCAAAACACTGGCCGAGAGGATGCTCCATGTAGCTGGTCACCACCACCTGCTGCCCCCGGCCGGCGGCCGCCTCGGCCAGCAGCCACGGCTCATCCACCGCCGGCTTGATCACCATCACCCCCGCCGCCGAGCAACGCGGAGCCGCCTCACGGTCCACCGCCAGGATGGTCCGCGTCGCTCTCCCGAGGTCCTTCCACACCTCCTCGACATAGGGACAGGGGTCCTCCACGAAATCCAGACGCCCGCGGAGCGACTCCGGAAGCCCCAGCAGAAACGCCTTCGCCTCCTCCGCGGTGGGGACCTCGTTGAAATCGAGCCGCCACCGGATCGTCGGATGTTTTTCCGCCATCTCCACCAGGAAGGCCGACTCCGCCGCCAGGTTGCGACCCACCTTCATCTTGAGCTGGGCGAAGCCCTTCGAAATCGCGCTCTCGACGATTCGCTCGTCGTGCCACGGCAGCGTGGCGTGGCTGTCCGGGACATCGATCTCGTCCAGCAACTCGTCGCCGATGAAGCGCGCGTTGGCGTCCTCCTGGGCGCACCTCAGGGCCCGTCGGACGATCGGCCAGCGCCGGGCTCCACGGAGGTCGGCCAGGCACTTCTCCAGCGTCGGGTCCCCCAACTCGGGCCATGGGTGCAGGCAGGCGAACCCGTCATCCACGCGGAGCAGGACGCCCCGGTAGGTCCGGCGGGTCGTCGTCGCATTCACGGGCTGACGCGCGGTCAGCTCGTATTTCCAGAACCAAAGCTCCTCGGCCACCCCGGAAGCTTGTCCGCCAACCCCCGACGATCAACCGCCAACAGCCCGCGGAGCGCCGATTATGAAATCGGCATCTGCAGGACCCGGGCGAATGCCGATTTCACAACCGTCTCTCCATCAACCTAGAATCCGCAGTTGGAGTGAGGATGAGGGGCGCAAGTAGGGTCATGTGACCGCCGACGGGGCGTTTCGGGCGGGATCGAAGAGCAACCATGGGGGAGCCGGGCCCATGCTCAGGCTCA
>JAUIJD010000032.1 GCA_030431475.1 Verrucomicrobiia bacterium | reverse complement strand
GTGTTCTCGTTGGCGGCGAGCGTGACCGACTGGTTGCCGCTGTTCCAAAGCGGGCTGTAGCGCTCGCTGCCGTCGTCGGCCACGATCACGAAGGCGGCGCGCCAGTCGGCACCGCGGGCGGCGTTCGGCAGGCCGCGAAAATTGACCGTGACGGTGCGACCGCCGGTCCCGGGGTTCGGCACGACCAGCTCGTGGATCGTGTAGCCGCCCTGCTGCGGCGCCATTTCCGAAGGAACCCGCCACCAGCTCGGATCGTCGGACCGCTGGACCAGATCGGTAAATTGGTAACGCGGCACCTGCGGATCCCAACTGGCCGAGGCGGCGATGTGCGGTTGCGCCGGATAGGAAAGGGTCGCGCCACGGCGGGCATAGTAGCCGAAGATGTCCTTGCGGCCCGTGGTCGGTGCGATGACATCCAGCGTCATGAGCGGATTCGTGTTGGCCAGGGTTTCCTGCCAGATCCGCCTGACGGTGCTGTCGCCCAAGTCCGGCAGGTTGTCCGGATTGGTGTCGAGGTAGAGCAGCGGCAGCCAGGAAAGATACTGGTAGCGCGCGTCGGCGATGAGCTGGTGGGCGCCACGCAGCGCCTCCGCGCCGACCGACGAGGTATCCGGATAGAGCGCCTCGTAGTGGATCAACCAGCGCTCGCGGGCATAGTTCGCGTGACCCTCATACCAGTAGCCGGGCATCTTGGTGCCATTGACGCTGTCCTCGTTGTTGTGGAACTGAAAACAGTGCATCAGCTCGTGCGGGACGACCCAGCCCGGGGGATCCACTCGCAGCCCGCCGGGCGCCATGTTCATGCGCACCCGGCTCCTCCCGGCGTCATCGGTGTAGCCGCCGGCCCAGAAGCCGTCGTACCAGGTGTGCAGGGCGACCTTGCCCCGGGGCGTGCCGAGCTGGCCCGACTTGTCCTGGCCGGAGTAGCAGGGCTCGATGTAGCCCATGACATGGACGAACACCTGCCACGCTTCTTCCAGGTTGCGCAGGGTGCCGTGCGGCATGTCCGGAGTCCAGAAACCGTCGGCCTCGGCGGCATCGTTCCAGAGGAACACGAAGTGCTTGGACTCCATCGACTTCACCGTCTGGCCCGGACCATGGGCAGCGCCGGCGGGGGTGGTTCCACCCGACGGCGGAGTCTCGGTCGAGGTGAGTCTCTGATAGACCGCGGCGTTCGGCTCGTCGCCGATGCGGATGTGGTCGATGGCGAAACTCATCCCGCTGGTGCCCGCGCCTCCGACCGGATGGATGCGGAGGTCTCGCAGGTTCGAGCGCCAAAGCGGCTCCAGACCCAGCGCGATCCGGTAGGTGTGAAAGGCGCCGTCGTTCGGAATCGAAGCGGCCGCGATCTCGAACTCACGCGAGGCGTCGAAGCCGTTGCGGTAGGTCGTTCCAAATGAAAACCGGATCGGGCCGGTGTAGGCGGCCGGCACCTGGATCCGGATGTCCATGAAATCGTTCCAGCCGAGGTCGAGGTCGGGGCCACCCGCCAGATTCGTGAGCTGGACAGCAGCGTCGTCCGAAGTCGCCGCGCCGGAAAGCACTCCGCCTGAGACGGAAAGCGTCGCATTGACCCCGGTCCAGCTTTCCGCGTTTCCCGCGCTATTCCATTCCGCGGCGTAGTTTGACGAAACGGTTCCCGACGGATCGACGGCAATCTCTTGCGCCGCAAGCGGGCAGAGCGGTGAAACGCAGGCCACGACGAGTCCGAGGCGCAGGGAAAGTGGGGAGTTCATGGGTGTTTTTTCGAATCGCCGTGCAGTGGTTTTTCCATCGGGATCGATCGGAAGTGCGATCTGCGTTCCCGACTGGCTGTTTCCGCCATCCACGATCAGTTCTCGGCTCCCGTGCTGGCTACAAGCACTTGGGAAGCAAGGCTGTGGAGCCTATGCCGGACAGCCCATCTCACAACCGACATTCGACCTCCCCGATTTGTCTCATGATAAGACATACAAATGGAGCGATTCCCCGCACAATTTGCCACCGGACCACTCGTTGACTATCTGCTACATTCCCAATCGACCGACATGCATCTGCTCCGCTCCCTTTGTATTCTAGCTTTTCCCATCGCCGCCAACTCGGCTCCCATCAAGGTCGGCAGCATCCCGGCCGAACTTTCCCTGCGGCCGGCCGGCGAACACGCGGTGCGCGTCACCCTCCGGCCGCTCGAGCACCCGGAACCCCTGCCGGAGAATCCCGCGCTGGCCGCCAAGGCGCCCGCCGATGCCGTCCTGATAATCCGCGAACTCGACGAGCCGCAGCGCACCAAGGTCGGCGAGCTGACGGTCGAGATCCGGCCCGATCCGCTGCAGATCTCCGTCTCGCGCCCCGATGGCTCGCTGGTCCAGAAGCTGACTCTCGACGACGAGAGCGCCATTCGTTTCCGCCTCGACGACGCCCCGGTGCTGGGCATGGGCGAAGGCGGGCCGCGTCCGGAGCAAGGCAAGGACTGGCGCAAGGCCCCCGTGGAATTCGACCGACGCGGACGCCTCCACAAGATGCAACCGCGCTGGCAGGCCGACGCCTATGGGTCGCGAAACCCCGTGCCGCTGCTGGTCGGCACCGGCGGCTGGGGGCTCTTCTTCGCCTCCCCGTGGGGGCGGATCGACTTGTCGGAAAAAGACGGCGGGCGCTTCCTCCCGATCGAGAAGAAAAACCCGGCGGCGATGCGCCAGAACCACGCCAACCAGACCGAGCAGCTCGGCAAGGGCATCCCGCCGATGGAGGATTTCGTCGAGGGTTTCCGAGATGTGTTCGTCTTCGACGCCCGCGACCCGGTCGCCCTGATGAAGGACCTCTCCACCCTCACCGGCGCCGCCGCGATGCCGCCGAAGTGGGCGCTCGGCTACATGCAGTCGCACCGGACGCTGGAGGACGACGAGCAGCTCGTGGAAATCGCCGACACCTTCCGCGACAAGCGGATCCCGGTCGATGCCGTCATCTACCTCGGCACCGGCTTCACGCCCCGCGGCTGGAACAAGCCGCAGCCGTCCTTCGAGTTCAATCCCGAGGTCTTCCAGCGCGATCCGGCCGAGGTCATCGACGAACTCCACGAGCGCAACGTGAAGGTCGTCGTCCACATGGTGCCCTGGGACCGCGACCGCATCCCGCGGCTCGATGACGAGCGCCTGCCCAGCTACTGGAAGGAACACGAGGATCTCGTGAAGGCCGGCATCGACGGCTGGTGGCCGGACGAGGGCGACTGGTTCGACCTTCACGAACGGATCACCCGCCACCAGCTCTACCACGACGGCCCGCTTTCCACCCAACCCGACCGCCGGCCGTGGAGCCTGCACCGCAACGGCTACCTCGGCGTCGCCCGCTACGGCGGCTGGGTGTGGTCGGGCGACACCAATACGTCGTGGAAGACGCTCGAGGCGCAGATCGCCGTCGGCATCAACCACTCGCTCAGCCTCGGGCCCTACTGGGGTTCGGACATCGGCGGGTTCTATCCGTCGAAGGAGCTCACCGGCGAACTCTACGCGCGCTGGTTCCAGTTCGGGGCGTTTTGTCCATCGTTCCGATCGCACGGCCGCACCTGGTGGACGCGACTGCCCTGGGGATGGGGCCTCGACACCCTCGGCCCGAAAGAGCACCCGGAGGACCCCGACGCTTCCACGTTGAACGACCCCTCGATCGAGAAGGTCTGCCGTCGCTACGCCGAGCTCCGCTATCAACTCCTTTCCTACAACTACACCCTGGCCTGGCAGGCCCGCGACCGCGGGCTTCCCTTCATGCGCTCGCTCTGGCTTCACTACCCCGAGGACGCGAAAGCCCGGGAGGCAGGCGACCAGTATCTCTGGGGCCGGGACCTCATGATCGCCCCGGTTTTCGAGAAGGGAGCCACGGCGCGCGAACTCTACCTTCCCGAGGGCGAGTGGTTCGACTTCTGGACCGGAAAGGCGCAGCCCGGCGGGCGCACGGTTTCCCGCGAGGTGGATCTCGCAACCCTGCCGATCTACGTGCGGGCCGGGACCATCCTGCCCCTCGATCCGGTTCGCCAACACACCGGTCAAGCGGTCGATGAACCCCTCACGATCCGGATCTACCCGGGCGCCGATGGAAGCTTCACACTCTACGAGGACGACGGTGACATGACCTACCTCAACCGGGCATTCACGCTCACCCGCTTCGAGTGGGACGATGAGGAAATGACGCTGCGCCTTACGCCCGGTCAGGGTGACGCTCCCGCACCCCGCAAGTTCCGGATCGAGTTTGCCACCGGCGGTGTGGCGAAGATCATCGACTGGCAAGGAAAAGCGGCTGAGGTCCGGTTCTGAAGACTGTGCGGCTCGAGATCGGGGGTCTTCTGCCTTACTCCCAAGAACATTCCGTCGGATTGCCGGACAACGACTTTGATCTGTCCGGCACTGACGGCCGCTTTTCTTTGCTAATGATCCGGCCCGGCCCGGAATGCTACTACGGAGCCCATGACCTCGTCCAAAAAAACCGGCGCCCTCGTGCAATCCCTCTTCCTGCAGCACCTCGTGCCGCTGCGGGGGTTCCTGCTCGCACTTTCCGGCGACAACCAGCGGGTGGACGACCTCGTGCAGGAGACTTTCCTGACCGCCTTGGAGAAGGCCGGCGAGTTCGAGGAAGGCACCGACTTCCGGGCGTGGATCTTCACGATCGGACGCTACAAGCTGCTCTCGGCACTCCGGGACGCTGGCCGGGATCCGCTGGTCTTCGACCCGGACGTGGTCGAGCAACTCGCCGATGCCGCCCCCGATTTCGCGGTCAACGACCACCGGATGCCCCACCTCAGGGCCTGCCTCGACCAGCTGGCGCCGAAGGCAAGGCAGGCCATGGCGCTCCATTACCAGCACGGTCACCTCCCGCGCGAGGTGGCGCCGCGAATGGGATGGACCGTCAACGCCGTGCGCGTCGCCCTGTCCCGGGCCCGTGCGTTGCTGCGGCGATGCATCGAGAAACGCATGGCCATGGAAGGAGGTCGGCATTGAACCGCGACCGACTCCGCTTGCTGACCGGCCGCTACTTCGACCGCGAGATCGACGCCGCGGAAATGGACGAGCTGCAGGCGCTTCTTCGCGCCAGCGGCGAGGCGAAGGCCGCGTTCTGGGAAGACGCCGAATGGCACGCCCTGTTCCGCCAGTGGGGCGAACAGGAATGGGGCCGTCAGGCGGTCACCCCGCCGGCCGGTGATACCTCCCCCGCTCTCCGGATGGTCCCGCGACCCGCGACGGTCGGGCTTTCAAGAAAGAGGCGCCGTCCGCTCGGCGCGTGGCTGATCTCGGCGGGAGCGGTGGCGGCCGCGGTGGCCCTCGGCTTCCTCTTTCTCTCGCCCCGGCCGGTCGCCGGCCTCGAGCGGCAACTGGCCGCCGCGTGGAATGGCGACCCGCTCCGTCCTGGCGACCGGCTACAGCCCGGCGACCGCCACCGGCTCGACTCCGGCACGATCCTGATCGCGATGGACCGAGGGGCCCGCGTGGTGGTCGAGGGGCCGGCGGAGTTCGAGCTGACCGACGACAACGCGCTCCGGCTCGTTGCCGGCCGCCTTCGCGCCACGGTGCCGCCGGCCGCCATGGGCTTCACGGTCACCACGCCGGCCTTCACCGCCATCGACCGGGGAACCGAATTCGGGTGCCTGGCCGGGCCGGGCGGCTCCGGCGAACTCCACGTCATCGACGGCGAAGTGGATCTGGAGTCCAAGGGGGCTCCGACCGGGCATCTCCGGGCCAACGAAGCGATGCGCGTTGCCAACGGTACACCGGACCGGATCGATCCACGGGCGCTCTCCTTCGCCGGCGAGGAGGAAATGGACCGGCGGGAACTCGTCGCGGGCGGCGATCCTCTGGCCGCCTGGCGCATCGCCAGCGACGAGCTGTCGCGCCACCCGGCGGCCGTCCTTCACCTTGACTTCGAGGCCACCGACGGACGCGTGCTGAGAAACCGGGCCGACGCCGACGCCGGCGCGGTCGTTCACGGCGGTCTTCCGGATTCCGGACGCTGGCCCGGCAAGGGGGCGCTGGCCATTTCCGCGCCTGACGACGGCCTCGAGTTCCGGCTGCCGGGAGAGTTCGAGTCGCTGACCCTGACCGCCTGGGTCCGGCCCGACACCCTGCTGCCCGGCAAAAACCCGCTGGTGATGGGCCAGACATCCGAAGCAGGAGAGGTCACCTGGTACCTCTACGGCTCCGGCGGCCTCGGCCTCGGGGTCCGGTCCGGCAGAAACGGCGGCACGCCGGCCTGGGTCAACTTTCACACCGACCGCCTCCTTCCCCTCGACGGAGAACCCGGCTGGGTATTTGCCGCGACCGTGATCGACGGCCGTTCGGGCACCGTGACCCACTACTTCGATGGACAACCCGTCCCGGCCCGTTCCATCGGTGGCCGCGCGGAGCGGGTCCATCCTCCCTTCCAGCTCCGCCACGCCACCATCGGCAACGTCGCCTTCAAGGAACTGCGCCCGGGCACCACGCCCGACCGCTTCCAGGGCAGCATCGACGAGCTCACCCTCTTCTCCTCGGCGCTGCCCGCCGGGGAAATCCGGCGCCTTTTCGAAAGGGGCGACCCGGGAACCCGCTGAGTCACGCCTCCCCGCCCTGTCAATCCACCCACCACCGCATGCGCTCCCTCCTCATCCCGCTCGCCGGCGTCTCCTTCGCGACCGCCCAGATTCCCGCCTTTCCCGGGGCCGAAGGCTACGGCGCCTACGCCACCGGTGGCCGCGGCGGCGACGTCTATCATGTCACCAATCTCAATGCCACCGGCCCCGGCTCATTCCATGAAGGCATGACCACGGTGCCGGCGTCGGGCCGCACGATCGTGTTCGACGTCAGCGGCTACATCCGGGTGACGACCAACGGTTGGGATTTTCCGGCCGACAAGGTGACCATCGCAGGCCAGACCGCCCCCGGCGACGGCATCGGCTTCCACAACGACGCCATCAACCTGACTGGCGACAACGTCGTCCTACGTCACCTCCGCTTCCGGCGCGGCCATACCGTTGCGTCGGGTGATTGCTTAGATTTCGGCGCGAACAATAACACCATGCTCGACCACCTCTCGGTGGCGTTCAGCACCGACGAGAATCTCTCCAGTTTCGGCTCACCGCCCAGCAATCTGACCTTTCAGTACTCGCTCAATTCGTGGGGACTCGTCGATCACTCCGCCGGAGGGTTGTGGGACCAGAATACGGCGACCACCCATCACTGCCTGTGGGCCTACAACCACACCCGCAACCCGAAGGCCCGCCCCGGGATGCTCGAATGGATCAACAACGTCACCTTCGCCTGGGACATCGGCTTCATCATGGGCGACTCGACCACCTCGACGAACTGGAAGTCGAACCTGATCGGCAACTACTTCATCTGTCCTCCCGGCAACACCCGGTCGCTCGCACTGACCAGCGGACTGATCGCGGCCAACGGGCAGCCCAACTTCACCATCTACATGGAGGACAACCTGACCGACAACGACGGCGACGGCATTCTCGACGGCATCGACAAGGGCTACACCATCGCCCAAGGGACCGGCTACGCCCCCGGGACCGGCGGTCTCACCACGGGCAATTTCGGCTACTACAAGTCGCCGACCGCGATGCCGGGCTCGAGCGCGGGCGTGGCGACGGATCCGCCGCTGCTTGCCTACAAGAAAGTCGCCTCGAACGCCGGCGCGCTGCGGCTCGATTCGTCCTACCCGGAGCCGCTGCGCGACTCCGTGGATACCATCATGATCGACAACCTGTTGACCCAGGTGAACATGGAAACCAGCGGCCAGACCGGCATCAGCGACGAAAGCCAGGTGGGCGGTTTGGGCACGCTCAACTCGACCGCGGCGCCGACGAACACCGACCAGGACGGCACGCCGGACCAGTACGAGAACGTCGCGGGGATGAATGCCGGCGTGATGGATCACAACACCGTGTTTTCCGCCGGGGACATCTCCAGCGGTGCCACCTTTTTCCCGACCGACAGCCCGGTGGGCTACACCTATCTGGAGGAATACCTCCACTTCATGGCCTCGCCGCACACCTACGTGACCCGGAACTCCAGCGGCGCGCCGAGCTATGTCGATGTCGACCTTTCCCGCTACACCGGCGGCTTCGACAAGCCCTCGCTGTTGTTCACCGTCGACAACGTCACCGGCGGATCGATTTCCACGCTCAATGGCGCCGGCGCGGTACTGGGCGACGGCCACACGGTGCGATTCACGCCCACGCAGGATTTCACCGGACGCGCGTGGTTCGACTTCACGGTGGTGGACGGTGACGGACTGCTGTGGACGCAGCGGTTCCTGCTGATGGTCACCCAGCCGCCGGTTCCGGCGGTCGTCTATGTGGATGCGACGGACAGCAACACCACGCCGGCGAGCGCCTTGGCCGCGACCAACGGAATCGACAACAAGTGGGGCGTGCGGGCCTTCGCCAACAGCGCAACGATTTACGAATCCAACACCGAGAATTCGCCCCAGATCGCCACGACCATCAGCGGCCTCGTTCCGGGAGCGGAATACAACGTCTTCGCATTCTTCTGGGATGCCGCGGCCGACCCCACCCAGAACTGGCCCATCCGTGCCGGCCTGTCACCGGCAAGCCTGACCCTGTTTTGCAACAACACGGACGGCGGCACTTTCCCCGGAGCCACCTATGCCGACCTCGCCTCGGCCTACAGTTTCAGCACCACGCCGCTCCTGACCGAGGGCAACCGGGTTCTGATGGCCGCGCCGCTGGGCATGGGAACCGCCAATGGAAGCGGGCAGATCGTCATCTACCTCGATGACTACCCGTCCACGAACGCCAACGACCGCTCGTGGTACGACGGCGTGGGCTATCAAGGCACCCAGGCGTCGATGCCTCCCACGAGCCCGATCGCCAAGGCTGCGGGAGCAGGCCGGATCGACCTGTCGTGGACGGCCGCACCGGGAGCAAGCAGCTACACGGTCAAGCGGTCCACCATCAGCGGTGGTCCCTACACGACCGTGGCCGCGAACGTGACCGGCACCAGCTACAGCGACAGCGGCCTGACCGATGGCGAGAACTACCGCTACGTCATCCGGTCCGTGACGGGCGGCATCGAAAGCGCCGATTCGACCGAGGCCAGCGCGACCACCTTGTATCCCTTCCTGCAACCGGCCGGAGGCGATGGCACGATCAGCATCGAGGCCGAGCATTTCGACGGCAAAACCACCACCGGCAACAGCTGGGACACGGTTGCGGGTGCCTATTCCGGCAGCCAGGCCATGCAGGGCCTGCCGGATCTCGGCAACGCCTACACCACGGGTTACGCGTCCACCGCTCCGCGCCTCGATTGCCAGATCAACTTCACCCATACCGGCACGCATTACGTCTGGCTCTGCGGGTCCGGGCCGACCGGCGCCTTCACGGACGACTCCGTGCATGCCGGACTCGATGGTGCGGCGGTGACCACCGTAGAGAACATTGGTAATGGCGTTTTCACGCCAAGTTTGACGTGGGTTAATGACCTCGGTGCGGGGGGCGTGGCCACGATCAATATCACGACAACGGGAGTTCACACCTTCAACGTCTGGATGCGCGAGGACGGCTTCGTTTTGGACAAACTGCTGATCACCACCAACTCGGGCTACACTCCGGCGGGCACCGGCCCCGCGGAAACACCGAGAGGCTCCGGGTCCACGGCCCCTCCGGCGGCGCCGGCAGCCCCCGCCGCGGATGGATTCTCCGACAGCGAGGTCCTCCTTTGGTGGTCGGCATCGGACGGCGCCGACAGCTACACCGTCAAACGCGGCACCTCGAGCGGCGGTGCTTACACCACCGTCGCGAGCGGCCTGACCGAAAGGGTGTTCCTGGACAACGGCCTGAACGCGAGCACGCCTTACTTCTACGTCGTGACTGCGGAGAACAGCAATGGTTCGAGCAGTAACAGCACCGAAGCCAGCGCGACCACGCTGGGACTACCACCCTTGCCCCCGGCGGATCTCGCCGCCTCCGCCGTCGACACCGAAACACGGGTGGACCTGTCGTGGACCGCCTCCGCCGGCGCGGACAGCTACATCGTTTACCGCTCGACCACCCCCGGCGGCCCGTACTCGGAACTTGCTTCAGGAGTGACCGGCACCGGTTACAACGACGATGAAGTGACGATCGGCACGACCTACTTCTACGTGGTCAGCGCCACCAACTCCAACGGAGAGGGCGCCCAATCGGTTGAAGCGGTCATCACGCCACCAGCGCTCCAACCCATCCCGGTAACCGTGTCGAACTTCTCAGGCGGAGTCACTTCCACGTCCGGCGTGGCGGATGCCACCACCGGCCTGCTGTTCAGCACTCCCTCCTTCAGCATGGCGGGCGGCAACGCGGTCGCCCTGCTGGTGACGGCTGAATTCGCAAGCTCCAGCTCAGTCCGGAATGCCACCTTCGCCGGTCAAGCGATGAACCGCATCGAGGTCACCCAACTGGAAGCCACCTATGGCGACAAGACCGCCATGATCTTCTACCTGGTGAACCCGGTGTCCTCCAGCGGTGCCTTCCAGTTCTTCCTGGATCCCAACTACGGTGCCACCACACCCGTGATCTACGCTTATAGCCAGATCGCGCTCAACAACGTGGTGGGGGTCGCTGATTCCGACACGGTCACCAGCACCTCGACCGCCAACGGCACGCCCTTGGATCTTTCCTACACCACCACGACTGATGGCGGTTTCGTGCTGACTTCCGCCATCAACGACGACTGGAACTACGGCCGCCCGATCTCTGTGGCCTACGGCAACCCCGACACTGCCTTGTTGCCTTTCGTCAGCCTCGCCAGCAACAGCGGTCACTTCCACGTTTACGGAAATATCGCCAGCGCGGGTAACTTCACGGACGGCTACTACGGACAATACCGGGCAACGGCGATCACCACCGTCGCCTTCAACGCCATCTCCACGCCCATCGTGCCGGACCTGACCCTCTCCAACCCGGGCGGTACCATGACCCTGAACTGGCCTGCCGATACCGGATGGATCCTGCAGACGTCGACCACGCTCGAGCCCGGCAGTTGGCAGGATGTCGGCGGATCGGAGACCATGTCATCGTACGCGATCGATCCCGGCACGGCCACCGAGCGGTTCTTCCGCTTGCGGTTTCCCTGAACTCGCATGAAACCTATCCCCCCCTTCGTGATGATTCCATTTCAGAGATTCAAGTCATTCGTCCTCACCTCACTCCTGCTTGCGTTCGGAACCGCGGGTGCCAGGGAGCAGGCAGACTTCGACGGCTACCTCTTCGCCTATTTCGAGGGCTCCGGCGACAAGATGCTCCAGGAGCAGCTGCGCTTCGGCGTCAGTGTCGATGCCCGCGATTGGGTTGCCTTGAACGACAACCGGCCCATCCTCGACTCGGCTGATATCTCGAAGACCGGTGGCATCCGCGACCCGCACATCCTGCGCGGCGAGGACGGAGAAACGTTCTACATCGTCGCGACCGACATGTTCACCCACAAGAACGGCTGGGGCTCGAACCCCGGAATCGTGATGCTGAAGTCGGACGACCTCATCCACTGGGACCACGCGATCGTCGATTTCCGCAAGGAGTTCCCGGAACACTTCGGCAACGTGCATTGGGTGTGGGCGCCGCAGACCATCTACGATCCCGACGAGAAACGCTACATGGTGTACTTTACCATCCGGCACGAGGGCATGGACAACCTCGATCTCTACCGGGCCTACGCCAACGACGACTTCACCGGCTTCGTCAGCGAGCCGACCCTGTTGTTCCGCGCCAAGTACGGGTCGATCGATGGTGACATCGTGTTCAAGGACGGCCTCTACCACCTGTTCTACAAGGGCAACACCAAGGACGAGCACGGCAGGGAGTTCGAGAACGGCATCCAGCAGGCGACCAGCAAGTCCCTCGACGGCCCGTGGGAGGAGGACTTCAAATACCTCGACGCTTACGCCGGCCACCCGACCGTCGTCGAGGGATCGAGTGTCTTCAAGCTGAACAACGAGGACACCTACGTGCTGATGTATGATCTCTACTCGAGCGGTCGCTACGAGTTCCAGACCAGCAAGGACCTGTTCACTTTCACCCGGAAGCCGGAATCCTTCACCAAGAACTTCAACCCGCGCCACGGCTCGGTCATCGGCATCACCAAGGAGGAAGCCCGCGCCTTGGACAAGCGATGGGGAGGCGTACCTGAAGAACTCCTCTCGAAGTAAGTCCGCTTCTCCCCGCGCTCCATGAAGACACTCCGTCCCTTGCTCCTCATTGCCGGCCTCGGTGCCGTCGCTCCCCCTTCCCTGCCTGCGGATGACTTCGCCTTCGTCGCCGAGGGCAACCCGCTCATCACCCACAAGTTCACCGCCGATCCGGCCGCGCTGGTGGTCGGGGACACGCTGTGGCTCTACACCGGCCACGACAAGGAGGGCAACCAGCGTGGCTACCAGATGAAGGACTGGTGCGTGTTCTCCACCAAGGACCTGAAGCACTGGGTGGAGCACGAGACGCCGCTGACGATCAAGGATTTCTCCTGGGACAAGACGGACGACGCCTACGCCGCGCACACGGTCGAGAAGGACGGGAAATACTACTGGTACATCAGCACCAACGGTTCGGGCATCGGCGTCGCCGTGGCTGACCGGCCCGAAGGCCCCTACAAGGACGCGCTCGGAAAGCCGATGCTCACCAACAAGGACTGCTTCGCCTCCAGCCACGGATGGACCTGCATCGACCCGGCCGCCTTCATCGACGACGACGGCCAGGCGTGGCTCTTCTGGGGCAACGGCGTGTGCTACTACGCCAAGCTCAAGGAGAACATGATCGAGATCGACGGCGAGATCCGGAAGATCGACTTCGCCGGGCTGCAATTCACCGAAGCCCCGTGGATCCACAAACACGACGGCAAGTATTACCTGACCTACGCCTCGGGTTTCCCGGAGAAGATCGAGTATGCGATGGCGGACAAGGTCGATGGGCCCTACCGCTACATGGGCATTCTCAACGAGATCGCGGGCAACTCGAACACTAACCACCAAGCGATCGTCGAGTTCAAGGGGAAGTGGTACTTCATCTACCACAACGGCGCCCTGCAGAACGGCGGCGGCAGCTACAGCCGCTCGGTCTGCATCGACGAGCTGCACCACCAGCCGGACGGCTCGATCAAACGCATCCGCATGACTTCGGAGGGCGTCGCTCCAGTGACGGACTGAAGCCGGGACGGACTCCTGTGGCATCCTGCCGGATCGTGACCGACTTCGTCATGGACGGCCCCATGTTCCAACGGGACGGCGGGAAGAGATCAACGGCCCTGGCCAGGAGCGGTGGCTGGGGCGGAGAGACTCTCGACCATGAGCATGATGACGAACGCCCAGTCTTGATCGTTGGCGCAGGGGGCGTTGCGCTGGCGGCGGATGCCATTGATGGTGCGTGCGTAGAGGTGGGCGACGAAGCGGCACCTTCAGGCGTGAACAAGGGGAGCTACCTCGGGCCAGGGCTCGCAGTCCCACGCGGTCGCCGCCGCCGATGGACTGGGGAACGACCGCCTGGGACTACCCCGGGGGGCAGCGTCACGTTCAAGGTGCCACCGACCAAGGCAACGGCGTCTGACAGACGACGGCAGTCGCGCACCAGACGATCGGGACCGGCGAGGAACCGTTGGCGAGCTCCATGGCTCCATGACCGTCCCCTTCAGCGCCGCCCCCGACACCCAGGCGGAGAGGACGACCACGGTGACCGCCACCATTGCCGGCGAGGTACCCGACCCGATATTCACTGAGGTGGAAGTGGTCCGGAACATTCCGTAGCCGTCGAGATTCGCGTCCGGTCCTACCGGAACGGGGGAATTCACCTGCGTTCGGCCGGATGAAAGAATCCGCGCCATCCGGGCATCGAGACTTGCCTCCGATGCCGCCCGCCGGATGTTTCCTGCTGCCCCGACCGCCATGTTCCCGAAACCCCGCCTCGCCGCCCGGCTGACCTCGCTCCTTTTCGCCGTTCCGCTGATCGCGCACGCGGCCCACACCAGCTACCGCACGGAGGCCCCGGAGGTCGATGGCGCCGACATCGCCATGCTCGACGGAGCCAGTGCCGACGCCGGCAACATCGATCGCGGTGACGACGCTGCGACCTTCGTCGCCGGCAACCGACCGGTTCAGGGCCAGACCTTCCAGACCGGCGACCACCCCGGAGGCTACACCCTTTCGGCGGTCACCGTGCAGCATGTCCCCTACCTGACCGGCTGGGACATCGACGGCATCGGCGACGCCGGCACCACGATCCGCCTGCGGGTCGGAAAGGTCTCGGGCGACCGCTTCTCGGAGGTCACCTCGGAGACCGCGAACCTCGACGGCCCGGGCAACCCCGGGGACGGCGACGCCACGACCGGCACCAGCCGCTACCTGACCTTCCTCCTTGAGGCGCCGCTCACGCTCGCCCCCGGCACCATCTACGGCTTCGACCTCAGCCGGGCCTCGGATGGTGACGACTTCTTCTTCGAGCTCAACGGCACCCGCACGGCCGACGCCTACCCGGACGGGCGGGCCTTCAGCACCGGCCAAAACGGCACCCCCGCCGAGCGCCTGACGCCGCTGACCGGCGACCGAGTCTTCCACCTCGACCTCGAACCCGTCGCCGACTCGACCACGACAGACACCGAAACCCGCTACCTCTCCGGCACCGGCGCCGACGACACCGTGCCCTGGGAGTTCCTGTGCACCGGCGGGCGCCGTTCCGGCGAATGGACGACCATCCCGGTGCCCTCGTGCTGGGAGCTGCAGGGATTCGGCAGCTACAACTACGGCCACGATCCCGACCCGGCCTCCGAGCAGGGCCTCTACCGCCACACCTTCGACGTCCCCGCAGAGTGGAAGGGCCGGAACATCCAGCTCGTCTTCGAGGGCGCGATGACCGACGCCGAGGTGAAGGTCAACGGCACCTCCGCCGGCGCGGTCCATCAAGGCGCCTTCTACCCCTTCCGCTTCAACGTCGGCAGCCTGCTCCGCTACGGCGGCCCCAACCTGCTGGAGGTCACCGTTTCGAAACGCAGCCGCAACGCCAGCGTGAACTCCGCCGAGCGTGCCGCGGACTACTGGGTCTTCGGCGGGATCTTCCGGCCCGTCCGGCTCGAGGCGAGGCCGCGGCAGGCGCTCCAGCGTGTGGCCATCGACGCGCAGGCCGACGGCGACCTGACGGTCATCGCCCACGCCCACGGCATCGGCGAACCGCTCGAAGTGCGTGCCCGCGTCGAGGACGTCGACGGCAACCCGGTCGGCGAACCCTTCTCGGCACCGCTCGCCACCTGGGACGGCAGCGCCACCCTCTCGACCCGCCTGCCGGAGATCACGCCGTGGACGATGGAGAACCCGGCCCTCTATCAGCTGGCGGTGGAGCTGCGACGCGGCGAAGAGGTCCTGCATCGGCTGCGCGAGCGCTTCGGTTTCCGCAGCGTCGAGATCCGCCCCGGCGACGGGCTCTACCTCAACGGCACGAAGATCCGCATCAAGGGCATCAACCGCCACGTCTTCCACCCCGAACACGGCCGCACCTCGAGCCGGGCGCTCAGCGAGGAGGCGGTCGCACTGATCAAGGGGCTCAACATGAACGCGCTGCGGATGTCGCACTACCCGCCCGACACCCACCTTCTGGAAATCTGCGACGAGGAAGGCCTGCTGGTCATCGACGAGATCACCGGTTGGCAGAGTCCGCCCTACGACACCCCGACCGCCCGCCGCGTGGTCCGGGAAATGGTCGAGCGCGACGTCAACCACCCCAGCATCATCCTCTGGGCCAACGGCAACGAGGGCGGCTGGAACCCGGACGTCGATGGCGACTTTCACCTCCATGACCCGCAGAAGCGCCCGGTGATCCACCCCAGCACCAACTGGAAGGGAGACATCGCCTTCGGCGGTCTCGACACCACCCACTACCCGACCTACCCGACCCTCGTCGAAAAGCTCGCCGGCCCGAACCTCTACCTGCCCACCGAGTTCCTCCACGGCCTCTACGACGGCGGCCACGGCGCCGGCCTGCAGGATTTCTGGGACGCCATGCGGGCGTCCCCGAAGGGCGTCGGCGGCTTCCTCTGGGTGTTCGCCGACGAGGGCGTGCGCCGCACCGACCAGAACGGTCGCATCGACAACGATGGCAACCACGCGCCCGACGGCCTCGTCGGTCCCTACAACGAGAAGGAGCCGAGCTACGAGGCGGTGCGCGAGATCTGGTCGCCGGTGGTGCTGAGCTCGCCGTCGATCACGCCCCGGTGGGACGGCTCGGTGGCGGTGCTCAACGACTACCATTTCACCCCCCTCGACCGGTGCCTCGTCCGCTGGGAGGTCGGCGACTTCCCGACGCTCGACGACGGCGAAGCGACCGGGTTCAAGGTCGCCTCATCCGGGGAATTCACCGCCCCACCCGTCGCACCGCAGGCCCGCGGGACGATGAAGGTGCCGCTTCCCGACGGTTGGCAGGATCATGACGCGGTTCGACTGAAGGTCGTCGATCCGCACGGCCGTGAACTGCGGCAGTGGACCTGGCCGCTCCGCTCTCACGAGAACATCGCCGCCGCCAACCTGCCCGAAGCCCCGGACGCGGCGGCCGACGCCACCGAGGACGACGACACGATCACCCTTTCCTCCGAAATGCTGAGCCTGGAGATCGGCAAGGCCACCGGCCGCATCACCGAGGTGATCGCCAACGGCAAGCCCGTGTCCCTGTCCGACGGCCCCCGCCTGGCCAGCGGCGACGCCGAACTGCAACGGCTCACGCGCCGCCGCTCCGGCGACGACCCGGTCGTCGAGGCCAGCTACGAGGGCGCCCTGCGCCAACTCACCTACACCCTGCGCGGCGACGGCTGGCTGCGCATCGACTACGAGCTCGAGGATGCCGGCAAGGAGGTCAACGCGGGCCTCACCTTCGACTACCCGCAGGACCGGGTCACCGGCATGCGCTGGCTCGGCGGCGGCCCCCAGCCGGTGTGGGCGAACCGCCTTGCGGGCACGCCGCTCGGCGTCTGGGAAAAGTCGGCCAACGACCCCATCCCCGGCCGCACCTACATCGAGGCGCCGGTCTTCCGCGGCTACCACCGCGACCTCCACTGGGCCTTGCTCGAGACCACCGAGGGCCCCATCCGCATCGTCGCGGAATCCCCGGACCTGTTCCTGCGCGTCCTCACGCCCACCAACGGCCCCGACCCCAAGAACACGCAATTCACCATGCCCTCCGGCGACCTCTCGCTGCTGCACCGCATCTCCGCGATCGGCACCAAGTTCCACGCCGTGGAGAACCTGGGACCGACAAGCGCCCCCGGCGGCGAGCCGGCGACCCACCGCGGCAGCTTCTGGCTCCACTTCGCCGGCGAGGCGCCGTGACGGGAGGGACCGTCCCTCGAAGGATGGGTGCTCCTCCACCGACTCAGCGATCGATTTCAGGTAGGGACGAGCGCCTCGCTCGTCCTCGGACCGAAAAACCGGGCTTCCCCGGATTGGCAGGTCGGCCGGGGGCGGCCGACCCTACCATCACACGGTCGGCTCAGCCTTGGTACTGCGCGTCGGTGACGTGCTCCATCCACTCCACGACCTCGCCGTCCTTGGCCTCCTGAATGGCGATGTGGGTCATCGCCTTGTCCGGGCTGGCACCGTGCCAGTGTTTCACCCCGGCCGGGAACCAGACGACGTCTCCGGGTCGGATCTCCTCGATCAGGCCACCCTCGACCTGCACCCGGCCGACGCCGGAGGTGACGATCAGGGTCTGGCCGATCGGGTGGGTGTGCCACGCCGTGCGGGCGCCGGGCTCGAAGGTGACGCTGGCGCCGCCGGCGCGGCCCTCGCCCTCGGGTTGGAACAAGGGGTCGATGCGGACCTCCCCGGTGAACCAGTCGCCGGGTCCGGGGGCGGATTTCTGTTCTCCGTTGCGGATGATCTTCATGTTGCTGCTGTTGGTGGTCGGGCGGTCTTCGCGTTCGGCTCCCCGGAGTCCAGGAAGTACCAGCACAGGAGTGACCGCGCCCCCCGCACTGCGTTTGAGAAAGGTTCGTCGATTGCTCATCGGTCGGCTTGGCTTCAAAGTTCCTGCTTGGTCGGCCGGAACAGCACTTCGTTGATGTCGACGTCCTCCGGTTGCTCGATCGCGAACGCGACCGCGCGGGCGAAGGAGTCGGCCGGGATCGCCACCGACTCGTAGTAGCCCTGAATGGCATCGGCGGACTCGGCATCGGTGATGTGATCGGGAAGCTCCGTCGCCACCGCCCCCGGCGAGACGACCGTCGTGCGCAGCCCGTAGGGCGTCACCTCGGTCCGCAGCCCCTCGGAGATCGCCCGCACCGCGTGCTTGGTGGCGCAGTAGACCGTCCCCGCCGGCGTCACCTTGTGGCCGGCCACCGACGAGACATTGATGATGTGGCCGGACTGCTGTTCCTTCATCACGGGCAGCACCGCGGCGATGCCGTAGAGCACGCCCTTGATGTTGACGTCGATCATGTTGTCCCACTCGTCCACCTTCAGCCGCTCGAGCAGCGACTGCTGCATCAGGCCGGCGTTGTTGATCATGACATCGATGCGGCCGAAGGCGTCGATCGCAGCATCGACGAGACGCTGCACCTGCTCGCGGTCGGTGACGTCGGTCTCGACCGCGAGTGCCTTCCCTTCGCCGCCCAGTTCCTCGGCCAAGGCCTCGATGCGATCCTTTCGACGGGCTCCGAGGATCACCCGGGCACCCTTCGAGGCGAGATCCCTGGCAGTGGCCTCCCCGAGGCCGCTGCTGGCTCCGGTGATGACGATGACTTTCCCTTCAATGCTGTTCTTCATGGTGGTGTTGGTTGCTTGACTGATGGTCGTTCTCAATTGGCGCCGGCTCCGTTTCGCCGACGCCATTCCCCCGGCGAGGTTCCCTCCCAGTGGTGGAAGGCCCGGAAAAAGGAGTTGGTGTCCTCGTAGCCCAGCAGGAAGGCCGCCTCGTTCAGCTCGATCGAGCTCTGACCGAGATAGTCGCGGGCCAGCTCGCGTCGGGTGTCCTCGAGCACCTGCTTGAAGGTCGTGCCGTCCTCGCTCAGGCGCCGCTGGAGCGTCCGCACGCTCAGGTGCAGGTCGCGGGCCACCTGCTCGCGGCTCGGACGGCTCCCCGCCAGCGAGCGCTTCAAGGCGTGCCTGACCTGTTCGGCGACGCGCGACGCACAGCGGCGCGCCTCGAGCTCGCTGTCGAGCTGCGCACCAAGGATCTTCAGCAGCTCCTCGTGGTAGGTGTCCATCGGGCGCTCGAGGTCCGCGCTGTCGAACACAATTGCGTTGTGGTCCGCATGGAAGCGGATGCGACAGCCGTAGCGGCCCTCCAACCGTTCAAGCGGTCCGCTCTCCCGGGTGAGCTCGACACGGCGCGGGCGCACCTGACCACCCGTGCCCCGCTCGCCAATGGCCAGCACCCACGACAGGCAGACGTCGACGAGCACCTCCGGCTCCACCTCGGTCCGGTTGAGGAAAACGAAGCGCACCGTGGTTTCGTCGCCGTCCGACTCGAGACGGATCTCCTCCGGACACGACAGGATCTTGCAACGCGCCGCACGCTGGAGTGCGTCGCCGAAGGTGCGGCTACACACCGCCGCCAGCTGCACCGGGTCGTAGCGCTCGAAGCGCGTCTCGGCGCCCAGATCGAGTCCGATCGCCGGATCCCCGCTGATCTCGCCGATCGCCCGCCACAGGGCGAACAACTGCGCGGTCGTCGCGTAGATCCGCTCCTGCTCCATGAAGTGCGGAGCCAGTCCCGCCCGCCGCAGCACCGCAGGCACCGAGATCCCCCGCTCGACCAGACGTTGCTTCAGCAAACCGGAAACCCGGAATTGATCGCTGGGAAGTCGGCTCGGATTCATGGGCTTACCCTAAGCGACAATTCATGCCAGGTCACTCGCCTCCCGTGCCTTGCTACTTGCAATCCGTGCCATTCGTCCGCGACTTCGACGGTATCCTCCGCCGCCCTTCCCCCTTGAGAGCACTTCCGACCCAATTTGTCCCAATCTAAGACACCGTGTCGCTTCTGAGCCGGGGATCACGATACTGTGAGTGATGCCCGAACCCCAACGATCCGCCCCTCCGCGCCGGAATCTCCTGACCGATCAGGCGATCCAGTGGATTCGCCAACGGATCACGCAGGGCGAATGGCGCAAGGAGCTCCCCACCGAGGCCACCCTTTGCCGGGAACTCCAGGTCAGCCGCGTCACGGTCCGCCGGGCCCTCCAGCAGCTCACCGAGGAAGGCCTGATCTCGACCGGCGGCCGGGGCGTCCGCCGGCGCATCAACCCGAAGTCGATCAAGCCGAAAGTCCGTCCCAGCGGCCGGATCATCCGGGTGCTCGCCCCCTTCTCCCACTGGAAGATGGGCGCGGTGCACCACTCCATCCTCGAGGGTCTCTCGCATCGGGTCGACTCACGCGAGCTGCGGGTCGAGTTCGAGAGCCGACCGCAGCTCTTCACCAGTCACCGTCCGAAGGAGCTGCGACGGCTCATCGAACTCCCGAACACCGCCGGCTGGGTGCTGTTCTTCTCGACCCAGCCGATGCAACGCTGGTTCGCGAAACGGAACATCCCCTGCATCGTCGCGGGCCGCCTCCACGACGACTGCAACCTTCCCTGCGCCTATCCCGACAACGAAGCGGTGGCCAAGCACGCGGCAGGACTGCTGGTGGCGCGCGGACACCGTCAGGTCGTGTTCCTCATCGCCCGACAGACGAGCCTCGGCGACCGGCTGGCCGGCGCCGCCTTCCGCCGCCAGGCACAGGAACTCGGCGCCACCGCCCAGGTCGTGGAATACGACGGCGATCCGGCCTCGGTCTGCCGCGCGTTGAATTCCGTACTCGCCGCCCGACCCTCACCGACCGCCTGTTTCCTCACCTGCCCGGAGGATGCCGTGACCATCCTCTGCCACGCCCTCAAGGCCGGCATCTCGGTGCCCGGTCAGCTCGACATCCTGGTCGGCTGGGACGATCCCATCCTCGACTACACGGTGCCCGGGCTGACCCACTACGCCTTCAACGGGGCCCTCATGGGCAAGAGAATCGGGACCCTCATCGTCAACCTGATCGAAGGCCGCCGCCCGCGACGGAAAGAGACCCGTTTCCTCGGAGAATTCGTCCCGGGCGGCACCGTCCGCAGGTGACGCGGCACCGGACCATCGATCGGCGCGAGCTCTCGGACGTGGCGGGAAGCTCGAACCCGAGGTTGATGTCTCAGCCTCAGACAACTCATCACCGGGGATTTCTAGTCGGATTCATCAACGTCAGCTCGATCATGGGAGTGATGGTACGAAGAGTTGTCGAAAATCCGACCAAGGTGCAGACCGATGCCTCCCGAGGGGTTTCCCTTCCCGCATCGCCCGCCTGCCTTGGACGAGCCCGCCTTCGCCGGCCCGCCGCGATCCATCGGACCGGTTTCGCCTTGGTCATCACCATTTCCTTGATGGTGTTGCTGGCCTTGCTTGCCGTCGGCCTTCTCTCGCTCTCGACGGTTTCGCTTCGCTCGAGCCAGGCCGGTTCGGCGATGGCCGAAGCCCGGGCCAACGCCCGGCTCGCCCTCATCCTGGGTGTCGGCGAGCTCCAGAAGGCGATGGGGCCCGATCAGCGGGTCTCCGCCCGTTCCTCGTCCATCAACGGGCCCGACGGCGAACCCAACACAGTCGGGGTCTGGGAAAGCTGGCGCTGGGATCCCACCGGCGATGATGCCCCTGCCTACGATGACAAAGGCGAGAAGTTCCAGCGATGGCTGGCATCGACCCGGGAGACTTCGTCCGCGACCGATCCGGGTTACCCCACCGGCGAACCTTCCGATCCCGTGTGGCTGGTGAATCCCGAGACCACCGGGCGCCCCTCCGCAGACACCTCGTCGACCGGACCCGGCCTGCGGGCCGGGCGGGTTCCCGTCGATGCCGGCAACAAGCGCCGCGGAGCCTACGCATGGGCCGTGATGGACGAAAGTCAGAAGGCGCCGATCGCCCTCCCTCACGATGAGTCCCCTTCGGAGACCGCCCTGATCGCCCGGCGAACCGCCTCCGGACGCGCCAATCCGGAAAGCGTGGCTCCCCCTCTCTCACCGGAGACGCTCGGGAGCCCTCGGCGGCTCGTCTCCCTCGACACCGCGGTTCTCGCCGCCGGCGAATCGTCGGCCCCGGAGATTCTCGGCCGTCAGCAGTCCCTGACCGGTCGTAGCATCGGCCTTCTCACCAATGTCGCCGAGGGCGGGCTCCGCCGGGATCTGACGACGCTTCTGGAGAGCGATGCCGACCTCGCTTCCGCGCTTGGCGGGGAGTTCGTCTACGACGCCGCCGCGGCGGGCGGCCCGGTTTTCGGCGAGGATGACGGAGCCCCCCGATGGGACTATCTGCGCGACCATTACCGCATGCATCAGGATGTACGTGGAACGGCCGAAGGCACACCGAGCATCACGCTGGACCGGCGCGACCTGCAACCCGATCGCCGGAACGGCGGCTACGGATTCAAGAATTCGCCGGACACCGAGACCCTGCTGCCCGTCATCACGAAGCTGCAGCTCATGTTCTCCGTGGTCACTCACTACCAGCACATCCAGGACCGCGCCGAGTTCTTCGAGAAACATGCATCTCCCCGGGGCAACGAGCGCTACGGAGCGCCGCATCTGGTCTACGATCCGGCCATCACGCTGTGGAACCCCTACGACGTGGCGGTCCGGCTGGAGAAGCTTCGGATCCGCATCTGGGACCCGCCGGTGCTCTTCGGGTTCCAGAAGAACGGACAGTGGTTGAGGCCCGAATTCGAAAGCGGTGAGTATCACGGCCTGGCGCGATTCCAGGTGCAGAACCAGTACAACACCGAGGCACGAAAGTATTTCACCCTGTTGCTGCGAGGATCCGACCGACGGGGCGCCCCCGGCGGAGACCTCACCCTCCAACCGGGCGAAGTGAAGGTGTTCTCCCCCTACGTCGAGCCGGACTGGAACTGGGATCTCGAAACCCGTGGCGGCTACGACATGAGGGTATTCTTCGACTGGGACGCCACGAAGGATTTCGGAAACCGGGACAACCGCTCCCAGTTCCGCAGCGGGAACCCCGCCTACGGGATGCTGGGCATTCAAAGCGTCGCCGGGTGGGACCCCCGCGCCGGACTCCAGACCGACCACCTCTCCTATGGCGGCGCCCGGCCCACTTCGACCAAGTATGAACACGACAAGCAGTTCCCGGTCTACGGAGACCAGGGCTGGCTCGGCATCTCCGTTCGAGACACCTTCTCGGTATTCGCCAAGGCCGGGCGGACGGTGTCGCTCCCCGCCCGGGACGCCTCCGACTTCCAGGTCGATATTCTGGCGGGAGACAAGGTCGAAACCGAGGACGACGTTCTGCGCACCTACGCGTTCAACTTCGACGACATCGGGAACGAGATCTCCAAGGTCGGCGAGATCACACGAACCTTCCGGATCGGCGACCTGCTTCAGACTCCGAAAGATCCGTCACCGGGAGGAAAATCTCCTTTCGCCATCCTGACCATGGCGGCCAAGACCACCACCGACCCGTCGGACATCAGCCAACCCTGGGTATCCGGTCACCCCGTTCACGAAGGCGGCAACCAGGACTCCGGCGAGGTCGGCAGCGCGCTCGACACCTACGACCTGCGCTTCGAAGAAGTCGCCGACTTCAACACCTTCCCCGGAATCGAGATTGATCCCGGATCCAACCGCGGTTTCTACGGTGCAAGCAGCACCGCCCACCAAGGCGTGTCGAGCGTGCCGATGTTCCACATCCCCGTTATTCCGGCGACGAGTCTCGGAGACTGGATCACCGCCAACCTGACACCGAGCGCCACCCTCCCCCGCGTGACTCACGCTCTCGGCAATTCCCACGCCAGCCCCCTGATTCCCAGCCGGAAGATCGCGGAAGCCAACCCCATCCGGATGCCGCGCCGCGCGCCGGTTCGCTTCAACCGCATGCTCGATCACTCCTACCTGCTGAACGACACCCTTTGGGATCGCTACTTCTTCTCGACGGCAGCGGACTTCGACAACTCCTTCATCCGTCGCCAACCTCGTGAGGAAAAACTCCGACGTTTCCTCTCGGGCGACGAGCAACTCCTGAATCCGCGACTGGTTCCGATCGAAGCGGGTGTGTCGGCCGACTCCCTGGCGCGCGAACTCTCCGGACTCGACGACGATGAGCTGAGCCGCCGGATGGGAGCCGTCATGGGAATCGACGGCGCCTTCAACGTGAACTCCGATTCGGTGGACGCCTGGAGGGCCCTTCTCGCCTCGGCCCGAGGCGCCGCCGCGATGGGATGGGGTTTGGAACGCTTCGAGAACCCGGACAAGACTCCGTTCCCCCGCTCCAGCCTTGTTCTTTCCGGGGACGCCGACAATGCCTCGGACACCGGTGCCATCGACATTGCCGGCCAGAAGCGTTGGGCGGGCTTCCGGTCGCTGACCGACGAGCAGATCCAGCTGCTGGCCGAAAACATCGTCGAGCAGGTCCGCGAGCGCGCCCGCACCGACGGCGCCCCCTCGCTGACGATCGGTGAATTCGTCAATCGTCGGCCGGGTTCGAGCGACGACCTCCACGTCCAGCAGGGGCTGCTGCAGACGGCCATCGACCGGTCGAACATCAACGCAGACTTCCGCGCCGAGGATTCGAAGGAGATCACCGCCACGCCGGGTGACCGGTCCGGGGCCATCAATGGAGAATCCAATCCGGAAGCCCGCTACGGCCAGAGCGCCGAGGGCGCCCCCTCGTTCCTGAGCCAGGGCGACCTCATGATGGCACTGGCACCGGTCGTCACGGTCCGTGGAGACACCTTCCGGCTCCGCGCCTACGGCGAATCCCGTAGTTCCACGGGCGAAGTGCTCGCCTCCGCCTGGTGCGAGGCGACCGTTCAGCGCCTCCCCGACTACATCGACCCCGTCGATCCGTCCGACGCACTTCCCGGCGAACTCCGGGAGCTCAACAAGACCTTCGGCCGTAGGTTCGAGATCACCACGTTCCGCTGGCTGTCTCCGGAGGAGATTTGAGAGGCAGGCCTGGATCCGTTCCTTCGTCCGCAGACGAAAAAGGTCAGTGGATCACCATCTGCTCCAGTGACGTCGGGAGACGATCGAGCCGCTGCGGCCCACCGGGGAGAACCTCGTAAATGCTCTCGATACGGATCCCCCCCTCGCCGGGCAGGTAGATCCCCGGCTCAATGGTGGTGATCATTCCGGCTTCCAGGCGATCCGCCGAATGGGCTCGGAGCCACGGCGCTTCGTGGATGGCAAGGCCGATCCCGTGACCGACCCCGTAGTGAAACTCGGGGAAGCCCGCAGCCATCACCGTCTCGCGAGCGGCGTGGTCAACCTGCCCCATGGTGTTTCCGGCCTGGAGGGCACCGGCCGCGAGCTCCAGCGCCGAACGGACCACCGGGTAGGCTTCCACGGCAAACTCGGGAAGATTCCCGATGAAAAGCGTCCGGGTCATGTCGCTCCGGTAGCCGTCGAGCTCCGCGCCCCAGTCGATGAGCAGGGTGTCGCCCGGCGACACCCGCCTGCTCCCCGGAGCATGGTGGGCGCTCGCGCTGTTGGGTCCGCTTGCCACGATGACGCCGGTCTCCGGAAAGCCCTGCCGGTCGGCACCCAAGCCGATCATCCGGGACTCCAGCTCCCGGGCCAGCTCCCGTTCCGATCTTCCCACCAGTCCGGCCGCTCCCTCCCCCAGAACTTCGGTGAACGCCTGCTCCGCGATCTCGATGCACCGGCAGATCAGCCGCCTTTCCACAGGGTCCTTGCTCTGCCGGAGGGGATCGAGCATCCGTTCCTCGTGCATGATCGAAAGCCCGCCGGCCGTCGCCATTTCGTCGAGTGCCAGGTAGCGGGCGGCATTCATCCCTTCAGGGTTCACCGTGACCGCGCCGAATCCCCGACGAACAAGCTCGGAGACCACGAACGCCTCGAGGCTTGCTCGGTCGATGGAGCGTTTCGATGGCAGAAGAACTTCAAACTCCCCGATCTCCTCCGACACTTCACGGATCAGCATGTGTCGCGTGACCGCGAATCCCCCTCCCTCCCAGAGCGCCAGCCAGGAGATTCCTTCACGCACCCCCGTGAGATAGGCGATGTCGAACGGATCGCAGATCAGGGCCACGGGACGCCGTGATCCCCGGTCGTTCAGGCGGGAAGCGAGACGAACTCTCCGTGCCTTGAAGTCAAATCCAGCGGGACTCTCCCCGGTGGTCGGAGATTCGGCGAAAGCTGTCGTGGAGATGGACATGGTGTAGTCCGGGAACCGGATTCCCCGGAGATTCGGATGAGGCGCCGGCCCTTGCACGCCGGTCATATCTGCGAACTGAACCCAGGGATCCGACTCCGTCCGCCGGCGACCAGTGTCACGATCCCCGACGGAACGACAACGACCCTCCGGCTCCGGAGCTTGTCCCATCCTGAGACACCCGGACGCACATCCTGCAACCGGAGTGCCTTGCCGAACTGAATGGGACTCGTCCCACCGCCCCCCCCGGTCTGCCCCTGACGTGATGCCCGGGGCCGGAAAACACCACCGCCCGCCCTGGACAAGCCGGGACGGGCGGTGGTGCGCACGAGAGGAATCGAACCTCCACGGGGTTGCCCCCACTAGATCCTGAAAACGTTGGTGTTACAAGGGTTCCAGACGGTTGCTGTCCTCCAACGACCCCCATGTCTCTCATGTCCGCCAGGTCTCGCCGGGATCGGGCAATACGGGCAGGAGAAATCCACTAGATTTTTCGGCCTTGATCACCCCGAGACATCCCGCCTAGGGAGCAAGGGAGCTGTCCCTTCCCCTCTCTCCTCTGAGGTTCACGGTTGGAGAAGAGATGTCTTGTCCCGCAACTTGAGATCACGAGCAACCTATTCCAGAATACTTTTTCTTTTTTTCTTGTTCTGGCTCTGAGGCCGCGTGAGTATTTGAACGAATCAAGCAATCGGAAATCCACACCGCCATTCCATCCGCCATGAAACTTCTGCCGACCTTCATCACCACCCTTGCTTTCGTCTCCCTTGCCTGTCCGGGCCAAACCGTCGCCCCTTCCGAGACCGAAGACCTGCCCCTTCAGGGCGAGGAGGTCGCCGTCCTCACGGACGCACCGAACGTCCCGCCTCCGATAACCCGGAAGCACCCGACCCGCGTGACGGTCGAACTCGAGGTCACCGAGGTCGTCAAGCGTATGGCCGACGGCGTCGACTATACCTTCTGGACCTTCGGCGGGAGCGTGCCCGGCAAGTTCATCCGCGTGCGCCAGAACGACGAGGTGGACTTCACCCTGATGAACCACCCGTCCAGCAAAATGCCCCACAACATCGACCTCCACGCCGTGACCGGCCCCGGCGGCGGCGCCAAGGCGACCTTCACCGCGCCGGGGCACAAAACCAACTTCAGCTTCAAGGCGGTCAATCCCGGACTCTACATCTACCACTGCGCCACCGCCCCGGTGGGCATGCATATCGCCAACGGGATGTACGGTCTGATCCTCGTCGAGCCGAAGGAAGGCCTGCCACCAGTGGACAGGGAATACTACGTCGTCCAAGGCGACTTCTACACGACCGGCAAGTACGGCGAACCCGGACTTCAAGGCTTCAACATGGAGAAGGCACTCGCGGAGAACCCCGACTACGTGGTCTTCAACGGTGCGGTCGGCTCAATGACCGGAGAGAACGCCCTGCAGGCTTCAAAGGGTGAAACCGTCCGCTTGTTCGTCGGTAACGGGGGCCCCAACCTCGTGTCCTCCTTCCACGTGATCGGTGAGATCTTCGACCGCGTCTACACCGAGGCGGGAAGTCGCTTTCAGGAGAACGTCCAGACCACCCTCGTCCCGGCCGGTGGCGCGACGATCTGCGAGTTCAAGCTGGAAACCAACGGCGACTTCATCCTCGTCGATCACTCGATTTTCCGCGCCTTCAACAAGGGCGCCCTCGGCATCCTCAACGCTGGCGGCGACCCCGACCTAGCGGTCTTCTCCGGGCAGAAGAAGGATGAGGTCTATCTACCGGAAGGCGGCGTGGTCCAGGCGATCCCGAGCGACAGCCAACCCGCGGCAGCCGCCGCCACCAAGGAGGACCGCATCGCAGCCGGCAAGATCGTCTATGGCGCCAACTGCGCCGCGTGCCACATGCCGAACGGCGTCGGCGTCCCGGCCGCCTTCCCGCCGCTGGCGGCGTCCGACTACCTCAACGAGGGCGTCGACCGCGCCATCGACGTCGTCCTCCACGGCCTCCAGGGCGAGGTCACGGTCAACGGCGACAAGTTCAACAGCATCATGCCGCAGCTAGGCCTCAGCGATGAGGCCACCGCCAACGTGCTGACCTACGTCTACTCCCAGTGGGACAACAAGGGCGTCGAGGTCACTCCCGACCAGGTCGCCAAGGTCCGCGCTGCCAAGAAGTAGCTCATCCCATTTCATTCGATGATGAAAAACGTCGTCCTCGTCCTGGCTTGTGTCGCCGGCTTCGTCCGGGGGGAAGAAGCCGCCGACCCTTCTCCGGTTCCGCCGGAAATGGCCAGGATCGAGGGCGGCGACTACCTGCCGATGTTCGGCGATCGCGATCAACCGCGGCAGGTCACCTCCTATCTACTCGACCGTCGCCCGGTCACCAATGCCGATTTCCTCGAGTTCGTCCGTGAGCACCCGAAGTGGCGCCGATCCCGGGTCAGTCGCCTGTTCGCCGCGGAAAACTACCTCGCCCACTGGGCCGGCGACCTCGAACTCGGACCCGGCGCCCCCGCCGACGCCCCGGTCGTCCACGTCTCCTGGTTCGCCGCCCGCGCCTACCTCAAGACCTTGGACAAACGTCTGCCCACGGAGGACGAGTGGGAATTCGCCGCACGGGCCGATGCCGTCCGTGCCAACGCCACCGGCGACCCCGCCTTCCTCGCCCGCATCCTCACCTGGTACGGCAAGCCCAACCCACCCGTGCTGCCCTCGGTGAGCACCGCCGGGACCGACTTTCGCGGCGTCGCCGGCATGCACGGACTCGTCTGGGAATGGGTCCGCGACTTCAACAACCAGATGGTCACCGGCGCGGCCCGCAACGACGCCTCGCTCGACCGCTCCCTCTTCTGCGCCGGCGGTGCGGTGAACGCCACCGACGCCGCCAACTACGCCGCCTTCATGCGCTACGCCTTCCGCTCGAGCCTCGAGGGAAACTTCACCGTCACCAACCTCGGCTTCCGCGGCGCCCGCAACCTCGAAACCCATCCATCCCCATGAATGCTCCCGCCCTCCTCACCGCCATCCTCGGTCTTGGCCTCGCCAGCGTCCACGCCTCGTCCTGCTGCGAGCACAACGAGGACGCCGCCGCGGCCTCCACCGAGTCGATCCATCAGTTCGACGCGACCTGGACCGACCAGCACGGCAAGGAGCTCAAGCTCGCCGACCTCGAAGGCCGGCCCGTCCTCATCACCATGGGCTACGCGACCTGCAAGTTCGCCTGCCCCCGCCTCGCCGCCGACTTGCTCGCCATCGAGAGGAAGCTCACGCCTGAAGAACGCGCCAAGCTGGCCGTGGTATTCGTCTCGATCGACCCCGAGCGCGACACTCCAGCCCAGCTGAAGAATTTCCTCGATCAATACAAGGTCGACCACCAGCGCTGGCACGGCCTGCGTGGCGACGAGGATGCCATCCTCGAGCTCTCCGTCGCGCTCGGCATCCGCTACCGGAAGGTGAATGACACCGATTTCGCCCACTCGAACGTCCTCACCCTGCTGTCGCCCACCGGGGAAATCCTCCACCGCCTCGAAGGTCTCGGTGCCGATCCGACCTCCATGCTGACCTCGATTCGCAAGGTGCTCGCCCCGGAAGAAGCCCCCGACTCCCGGCCCTGATCATGGTCGCGCCCACCTACCCTTCCAGCGGAACCGACCCTTTCGCCGAGCGCCCCTTCCTCGTCTTCTGGGAAGTCACCCGCGCCTGCGCGCTGGCCTGCCGCCACTGTCGCGCCGAGGCCCAGCCGCGCCGCCACCCGGACGAACTCGATGAATCCGAGGCTCTCGAACTCGTCGACCGCCTGGGCGAACTTGCTCCGCCGATGCTCATCCTCACCGGGGGCGACCCGCTGATGCGGCCGGACGTGCTCGACATCGCCCGCCGCGGAACCGCCGCCGGGATGCGAGTCGGCCTCAGCCCGTCCGGTACCGCTCGCCTGGTGAACTTCGATTTCACCGCCATCCGCGAGGCCGGCATCGACCGCATCTCGCTCAGCCTCGACGGTGCCAGCCGCGAGACCCACGACGACTTCCGCGGCCTGACCGGCACCTACGACCGCACCATCCGCGCCGTCCACCTCGCTCACGACGCCGGCCTCTCGGTCCAGATCAACACCACCCTGACCGCCGGCAATCTGCATGAGTTCGGCGCCTTCCGCGACCTCATGTTCGAGCTCAAGCCCGCGATGTGGAGCGTCTTTGTCCTCGTCCCGACCGGTCGCGCCGGTGCGAAGGACATGCCGTCCGCCGACCAACTCGAAGACATCTTCGAGGAAATGGCCGACCTCGTCGGCACCGCCCCCTTCGCCATCAAGACGACCGAGGGCCACCATTTCCGCCGCATCCTCGCCCAGCGCGGAATGGGCGGCGCCAAGGGCCGCCCCGGCATGCGCTCGCCGCTCGGCATTCGCGACGGCCGCGGCATCATGTTCATCTCCCACACCGGCGTGGTCAGCCCCAGCGGCTTCCTCCCCATGGACTGCGGCAACGTCCGCCACCGCCACCCTGCCGAAATCTACCGCAGCCACCCGCTCTTCGTCAGCCTCCGGGACTCCGATGCCCTCGGCGGCAAGTGCGGCCGCTGCGAGTTCCGCAAGATCTGCGGCGGCTCCCGCGCCCGCGCCTACGGTCTCACCGGCGATCCCTTCGCCGCCGACCCCTCCTGCTCCTACGAACCCGCACTCGCAACGACATGATCAACCTCACCCGCCTCTGGACCGGCGCCGCCCAGCCCGCCGACGACCTCCGCTACGGCACTGCTCACACTTCCGCCGAAAGCTCCCGCGCCCGAAAGCCCATCGTCGTCTGGAACATCACCCGCACCTGCAACCTGCGCTGCGTCCACTGCTACTCCGACTCGATGGCGCAGCAGTACCCCGGCGAGCTCGACTGGGGGCAGATGCAGGATGTCGTCGCCGACCTCGCCGCCTACCGCATCCCCTCGCTCCTTCTCTCCGGCGGCGAACCGCTCATCCATCCGCGTTTCTTCGACCTCGTCGATCACGCCACCGCCGCCGGCCTCAAGCTGACCATCTCCACCAACGGCACCCTCATCACCCCCGAAAGGGCCGCGTGGCTGAAGGAGGCGAATGTCGCCTACGTCGGCATCTCGCTCGACGGCATCGGCGCCATTCACGACGAGTTCCGGAGAAAGAAGGGCGCCTTCAAGGCCGCCGTCCGGGGCTTCCGGAATTGCGAGCGGGCCGGCCAGAAGACCGGCCTGCGGATGACCCTCACCCGTCACAACGTCGCCAACATCGAGCGCATCCTCGACTTCATCGAGGAACAGAACATCCAGCGCACCTGCTTCTACCACCTCGTCCCGGCCGGCCGCGGCAGCGAACTCCAGGTCCTCGACCCCGACGAATCCCGCCGCGCGATCGACACCCTGATCGCCCGCGTCGAGCACTGGAACGCCACCGGCCAGAACCGCGAGGTCCTCACGGTGACCCAGCCCGCCGACGGCGCCTACCTGCTCCACCGCATGGAGCGCGAGGACCATCCGAACCTCGACCAGGCCCGCCGCCTCCTCGACTGGAACGGTGGCGGTGCCAACAGCTCCGGGCGCGCCGTGGCCAACATCGACACCCAGGGCGACGTCCACCCCGACCAATTCTGGCAGGACATGCAGCTCGGCAACGTCAAGACCACCCCCTTCTCCGAGATCTGGGATGGCCGCCACGCACCGAGCGCCCCCCTGCTCGAGGAGATCCGCTCGGTCGGCCTGCTCGACGAGCGCAGCCGCCAGACACTGATGCGCGGAAAGTGTGCCGACTGCCGCTGGTTCGGCATCTGCGGCGGCGGTTTCCGCACCCGCGCCGCCTTTGCCAACGGCGACCTCTGGGGCAGCGACCCCGCCTGCTACCTCACCGAAGAAGAAACGGGATCCCCACTCGCCACCTGCTGAACCCGTGGCGGCCCCAACCCGGGGCAGCCCGCCGCCTCCCACCATGAACCCCATCACCCGCCACCTCACCCGGCTCACCGAAGAGCCCTTCCGCCTGTTCTTTCCGCTCGGTGTGCTGGCCTCGGTGATCGGAGTCATGCTGTGGCCCGCCATCTTCCGTGGCTGGATAGAATACTACCCGCTCGAGGCCCACGCCCGCTGGATGGTCCTCGGCTTCGGTGGCAGCCTCGTCGTCGGCTTCCTTGGCACCGCCGGCCCGCGCCTGCTCGGCACCCGTCCCTTCTTCCGTTGGGAGTTCCTTGTCCACCTCGGCCTCGCGCTGGCGATGATGATCGCGCTGTGGTTCAACCGCATCGCCGCCGCCGACCTCCTCGCCGGCCTCTGGCTGCTCGGCGTGCTCGCCAGCCTGCTTGGCCGCTTTCTCTTCGCCCGGCACGACGTGCCGCCGCCCGGTCTGCCGCTCGCCGTGCTCGGCCTCGGCGGCGCCGCCACCGCCAGCCTGGTCTTCGGTGCCGGCATTTCAACCTCACCTCCCGTATACGCCGTCCTCCGCCTCCTCTACTTCCAGGGATTCTTGTGGCTTCCCATCCTCGGCGTCGCCCCCTACCTGCTGCCGCGCTTCTTCGGAGAACGCTCGCCGCATTCCTTCGACGAGAGTCTCACCATCCCGTCAGGCTGGATGCGTCCCTTCCTTGAGTCTCTCGCCGCCGGACTCCTTCTCATCGCCAGCTTCGCCCTGGAGGCGTGGGGTCACGGCCGTGCCGGCCACGTGCTCCGCGCCGGGGTGGTCACGCTCCACCTCGCCCGCTCGGTCCCCGGGCTGGTCGCCTGGACGAAGGTCAACGGCCTCGGCCTCGCGCTGCGCTGGGTCGTCCCCTGCGCCGCCGGCGGCTGGCTGCTCGCCGCTTGGTTCGACCCGCTGCGCATCGGCATGCTGCACCTGATGTTCATCGGTGGCGCCGGCCTGCTCATGTTCGCCGCCGCCACACGCGTGATCCTCGGTCACAACGAACGCCACGACCGACTCGCCTCGCCGCTGCGCTGGTTCCACGCGCTGTGGGCCCTCGTGCTCTTCACCGCGGCCACCCGCCTGACCTCCGACTTCGTCCCCAAGGTCCGCATCTCCCACTTCATCTACGCCGCGCTGCTGTGGGTGGTCATCGCCGCCTTCTGGAGCTGGAAGCTCCGCCGCGAACGCCGCCTTCCGGTTTACGAGGAAGGCGTCATCAAAAGCCGCTGTCCACGGAAGCGGAAATCGCTCAGGCGGAGCCGGTCCGGGAATCCGGACGCCGCGCCGACCGGCTGCTGAAGCGACACCCTTTGCTTCAAGCAGGCTGCCTGACTCCCGCCAGCGCTGGCGGGTCGGCGTCCTGAGCTTTCCGCCGGCGACCGCACGGACATATCTCCGGCAGCCGGTCGTTGCCTTCCGTCCTTCCATGGTCGATGAGTTCTCGCTCATGAGCTGGATCTATCTTCTCCTCGCAGGCCTGTTCGAGATCGGCTGGCCGGTCGGGCTCAAGCTTTCCCAGAACCCCCAGTTCCGAGGGGCCGGGATCGGCATGGCCATCGGCTTCATGGCACTCAGCGGCATCCTCCTCTGGCTCGCCCAGCGCCAGATCCCGATTGGCACCGCCTACGCGGTGTGGACCGGCATCGGCGCGGCCGGCACCTTCTTCGTCGGCGTCACGTTCTTCGGTGACGCCTCCTCGCTCCTCCGCTACGTCGGCGTTGTCCTCATCATTGGTGGCGTGGCGGTGCTGAAGTTCGCTCACTAGTCCCCGGATCGAGCTACCGTCGCGAAGCACTCAGGAGCCCCTGATCCAACCTCTGGGTTACCTCCGGACTGAGTCTATTCGAAACGCTCGTGGAACCTCGCGAGCGCATCCTGGATTTCCTCGAAGCGGGCCGATCGGGTGGCCGCATCGGGTGCCGTCGCGTAGTCCTTGTTGAGCTGGAGGAAGGGCATCAGCCAGTCATGCAGCGCGGCGTGCCCCTCGCCCTCCATCGTGCAATCGGCGATCAACTGCTGGGTGTGCTTCTCGATCTTCGCAGAGAGCTCCGCATGGTCCTTGTTCTCAGAGGACTCGAAGCTGCGGACATCCGCTTCGAGAATCCGAACATGCTGCATCATGGCGTCCGGCATGGTCCATTTGGCGGAACTCTCGACCTTGGATTTCAACGCCGTGGAACTTCGAGAGACGTCGCCGTCACGCTCGCCGGTGGCTTGTTCGGAGGGACGCCGACAAGCGAGTAGGCTCAAGCCAAGCGTCAGGATCACTACGGTGGATGGCATTTTCATTGGATCGGATTCGGATCGGTTCGGTCAGAGTTTCCATGGTTCGCCGAGCATCGAGCTCTGGGGTGCGATCACTGCCTCACCCCATCAACCACCCGGTCCGGAACGAAACGCCGACCACCACGAAGAGCACCGAAATGGCGGTGACCGGGACGATGTGCCAGGCGAGGGCGTGCAGGTTGCGCTCGCCCAGCTTCGGGATGATCCGCAGTCGCGCGTCGATCGCTAAACCCGCAGTGATCGCCAGCAGGCTCAGCTTGATCGCGACCAGCCGACCCAGCGGGTGACTCCAGTCGAACCACAGCGACGGGTCCGGCACCAACCGACGGGCCCACCACAGGCCCGTCGCGACCTGCACAATCAGAGCCGGGATGCCGATCCGCTCGTAGCGGGATTCGAACTGTTGGATTGCATTCGGATCCCGCTCCCGCAGTGCGCGAGGAAGGATTCCGAGTGCCAACACCAGGTGTCCGCCGGTCCAGATGGTGGCGGCAAGAAGGTGCAGCAGCAGAAAGATCCCGAACATATCCGGGCAGATCGAGCATCACAAGGCCTTGCGGGAAAGGGCCGGAGGCGGGATCCCCCCGAATGGCCATCCGACCCTTTCCCGTGGCCCAAGATCAGATTCCCGCCATCTCCCGCGCGGCGGGAAAGAGCACCGAGTTCTCGAGGTGGATGTGTCGGTGGAGGTCCGCCTCCAGGTCCGCGAGGCCGGCGAACAGGGCCCGGTAGGTGTTGCACGCCTCGTCCGGTGGCGTGAAGCCGTGGGTCAGCTCACGCAGCTTCGCCAGCGCCGCACCCGCCTCGTCGTGCTCTTCCAGCATGGTCGCGAGCGCCCCGTCCAGCGGGATGCCCGCCGGTTCCCCCGACGCCATCGCCTTGATCGCCGGGAAGAGGACGTCCTCCTCCTTCATCATGTGATGCGCGAGCTCGACCATCATTTCCTCGTAGATCAGGTGCACCTGCACCAGCGAGGGGGTGTGCGGCCCGTGGACCTGCGCCACCCGCTGCGCCATGGTGTGGATGCGCGGCAGTTCCTCGCGCAGATAGCCATGGTGCTTCGACACGATGTAGTCGATCAGCTCCACCGGCGGCAGCTCTGCGGGATTTGCCTCCTCGACCACCTCGCGGGACTCCGCCTCAAGATCTCCAACCACCACCGACGGATCGACCACCTTGCGCTGGCAGGCCTCGCCCAGGGTCCGCCCCCCCTGACAACAGAAATCGATTCCGTGCTTCTGGAACACCTTCGACCGCGACGGCCGCTCGGCGACCAACTCGCCCACCGTCCGTTCAAGAACCGGAGTTCCCTCCGGGGAAAATACCACTGCTGAATGACTCATAACGGCGCGACGCTCGACCCATTATAGCGCTTTTTCAAGATTAAAAGAAAGTTATTTCCTTTTTAGTTTGGTCCGACTACAACTCCGCCCGTTCACCGCCATCCACGACGCCACCATGGAGACCCCGACCCTTCCGACGCCCCCCTCCGCTTCCACTTCGGCCTCATCCACCGGTCTCACCTTCGAGCCGGTGTTCGTCACCCCCGGCACCGCGCCCTTTGATGAAATCGAATGGGACTCCCGCACCGCCGAGATCACCGGCGACAAGGGCGAGGTGATCTTCCGGCAGGAGAACGTCGAGGTGCCGAAGGAATGGAGCGAACTCGCGACCAAGATCGTCGTGTCGAAGTATTTCTACGGTGATCCCGCCCTCGGCGACGATCCGAAGATCGGGGGCCGTGAGCACTCGGTGCGCCAGCTCATTCACCGTGTCACCCGCACCATCGCCGACTGGGGTCTGGAGGACGGCTACCTGCGCGACGAAGCGAGCGCCGAGGCTTTCTATCATGATCTCACCTGGCTCTGCCTCCACCAGCACGGCGCCTTCAACTCGCCGGTGTGGTTCAACGTCGGCCTCCACCACCTCTACGGCATCGGCGAGGGCGGCCAGCAAGGGAACTGGTACTGGAGCCCCGACGATGCCTGCGCCCGCCGCGCTCCTGGCCAGTATCACTACCCCCAGGCGAGCGCCTGCTTCATCCAGGGCGTCGAGGACAGCATGGAGGACATCATGCGTCTGGCCGAGGCCGAGGCGATGCTCTTCAAGTACGGCTCCGGCACCGGTAGCGACCTTTCCACGCTGCGCTCCAGCCGCGAGAAGCTCACCGGCGGCGGCAAACCCTCCGGCCCGCTGTCCTTCCTGCGCATCTACGATCAGGTGGCCAACGCGGTGAAATCCGGCGGCAAGACCCGCCGCGCCGCAAAGATGAACACCCTCAAGGCCTGGCACCCGGACATCGAGGAGTTCATCGAGGCGAAGACGATCGAGGAAAAGAAGGCCTGGGCGCTCATCGAGCAGGGCTACGACGGCAGCTACAACGGCGATGCCTACGGCTCGGTGATGTTCCAGAACGAGAACCTCTCGGTGCGCGTCAGCGACGAGTTCATGCAGTCGGCGGTCGATGGCGGGGAATGGTGGACGCGCCGGGTGACCGATGGTGAACGCTGCGAAAAGAAGGATGCCCGCGAGCTGCTGCGCAAGATTGCCCTGGGCACGTGGACCTGCGGCGACCCCGGCATTCAGTATGACAGCACCATCCACCGCTGGCACACCTGCAAGGGCAGCGGTCGCCAGCACTCGACCAATCCGTGCTCGGAATACCTCTTCCTCAACGACACCGCCTGCAACCTCGCCTCGCTCAACTTGATGCGCTTCCGGCGGGAAGACGGAGGCTTCGACGTCGATCGCTTCAAGGCCGCGGTGCGGATCTTCATCGTCGCCCAGGAGATCCTGGTCGATCGCGCCAGTTACCCGACCAAGGCGATCGCCGAGAACTCCCACGCCTTCCGCACCCTGGGTCTCGGCTACGCCAACCTCGGCGCCCTGATCATGAGCCGCGGACTCGGCTACGACAGCGACGAGGGCCGCGAACTCGCCGCCTCCATCACCTCGCTGATGACCGGTCACGCCTACGAGGTGAGCGCGGAACTTGCCACCGTCACCGGTCCCTTCCCCTCCTACCACGACGCCCGCTACGGCAATCTCACCGACCCGCCCGCCGCGTCCAACGCACCGGCGATGACGGAGGTCATCGAGCGCCACTACGACCACGCCTGCGGACTCCCTGAAGACGGCGAATGCGGCGAGATCGCTCGCGCCGCCCGCCATGCGTGGGATCATGCTCGCGACACCGGCCGCAGCCATGGTTTCCGCAACGCCCAGGTCACCGTGCTCGCCCCGACCGGCACGATCGGCTTTCTGATGGACTGCGACACCACCGGCATCGAGCCCGACCTCGGACTGGTGAAGTACAAGCTGCTCGCCGGGGGCGGCATGCTCAAGCTGGTCAACCGCACCGTCGCCCCCGCCCTGCGGCGGCTCGGCTACGATGAGTCCGGGATTTCCTCCATCCTCGCCCACATCGAGAAATGGGACACCATCGAGGACGTCACCGACCCGGAGAGCGGCGACCCGGTGCCCAGCGGACTGAAGGAGGAGCACCTGCCGGTGTTCGACTGCGCCTTCAAGGCCCACCTCGGCACGCGCAGCCTGCACTACCGCGGCCACCTGCGGATGATGGCCGCCGTCCAGCCCTTCCTCAGCGGCGCGATCTCGAAAACGGTCAACCTTCCCGAGAGTGCCACGGTCGAGGACATCATGCAGGCCTACATCGAGGCCTGGGAACTCGGGCTCAAGGCGGTGGCGATCTACCGCGACGGTTCGAAGCGCAGCGCCCCGCTGGCGACGAAGAAAGGCGACGACGCCTCCGATTGCACGCCCGCCGATGCCGTGACCGAGGGGTTCGCCGAGCTGGCGAAGGAGAACGAGGAGCTGCGACGCCAGCTCGAGGCTCCCACCCGCCGGCGCCTCAACGACACCCGCATGTCGCTGACGCACAGCTTCGAGATCGCCGGTCACGCGGGCTACCTGACCGTCGGATTGTTCCCCGACGGCCAGCCGGGCGAGATCTTCATCCAGATCTCCAAGGAGGGCAGCACCATCGGCGGGCTGATGGACACCGTGGCCACCCTCACGTCCATTGCCCTCCAGTACGGCGTGCCGCTGGAGGAGCTGGTCCACAAGTTCGCCTACCAGCGCTTCGAGCCCAGCGGCTATACCGGCCATCCAGCCATCCGCACCGCCTTCAGCATCACCGACTACGTCTTCCGCTGGATGGGCTGCGAATTCATCAAGGGCTACCGCGAGGCAACCTCGCCGGACCACGGTCAGGCCGAGCTGCCCATGCCCGAGGTCGCCGAGATGGAACAGGCGGCCGTCAACCGACCCGTCCGCGACCTGCAGGTCGGGGACCAGCCGCGCGAACCAGAAGACCGGGTGCAGGCCGCCCTCGGCACCGCCTACATGGATGTCCCCTGCTCCAACTGCGGCTCGGAGAAGGTCATCCGCGCCGGCGCCTGCGGCGTCTGCACCCAGTGCGGCACCAGCCAGGGCTGCAGCTGATCCGTTTCTCAACCCCGAACCACGACCACCATGTTATCGAAATCCCAGGCACGCGCCTTCTTCCTCGGAGGAACCGGCGTCTTCTCGCTGGCCTTTCTGGCCCTCACCTACGACTCCCACAGGCAGGTCCCGCACCTGACCAACGAAGGGAATCTCACGCCGCAGGTCATCGCCGGCAAGGAGATCTGGGAGGACAACAACTGCATGGGCTGCCACACGCTTTTCGGCGAGGGTGCCTACTACGCGCCCGAGCTGACCAAGGTCGTCGAGCGCCGCGGCAAGGACTGGATGCGACTCTTCCTCAAGGACCCGCAGGCGATGTATCCGGGCGAGCGCAAGATGGTGCAGTACGATTTCACCGACGAGGAAATCGAGGAGATCATCGCCTTCTTCGAGTGGTGCGGAAAGGTCGACCTCAATGGGTTCCCCGCCGATCCGCCGCTCGGACGCGTCGCCGCGCCGGTCGTTACCACCGGCAAGACCGACGTCCCCAAGCCGCAGATGTTCAGCACCATCTGCGCCGCCTGCCACAGTGTTGGGGGCGAGGGTGGAAACGTCGGCCCGGCCCTCGACCTCGTGGGCGCCAAGATGGAACGCGACGCGATGAAAGCATGGATCTCCGATCCGCAGAAGATCAAGCCCGGCACTGCCATGCCCCAGATCCCGATGACTCCGGAGCAACTCGACGAGATTGTCGACTACCTCCTCAGCCTTTCCGAAAACCACTGACCCCGCCACCACCATGAAATTCAAGACACAGAAGATCGCCTACTGGTTCTTCGCCCCGGCGCTGCTGCTGCTCGTGCTGCAGATCGTCTACGGCTTCATCATGGGCTTCGCCCACATGGGCTTCGACGTCCTCCACGACATCATCCCCTTCAACACCGCCCGCGCGGTGCACACCAACTTGCTGGTGGTGTGGCTGCTGCTCGGGTTCATGGGAGCGGCCCACTACATAATCCCCGAAGAGGCCGATCGCGAGATCGCCTGGCCGAAACTCGCCTACGTCCAGCTCATTTCCTTCCTGCTGGTCGGGGTGACGGCGATCGTCTGCTACCACCTCAATATCTGGGAGGGCCGCAAGTTCCTCGAGATCCCCCGCCCGCTCGACTACCTGGTGGTCGCCAACGTCCTGCTCTTCCTGGCCAACATCGGCTGGACGGTGTGGAACGGGAAGCGTTTCACCACCACCGCCATCGTTCTCTACATGGGCCTGCTGGCGGCCGCCCTGCTCTACCTGCCGGGCATGATCACCTTCGACAACCAGACGCTCGACTCGTTCTACCGGTGGTGGGTCGTCCACCTCTGGGTCGAGGGTGTGTGGGAGCTGATCATGGGCGGCATCCTCTGCTTCCTGCTGATTAAGCTCACCGGGGTCGACCGCGAGATCGTCGAGAAGTGGCTCTACATCATCGTCGGCCTGACCTTCATCTCCGGCATCCTCGGCACCGGCCACCACTACTACTACATCGGCGTGCCGCGCTACTGGCTGATCGTCGGCGGCATCTTCTCCGCCCTTGAGCCGCTGGCTTTCCTGGGGATGGCGATCTACGCGCTCTACATGGCGCGCAAGGGCGGCCGCAAGCACCCCAACAAGACCGCCCTGACCTGGACGCTGGGCTGCGCGATCATGTCCTTCGTCGGCGCCGGCTTCCTCGGCTTCGCCCACACCCTTCCGCAGGTGAACCTGTGGACCCACGGCACGCTGGTCACCGCGATGCACGGCCACCTCGCCTTCTGGGGCGCCTACGCGATGATCGTCTTCGCCATGATGGCCTACTCGATGCCGCTGATGACCGGCCGCAAGCTGTGGGACACGGCCGCCTCGAATTACGGCTTCTGGATCTCAAACATCGGCATGGTCGCGATGACCGGCGCCTTCGCCGTCGCCGGGGTCAGCCAGGTGGTGCTCGAAAGGCGCACCGGCATCGACTTCCTCGAGGTGCAGAAGGAGGTCGAGCCGCACTTCTTCGGCCTGGTCCTCGCCGCCGCGCTGTTCACCGTCGGCATCCTGCTCTTCGTCCTGAACTTCATCCGCTACGGACGCCCGACCGATGAGGCGCTCGGAGCCGACCCCGCTGAATCATGAGCTCCACCGTCACTGTAAATCCCGCAGCCACCGAAACCGCGCTGCCCTTCTACCTGCCGACCGGTCGCGAGGTGGAGCTGTGCGAAAAGGCCCATCGCTCGCAGCTCCCACTGATGCTGAAGGGGCCGACCGGCTGCGGAAAGACACGCTTCGTCGAGCACATGGCCGCGCGCCTCGGCCGCGAACTGATCACCGTCTCGTGCAACGAGGACACCTCCGCCACCGACCTGCTCGGCCGCCACCTGCTGGTCGGCGGCGACACGGTCTGGAATGACGGACCCGTGACCCGCGCGGTGCGCTCCGGCGCACTGCTCTACCTCGACGAGATCGCCGAGGCGCGGGCCGACGCGATCGTCGTCATCCACTCGCTCACCGACCACCGCCGCGAGATCTTCCTCGACCGCACCGGCGAGCACCTGCGGGCGGGCGACGACTTCATGCTCGTGGTCAGCTACAACCCCGGCTACCAGCGCAGCCTGCGCGAGCTCAAGCCCTCGACCCGCCAGCGCTTCCTCGCGATCGCCTTCGACTACCCCGGCGAAGACGACGAGGTGCGCATCGTCGCCACCGAGTCCGGTACCGACGAGGCGACCGCCCGCAAACTGGTCCGCATCGGCCGCAAGATCCGCCAGCTCACCGAGCTGTCGCTGATGGAGTCCGTCTCGACCCGCCTGCTGATCGCCGCCGGCAAGCTCATCGCCGCCGGCATCCCGCCGCGGCTCGCCTGCACCACCGCCATCGCCGGCCCGCTCAGCGACGAGGAGGAGGCGCTCGCCGCCATTACCCAGCTCATCGAAATCAGCATCTGAATGGGGAGAGCGGCTTTGCAAGCCGCTACAACAACCACGACCCATCCAATGTTCGAGTGGGAAGAAAGCACCTTCCTTGGCCTCAAGTCGCTCTACGAGCGCTGGGTGACCAAGCCGCAGCAGCGCGAGCAGGCGGAGCGGGAAGCCCGCCTCGCCGACCACCGCGGTGCCCTGATGCTGCTGGCCCGGATGCTCTCCGGGCGGAATGTCGGGCTGTTCGAGACCGACAACCCGGTGCTCTGCCTCGGCGACCGCGTCTGCCTCCCACCTGGCTTCCACGCAGCCGCCAGCCCGGAGGACAACCTCCGGCTCTACGAGCTGAAGACCGTCCTCGCCGCCCTTGCAATTCGCGACCGCTGGCAGGACGACGGCCGGGGGCTGGGCGGGCTCGTCGAATCCCTCACCGCGGAATTTCCCCGGCTTCCCGAGAAGGCCCGCTACCTCGAGGAACACCTCGTCGGCGAGGAAGGCCTGTGGGAGCTGCTCGGCACGCCCCGCGCCGACGATACCCGCGACCCGAAGTCCATCGAGGGTGCCACGCCCGACGCCCCGGACGCCTCCGAAGTCACCACCGAGATCGAGGGCCGCGGCCAAACCGACGTGGAAGTTCTGCCGGACCCCGAGGACGACGGCCACGGCGCCGACATGCCCATCCACACCTTCGAGAAGGCCGAATGCCTCGAGGAGACCAGCGGGCTGAGCCGCAAGAAGGACGCCGACGACGAACTGGAAGACCACGAGGAAGCCCTCCGCGAGGTCGAGATGCGCGAGGTGATCCGCTCCGCCGAGCGTCCGCGCTCGATCTACCGCAGCGACGTGATCCTCGACGGTCTCGGCCTTGAGGTGGACGACTCGATCCCGACCGCTGGCGTCCCCTACCCCGAGTGGGACTACAAGAAGCGGCGCTACAAGGATGCCTGGTGCCGGCTCCAGATCCATCCCCGCAGCGACTCGCACCCCGAGTGGCTGGCGGGGGTCGAAACCAAGCACGCCGACCTGGTCCGGCGTCTGCGCAAGCAGTTCGCCCATCTGACCTCCGAGTTCCTGCAACTCCACCGCCAACCGGTCGGCACCGAGCTCGACCTCGACGCCGTCGTCGATTCCCGCGTGCGGTTGCGCAGCGGCCAGACGCCCGACGAGCGGATCTACTGCGACCGCAAGAAAGACCTCCACGATGTCGCCGCGATGCTGCTTCTCGATCTCAGCTTCTCCACCGACTCATGGGTCCGCGACATCCGCGTGCTCGATGCCATCATGGAGACCGTTTACTGCGTCGGCGAGGTCATCGACGGCTCCATCGAGTCCTTCGCCGTCGCCGGTTTCTCCTCCAACACGCGCCGCTCCTGCCGCTTCGAGCTGCTCAAGGATTTCCACGAGCCGTGGCAGAAGGCGAAGCTCCACTTCGGCGCGCTCCAGCCGCAGGGCTACACCCGCATCGGGCCGGCGCTGCGCCACGCCCACGAGATGCTGCTCAACCAGCAAGCCTCGCGAAAGATCGCCATCCTCGTCACCGATGGCCGCCCCTGCGATTACGACCGCTACGAGGGCACCTACGGCATCCGCGACGTGCGCAAGGCGATCGAGACCGGCAAGCTCCACGGCCTTCGCACCCACGCCTTCGCCATCGAGAAGCAGGCCTGCGAGACCTTCCCACAGATGTTCAGCCGCGATCACTTCGACGTCGTCCCCTCGCCCGACGATCTGCCGCGCCACATGAGCCGCCTCTTCGCCCGCCTGCTCGCCAGTTGACCATGGAAACCGACGCCCCTCTCCGCCCCCGCCTCCTCGAGCCGCCCGGAGGTTTCTTCATCTGGATGCTCGTCGTCCTTGAGCTCGCCACCTTCGGCGTTGCCCTGATCGCGCTGGTCATCTGCGCCCGCAACGACCCCGAAACCTACCACCAATCGCGCCTGCTGCTCGACCCGCGCTACGGCGTCGCCAACACCGTGTTCTTCCTCACCAGCGGCTACTTCATGGCCGAAAGCGTGCGCCATTTCCACCAGTCCGACCGTCCCCGCGCCCGGCGCTGCCTGTGGCTGGCCATCGCCGGCGGTCTCGCCTTCCTCGGCCTCAAGGGTGTCGAGTACGCCGACAAGATCTCCGACGGCCAGACCCTCGGCTCCGATCCCTTCTTCACCTGGTACTGGCTGCTGACCGTCTTCCACCTGATGCACGTGCTGGTCGGCCTCGTCATCCTCGGCGTCCTGCTGCGACGCCTCTCCACCATCAAGAGCGAAGACTTCGAGGCCGGAGGAGTCTTCTGGCACATGTGCGACCTCATCTGGCTGCTGCTCTTTCCCCTCCTCTACCTCATCTTCTGACGGACCCCATGAACCACCTCGCCACCTACCTCTTCCTGCTGGCGCTCACCGCCGTGTCCGTCTTCGTTGCCGAGCGCTTCCCACAGCTCGATTTGCTGCCGCCGGCAGTCATGGCACTGGCCACCATCAAGTTTCTCCTGGTCGCCTTCCGCTTCATGGAGATGCGCCGAGGTCACCTGATCTGGAAAGCCTGCCTCGTCGGGTTCGCCACCCTCTTCCTCGCCTTCCTTGTCGTCGCGTCCCCATGAAATCCCGCCCCGCGCTGTTCGTCGTCCCCGGCATCATCATGCTCATCGCCGGCTTTGGTTTCATGCTCGCCGCCGCGGTCGGCGGGCGCCTGTCCAGCGAGGCCGCCCTGCCGCTCCCCTTCGGTTTCACCACGGCCGCCACCGGCGGAATGCTGCTCACCCGCACCCCGCTGGCCGTTTTTTTCCTCTTCATCTACGCCGTCGCCGTACTGGTGATCGCTTGCCGCGAGGTCAGCTTCCTGCACCCGGTCCCCCTGCTCTACCTCGTGCTGATCGCCTACTGCTTGCCTCTTCTCAGGCATGCCAAGCCCTGAGACAGTCGCACCATGCCCGCTGACCGTCTCACGCAACGTTCAATCATCCACTGGTTGCTCGGCGTCGCGACGCTGGTATTCGTGATGGTCGTGGTTGGCGGCATCACCCGCCTCACCGAGTCGGGCCTTTCGATCACCGAGTGGAAGCCCATCACCGGCGCCGTGCCTCCACTCAACGAACAGGCCTGGCAGGCGGAGTTCGAAAAGTACCAGCAGATCCCCGAATACCTCGAGATCAATGGTCCGGCGGGCATGACGCTGGCGGACTTCAAGTTCATCTACTTCTGGGAGTGGGTTCACCGCCTGCTCGGCCGCCTCATCGGCCTGGCCTTTGCCCTACCGCTGTTCTGGTTCTGGGCACGGAAGCGTATCCCCCGGGGATTCAAGCCGCGGCTGGTCATCCTCCTCGCCCTCGGCGGACTGCAGGGCGTCGCCGGCTGGTGGATGGTGGCCTCCGGCCTCACCGAACGCACCGATGTCAGCCACTACCGCCTCGCCGTCCACCTGCTGCTCGCCCTGACCATCCTGGGAGGCCTGATCTGGACGGCACTCGACCTCCACAGCCTGGGAAAAGACCGCACCGGACCCGCGCGGCTGACCGGCTTCGGAGTCGCGGTCCTCGCCATCCTTATCTTCGAACTCCTTCTCGGCGCCTTCACCGCCGGACTCAATGCCGGCTACGTCTCCAATACTTGGCCGATGATGTACGGCCGCTTCTTCCCCCCCGGAATCGAGTGGTCGCTGGAAACCCTCAAAACCCTTCCAAACCACCCGGTTCTCATCCACTTCCTCCACCGCTGGTGGGCCTGGGTGGTGGTGATCGCTCTCACCGTACTCGCTCGCCGCGTGCGCAAGGACCACCGACGGGCCTCCGTGGCCCTGCACTGCGCCTTCGGCACCCAGATTGCCCTCGGCATCGCCACGGTCATGACCACCGTGGACATCCACCTCGCGGTCCTCCACCAGGCAGTAGGCGCCCTGGTAGTGGCCACCACCGTGTGGTGCGCTCACATCGACTCACGATCCATCCGATGAACTGCCAGCACCTCGAGATCGGGTTCTTCTGAGGCCTGAGCAACATTCGCCCTTCTCTTCACGCGTCATGCCGCGTTGCTCTCTTTCATTCGGGCTCTACCTACCTGCCCAACACGGCGTCTGCGGGCTTTCGACAGCTCTCGCCCCAAGCGCAACAGGTCGTCTTCAGCAAGGTCCACGAACAAGTCCAGACTCCGGAGCGCTTCGACCAGATCTTCGTGATTGGATCGCTCGGGATCTTCCATCCGCGGCCGGTTTACCCAGGCCGCCGGATAACGGCGCCAGCGGAATCCTGCATTGAAGACCACCGCCACCGCGACCATCACCGCCGCATTGGCCAACACCGGGCACAACACGTAGGCGAAGCCCAGATCCCGGACTGCCGCTCCTCCGAGCACTGCGGTCAGGGCCGTGGCTCCACCTGGGGGATGGATGCACTTGAGCCCGTGCATGATCCCGATGGCGAGACCAACCGCCATGGCCGAAGCTAATATCGGACTTCCAATCCAGGCTGCGCAGCCGACCCCCACCAGCGCAGACAAGCCGTGACCCGCGATGACCGGCCAAGGCTGCGAGAGCTGCCCATGCGGCACCGCGAAAAGCAGCACGGCGCTCGCCCCCATCGAGGCGACCAACGCTGAGCCGTCAACGATGCCGATGCATGCCTCCGTAACCAGGCACAGCAGCAGGATCGAAAGCATCCCGCCCGCAGTGGCGACAGCCTTCTCCTTGGTCGAGACGACGTTGAGCTCAACACCGAGCCATTCGGTCCACCGTCTCATGCGCCACCGTCGCGGAGGGCTTGCAATCGCTGCGGCAGGGCCGCCAAGTGCCCAAGGTCGGCGGGCAAACGGTTGTGGCCGCCGAAAAGGAGGTTGCCGAGAATTCCTCCGAGCAGGAAGTCGGCATAGACCGGTTGACTACCGAACAAGTAGCCGTTCTCCGAAAGCATCTCCTCGAACGGGCGAAGCAGCTCCGCAGACTCGCGGAGAATCTCTTCCCGCTCCTCCTTCCAGCGCTCGACGCAGCCCCGCCCGAACCTACGTTCCTTGTGCCGGACGATCATGCCGCGCTCGGCAACATCCTCAACCGAGTCGACATGGAACGGGTCATAGGCGCGGAAGGTGACGCCCTCGACTTCGTGCTCAAGGTAGCGGATCACCAGATCGTGAACCCCCTTCAGCCGCTCCGGGAACAAGCTACCCATCGCGAAGGTGCTGTCGATGTAGCGGGCCACATCCTGCGAATCCGCTCCGGATTCGAAGACCACCTTGTCCCCGTGCTCCAGTACCGGCACCTCGTAATAGGCCCCGCCGGTCAGCCGCAGCAACTCGCTCCGGTCGGCGGCGGAGACTTCCCGCCGCTCGAAGTCGATTCCCAGTGAATCGAGCGCGATCTCGATGGCGAGGCAGAAGGGGCTATGGGCGAGGCGATGGACCTGAAGTTGCATGGCAATGGTGGAGGCAATCGACTGCAGTGCAGCGATGTGGCGCTTGCGTTATATCGCACTACGACATATTTCAAGAGCCAGATGGCCTCACCCCAGAGAAAGCTCTCCGATGCCGACTACGCGCGCCTCGCGAACTTCCGCTATGCGCTCCGCCGCTTCCTGGAGTTCAGCGGCAATGCGGCCTGCGGCGAAGGACTCACTCCGCGCCAGCATCAGGCGATGCTGGTGATCCGAGGTTCCGATGGAGGTCGCGCCAGCGTGGGTCGTTTGGCCGAGCGACTCTGCCTCAAACCGAACACGGCGGCGGAACTGGCGAAGCGGCTGGAAACCGGGGGATGGATCACCCGGCAATCCGATGCCGGCGACCACCGCATCATCATCCTGAAGCTCACTCGCTCTGGAAAGCGAACCCTGGAGAAACTTAGCCACGCCCACCGTCGGGAGCTGCGCCAGATCGGCCCGGAGATCACCTCCCTCTTCGTCTCGCTGATGGAGGACGACAAAGACTGAGATCCTTACAAGCACTTCGAGCCCTCTACCCCGTGACCCAGCAGGCCACCCAGTTCTTTCTCCAGATGGCCGTGATCTTGCTCGCCTGCCGATGGGTGGGAGCGCTCGCACGCCGCATCGGCCAGCCGCAGGTGGTCGGCGAGATGATCGCCGGCGTGCTCCTCGGACCCTCGTTGCTGGGGTGGATCTGGCCGCAAGCCACTGACCTGGTCTTCACCCCAGAGTCGCGCGGCATCCTCTACGCCGGCGCCCAGCTCGGTGTCGGCCTCTACATGTTTCTCGTCGGCCTTGAGTTCCGCACCGACCACTTCCGCGCCCGCGCCCGCAGCGCCGTGTGTGTGTCGCTCGCGGGCATGATCGTCCCCTTCCTGCTCGGCGCGCTGCTGGTGCTCTGGCTGCGTCACGTGCCGGGGATATTCTCGCCTGCGCTGCACTATTTCGAGGGTGCCCTCTTCATGGGCGCCTCGATCGCCATCACCGCCTTTCCGATGCTGGCGCGCATCATCTCCGAACGCGGCCTCGCCGGCACCCCACTCGGCACCCTTGCGCTCTCCGCCGGCGCGATCGACGACGCCGCCGCCTGGGCGTTGCTGGCGGTTGTGCTCTCGACCTTCGGAGCCTCCCAGCCGATGGAGATCGGCGGTCTGCGAATCGGCGCGGAAGTCGTCGCCATCGGCGGCGCGCTCCTTTACGGTGCCGTGCTGCTCACCATCGGCCGCCGCCTGCTCGCCATCCTCGGTCGCCGCGCGGAGCAGGCCGGCAGCGTCACACCCCAGGCCCTCGCCACCATCCTCGCCCTGTTCTGCCTGGCCGCCTGGTATGCCGACACGATCGGCGTGCACGCCGTTTTCGGTGGCTTCATCCTCGGCATCGCGATGCCCCGCAGCGTGCTCGCTAAGGATCTGAAACAGAAGCTGCAGCCGATGTGCGTCGTCTTCCTGCTGCCGATGTTCTTCACCTTCTCGGGACTCAACACGCGCTTGGGGGTGCTGGTCTCTCCGGAGCTGATCCTGGTCGGACTGGCCATCCTGGTCGCCTCGGTGGTCGGAAAGGGCGTCGCCTGCTGGGCCGCCGCCCGCCTCAATGGCGAAGACAACCGAACCGCCTTGGCCGTCGGCACCCTGATGAACGCCCGCGGGCTGATGGAGCTGATCATCATCAACATCGGCCTCGAGCGAGGCATCATCGGCGACTCGTTATTCTCCATCCTCGTGGTCATGGCGATCGTCACCACCCTCATGGCCACGCCCGTCTTCGAAGCGGTTTACGGACGCTGGAGCCGGGCGACGACCGGAATCGCCACCCCGACAACCGATGCCTAAATCTCCCCCGACGACCCGAAACGGCTCACGCCTCCGGGTCGGGCATCGCGCAGGGCGGGCTGGCCAGTCCACCCGATTCACCGTGGGCTGGCGGCAGTTCCTCCAAGGCCTCCAGCACCAACTCCCGCAGCACGGAGCGGTGACATCCCGATTCATCCTCACAGAAACACCCGAGTTGGATCGGCATCCGAATCGCCGTCGCCGCCAGCAGCGAGATCACTTGCCTTGCGCCCGGCTCCCGCATCTCCTTCCGGTAGCGCTGGAAAAACCGCGCCCGGGAACAGGCTCCGCCTCGATAGTCACGAACCAGGCCGGCGCTCGGCGCCAGCACCGGGAGCCACACATCGAAGTAGCCGCCCGAAACGTAGTTCTCCTTGCGCACACCGCGGGGCACGTGGCGGGCCACCCCGATGCGCAGGCCGTCCTTCTCCTTCCCACGACCATAGCGATAAACTCCCAACTGCATCCTCGGAAGCATCCTACGACCCAGACCTTCCACCTCAAGCCTCGCCTTCCCTCTCCATGAACGAACCCGAGTTCTCCATCGAAACCCGCTGTGCCCACGCCGGATCCGCCTCCGGTGAGACGGCCAACGCCCCATTTCAGGCACCCATCGCCCAAAGCAGCTTGTTCCGGCTGGGTTCGTCCGCGGAAGCCGAAGCCATCTTCTCCGGCGAAACGCCCGGCTACGCGTACACCCGCTTCGGCAACCCGAGCATCGATGTCTTCGCCCGCTGCCTCGCCGAACTCGAGGGCGGCAACGACGCACTCGTCACCAGCTCGGGCAATGCCGCCGTCTTGTGCGCCGTCACGGCCGCGATGGCCGGTCGCTCAGGACCGCTGGTCACCCACCCCGGTCTCTACGGTGGCAGCTTCGAAATGCTCCACCTGCTCGCCGGGATCTACCGTCTCCCGCTTCGTTTCGTCGAACCAGATGATTCGAAAGCGTGGAAGGCGGCGCTCGAGTCCGCCGGCGCGGTGTTGATCGAAACGCCGTCCAACCCGCTGATGCGCCTAATCGACATCGCCGAGACCGTCCACCACGCGAAAGCCACCGGCGCACCGGTGATCGTCGACAACACCGTCGCCACTCCTTTCAACCAGCAGCCCTTCGCGCACGGCGCCGACTGGACCGTCCACTCGACCTCCAAGTATCTCAACGGCCACTCCGACCTGATCGGCGGCGCGGTGGTCAAACGCGAGCCCCTCACCGACCGCGACCGCCGCATCCACAAGAACCTCGGCGGCACCGTCAACGCCATCGATGCCTGGCTGGCGACGCGTGGACTCCGCACCTTCGCCCTGCGCATGCGCCAGCACAACCACAACGGCGAGACCATCGCCAACTGGCTCGCCCGGCGCCCCGAAGTCGGCACCGTTCATTACCCCGGCCACGGCAATGATCGTCAGCGTGAGATCCGCGACCGCCAGATGAAGCACCCCGGCTCGCTTCTCTCCTTCGAGCTGGAAGGTGGCACGCCGGCCGCCACCCGCTTCATCGACCGCCTCCGGCTCATCATCCACGGCGTCAGCCTCGGTGGCATGGAAAGCCTCGCCACCCGTCCCGCCGGCTCCAGCCACCGCGGCATGAAGCCCGAAGCCCGCAAGGAAGCCGGTGTCACCGACGGCCTGATCCGTCTCTCCGTCGGCACCGAGGACGCCAACGACCTCATCGCCGATCTCGACCAGGCCCTCGAGTTCGTCAACGTTTCCAGTTGATTTCAGAAACGTCTCCACGCCGGGAGCGTGTCCGAGAGAATCTCCCGGATCCTCCTTTTCTCCGACGACTTCAGGTGGGGCGCGATCTTGCGGTTGTCGTCCGACAGCGCTTCCTTGAGGCGGCCGATCACCGCCTCCATCACCCGCGGCGGGAGGTGCTCGAACGCGCTCGAATACACCATGCAGGAACACCTCGTCTTGAAGATCCGCCGGTAGAGCCGGAAGTCGGCAAGCGATTCCCCCGACTCGCTCTTCGGAAATTGGGCCAGATAGTCGTCCTGAAACTCCCGGTCCCCCTCCAGACCCTCCCCGAGATCCGCCTCGTTTCTGAAAAGGATCGCATCCACCAGCTTCTCCGCCGCCGCGTCGGCGATGCGTCCGGCCTGTCCCGCGTCGGGGTCCGCTTGTGGATCCACCGCCTGGGCCAGGAAGCGGGCCCGTCGATGGTTGACTCCCGCGGCGGTCAGCAGGTTGTGCACCCGGCACTGGTGCTCGAGCACGACCAGGGCCACCACGTCGCTGGTCGGGCGCGGATACTTGCTCACGTCGATGCGACCCCGCAGGTCGTCGAGATCCTGCTTCACCGGATCCGTCGGCCCCGCCTCCTCGAAGACCCGGTTTCCGAGGTGGGGATGGAAACTGCTACCGGTCACGTAGTAGCCGCCCCAGCGGTCCTCGATCGGCGTCTCGTGGGTCACGGTTTCGGAACCGAGACTCAGCAGGGCATGCCCCGAGGCGTCGGGGAAGACCGAACGCACGACCATGCCCGGCACCCCTTCCGTCCGGGCGTTGCCGTGACACGAAAG
>JAUIJD010000031.1 GCA_030431475.1 Verrucomicrobiia bacterium | reverse complement strand
GCTGAAGAGGCTGGAGGTCGATAGATTCATCTCAGGCCTCCTTGTCGGGGTGTGTTTTGGTATTCATTTCACCCCGATTCCACTCCTTCAAGGAGGCCCCTTCAATTCCCTGTTTTGGACACTAGTGAGGCAGACGATGAATGGAAGCCTGCGTCATTCGCACCGCTTGTAAAAACTTGAGGAGTTGAAGTGCCGCTTGAAGTCGCTTTAACATATCGATCTCCACCATCGCTAATGGAGTTGTAACCTGAAGAAGGATCGATAACAGCACCCTGCAATCCGTTGAAAATAAGTTCGGTAGTTGTTGGCGTTAACATGACCGCACCCGTGCTTTCTCCCGTCATTGCCGCTAATGCGCCTGTTGCTGCAAGGCCCATCACTAATTTGTTTGCCGCTTTATCAAGCCAAGGGTTCCCGGGTTTGATATCAAGGGCGCGTTTGGCAGTGATCGTGGGGTGCGGGGTCCGGGGCGGGCGCTCGACGCCGAGCCAGACGGAGGTGGAGGGTTCGTGGCAGCGCAGAGTGTCTTTCCTGCCGGGTAGGCGAAACGCGGGCCTCCAGCGACCCGGGCCACCGGTGATGCGCCAGACGCATAAGCGGCGCGGCGCCATGGTGCGGATGACCTCGTCGCGGGAGCGGCAGGTAAAGGTCTCGACGAACAGGCGCAGGCACTGCTGCGGACCTCCGAAGGCGGGAAGGAACTGCATGGCATGAAGCAGACTGTAAACCGAGTCGCCCGCCAAGTCTGGAGTCTAGCTCCAGGAACGGACATCGGAAAGGGACCGCGCGCGCCTACCCTGTCGCGCCGACGGGGACGAAGGCGGATCGCACCCCGGTGCTTGGGCTCCGCGGTCAGACAGGAGTGTCTGACCTCCCTTCAGGCAAACCTGGAGGTTTGCGAATCTCTCGCAAAGCTGGAGCTTTGCGCCACCTATCGCTCGACGGCTTGGGCGGCGGTGAGGGCGATGGTGTAGATGATGTCATCCACCAGCGCGCCGCGGGACAGGTCGTTCACCGGCTTGCGGAGGCCCTGCAGCATGGGGCCGACGGAGACCACCTTGGCCGAGCGCTGGACGGCCTTGTAGGTGGTGTTGCCGGTGTTGAGGTCGGGGAAGATGAAGACGGTGGCGTTGCCGGCGACCGGGCTGTCCGGGGCCTTGCTCCTGGCGATCTCGGGGATGGCGGCGGCGTCGTACTGGAGCGGCCCGTCGATGAGCAGGTCGGGCCGGGCCTCGCGGGCGAGGCGGGTGGCGGTGCGAACCTTCTCGACTTCGCTGCCTCCGGCCGATTCGCCGGTGCTGTAGCTGATCATCGCCACACGGGGTGTGATCCCGAAGGTCTCGGCGCTTTCCGCGCTGCGGAGCGCGATATCGGCCAGGGTCTCGGCATCGGGGTTCGGATTCACCGCGCAGTCACCGTAGACGAGCACCTGATCGGGCAGGCACATGAAGAAGACGGAGGAGACCACCCTGGCCTCCGGCGAGGTGCCGATGAGCTGGAGAGCGGGGCGGATGGTCGACGCGGTGGAGTGGACGGCGCCCGACACCATGCCGTCGGCCTCGTCGAGCGCGAGCATGACGGTTGCGAGGTAGACATTGTCCTCGAGGAGCTCGGCCGCCATCGACTCGGTGAGTCCCTTGTGCCGGCGCATTTCGGCGAGGGGGCCGACGTAGCGGTCGCGGAACCGGGCGGGGTCGAGAATCTCGATTTCCGGAGGGATCTCGAGGCCGGCGGCCTTGGACCGGACTTCCTCGGGATCTCCCATCAGGACGCATCGGGCGATGCCGCGCTGGTGGCAGCTCACGGCGGCGGCGATGGTCCGGGGCTCGTCGCCCTCGGGGAGCAGGATGCGTCGGTTTGCCGCCCGGGCTCGCTCGGCCAGCCGGAAGCGGAAGGCCGGCGGCGAAAGGCGGACCTCGAGTTGCTGGTCGATGCCTTCGTTGATCAGCCATTCGCAGTCGAGGTGGCGGGCGATGAAGTCGAGGGTGGCCTCGAGTCGTTCGTGGTCGTCGGCCGGGATCTCGGTGTTGAGCTGACCGACCGCGGTCACGACCCGGTAGCTGCTGCCCTCGGCCAGCAGGATGGGGAGTCCCGAGTCGGCCGCCGGGGAGCACAGCTCGCGCACGGTGGGATCGGGGGTGATGGTGTCGGTGCCGGTGAGCACCAGACCCGCCAGGGGGATGCCCTTGATGGCGGCGAGCGAGGTCGCCATCAGCACGTCGTCACGGTCGGCGGGGGTGAGGAGCAGGGCTCCGGGCGTGAAGGTGTCGTGGAGGTTCGGGACGGTGCGGGCGACCATCTTCACCGAGGTGACGCGGCGTTTCGAAATCTCACCTTCGGTCGCGATCCCGGCCCCGAGGTGGCGGGCGACGTCGAGGGTGCGGCAGTGGAGCAGGGCCGGGTTGGTGGGAATGCAGCCGACAAGCTGGAGCACGCCCCGACGGAAGTCGGGCATGTCGCGGCGCAGTCGTGCGAGGGTCTCCTGCCATTCCTCCCGCGTCGGGCCGCAGCAGTCGGCGGGGGCTTTGTTGAGGATGCAGCCGACGACGCGCTGACTCTCCACGCCGCCGTAGCTGGAGCTGGCGGCGTGGAGGCGGTTCACCAGGGCCTTGAGGTCGGGGTCGGTGAAGGCGTCCACCAGCAGCACGCGCGCATCGAGGGCGCGGGCGATGGCCTGATTGAGGCGGGCCGAGGCCAGGTCGGCCTGTTTGACGATGAGTCCCTCGACCACGGCGACGTCCGCTTCGCGGGTGGAGGTTTCGAAGACCTCGATGATGCGTTCCATCAGGTCCTGCACCTTGCCGTCGTGGAGTTGGCGGGCGGCCTCGGCGTAGGGGATCGGCTCGGCGGGCCGGATGCCGAGGGCGCTTTCCGCGTAGGCGGCCGAGAGCTCGCCCTCCGAAGCGTCGGCCCGCTGCTGGGCGATCGGCTTGACGAAGGCGACGGAGACGCCGCGGCGCTGCAGCGCGCGACCGAGGCCGAGCGAGACGGTGGTCAGCCCGACATCGACGGACGAGGGCGAGAGGAAGAAGGCGGGCTTCATGCGGTGGTGTCGAGCAGGCGTCGGGCTTCGCGGGCGATGAGGCGCTCCTCGTCGGTCGGGACGACCAGCACGGTCAGTGGCGAGTCATCGGAAGTGATGCGTCGCCGGCTGTCCTTGCCGTGGCGGGCATTGCGATCGGCGACGAGCCGGGGTGAGAGGATGCCGAGGTGGTCGAGGACCCGAGCACGGACCGGGGCCGCGTGCTCGCCAATGCCGCCGGAGAAGACGAGGGCGTCGATGCGGTCCAAGCCGGCGGCCAGCCCGAGCAGGGAGCGGGCGACGCGGTAGCAGAAGACCTCGAAGGCGAGTCGGCAGGACGCGTCGCCCGAGTCCGCCGCCTTCAGGATGGCACGCATGTCGTGGGAGTGTCCGGAAAGCCCGAGCAGGCCGCTCTTCCGCTGGAGTTGGGCGAGGATCTCCGAGGGGCTCATGTCGGTGCGGGAGGCGAGATAGCCGATCAGGTTGGGGTCGATGTCGCCGCTGCGGGTCCCCATGACCATGCCCTCGAGCGGGGTCAGGCCCATGCTGGTGTCGACACCGTGGCCGTCGCGAACCGCAGCCGCGCTACAGCCATTGCCGAGGTGGGCGGCGAGGAGGTGCAGCGAGTCGGCCGGGCGGTCGAGCAGGTCGGCGCTTTCGGCGACGAGGTATTGGTAGCTGATGCCGTGGAAGCCGTAGCGCCGCACGCGGTGGGTCTCGTACCAGTCGCGCGGAATGGCATAGTGCCAGGCGTGCGGGGGCATGCTCTGGTGGAAGGCGGTGTCGAAGACGGCGATCTGCGGGAGATCCGGCATCAGGCGGCCGACCGCCTCGATCGCCCGGATCGCCGGCGGGTTGTGGAGCGGGGCGAGCTCGGCGCAGGCGCGGATCCCGTCGAGCACGTCCGGGGTGATGAGGGTGGCCTCGGAGAATCGTTCGGCCCCATGGACCACACGGTGGCCGCAGGCCCGGATCGGAAGGGGGTTGCCGAGGAACTCCGGCAGCACGTCGAGCACCGCCTGCAGGCCGGATTCGTGGTCGGCGCCGGGCAGCGACAGCGTACGCGTTTCTCCTCCGCAGCGGATCGCGGCGCCGGCTTCCGGGGTGCCGAGCGACTCGAGGAGGACGGTGGCCACCGGTGCGGCTTCGGCCTTCTCGCGAACGGCGAGCTTCAGGGAGGAGCTGCCGGCGTTGACGACGAGGATCTTTTCGGTGGCGGCCATGCGTCGGAGAGCGAAGCATAACAGGGACCGAAAGCTCCGCAAATCAAGCGGGAGGCTCGGCAGGGTTTGGCGGTGTCGGTTTTTCCTCGCGCCGGTCGTCGGAGAGCGGAGAGTGGGCGGGCATGCAGCGGGTGGCGGTGATCAACGTGGTCGGTTTGTCCGAATCCCTCCTGGGGCCGCGGATGCCGCGGCTGACGGCCTTCGCGGCGAAGGCGGGGCGCCGGTCGTTCCGTCCCGCATTTCCGGCGGTGACCTGCACGGCGCAGTCGTCGATGCTCACCGGAACCTGCCCCCGCGAGCACGGGATCGTCGGCAACGGCTGGTATGACCGGGAATCGGCCGAAGTGCGCTTCTGGAAGCAGAGCAATCACCTGGTGCGGGGCCGAAAAGTCTGGGAGGAGCTGCGCGAGAAGCTTCCGGGGTTCACCTGCGCGAAGCTGTTCTGGTGGTACAACATGTACTCCTCGGCGGACTTCGCGATGACGCCGCGGCCGCTCTATCCGGCCGATGGACGCAAGGTGTTCGACATCCACACCCAGCCGATGGACTGGCGGGACGAGGTGAAGGCGGCGCTGGGCGAGTTTCCCTTTCCCTCGTTCTGGGGTCCGATGGCGGGCATCCCGTGCTCCGAGTGGATCGCCGCGTCGGCCCGCTGGACCGAAGAGCGGGTGTCGCCGACCCTGAGCCTCGTCTACCTTCCCCACCTCGACTACGGGCTGCAGAAATACGGGCCCGGAGCGCCGGAAATGGAGGCCGATCTGGCGGCGATCGACCGGGTGGCCGGGGACTTGATCGACTACTACGAGTCCCGTGGTATCCGGCCGCTGGTGGTTTCGGAATACGGAATCTCGCCCGTCGAACGCCCGGTGCATCTGAACCGCTTGTTCCGCGACCAGGGCTGGATCCAGGTGAAGGACGAGTTGGGGCGTGAAACGCTCGATGCCGGGGGCTCCCGGGTGTTTGCGGTGGCGGACCACCAGGTGGCGCATGTGTATCTCCAGGACCCGGGGATGCTTCGCGAGGTGCGGGGATTTCTCGACGAGGTGCCGGGCGTCGACGAGGTGAGGAGCGCGGGCGAGATGTGGGGTGGCGAAGCGCGGGCGGGGGATCTGGTCGCGGTGACGGAGTCCGACGCTTGGTTCACCTACTACTACTGGGACGACGACGCGAAGGCTCCGGACTTCGCGCGAACCGTCGATATCCATCGCAAGCCGGGCTACGATCCGGCCGAACTGTTCATCGATCCGGCGCTGCACTTCCCGAAGTGGGAGGTGATGAAGTTTCTGGCGAAGAAGAAGCTCGGGATGCGCGGGCTGCTGGAGGTCGTGCCCCTGGACGCCGGTCTGGTGAAGGGCTCGCACGGACGCGATGTCGTTCCCGAGGGCGAACGGCCGGTGCTTCTCGGGGGGAGCGGCGAGGTGGCGGGCGCGGAGGATGTCTACGGCGAGATCCTGCGCGCCGTGACGGGGTGATGGTTTTGGAGTGCGGAGGCTTGCCTCCGCTTGTGGTAATTCGGGGAGGAGTGGCGCTCGCCGGAGCGCCATGCGCCGGGGAGGCGAGCTCCGGTCGCCCGGCCTCCGTCGGGAAGGCTGGAAAGCCTTCTGCCCGGCGCATGGCCCCTCGAAAGAAGCCACTCCCGCGCGGGCTTCTCAGAGCGCCTCGGTCGTCCGCAGCCGCTTCTCGAAGAGGAGCGTTTCGGTATAGCCCGCCGCCTTGGCGATCCCGATGGCCTCGGGGAAGTCACGGGCGACCTCGGCCGGGGCGTGGGCGTCCGACGAGATCACCAACGGAATGCCGGCCTGGCGGGCGAGCTCGAGAAACCGTGGCGCGGGGTAGGCTTCGGCGCAGGGCTTGTGCCGGCCCGCGGTGTTGAGCTCGATGGCGCAGCCGGAGGCGGCGATACGCTCGATCGCCGGCTCGTAGAAGCGGTCGAGATCGCCGTCGGGCCGGTGGGCGAATTTCTTGATCAGATCCGGGTGACCAAGGATGTCGAAGAGCCCGCTTTCGGCCATTTCGGCGTAGGTTTTCCAGTAGCGGCCCCAAAGCGTGTCGAGGTCCTCGTGTTGCCAGCGTCCGAGCCACTTCGGGTTGTCGAAATCCCAATCGCCCAGGTAGTGGACCGATCCGATCAGGTAGTCCCAGTCCGAGCGCGCGGCGAGTGCCTCGATCCAGCCCTCGCAGCCGGGCAGCCAGTCGCACTCGAGGCCGGTGCGGATCGGGAGCCGGTCGCCGGCGTGACGGCGGGCGCGCTCGATCCACGCCAGGTAGTCGGGAAATTCGGCGTCATCCATCCGCCAGTCGTCGAAAGGCTCGGGGAGCACCGGGGCGTGGTCGGAGATGCCGTATTCGGTGACGCCGGCGGCGAGGGCGGCGTCGACGAAGGCCTCGGGCTCGCCTTCGGCATGGCGGCAGAGCGGGGTGTGGGTGTGGTAGTCGGCGGGCACGGAGGGTTTCGGGTTGCGGGTGTTTGAAGGGAGTCGCTAAGCTCCGTCACGGCGCGTCGGAACGGACGCGCCGAGTTTCCGATGAACGACGCCACGAGCCAAGCCGCATCCCGCTTCATTGATCCGCTGATCGCGAAGCTCAAACGACATCCGAAACGCGTGGTGTTCACCGAGGGCGAGGATCTCCGGGTCCTGCGGGTGGCGGAGCGCCTGGTGAAGGAGGAGGCGGTGGTGCCGATCCTCCTCGGGAACAAGGAGAAGATCGCGGCTCTGGCCGCCGAGCACGGGGTCGCGATGGACTTCGTGCGGGTGATCGATCCGGCGACCGCCTCGGACTTCGACCTTTTCTGCCGTCGACTCGAGAAGATCGAGCGCTACCGCTCGCGGACCCTTTCGGAGGTCGGCGAGGTGGTGGCCCGTCCCCACTATTTCGGCGCGCTGATGGCCCAGTATGGCCAGGCGGACGCCGTGGTCGGTGGCAATGTCGCCATGCCGGCCGCGCTTTTCCGGGCCGTACTGCACTCGGTGAAGCCGATGCCGCACATTCCGAAGCTCTTCGGGGTGACGGTGCTGGCGGCTCCCCATCTCGACCACTTCGGGGGCGACGGCTTGCTGCTGCTGGCCGACACCGGCCTCAATCCACAGCCCGACATCGAGCAGTTGGCAACCACGGCGGTGGAGACCGGCAAGCTGGCGCGCCATTTCCTGGGGCGTGCCCCCAGGGTGGCCATGCTCAGTCACTCGACCAAGGGGTCATCGGTCACCGAGCCGGCCCGCAAGGTCGCGGCGGCCGCGGTGCTGGCTCGTGAAAAGGCATCGGCCGACGGCCTTGAGATGCGGATCGACGGCGAGCTTCAGGCCGATGTGGCCCTCGACCCGGCCGCGGCGGAGGTGAAGCTCTCCGGGACCGGGTTCGGCGTCGCCGATGTGCTGGTGTTTCCGAATCTGGATGCCGCCCACATCGCGATGAAGCTGCTCCAGCATTGCGCCGGCGCCCGGAATTTCGGCCAGATCCTCGTCGGCATGGCGCGGCCGATCGCCCAGGTGCCACGCACGGCCTCGGAGGAGACGATCTACGGGACGGCGGCCGCCGTGGCGGTCGAGGCGATCAAGTTCCACGAGCTCTATCCCGACGGCGACGTCGGATAATCTCAGGCCGGCGGCGGCTCAAGGCTCTGGACCAGCTCTTCGGCGAGCGCGGCGTCCTCGACCTTCTCGAGCACCGCGAAGCTGGTCGCGAGCTCCTCGACCAGGCGGAGCAGGAGTTCGCCCGGCGTGGCGGGACGGCCGCAGCGCATCCTCACCTCGTGGGGAAAGCGTCTCATGCGGTCGAGGAAGTGCTCTCGGTCGACCTCGCGGCCTCCGGCGGCGGGATCGTGGATGGTTCCGCCCTGCTCGTCGTCGCACACGAGCAGGAAGCTCCCGGGGAGGTTGATCCCCGAAACGGGTGCCTCGAGGCGACGGGCCACGAGCAGGGTGACGATGCCGCAGCCGACCGCGTTCGAGGGGCGCCCGGTGGCGACCGCGGCGAGGTCGAAGTGGAGCGGATCGAAGTCGTCCCCCGGGTCGGAGGCGAGCATGCCGCCGGAGAGCAGTCGGCTCAGCAGGGCGGGGCCTCCGCCTTCCCGGCAAGCGGACTCGGACTCCTCGGCCAGGAGATCGAGGGCGTCGCCGAGCGGTTGGCGGAGGCTGACGCCATCGTGGAGAAAGTCGGAGATCGCCCGCATCAGCGACTCGCAGTGGTCCCAGTCCTCGTGGAGGGCCGTGAGGCCCGTGCCCGGCACGAGCCACTCGCGTCGAAGTCTCGCGCGCCGGGACGGCTGCAGGAGTTCCGAAAGAAGCCGGAGTTCCTCCGGGGCGAGCGCCCTGCCGGAATTGCCGAGGTGCTCGCTGACGTCGCCATCGAAACCGGAAAGGGCGCCGGCCACGGATCGACGCACCTCGGGGGTGTCGTCATCGAGAAGCCGCAGGAGGGTCGGAAAGTCGACGGTTGGGAGCGGTCCGGGCATGGCAGGCGGCGGGCCCGGAACGGAATGGTGCGCGATACTGGGATCGAACCAGTGACCCCCTCCGTGTCAGGGAGGTGCTCTACCGCTGAGCTAACCGCGCTTGGGTCCGGGCAGGCGGCGGGGAGTTGAGGCCCCGGCCGCGCTGGCGCGGGAGACTACGGAAGCGGAGGCCGTGGATGCAACCGCTTTTTCTCCCCAAAAAGCAGGGAGGCGGAGGGCTCGCGCCCTCCGCCTCCGGAAACATCACTTCAACGCGAACAGACCGATCACTTTGCGTGACGCAGCTGTTTCGGTTGGGGGAGGAAAAATTACTTCCTGCGACGGGCCGCCTTCTTCTTGGCAGCCTTCTTTTTGGTGGCCTTTTTCTTGGTCACCTTCTTCTTGGCAGCCCTTTTCTTGGTGGCCTTTTTGGCGACCTTTTTCTTGGCGACCTTCTTCTTCGCCGCCTTTTTCTTGGCGGCTTTCTTCTTGGTCACCTTCTTCTTGGCAGCCTTTTTCTTGGTGGCCTTCTTGGCGACCTTCTTCTTCGCCGCCTTCTTGCGGGTCACCTTCTTCTTGGCGGCCTTCTTGGCGACCTTTTTGCGGGTCACCTTCTTCTTGGCCGCCGCCTTTTTGGCGACTTTGCGCTTCACCGCCTTTTTGGCGACCTTCTTGCGGGTTCTCTTTTTCGCAGCCATGGCTTTGTGTCGTTTGAGTTCGCGTTCGATGTTGGTTTTCTCTTCCGGCGTGAGATTGCCGGCGGAGAGTAGTGCGAGGATCGCCTCACCGAGACGTCCTCCGAAAGCATTGGTCAGGAAGTCGGACGTCGCCTCGCCGACGATCCGGGACTGGGGGTGGGCGGCCTCGTAGACGTGGGCGCGGCCGGAGCGGGAGCGTTTGACGAGCTTCTTCCGCTCGAGGCTCTGCATCACCGAGAGCACGGTGGTGTAGGCGCGGTCCTTTCCATCGGGCAGGGAGTCAAGTACGTCACCTACCGTAGATGGGCCGTCGTGCCAGAGGACGGAGAGCGCCTGGAGTTCGAGGTTGGAGGGTTGTGCGGTGGCCGGCATGACAAGCGTCTGCGTGGAATGGCCACCATAAAGGTAGTACTAGGCGCGTTGGTCAAGGTTAATTTTTCCTAAATACATCCAATGCCCGCGGCCGGACCCCGTCCGGCGCGGGTCGTACGACGCGCGTGGTAGTACTCCGGGGCCGGCGATCAGTGGCCGTCGCCGCCGATCGCGGGCCGGCTGCAACCGGGGGCGATCTTCGAGAGTTCGTCCCAGAGGCCTTCCTCCGAGGGATGCCCGTTGAAGAGGACCCGTCCCTCCTCGTCTACGAGGATCATGGTAGGTGCGGACTGGATGCGGAGGGAGCGGGCGAGGGGTTCCTCGGGGTGGTCGACGACCCACGTGCCCGGGGCCGGCTTGTCGAGGGCGCCGAGCATGCCGCGGGTTTCGGCCACGGTTTCCTCGTCGCCCTCCCCGACGATGCCGACGACCGGCAGACCGTGTTCGGCGAGCTCGGCGGTCACGGCACGAAGGTCGCCGATGCTTTCCTCGCACTCGCGGCTCCAGGGCGAGAAGAAGTGGAGGAGAAGTGCCGGGGCCTTGCCGCGCAGGGCATCGAGGGTGGTGGTCCGGTCGCCGAGGTCGCGGAGCTCGAGGGTTCCGTCGATCCGGACCTTCTTCATCGCATCGGCGAGCCGCAGCCGCTCGATGTGGGGGGCGAAGGCGGCGCCCTGCCGCGGACTGAGCCAGAAGGCTTCGGTGATGTGCTTCTTGAAGGCCGCGCGGTCCCCCTTCTCGAGGGCCGCGATGGACTTCACGTACTCGACGACGGCCTGCCAGTCCTCCTCGACGGCGAAGATCCGGGAATCGGCGAGCTCGAACCTCTCCGACTGCTCGATCATCTCGGGCAGGAGGTCCGCGAGCTTGCCGTCCTCATGCCGGTCGACATGGAAGAGGAAGCGGGCCTCGAGGACCGCCTGGTCCCCGGCGCCGAGCTTGCGTGCCGCCTCGATCGCCTGGTCAAGCTTCTCGGGCGACTCGCGCACCGAAAGCATTGCGTCCACGGCCTCGTCGAGGGCAGTGGCGGATGGATCCGCGACCAGCGGGGATGCGCTGAGCAGGCAGGCGCAGACCACCAGGGCGGCCGACCTGAGCGCGATCATTGCGCCGGGATGTTGATGCTCTGCCCAAGGCGGATGTTGTTGTCGTCGGCGGCCATGCCGTTGGCGGCGCGGATGGCATCGACGCTCACGCCGTACTTGCGGCTGAGGCCCCACAGGGTGTCGCCGGAGGCGACGGTGTGGGAGCCGGCCGAGGCGACCGGAGCGGCGGGTGCCGACGGGGCGGCGGGTGCCGGGGTGGTTTCCTCGTAGGCCGCGCTTCCGTAGCTCGGATCCGCCGGCGGGTTCACTTCCTGGTAGGGGCTCGACTCGTAGCCGCCCTGCTGGGGGACGCCGTAGGGGTCGGAGGTGTCGTAGCCGGTGTCGTAGTTTTCGGCGTCGCCTCCGGGGGTGCAGGAAGCGAGCGCGACGAAGGAGGAAAGGGTGGCGAGGGTCCGGATGACTTTCATGGTTGGCGAAGGTTGGGTGTGCATTAGCAGGCGTGCCCGGCGATGGAAAGGGGCGAGCGTGCCTGTTACGATGCTAACGACACCCGCCGGGGGATTTATTCAGCCGAGCGAAAGAAGCCGTCGGCCGTGGCGCTCGTGCGACGGGCGAGCTCGTCCATCGTCATGCCCTTCTCTCCGGCGATCTTGTCGGCGACGAGGCGCACGTGGGCGGGCTCGTTGCGCTGGCCCCGGTGGGGGTGGGGAGCGAGGTAGGGGGAGTCGGTTTCGAGCATGAAGTGCTCCGGCGCGAGTTCGGCGGCAACCGACAGCACGTCGCGGGCGTTCTTGAAAGTGGCCACGCCGCCGAAGGACACCAGTCCGCCGAGATCGACGACGGCGCGGGCGTTCCCGATCGGCCCGATGAAGCAGTGAAAGACGGCGCGGACCCGGTCGGCGTGACGACGGTAGATGGCGAGTGCGTCCTGGAACGAGGCGTCGCCCGTGCGGTCACGGGTGTGGATCACGAGGTTCAGGCCGGCCTCGGCGGCGAGCTCGAAGTGCCGGTCGAGGAAATGCCGCTGGCGCTCGCGCAGGGTCCCGTCATCCCAGCCCTCGGGAGCCGGGTGGTAGTAGTCGAGACCGGTTTCGCCGACGGCGGCGACGCGGGGGTCGGCAAGGTGGCGGGCGACGCGGTCGGGTGCGTCGTCGGCTTCCGCGTGGACGTCGCAGGGGTGGATGCCGAGACAGGCGCGGACCTCGGGATGCTCGGCGGCGAGGTCGAGGTTGGCCTGCAGGTCGTCGAGGCAGGTCGCGAGGGTGATCAGGCGGGTGACGCCGGCCTCGCGGGAGCGCTCGATGATCTCCGGGATCTCTTCGCGAGGGAACTTGTGGGAGGCGAGGTGGCAGTGGGAGTCGATGAGCATGGGGCCAGGTTCCAAGTTCCAAATGCCAAATGCCAAATGCCAAATGCCAAATGCCTAGCTCCTAGCTCTTGGCTCCGAGCTTGATCAGTCCTGGAGCTGGGTCTTGGGCTTGTAGATGAGGGCGAAGGGGATGAAGGCGACGGCGGTGCCGAGCATGAGCCATGCGAAGAAACGGAAGTAGGCGGCGCCCTCCATCTTGGTCATGCCCCCGGAGAAGAAAGTGAGATGGGGGAAGCGTTCCTCTTCTGTGGGCTCGTCGGTGAAGCCGAGTTCCTCCTTGCGGCGTTCGAGCCACGGTTGGTCCGGATGGAAACGGTCGGTCCAGGATTCGTCCTTGTCCGGCTTCGTGGGAGCGGGGAGGTCGATGAGGATGCCGGTGTCCCACGGGGTGCCGGGCGTTTCGTCGGGGCCGTCGCTGATCAGCCGGAGCCGGGTCGAGTTGAGGATCTCGTAGCGCACCGGATTGCCCCAGGGGTCGGTGCCGAGCTTGCCGGCTTCCTCGACGGTGGGCGGGGCGCCCTTCTCGATGGCGTCGGCCCGGAGGCGGGTGGCGGTGCCGGCGAGCGGCTCGAGGAAGGGGATGTCGATGCGCTTGAGGTGACCCTCGTCGTAGCGGGCGATGAAGTCGTCGGCGGTGCCGGTCATGCCGTCAAAACCCGGGAGCACCACGTCGCCGGCGGAGTTGCGCCAGTCCTCGTCGAGCTGCGCGAGCGCGGTCTGCGCCTGCGCGGTGGCGGCGTCGGGGATCTGGATGAAGTGGTTGATGCCGGCGACCAGCAGGTTTCCGACGGCGACGGCCGCGAGGTAGAAGCACATCACCAGCGACTTCATCGTCTTCGGCGCCTGGGTGTAGGCGAACTCGAGGGCGACGATGGAGACCATCACCTCGGCGATGGTCAGCAGGGCGAAGGCGAGGATCTGCCACGAGATGGAGGGGCGCTGGCCGGCGTCGATCCACTGCTGGATCAGGGCCACCAGTCCGAAGGCGGCGGCCATGACGAAGAGGCCGAGGCCGATCTTGCGCAGGGCGGTGAGTTTCCAGACGCGGCTGATGAGCGGGTAGACGACGAAAGTGAAGAGCGGGATGAAGGTGAGGACGAAGACCGAGTTCAGCGACTGGATCTGGGACGGCAGCCACTCGAAGCCGAGAAACTGGCGGTCCATGTCCATGGCCTGGAAGATCCACGTCGAGCCGGTCTGGTCGAACAGGGCCCAGAAGACGGCGATCAAGGCGTAGAGCGGCAGGATCTTGAGCATCGTCTTCAAGCCGCCGCCGTGGGTGAGCTCGCGGAAGAAGTCGCGTCCGCCGGCCGGCACGTGGATGAAGCGGTGGCGGCCCATCCAGAAGACGAGCGTGGCGAGGGCCATCAGCACACCCGGCACCCCGAAGGCCCAGTGGGGTCCGTGCCACTCGAGCAGCCACGGGGTGAGCAGCATCGAGAGGAAGGCACCGACGTTGATCGAGAAGTAGAAGCCGTTGAAGATCTTCGGCAGCAGGTGGCTGTTCTTCGCGCCGAACTGGTCGCCGACGTGGGCCGAGACGCAGGGTTTGATGCCGCCGGAGCCGAGCGAGATGAGGGCGAGCCCGAGGATCAGCCAGACCGAGGCCGAGCCGGAGGTGCCCATCAGGGCCAGCGCCCCGTGGCCCATGCAGTAGACGATGGAGAGCCAGACGATGGTGCGGTACTTCCCGACGAACAGGTCGCTGAGCAGGGCCCCGAGGAAGGGGGTGATGTAGACGGCGAAGTTGAAGTAGTGGACGTTCTCGGTGGCGGCCGCCTCGTTCATGGGAGTGCCCGGGGTGGCATCCATGAGATGGAGATACTGAGCCATGTAGACGGCCAGCACGGCCTTCATCCCGTAGAACGAGAAACGCTCGGCGGCTTCGTTGCCGATGATGTGCGGCACACCGGGCGGCATGCCCTCCAGATCAGCGGGGGAAGTGCGGTATTTCATTGAGACGGAAGACTTCAAGACGGAAGACAGAAGACGAGAAGACCGAAGAGTAGAGAGGGGGGGGCTGGCGGCGGAGATCTTCCGTCTTCTGTCTTCGAGTCTTCCGTCTTTTCACCAGCGAATCGCGGCGGCGGCCCAGGTGAGGCCGGCGCCGAAGGCGACGAGGACGACGTGGCCGCCTTTCGGGATGCGGCCGGAGCGGTGGGCCTCGTCGAGGGCGATGGCGACCGCGGCGGCGGAGGTGTTGCCGTACTTCTGGAGGTTCGTGAAAACCCGGTCGTAGGGGACGTCGAGGCGCTCGGCGATGGCGTCGATGATGCGCAGGTTGGCCTGGTGCGGCACGACCAGGTCGATGTCCGAGGCCTTGAGCTCGGAGCGCTCGATGACGAGCTCGGCCGATTGCTTCATGCGCAGCACCGCATGCTTGAAGACCTCCTTGCCGAGCATGGCGAGGGTGGCGAGGTGCTTGTCGGCGTTCTCGATCGTGATCGGGCAGGCCGAGCCGCCGCCGGGGATGTTGAGCAGGCGGGTCTGGCGGCCGTCGGTGCCCATCTCGGTGGCGAGGATTTCACCGTCGTCGTCGTCCTCCCGGAGCTTCAGCACGGCGGCGCCGGCCCCGTCGCCGAAGAGGACGCAGGTCGAGCGGTCCTCCCAGTTGACGAAGGAGGAGAGCTTCTCGGCGCCGATGATGAGGGCGTTCTCGAAGGCGCCGTCGGAGATCAGGCGCTTGGCGATCTTCATCGCGTAGAGGAAGCCGGAACAGGCGGCGGAGATGTCGAAGGCCACCGATCCGAAGGCGCCGAGGTTCTGCTGGACGTAGCAGGCCGTGGAGGGAGTAAGGGTGTCGGGCGTGATCGTGGCGACGATGATGAGCTGGAGGTCCTTGGGATCGACCTCGGCCTGTTCCAGTGCCTTGCGGGCGGCGTTGGTGGCGAGGTGGGACGTGAACTCGTCGTCCGCGGCGATGCGGCGCTCGCGGATCCCGGTGCGGGTGACGATCCACTCGTCGGTCGTGTCGACCCGCTTCTCGAGGTCGGCGTTGCTGAGGACCTGTTCGGGAAGGTAGCTGCCGGTGCCCGCGATACAGACGGGCCGCGCGGAGAAGGAGGCGTCGCTCATGGGCGGGAATCTGGAGGGCACGGGCCCGTTCGGCAAGGGGGAAGGGGGTGGTTGCTGTCAGGGCAGGGGAAGGTGGATCCAGCCTTCGTGGCGGGCGGGCTCGCGCTCGGCGGGTGGGGGCGGGATGGTGCGGCCGGTGGCGGCGAGGGCGGCGGTGATGGAGGCGACGAGGGCGTCGACGAGATGATCGGTGACGGCGGCGTGGTCCGGGGCCGGGAAATCGAAGCGCTGCGAGATCTCCCGGAGGATCTCCCGACGCCGGAGAGCCGCTTCGTTTCCGCGGCCGCGGTAGCTGGGAGGATGGAGCAGGCCCCACTGGCGCAGGCTGCCGGCAGGATAGACTTCGTGGAAACGGGCGCCGGGAGGGCCGGAGCGATCGGTGACGCCGTGGCGGTGGAGCAGGGCCATGGCGCGAAGGGCGGGCAGGGCGATGCGGTCGGCGGCGACGCGGAGGGGGGTGAGCCCGCAGGTGTCACGGACGTGCAGGTCGGTGCGGCGGAGCGTGAGGCGGTCGCGGAGGGAGTTGTCCCACTGGTCGAGCCGCCAATCGCCGATCTGCTCGACGAAGGGCCGGGGCCAGCCGAAGGGGGCGTCGATGCCGATTGCGTCCGACGCGGCGATGAGCTCGTCGAGCCGAGCGTCGTGGCCGTTGGCCTCGAGTTCGTGGACGCGAGGGTGGGGGGCGGACCAGTCGATGCGGCAGGCGGCGGTGTCCTTCGGCTGCGAGGCGAGATCGATGCCGAGGGTGATCATTGTGGGGGCGCTTGAAGATCGACGGCCGCCTTCGCCAAGGCTTCGGCGCCCCAAGGGAACGTCGATGCTCCGGAAGCTACAGCCGCTCGATGACGGCGTCGGCCATTTCCCGGGTGCCGACCCGGGTCTCGCCTTCGGCGCCGGTGGCGATGTCGCCGGTGCGCAGGCCGTCGTCGATGGTCCGGGCGACGGCGGCGTCGAGGGCGTCGGCGGCCTCGCCCTCGCCGAGCGAGTAGCGGAGCAGCATCGAGGCGGAAAGGATCTGGGCGATGGGGTTGGCGATGCCCTGGCCGGCGATGTCGGGGGCGGAACCGCCGCTCGGCTCGTACATGCCGAAGTAGAGGTCGGTGCCCTCCTTTTTCGAGCCGAGCGAGGCCGACGGCAGCATGCCGAGCGAGCCGGAGATCATCGCCATCTCATCCGACAGGATGTCGCCGAAGAGATTCTCGGTGACGAGCACGTCGAAACTTCCCGGGCGGCGGCAGAGCTGCATCGCGGCGTTATCGACGTAGAGGTGGTCGAGGGTGACGTCCGGGTAGTGTCCGGCGACCTCGATGGCGGTCTCGCGCCAGAGGACGGAGGTGGCGAGCACGTTGGCCTTGTCGACCGAGGTCACGCGCTTGTCGCGCTGCATGGCGGCGGTGAAGGCGACGTGGAGGATGCGTTCGATCTCGCTCTTCTTGTAGACCATCGTGTCGAAGGCGACGGGTTCGCCGTCACGCTCCTCGCGGCCTTTCGGGGTGCCGAAATAGACGCCACCGGTGAGCTCGCGCACGCAGAGGACGTCGAAGCCGTCGGGCACCAGCTCGTTCTTGATCGGCGAGGCGTGGGTGAGCGAGGGCAGGCAGACGCCGGGACGGAGGTTGGCGAAGAGACCGAAGTGCTTGCGCAGGGGGAGCAGGGCACCGCGCTCGGGCTGGATGTCCGGCGGCAGGTTCTCCCACTTCGGGCCGCCGACGGAGCCGAAGAGGATGCCGTCGCTCGCCTCGCAGGCCTGGATGGTGGCCTTCGGCAGCGGCGTTTCGTTGTCCGTGGCGTCGAGGGCCGCGCCGCCGACCAGCGCCTCGGTGCGCTCGGTGGTGAAATCGAACTTCGCTTCGACGGCGTCGAGGACGCGGAGCGATTCGGTCATGACTTCCGGGCCGATGCCGTCGCCGGCGAGAACTGCGATGCGGTGCATGCGCGGAGCCTACGGCCCCGAATTTCCAAATTCCAAATTCCAAATTCCAATTTCCGTGTCCTCTTCCGACGGGCCGGGCCGTCGGAGTGCCGACCGGGCTGGATGGAAACGGGGAAGATGGTTTCCAGTTGGCATCAGGTGAATCCGGGGCAGGCTGGCGCGGATGGATGTGTTGCCGCAGATCGGATGGCTGGTTCTCGGATTGGGGCTGCTCTCGTTCGGTGCCGACTGGCTCGTGCGCGGGGCGTCGGACCTTGCGCTGCGGGCGCGGGTCTCGCCGCTGGTGGTCGGTCTGACGGTGGTCGCCTTCGGCACCAGTGCGCCGGAGCTGATCGTCAGCCTCAAGGCCAACCTCGATCCCAACACCCAGGCGGACATCGCGGTGGGCAACGTGGTCGGCTCGAACATCTGCAACATCGCGATGCTGCTCGGGCTGGCGGCACTGATCCGGCCCTTCGTGGTGAACAGCCAGATTGTGAAGCGAGAGTTGCCGGTGCTGCTGCTGGTGACCGCCGTCTTCGTCGCGATGATCTACGACCGCACCCTCGACCGCTGGGAAGGCGCCCTCCTGTTCGCCGGGATCATCTACTACGTGGTGCACAGCATCCGCGTGGCCCGGTCGGTGCCGGATGACCCGGCGGCGGTGGATGTGCCCGAGGAGGCGTTGGAGCACGCCCGGCGAAGCGGCGCCAAGGCGGTGCTGGCGAGCGTCGGGTGGGTGCTGCTGGGGTTGGCGGGCCTCATCTACGGCGCCGACCGGCTCGTCGAAAGCGGTGTGACGCTGGCGCGCCTGATGGGGGTGCCGGAGGTGGTGATCGGCCTGACGATGGTGGCGATCGGCACCTCGCTGCCCGAATTGGCGACGACCATCGCGGCGACGAGGAAAGGTCAGACCGACCTGATCGCCGGCAACCTGATCGGTTCGAACCTTTTCAACATCCTGGCGGTGATGGGGCTGGCCTCGGCCGTGAAGTCGATCCAGGTGGGAAGCCTGAATTCCATCGACGTCATCGTGATGTGCGGATTCACCGTGCTGCTGATCCCCTTCCTCGCCCGAGGGGCCCGGCTCAACCGCATCGAGGGCGGCATCCTCCTCGGCGGCTACCTCGTCTACTGCGTCTGGCTGGTGAAGCCGGCGTGGTTCGGGGTCAGCGTGTGACCGAGCAGCTTCCTGAGTTTCCGGCTTGCCAGAAGCCAAACCACTCCTCGCTGCTCATGCGCCCCTGGTAGGAGTCCGGAGCACCCGAGTCGCCATGGAGGGTGTAGCGGAAATAGCGCGGAGTTCCCGTCCCGTGGTCGACGATCAATCGCACCTGGTAGGGGGAGTGGTTTGCCTCGAACAGGGTAAATGGCATCTGCGTGGCGCTGCCGCCCTGAGGCGTGATGGTGACCGTGCCGCCGGTGCCTCCGGCATCGAAGGCATAGAGTCGTGTTTCGTCCGCGAAGACGACCTCGTATTGTGCGCCGGCCGAGTCGGAGAATACGGGGTCGTCCGGGTAGCGAACGACCGGAACGCGGTAGAATCCACGCGAGGGTGAGGTGGCTTCGATGTTGGAGATGACAGCTTCAGGTGAAGAGTCCGGCGCGAGGTAGAGAAAGCCGCGGTAGCTCCAGTCGGTGAGATTGGTGGAGGAGTAGACCTTGAGCTGGTCGGTCGCCGTGATTGGCGACGGCAGGTTGAAGTGGAGAGGACCTCCAGGGGTCACATCGAGTTCCGGACGGAGGGATCGCACTTCCGGAAGCTGCTCTGCCGATTCGTCGAAGGCTTGCGCGGCCGCGTCGGTGCGTTGGATCGTCACCCCGGTGATCGAGCTGCCGTCGTCACCGGCCGCGATCAAGGCATCGACCACCGCCCGGCTGGCAGGGTCGATGACGAGGCCGATAATGGTGTGGACGTCGTCATAAGAGGGGATGGAGATGTTGCCGGTGAAGAAGATCTGCCCTGCGTTGGAGTTTGGCCCGGAGTTCGCCATCGAAAGTGTGTAGCCGGTGTGCCGAACGGCGGGAGTAAACTCGTCCCGGATCACGTAGCCGGTATTTCCGCTGTTGGTGCCCGTGCCGGAGCCGGTCTGGGCGAACTTCGTGAAGCTGTTGTCGGCGGTCCGGAAAAAGGTCTCGCCGACGTAGAGGCGTTCCGTCGTCACCGCTCCGGTTGCGGGATCGATTCGCTTCCGCCCCCCTTGAGAGAGCCGGATGAAGTCGGCGACGTTCTTGGGGGCGGAATCGAACTGCAACTCGGTGGTCACCCGACCCTCGGTGGTGTCGACGTGGGCCAAGAGTGCGGCGAGGGAAGCGGGCGCGGCAAGGGCGGCGCCGATGATCCCGATGACGAGGGTCTTCACGCCGGGAAACAAGCGGTCGAAGGCGCCGCTGGCAAGTCGGGAGCTCGGGAGGAGCGCCGGGTTCACCCCAATGCCATTAAGGATTGAGAGGATCTCGCTTCTTCGCCCCGGCAGGGGCATGTGAGATTAGCCGGTGGCGCGAGCCACCGGAATCCCGCATGCAATGAATCCGTGCCCCGGCAGGGGCACTCGAAGCCGCCCGCCATGCCCTCGACGCACCTTTCTCTCCATTTCCGCATCGTTTTCTCAAGGAAGCACCGCGAAGCCCGCATCACCACGGAATGGCGCGACCGCCTCCACCCCGATCTCGGTGGCGTGGCCGATCACGTCCACGTTCTCCTCGGGCTCACCGCGACCGCACGCCTCGCCGATGGGGTTCGCGACATGAAGGCGGTTTTCTCAAAGCGTCGATTTCGACGAACGCGATTTGTGGTGACGCCCCCCTTCCGCCGCCCTTCCCGGGCGGAATCATTCATTCCCGGGATTCCGGTGGCTCGCGCCACCGGCTAATTTCCCCGATCCCTGCCGGGATCAAGAAGCGCTCCGCTGGGATCGAATCCTTAACGGCATTGGGGTGAGCCCGGCGCTCCTTTCCCGACGGCGTGCCGTTGGCGGGGTGTGCCGTTCAGGTCGCTTCTAGCCCTTCGCCGTCGCCGACGGTCGAGCTGTCCGGCGGGGGCTGGTTGATCTGCTTTTCCCAGATGTAGCGGCGGAACAGGACCTTGATGGAGGCGGTCAGCGGCACGGCAAGCAGGGCACCGACGAAGCCGCCGAGGATGAGCGACCAGAAGATCATCGAGAAAATGACGGTCATCGGATGCAGTCCGACCGAGTCGCCGACGATCTTCGGCGCGGTGACCATCGAGTTGATCTGCTGGGCGATGAAGAAGATCGCGCAGACCGCCGCCACGTTGGCCCACGGGTTTTCGCCGACGATGGAGGCGTGGGCGGGATCCGAGTAGTGGAACCAGGCGATCAGGCAGGCGGGGATGAGGGTGATGATGTTGCCGACGAAGGGAATGATGCCGACGATGGCCATCATGATGCCGATCAGCGCGCCGAGCGGCAGGCCGAAGATGGTCAGGGCGATGCCGATGAGGAGGCCGTCGATGAAGGCGACCAGCACCTGGCCGCGGAAGAAGGAGATCATGTAGCCGTTGATCTCGGTCAGCGTCTCGATCACCTCGTCCTTGAAGCGCGAGGCCTTGAGCGGGACGTAGTTGTGCCAGCTTTCGCGGATCGACGAGGCGTCCTTGAGGAAGAAGTAGAGGTAGATGGGGACCATCAGGAATCCGAGCACCAGCCCGAGGAACCCGAGGACCTTGCCGGTGCCGCCCTTGATCCACTCGAGAAGGTCGTCGCTCAGCTTCTTGAGCTGCTGCCACAGGGTGGTGTCGGCGAACTCGATGCCGAGCGCGGGCTTCGGGTCCGCCTCGCTGGCGGCCCAGGCGCGGAGCTTGTCCGAGGTCTGGTCGCGCTTCTCGGAACGGGAATCCACCGTGGCGTCGTCGGCAATGGGCGGCGCGAGCAGGCTGTCGATGATGGGCTGCGTCCACGGGTGGTCGGTGCGGGTGTTGGCGAGCGCGAGGACGACCTTCTGGTCGAGTGTCCGGCTGGCGGGAGCCGCCTGGCCGTCGTCGGTTTTCGCCGACTCGACCTTGAGGCTTCGCTTGAGCTGGATCTCGTTGATCTGGTTGCCGACCATGGGGATGGTGATCCCGATGAGCAGGCCGCCGGCGAGGAGGAAGGCGCCGAAGGTGGCGATCACGGCCTTGAGGCGGGAGAGCCCGCGCTTCTGGAACCAGCGGACGACCGGGTCGAGCAGGTAGGCGATGATGCCGGCGACGGCGAGCGGCACGACCACCGGCTGGAGGAAGCCGAGCACCTTGCCGAGGAGCCAGATGAAGGCGACGAGGAGGACGCCGATCACGCCGATGGCGACGGCGGTGGCGGCGCGCCAGAGGGTGCGGGTCTGGAAGGGGGTGGGGTGGCGCTGCATCGGAAGTTCCAAGTGAGAAGTTCCATGTTCCAAAGATGTCTGGAACCGGGAACGGCCGTGTTTCTAGCAGTTCCCGTGCGGGATGGGGATGGGAAAATCGGCGCGGAGTTGGAGCGCCGGCCCCGAGTGGAGCGGCCCGGGCTGCGCGGGGCGCGGCGGGAGGCACGCGGTCCGCATCCGGTCACCCCGAAACCCCGAAACCCCGAAACCCCGGCCCTCAGCCCTTGGCGATGCGGTCGAGGATGCCGTTGACGAAGCGGCCGGAGTCGGTGGTACCGAACTTCTTGGCCAGTTCGACGGCCTCGTTGATGGCGACCGGGTTCGGGACGTCGGGATTGTGCAGGATTTCCCAGGCGCCGAGGCGCAGGATGGCGCGATCGATCGGATCGATGCGCTCGGGGGCGAAGTTTTCGATGACGCCGTCGAGCTGTTCGTCGAGCTGCGGCTTCACCGCGAGGACCGCGTCGACGATGCGGTCGGTCTCGGAGCGCAGTTTCGCGATCGAGGTCTTCGACGAGAGGATCTTCTTGAGGTCGCCCTGTTCGGGGAACTCCTCCGGATGTTCCAGTTGTTTGAGGCGCTCCGAGATGCGGCCGAGGCGGTTGAGCGAACCGGCGACCGGTTCGAGTTTCGGGCGGAGGCCGGGGTGGTCGTCCAGGGTGCGCAGGAACTCGGTGCGGGCGGCGCTGAGGTCCCGGTCGATCGAAAAGAGCTTCTCGATTCCTTCGGTGAAGCGCTCGGTGACGAGGTCGGGGTCGTCGTCGCGCCGCAGGTTGGAAAGCGAATGGAGCCGGGACGACCACTCGTGCTCGAGGGTGGCGATGCGCTCGAGCAGGGAGGCGGGGCGCTCGAGATCGGCGTCACCGGCGAGCGCCTCGCGGGCGGCCGGCAGGCGGCCGAGCAACTCGTCGTAGCGTTCCTCGCGACCGGTGGCGAAGTGCCGCAGGCTTTTCCATGTCGCAAGGACGAGGGCCTTGCGGTCCGACTCGGTGACGAACTGCCAGAACGGCTCACGGAGTTCGGAGGGGTCGGCCCCTCCCTCGAGGTCGGCGCAGTAGAGGAACTGCACCACCGCCTCGCGGATCTGGCGGCGGCTGGGCATGGTCAGCGGACGCGGTTCGGGGGTTCGGCGCCGATCGGCATGGTGCGGTTCAGCTCCTGGAAGACGTCGATCATCGCGGCGGCGGCGCGGGCGGCCTCGCGTCCGCGGTTGAGCTTCGAGCCGATGCTGCGGGCGTAGGCCTGCTTCTCGTCGTCGACCAGCAGGACCTCGTTGATCACCGGGACGTGGTGCTTCACCGCCAGCTGCTGGAGGGCGTCGGTCACCGAGCGGGTGATCAGGTCGGCGTGGTCGGTGGCGCCGCGGATCACGCAGCCGAGGGCGATGACCGCCCCCGGAGGGTCGCGTTGGAGTACGGCGGACACGGCGACCGGGATCTCGAAGGCTCCGGGCACGCGAATCAGGTCGATGCGGGTCGACGGCATGAGCTCGCCGATCTCCTCGACGGCGTTGTCGACGAGCGCGTCGGCGAACTGCTCGTTGTATTTCGCGGCGACGATGCCGATGCGGACGCGGGGGCCGATCGAGCGGGGCTTTGGCGGGAGCGCCTGAGACATGCGGTTGCTATGGCGGCGGGTCGTGGAAATGTCAACCGGAGGGGCGCTTTCCTGGCGTCCTGATCAAGGAGCGGCGGCTTCCGGTCTCCGTGGGCGATCCGGAGATCGCCAGCCCGGCTCATGGCGCTTGGGAAAGCGCCACTCCGGACGCCACTCCTAGATCCGGTGTCCCATGCGCTCGCGCTTGGTGTCGAGGTAGCGCTGGTTGTGTTCGTTGGGCGGCAGGGAAATCGGGAGCTGCTCGACGATCTCGAGGCCGTAGCCGTCGAGGCCGACGACCTTCTTCGGGTTGTTGGTCAGCAGGCGGATCTTGCCGACGCCGAGGTCCTGAAGCATCTGGGCGCCCATGCCGTAGTCCCGGAGGTCCGCGGAGAAGCCGAGCTTCTCGTTGGCCTCGATGGTGTCGAGGCCCTGCTCCTGCAGCTTGTAGGCGTGGATTTTGGCAGGCAGACCGATGCCGCGGCCCTCCTGCCGGAGGTAGAGGAGCACGCCGCCTTCCTCGGCGATGCGGGCCATGGCGGTGTGGAGCTGGCCGCCGCAATCGCAGCGCTGCGACATGAAGACGTCGCCGGTGAGGCACTCGCTGTGGACGCGGACCAGCGTCGGCTTGTCGGGATCGATTTCCCCGCGGGAAAGCGCGAGGTGGTGCGAGCCGTCGAGATCGACGTGGTAGAGGTGGCAGTCGAACTCGCCGTGGTCGGTGGGCAGCTTGATGGTCTCCTCGCGGGTGACGAGCTTCTCGGAGTGCCGGCGGTACTCGATGAGCTGGGCGATGGTGCAGGCCTTGAGTCCGTGCGTTTTCTGAAACTCGCCCAGCTCGCCGACGCGGGCCATGGTGCCATCGTCATTCATCACCTCGCAGATCACGCCGGCGGGGGTCAGTCCGGCGAGGCGGGCGAGGTCGATGGCGGCCTCGGTGTGGCCGGCGCGGCGCAGGGTGCCGCCGGGCATGGCCTGGAGGGGGAAGACGTGGCCGGGCTGCACGAAGTCGTCGGCCCCGCAATCGGCCTCGGCGAGCTGGCGGATGCACAGCGCCCGGTCGGCGGCGGAGATGCCGGTGGTGATGCCCTTGGCGGCATCGACCGAGATGGTGAAGGCGGTCTTGTGGCCCTCGCGGTTGCGGCGGCTCATCTGCGGCAGCTCGAGCTCCTCGGCGCGCTCGGCGGTGATGGGTGCGCAGATCAGGCCGCGGCCGTGGACGGCCATGAAGGAGACGATTTCCCGGGTGCAGAGCGAGGCGGCGGCGATCAGGTCGGCTTCGTTCTCGCGCTCGGGGTCGTCGGCGACGAGGACCATGCGGCCGGCGGCGATTTCGGCGATGATCTCGTCGATCGGATGAAACTCGAGGGCGGTGGCCATGCGGACGCCGCAGGCTCGGCTTTCGGCGCGGTGGGGTCAAGGGGGAGGTCGCGGGAGTTCCGCCGCAAGCTTGACGTCGGATTGGCGGTGCCATATGGCCTTTTGTTGAGTGAAGCAGTGCGAATCAGCGGAATCAGGCGCAGGTGGCGGCGCTTCGCGGGGTGCATGCCCGCGGCTGCTCACGCTGGTCGGGATGGTGCTGCTGATGGCATCCCAACTGCCAATGGCTGCAGCTTGGGTGCTTCTGCTCACCCACGGCGGCAGCGAACACCAGACCCGATGGTCCTTCAGTGGCGGCGTGGTTCATGTCACGCTTCACCACGCGGCCGATCGTGCGGCTCCTCATCATCATCAGGGATGCGAGAAGCTGCTGTTCGGAGAATCCGATACCAGACACGGGGATCATCAGTTTGCGGCCGGATCGTCGGAAACCGGCGCCGAGCCGGATCCGACGGTGAGCTGCCCCAACGCGGCGATCGCGGGTCGGGACCTGGGGGCGTTCGCGAGCTCGATCCTCGGGAGCACCGAGATTGCCGTTCTTGCTCCGCCCATCCGCGGGAATCGTGGAGACCCGCCGTTCATGCGGCGTCCCGGGGTGGTGATGCGCCTTTGATGGCGATGGTTGATTGAAGGGTGGCCCTCTTGTTCGGCCACCCCGTGCGGGGACCGATGTCCCTCAAGTGCCGGAGCGGAATGGCGTCCGGACTTTGCTCATCATCTTCCACCTCTCCATCCATGCAGACGAACTTTCGACTTCTGACGATTCTCTTTTCCCTCAACGCCGCTTCCGCTGCGGTCGTCCCTTCCGAATACACGCTCACCAACATCACCGGCTGGTCCGAGGCGCAGCTTGCGGCCCTGCCCCACTTCGATCGCTACGTGCCCCTCGCTCCGTCCGGCGCCGGGACGGATTTCGTGCCCCTCGCGCACAACGGGATCGGGTTGACTGTCGGCAACCGCACGGCTGGGACCACCTGGGTGCAGGGCCGGGGAGCTTACGTCTTGGACGGGGTGCCGACCGACGTCTCCGCCTGGCTGCGCGACGGTGCCTGGTACTCCTACTCCTGGAGCTATACCTACTGGGACGGGACCGACTACCACTTCTCCAACGGCTTCGTCACCCACAGTCCGGCGACGGACGGGAACCTGCTCGGGCAGGTGGTCGGCTACGCCACGATGCCCGGCAGCGGGAGCTCGGCCGGTGGCTACCGCGATCACCTGTGGCTGCGCGACAGCGTGACCGGCGAACACTTCGATCTCACCCCGGACGCCACCCGCGCGGATCCGAGAGCCATCAACGATCTCGGCCAGATCGTCGGCACCTGGCGCAACGATCTCGGCTATCATCCCTTCATCCGGCATGCCGACGGGGCCTTCGAGGATTTCACCCTCGCGACTCCCGCGGGGTACACGCTGACCCCGACCGTGATCAACAACGCGGGCCTCGTCGCCGGCAATGCGATCGTATTCACCACCCCGCTGCGCGACCGGCGTCCGTGGGTCTGTGAAAACGGGACGGCCGTCACGCAGCTTCCATTGCCGAATCAGGGCTCGCCGGACGTCGCAACCATCGCCGATGCCAACGACCACGGCATCCTCGTCGGCGAGGCCCACAAGGCCGATGCCTTCACCGAAACCAGTGGGGTGCGCTGGAGCAAGCCTGGTGCGTCATGGCAGGCCGACGACCTCAACGAGTTGATGGATGACAACATGGATTTCATCATCGACCGGGCGCTGGCGGTCAACGATGCCGGGCACATCCTCTGCTCGGGGCATCCGGACGGCGTCGATACCTTGAACACCCACAAACTCCTCCTGACCCCGGTCGAGTTTCCCGAGCCGGCGGTGGCGACGATTCCGGCGGTGGTAGTGAGTTCCACCAGTGCCACGCTGCGTGCGAAAGTGAATGCGTCGGGGTTGGCGACCACGGGAAGTTTCGAGTTCGGCACCGATGCCGGCTATGGATCGAGCGCGGCCCTGCCGGCGGCAGGCGGCACGCTTCCCATGCTGGCGGAGGAAACGGTCAGTGGGCTTGCTCCAGCTACGACCTATCATTTCCGGGTCGTCGCCAGCAACGCGACCGGGATTTCCGAAGGTGCCGATGTCACCTTCACCACCGCGTGGGATTGGTCGAGCTGGGCGGCTGCTGAAGGACTGACCGATCCGGAAACGGACGTGAATGGAAACGGCGCTCCCGACCTGATCGACTATGCCACCGGATCGCGGCCCGGTGTTTCGCTGACACCGACGGCAGATGGCATGTCGTTGGTCTTCGACCGGTCCCTCGTGGCCGACGGTGTCACCCTGACCCCGCAGTTCAGCGACGACCTCTCGATCTGGATCGATGGTCCCAGCTACGGCATCTCTGGTAGTTCGGGATCGAACGCCGCCGCAACCGAGATGTCGCGCGTGTCCGGCGAGTTGGGCCGCGAGACCGTGACGCTCACCACTTCCTATCCCTTCGCCCGCCTCAAGGCGCTGATGCCATGAAAGCCACCGCTCTATCCCTGCTCCTCGCCGCGTCCGCCGGCGCCCAGACGCTGATCGGCTGGAACAATCTCGGCATGCATTGCATGGACGACGACTACTCGGTCTTTTCCATCCTGCCGCCCTACAACACCTTCGACGCCCACCTGATCGACGCGAACGGGCATCTGGTCACCGACACGACGGGTATCGTCGTCACCTACGAGGCGGTGGCGGATCCCGACGGCTCGATCAACACGAGCTCGATCGGAAAGACCGATTTCTGGGACTACACCACCGCCTACTTCGGTGTCGCCCTGCCGCCGGATACCGGTCTCACCGGCAAAACCATGCCGGGTCCCGACAACGATCCGCAGTTCATGGACTTCGACGGGGTGATGAACTGGTTCGAAGCCGCCGGAGTGCCGATCACGCCGGTCGATGACGCGGGGCATCGCCAGGCCTATCCGATGGTGCGCCTCACGGCGAAAACGACGGCCGGCACGGTGCTGGCGACGACGGATATCGTACTTCCCGTTTCCGGGGAAATGGACTGCCGCAAGTGCCACGGGTCGGGAGCCGGCCCGGCGGCGCAACCGACGGGCGGCTGGGTGAACGAGGTTCATCCCTCGCGCGACTACCGGCTGAACATCCTGCGCCTGCACGACGAGAAGCATCTGGGCACCGAACCCTACACCAGCGCGCTGGCCGATAGGGGCTATCCGGCCGACGGGCTCGAGGCGAGCGTGCGCGACTTCCAGCGACCGGTGCTGTGCGCGGCCTGTCATGCCTCCGAGGCGCTCGGGGCGCCGAGTTTTCCGGGGGTGAAGCCGCTCACCGAATCGATGCACGGGCTGCATGCGAATGTGACCTCACCCGACAACGGCATGAGCCTCGACGACATCGCCAACAGGAGCTCGTGCTACCAGTGCCATCCGGGATCGGACACCCGCTGCCTGCGCGGCGCGATGGGCTCGGCGGTGGCGGCCGACGGTGCGGCCTCGATGCAGTGCCAGTCGTGCCACGGAAACATGAGCGCGGTGGGCGATCCGAACCGCACCGGCTGGCTCGACGAGCCGAACTGCGGGTCGTGCCACCAGAATGGCGAGCGTTTCACCTCGGTCTTCCTCGGCGACGGCTCGGTGCGGCCGCCGGGCGGGACCTTCGCCAGCCCGCCCGACACGCCCTTGCCCGGACATTCGCTCTACCGTTTCTCGACCGGCCACGGCGGGCTCCAGTGCAGCGCCTGCCATGGCTCGACGCACGCGGTCTATCCCTCCATCCACCGCAACGACAACCTGCAGAGCGTGCAGGTCCAGGGCCATGCCGGCACGCTGGCCGACTGCACCTCCTGCCACAGCTCCATGCCGAACACCGTCACCGGCGGGCCCCACGGGATGCACCCGATCGGCAGCCAGTGGATCAACCGTCACGAGGAATACGGCAAGAGCTCCAACTGCCTGACCTGCCACGGTGCCGACCGTCGCGGAGGTCCGCTGGCGAGGGCCTTCGACGACCGCAGCTTCACCGTCAGCGACGACGGGGAGACGAAAACCGTGAATCTCTTCAAGGGCGAGAACGTGAGCTGCTTCATCTGTCACAAGCGCGAGGACGACGGAAGGTTGGGCGGGCTCTTCACCAACAACACGCCACCGGTGGTGAACGACCGGACGCTGGCGACGGCCGCGGACACGCCGGGGAGCGTCACGCTTTCCTCGACCGATGCCAACGGCCAGTCGCGCACGGTGCGCATCGTCGGCCAGCCGCACCATGGCACCGTGGCGCTGGCCGGGACCCAGGCGACCTATTTCCCGGATCCGGGTTTCGCTGGAGCGGACTCGTTCACCTACGCGGCCTTCGACGGCTTCAAGGAATCGAACCTGGGAACGGTGAGCGTGACGGTCGGTAATGCCCTCGCCGCCGACGAGCACGACGGCGACGGAGACGGGATTCCCGACCTGGTCGAGTACGGGCTCGGGCTTTCGCAGCAGTTCCCGACTTCGCCCGGCGTGTTCGTGCCGTCGCTGCGTGATGTCGGCGGCACCACCTACTATACCTACCGGATCTCGCGGGCGCCCGCCCCGGGAGACGTGGCGGTGGTGGTCGAGTTCAGCTCGGACTTCGAGACCTGGGTGCCGGGGGTGATACTCACCGACACGGACTTCGTCCTCGACGTCCGCGACCCGGATCCGGCGGCCCTCCATGGCGCGCGCTTCGTACGGGTGCGGGTCGAGCGGTAGGCGGGCTTGACCGGAGGAAGGGCATCCGCTGGGATCGCACGGTGAAGAAAAGGGTGTTGGTCTGCGGGCTGGTTCTGGTCGCGGTGGCGTGTGAGCGACCGTCCGGCCAGGAGAAGGCTGGTCCCAAGGTGCCCCCGCGCGATCCGGCATCGACCCGGTCGGGGGTGGCGGGCGACGCCGGCCCCGGCTTGCCCCCCGCGGCCTCGGCGAAAGCCCGTGTGCGCGAACCCGCGAAGCGCAAGCCGGTCGAGGCCGAGGCGGTTGAAGGACGGCCGGGGTTCGTGGTCAGCCCCTACACCGGCGAGGCGGTCGATGTCCGGGGCATCATGCCGGGGACCGTCATCGACGATCCCGGTGCCGCCGATGGCTCCGGGAAGCAACTCCGGGTGCCCGACGACGCGGTGGTCGTGGCGCGGCCGGTGCCGGGAAAGCCGGGCTTCGTGTTTTCGCCGTTCAACAACAAGATCATCGACGTCGGCGGCATTCCCCCGGGCACGCTGGTGGCCGATCCGATGTATCTGGCGGAGGAGAAGATGTATTTCCGGGCTCCCGATGCCTCGGATGAGGCGGAGGCCGGCGACGCGGGCGCGGAGGACCCATGAGGCTGGGTTTTCCCCTCGGCCCGCATCCTCGCTTGTGGAGTTCCGGATCAGGGCGTTAGAGTGATCCGCTATGAGTGATCACATTTACAAGAAGATCGAGCTGGTGGGTTCCTCGACCGAGGGCGTGGAAAAGGCGGTGGAGAATGCGGTCGAGAAGGCCTCAAAGTCGGTCCGCAACATGCGCTGGCTCGAGGTGAATGAAATCCGCGGCCACATCGAGGACGGCAAGGTCGCCCACTGGCAGGTGGGCGTGAAGATCGGCTTCACGCTCGACGAGTAGGGCGGCCGCAGGAGGATCGACATGTTGGTCGATCGAGTTCCGCCCGGCACGATGCGAATGATGGAGATCGACAGGAATGTCGATTCTCCGAAATCACATGGCGTCGAGGGCCGGGCGGCCGATCTCGGCGGCGAGCTCGTTGAACTCGGCGAGTTCCGCGGCGGTGAAGTGGAGTCCACCGGCGGCGTCGGAACGCGTGCGGGCCTCGGCCTCGAACTGGCCGGGCAGGATGCAGTCTTCGTTGCCGTGGCCGAAGACGTCGGCAAGGACCTCCTTGAGGTTCTCCATCTGGCTGCGACCGCGGGCGAAGGCTCCTCCGGACAGGGCCTCCGGGTGGATGACCTGGAAGTAGAAGGCGGCGCTGGTCTTTTCTCCCTCCGGAGCGACGTCGGCGCGGCCGCGCAGGGTCGGCAGCGAGGTGCCGATCAGGCCCCCGTAGAGTTCGTTGAGCAGACACATCGCGTAGCCCTTGTGGGCGCCGAAGGGCAGCAGCGCCGCGACCTCGGCGGGGTCGGTGGTCGGGTTGCCGTCCTTGTCGACCGCCGCGTTCGGCGGCAGCGGCTGGCCCTCGCGTTTGAGGGCCTGGACACGGCCCATCGCCACCACCGAGGTTGCCCAGTCGCTGACCAGCGGGAAGCCGACCGCGTCCTGCGTGGGGAAGCCCCACGAGTGGGGATTGGTGCCGAGGGTGGGGAACTTGCCGCCGAAGGGCACGACCTCGGCCAGCGCGGAGGTGCAGTTGGTGTAGGCGACGTAGCCCCGCTCGGCCGCGGCCATCACGTAGCCGCCTCCCCACAGGTAGTGGAAGGCGTTGTCGACGGCGACCTGGCCGATGCCGAATTCGTCGGCGAGCTCGATGCAGCGGTCGATCGCGCGGTAGGCGACCGATTGGCCGAGCTTGCGGTTCGCGTTCCACACCTCGCTGCCCTTGAAACGGGTCTCGACGACCTCGATCTCCGCCCCCGGCGTGCAGCCCCCGACCGCCGAGCCGAAGAGGTGGTCGAGGTGGAGGGCCTTGAGCGCATGGTGGGTGCGGATCCCGTGGCGGGCGGCCTCGGCGGCGAGCCGGGCGCCCTCGACCGCTTCGTCGGCGGTGAACCCGCGGGCTTCGTAGGCAGCGGCGACGAGCTCGTCGTGGGCTTCGCGGGAAACGGTCAGAAAGTCGGACATGCGGCGAGCAAATGGCGAGTTGTATGACAAATCAAGCGGCAAGTGTGACCGTCTTGAAGGAATATCAATCCGGGCGAGAGTGTGCAGATTGGTTAAGACAAATTAATCTCCGAGATACACAACATGGGGTATTGAAAATTATACAACAATACTACAAATTGTGTTTCGTTGCATGAGGGCTTCCGCCGGGCGTCCTTGCCGATAGTCTGCGGAACGTTCGGATTTCCTCCCGGGCGGACTCCTATCGAACCTCAACCTTCCTCTCCATGTATCTGAAATCCCTAGAGATCCACGGCTTCAAGTCGTTTGCCGACAAGACGCTGTTCGAGTTCCACGAAGGCGTGACCGGCATCGTCGGGCCGAACGGCTGCGGCAAGTCGAACGTCGTCGATGCCATCCGCTGGGTGCTCGGCGAAACCTCGGCCAAGGCGTTGCGCGGGGGCGAGATGGCGGACGTGATTTTCAACGGCACCGAGCGCCGCAAGCCGCTGGGGATGGCGGAGGTGACGCTGACGATGGCCGACTGCGAGGAGTCGCTCGGCGTCGACTACAACGAGGTCGGGATCACCCGCCGGGTGTTCCGCGACGGCAAGTCGGAGTATCGGATCAACGGCACGTTGTGCCGTCTGAAGGACATCCACAACCTGTTCATGGACACCGGGATCGGGCGCACGGCGTACTCGATCATGGCGCAGGGTCAGATCGACCAGATCCTGTCGTCGAAGCCGGAGGAACGCCGCGCGGTGTTCGAGGAAGCGGCCGGGATCACCAAGTACAAACGCGAGAAGAAGGACGCGTTGCGGAAGTTGGAGTACACCGAGGCGAACCTGCTGCGGGTGAGCGACGTGCTGGCCGAGCAGGAGCGGCGGATGAATTCGCTGAAGCGTCAGGTGTCGAAGGCGCGCCGCTACCAGACGCTGGCGGCCGACGTGCGCATTCTCGACACCCACTTGGCCCACAAGCGCTTCGCCGAACTGGGCGCGGAGTGCGGGGAGCTCAAGACCTCGATCCGCTCTCTGGAGGCGAATGAGGACCAGCTCGAGCGCGACATGGAGCCGAAGGAGCTGGCGGTGTCCGAGGCCCGCGAGACGGCCCGCAATTTCGAGGGCGAGCTGGCCGAGCTGCGACAGGAGCTCAACGAGCACCGCAACGAGCTCGCCAGCGCGCAGGGGCGGATCGCCTTCAACAACGAACGCAAGGCGGAGCTCGAGGGCCGGATCGGCCAGAACCGGGAGGAGATCGAGGCAACCCGCGAGAAGCTGCAGAAGCAGGAGTTCGACTTCACCGCGGCCAACGAGGCGCTCGAACAGCTGGCGCGCCGGATCGCCGAAATGGAGATCCAGGTTTCCGACCAGAACGAGAAGACCCACGAGGCGCGCGACCGCCGTGAGGGACTGGAAGGCAAGCTGCGCGAGGCGCGCAACGAGTCGAACCGGACCCAGACGATGATTGCCTCGATGCAGGCGAAGATCGAAAGCTCGCAGGCGCAGCTCGAGACCAGTCGCGAGCGGGCACGCCAGCTCGGCGAGGAGGAGGAGCGCCTGGCCCAGGAGCTGGAAAGCGCCGGCGAGCGGGTGGCGGAGATCGAGGGAATGCTCCACGAGCACGCCTCGCGGTCGGCGGAGCTGGAGGAGGCCTTCCAGAGCGCCGAACGGAAGTATCAGCACGGACGGGGCGACCTCGACGCGGCGCGCACCGCGGCATCGGAGGCGCACAAGACCCTCGCCCAGCGGGCGTCGCGGCTCGAGGTGCTGAGGCAACTCGTCGACAGCGGCGAAGGCTTCGAGGCGGGCACCCGCAAGGTGCTCGACGGTCTCGACGAGCCGGATCGCTTCAAGCCGGGGGTGGAAGGGGTGCTGGCCGGATTTCTGGAGGCCGACCCGGAATGCGCGCGGGCCGTGGAAGCGGCCCTGGGTACGCACCTGCAGGCGGTGCTGGTCTCCGACGAGTCCCTGGCCGAAACGCTGATCCAGCGCCTCGCCGAGAAGAAGCTCGGTCACGCCGCGGTGCTGCCGCGGAGTTTTGTGGAAGCCTCCGGCGGGACCCAGATGGAGGCGGTGCCGGATGGCGCGGTGGCCTGGGCACTGGACAAGCTGAAGGTCGATTCGAAGGTGCAGGGGGTGGTCGAGCGGTTGCTCGATCGCGTGCTGGTGGTGGAGGACCTCGGGACCGCGATGCGGCTGCGCAAGGATCTGCCGGGTGTCGTGTTCGCGACCAAGGCCGGCGAGCTGGTCGGGTCCGAGGGCATCGTCCGCGGCGGTGCCGCCGGCGAGGGCGACGTGTCGGTGCTCGAGCGCCAGAACGAGGTGCGCGACCTGGAGGCCGAGGTGGCCGGACTGACCGCCGCCGAGGAGAAGGCGCGGGGCCGGGTCGGCGAACTCGAGGAGTCGATCGCGACCTGGCAGGAGGAGCTGGAGACGGCCCGCGACCGCGTGCAGCGTCACAAGGTCGAGCTTTCCACGCTGGAAGGGCAGCAGACGCTGGCCCGGCGCGAGGTCGAGGGTGTCGAGAGCAAGCTGGAGAACGTCCGCTGGGAGCGCGGTGAACTCGACAACCGCGAGAAGTCGGTGGTCGAGGGTCGCAGCAGCATGGAATCGGAACTGGCGGCCGCGCGCGAGCGGTTGGAGGCGGCCGAGACCGACCAGCGGCGCCTGCAAAGCGAGCTCGACGACGCGCACCGCGAGGAGGCGGAGATGGCCGATGCCCTCAACGAGATCCGCACCGCGCTGGCGGTCGAGCGCAAGGCCAAGCAATCGCAGGAGGAGAGGCAGCAGCCGATGGAGGCGCGCCTCGCCGAGCTGCGGGAGATCGCGGTGCGACGCGAGACCGAGATTCATGCCTTCGTCGAGCGCATCGACTCGGCGGCCAAGGAGAACGAGCAGCTCGTCGGCGAGGTCGAGACTCACGAGGCCGAGGCCCACGATCTCGAGGCCGAGCTGGAGTCGCGGAGTGCGAGGCGCGGCGAATTGCTTGAGGCGATCGATGTCGCCGAGGCCACGCTTTCCACCGCCCGCAAGGAGCACGCGCGGATGTCGGAGCAGCGGGGACGCGAGGAGGTGGCGCTGACCAAGGTCGAGCTGCGGCTCGAGAACCTGGTGAACTCCATCCTCGAGCGCCACAACGTCGAACTCGCCGCCTTCGAGCCCGATGCCCATGCTCTGCTGGCGTGCATCGACTCGCAGAAGAAGGGCGCCGGTCGCGGTCGCGCCCGGGTGGTCGAGGCGACCGAAGAGGGCGACGAGGACGGGGCCCCGGTGATGGTGGTCGACGGCACGGCCGACGAGGTCGAGCTGCCGCCGGCGATCGAGGGCGAACCCGACTGGGAGTTCGTCGAGGGCTGCGTGGGCGACCTGAAGCGCCGGCTCGACTCGATGGGCCCGGTCAACCTCGACGCGATCGAGGAATACGAGGAACTCGAGGAGCGTCACCAGGACGTGAAGAAGAACTACGAGGACCTCGTTTCCTCCAAGGAGGAGCTGCTGCAGGTCATCGAGAAGATCAACGAGGAGACGCAGCGCCGCTTCAGCGAGACCTTCGCGCAGGTGAAGAAGAACTTCCGCGACATGTTCAAGGAGCTCTTCGGCGAGAAGGGCAAGGCCGACCTCGAACTCATCGACGAGAGCGATCCTCTCGAGTCGGGCATCGAGGTGGTGGCCAAGCCGCCGGGCAAGAAGCTGCAGTCGATCGCGCTGCTCTCGGGCGGCGAGCGGTCGATGACGGCCGTCGCGCTGTTGTTCTCGATCTACATGATCAAGCCGAGTCCCTTCTGCGTGCTCGACGAGCTCGATGCGCCGCTGGACGAGTCGAACATCGGACGCTTCGTCAAGGTGCTCGATCGCTTCGTCGACCGCTCGCAGTTCATCATCGTGACCCACTCGAAGCGCACCATGAGCCGCGTGGACGTGATGTATGGCGTGACGATGGAGGAGTTCGGCGTGTCCAAGCGTGTCGGCATGCGCCTGACCGGCGGCGACGATTTGACCGCGAAGGGCGACGCCAAGACCGCGGCACAGAAGGCGGCGCTGAGGCTCGACGCCTGAGGATTTCCGATAGGAGAGGAAACCGGAAGACGGAGCACGGGCCCGGGTGGGCACCGGCTCCGTCTTCCACTTTCTCCCTGCCCACCCTTGCTTCGCGGGCGTCATCCCTCAGGGTCCGGCCCGCATGGCCGCACTCGATCCCGCGAAGGTTGCCGACCCGGACTCGGACGACGAGATCCTCGGGGTCTTCCTCGACTGGCTCGTGGAGTCGGGGATCGAGCCCTACGACCACCAGGAGGCGGCCATCCTCGAGCTGTTCGCGGGGAAGAACGTGATCCTCAACACGCCGACCGGCTCGGGGAAGTCCCTGGTCGCGCTGGCGCTGCAGTTCCGCGCGATCTGCCGGGGTCGCACCTGCTACTACACGGTGCCGATCAAGGCGCTGGCCAATGAGAAGTTCCTCTCGCTGTGCCGGACCTTCGGCGCGGAGAAGGTGGGGATGATCACCGGCGACGCGTCGGTGAACGCCGGGGCTCCGGTGATCTGCTGCACCGCCGAGATCCTCGCAAACCTGGCCCTGAGGGAGGGGGAAGGCGCGCCGGTCGACGATGTGGTGATGGACGAGTTCCACTATTACTCGGACACCGACCGGGGGGGCGCCTGGCAGGTTCCCTTGCTCACCCTGTCCCGGGCCCGCTTCCTGCTGATGTCGGCGACGCTGGGCGAGACCTCGTTCTTCGAGAGCGAGCTGACCCGCCTGACCGGGGCTCCGACGGCGCTGGTGAAGAGCGAGGATCGGCCGGTGCCGCTGGAGTTCGAATACAGCACCACCCAGCTTGAGGAGAAGGTGGAGGAGCTGGTCGAGGCCGGGAAGGCGCCGATCTACCTGGTCCACTTCACCCAGCTTGGTTGCGCCCGAACGGCCCAGAACCTGATGAGTCGCAACTTCTGCTCGAAGACCGAGAAGGAGCGGATTGCGGAGATGCTGGAGGAAGCCGACTTCAGGAGCCCCTACGGCAAGGATCTGAAGAAGCTCCTGCGGCACGGTCTCGGCATCCATCATGCCGGGCTCCTGCCGAAGTACCGGGTGCTGGTCGAACGGCTGGCACAGGCCGGGCTGCTCAAGGTGATCTGCGGAACCGACACGCTGGGGGTGGGAGTCAACGTGCCGATCCGCACGGTGCTCTTCACCCAGCTCTTCAAGTACGGTGGTACGAGTACCAGCATCCTGGCGGTAAGAGACTTCAAGCAGATCTGCGGCCGGGCCGGCCGGCGGGGGTTCGACGACATCGGCTACGTCATCGCCCAGGCGCCCGAGCACGTGATCGAGAACCTGAAGGCCGAGGAAAAGGCGGCGGCAAAGGGGAAGAAGAGCAGGGCACCGAAGAAGCGGCCGCCGGAGAAGGGTTTCGTCAACTGGGACGAGAAGACCTTTCTCAAGCTCCAAGAATCCCCGCCGGAGGCCTTGCGGTCGTCGTTCTCCGTGAGCCACGGGCTGTTGCTGCAGGTGCTGTCGCGGGAGGGTGAGGACGGCTGCGCGGCGGTCCGCGAACTGATTCGGCGCTGTCATGAGACGGATGCCGGCAAGCGGGCGCTGCGCCGTCGCGGTTTCGAGCTCTTCCGGGCGCTGGTCGAGGGGAAGGTGCTCGAGATCGTGCCCCGCGGTGAGAGGACCGGGCTCTCGAAGCTGATCCTCCAGGACCGCTTGCCGGACGAGTTCTCGATGCACCACACGCTCGGACTCTATCTGCTGGAGACCCTTCCGCAGCTCGATCCGGAGGACGGCGACTACGCGCTCAACGTGCTGTCGCTGGTCGAGGCGATCGTCGAGGATCCGGGTGCGGTCCTGCGCAAGCAGGTCGACAAGCTGAAGGGCGAGTTGGTGGCGGAGCTGAAGGCCGAGGGGGTGGAGTACGAGGAGCGGATGGAACGGCTGATGGAGGTGGAGCACCCGAAACCCGGGAAGGAGTTCATCTACACGACCTACAACGAGTTCGTCGTGAAGCATCCCTGGGCCCGGGATGCCGGAGTGCGTCCCAAGTCGGTCGCCCGGGAGATGGTCGAGCGGCACGAGAGCTTCGAGGACTACGTGAAGCGCTACGGTCTCGAACGGAGCGAGGGGGTGTTGCTACGGTACCTATCGGAGGTCTACAAGGTGCTCGAACAGACGGTGCCTCCGGCCTTGCGAAACGATGAGATCGATGCCGCGGCGGAGCTGCTGGAGTCGACGGTTCGGGGAGTGGACTCCAGTCTGCTGGACGAATGGCGGAACCTGCGGGAGATGCAGGGTGGATGATGGTGGATGATGGTGGATGGGTGGAGCGCCGATTGTGAAATCGGCACGCCTCGCCTCCAAGCTGGGGGCCAACCCGGGATAGACAGCTCGCCGACGCTGTCATCCGCCGATGTCGGGACCTCCCGGGAGTGATTTTGTTAGATAAGGGGAGGTGGGCGGACAGGCCTTCTCACGATGGAGAACGGACCCCGTCGGCGAGGCGTGCCGATTTCATGATCGGCGCTTCTTTGAGGCAGAAGGGGCGGACCGCTCTTCCGGCCAGCGCGAGCACCAACTTCTGGGGAGAATTTCGGGCCGAATCGCCGCTTCGGAGCCGATGTGAAAAACTCCGCTTTCACGCAAGCAACTCATTTTCAGGAGACAGCCTGAAGTTGTTCACAGGTTATTCACAACTTGCTGAGAATCAACTTTTTATGCAATTTTCATGTTGACGCTCCCGACGCCTTCATGTTTACTTCGCAGTGTTCCCTACGGAACATTGATCTTTGACAGATGGGGATGCGTGGAAGGCCTTTCGAGGTTGAAAGCGTGTTCAGGATAAGTCCGGGCGAAAGTCCGGAAAATGGTCGGGATGAACTGGCGTTCCCGGCCCCTTGGATACCGCCGGGTTTTCGAACTGCGGATGGTCCGAGGCCAATGTCACCCATTTCCCCGGGGCGGGTCGCACCGCTCCGCGTGCAAGCGACCGGGAAGTGAGGCGGCGAGCGACGCGGAGCCGGTCCGGCCGGACCAGCAGGTTCCGCACAACCGTCGCGAAGCCGAGTTACGCACCGGACCTCCGGGTTGAGGAGGAAAGGAGGCGGACACAGTCGGTCCAAGACCGATCGTTGCTACTGTGAGCCAGTGTGGTGGGAGAGGATCCCGCGGCCAATGGACGATAAGCGAAGAAGGCCGCACAGTCCGCCCGGTGTCGCAACCGGGAGGGATGAAAAGGGAGCCGCCCATCGCGGATTGAGACCGCTCGACGGAAGGCGCCTGGCGAGGCGATGACCCCGGGCAGGGTCGATAAGGTCCGAAGGTGCGGGAGGTTCCGGGAACGGAGTCGTCCGCCTGAGATGAAGAACGCAACGTGAGGGGTAAGAGACAAGACCCGTATTTCGAGGCAAACGATCCCGCGCAGGCGGGATGCCGACCTCGGAAAAGCCAAACGGAGGACAGACACCGTACTCAGCGGGGTCGGTCATATCCAGGGGTCCGGAAACCGGAGCGCCGGCAGGCGCGCGGAAGTCGGGCCAAGAAGTCTCACCCGAGAAGCCGATGGTGGTGACACCGTCGGCCGGCTCCGCCGCGGAGCCGGAAAGCAGGCGAATCGTCCTTCGCAAGCGAGCGCGGCGTCGGGGAACTGGCAGCCGATGACACTCGACGGGTGGCATCGGGCGCCCAATGTCAGTCAACCGGGGAAAGAGAGCGTGGCGAGCTCCCACACCCCTCCTTCCTCTTTCAGGCTCCGAGTGGGGTCGGTAGGGAAGGATGGATCGAAAGATCCGGCATGAGGCCCCTCGTCGGGGAACCGACGAGGGGCCTTTTTGCGTACCCGAGGTGGCGCATGGCGGGTGGAGTGGTGCTTTGGAAAGCGCCATGAGCCGGGTCGCCGGGAGAAGCCTTCGGGGCGGCTTCGGGAGGCTGGAAAGCCTCCCACCCGGCTCATGGCTCCTCGAAAGGAGCCACTCCCCCGCGCAACCGCTGGCGCATCCCGGTCCCCACCCGGCTCATGGTTCCCTGAAAGCCATTCCTCCGGGATCTCCTCAGATCACCCGGCCCCAGATCACCTTGAGGTAGCGGGATTCGGGGTAGTTGGAGAGTGTGGGATGGTCGGCTCCGGCGCCGGTCCGGTTGAAGATCTGCAGGCGCTTCTGCTCCTTGTGCACGGCGGTGGTCACGAGCTTCTCGAACTCGAACTCGTTGACCTGCCCGGAACAGGAGCAACTGACCAGGTAGCCACCGGGTTTGACGAGCTGTGCGGCCAGGCGGTTGAGGTCGTTGTATTTGCCGCGGCCCCGCTCGTCGTCGCGGCTGGTCACGAACTTCGGGGGATCGACGAGCACCAGGTCCCACTGGCGGCCGTTGTCCACCATGGTGCGGGCCCAGGTGAACGCATCGGCGTGGGTGAAGCGGACCCTTGTCTGGTTCAGGTTGGCGTTGCGCTTCGCCATGGCGATCGCCTTTTCGTCCAGGTCGACACCGGTGACCTCGGTGGCTCCCGCGAGCGCCGCCTGCACGGAGAAGGCACCGGTGTAGCTGCAGAGGTCGAGCACGCTCCGGCCGGCTGCGAGAGCGGCGAACCGTTGCCGGTTGTCCCGCTGATCGCAGAAAAAGCCGGTCTTGTGTCCTTCGGCGAAGTCGATCTCGAAGATGGCGCCGTGCTCGCGGATCTTCACTCTCCGGAGATCGGCGTCCGCGAGCGGGTGGGACTTCTGCGGAATACCCTCGATGCGGGCCAGCTTCGGATCGACCCGCAGGTGGGTGCGCGCGGTTCCGAAGGCCTCGTGGAGGGCGGGGATCCACTCAGCGAGGCGGGTCCAGGCCCCGAGGGCGGTCACTTCCACCGAGAGGATGTCCCCGAAGCGGTCGGCGACCAGTCCCGGGAGGCGGTCGGCGTCGGCGTGGACGCAGCGGAACGCCTCGAGGCCATCGTCGAGCAGGTCGCGCCGCAGGGCCGCGGCATCCCGGATCGCCTGGAGAAAGAACCCCTCGTCGACCGGCTCGGCGCCGTGTCGCACGATGCGGAGAGGCATGTTCGAGCGGGGGTTGAAGAGGCCCCAGCCGAACGTGTCGCCGTTTCGGTCGAGCACTTCGACCAGATCGCCCGGACGGGCGTCCGGCGAGGCGTCGCCGATCATTTTCGGCCAGATCGACGGGTGGAAGGAGACGGTCTTGATCGAAACGCGGGGCACGCCGGGGAATGTCCATGGAAGGGCGGCGAATGACGAATGAGAAATGCGCGTCCGTTTTGGAGTGGCGGGCTCCCGGGCGGGGTGATTGGCTGATGGCCATGGAAAAGAAGGGCAATTCCGGGTGCCGGATCGTGGCGCTGATCTTCGGAGGAATCGTGGTGTTGTTCCTGATCGTGGTGCTCGGGATCTATTGGATGCTGACGGCGAGGAGCGCGGAGGTGAAGGAAATGGCCTTTGCCCATGAAACGAGGGCTCAGTCGGAGTTCGAGCGGGCCCGGAGTGCGGCGGAGCAGGGGATTCAGATGATGGAGCTGACTTCGTCGGATCTGGATTCGCTGGAGCCGCTGCAGGACGGCGATGCAGTTTCGGCGCGGCATTTCATCCTGATGATGGAGGACCCGAAGTCCACGGAGCTGGCACGCGAGACCTTCGCGCGTCGCGCCCACGGCGCGGCGGTGCGTTGGGACATGGAGCTTGAGGAGGTCTGGGGCGACGAGGGAGACGGGCGAATCGGGGCGATGCTCCGCGTCCCCTACAGCTTCAACGAGGGGAACGTGACACGGACGAGTTCCCTCAGCGTGCGCGCTGAGTTCGAGGAGAGTCAGCGGGACCTCCTGATCGGTCTGCGCCGGGGGGATCCGGTTACGGTGGCGGGGGTGCTTGATCTCGAGGGTGACCGGATGCGGATCGTCCGGGCCGAGGTGGTCACACCCTGAGGACGGTTTCACGCCCGTCCGAGGCGCCGGAGAGCCGACTCCGCCGCATGGGTGGCGGTGGCGAAGCAGCCCTGGATCAGGTAGCCGCCGGTCGGGGCCTCCCAGTCGATCATTTCGCCGCAGGCATGGATGCCGGGGAGTCGATGGAGCATGAGTCCGTCGTCAAGCTCCGGCCAGGCGATGCCTCCCGCGGACGAAATGGCTTCATCGATCGGACGCGGCCGTTCGACCGGCAGGGTGAGCGCCTTGACGGCGCGGCAGAACGCCTCGGAGGTGTCGAAGGGACCGTGGAAGTGCTCGAGCAGAAGGGTGGCCGCTTCCGTGAGACGCAGGCGTTCCCGCGCGGCGACGGCGACGTTCCGGCGTGCGCTCTCCATCTTTCGAAAGAGTCTCTCGAGCGATACCTCGGGTTTCAGGTCGAGTTCGATCACCGGCCGTTCCATCTGCCGGAGGGCGGGGCCGAGTTGGTAGATCGCACCCGCCTCGACCCCGTAGCGCGTGAGCATCACCTCTCCCCGGACTTCCATGTCGCCGGCGCGTGCCGAGAGGTTCTTGAGCGGTTGCCCCTCGATCGCGGGGATGAGGTGGGAGGGCCACGCGATCTCCCAGCCGCAGTTGGCGGGCATCCACGGGGTGATCCGGATGCCTTGCTCCTCCAGTAGCGAGGTCCAGCGCCCGTCGGACCCGGTCCGGGACCACGAGGCGCCTCCGAGGGCCAGGATGAGGGTGTCGAAGGCGCGGGGTTCGCCACCGTTGAACCCGGCACGCGGCCCGGCCGAGAGACTCGTGAGGGCGTGGTCGACATGGAACGTCACGCCCTGTCCGCGGAGTCTTTCGATCCACCTCCGCAGCAGCGGAGCGGCTTTCATTTCCTTCGGATAGACCCGGCCGGTGCGCTGCTCGAAGGTTTCGATCCCGAGGTCGGCGGCCCAGCGGCGGAGGGCCTGGGGTGGAAAACGGCGGATCGCTTCGGGGAAGCCGGCGGGCAGGTCAGGGCCGCGGTAGCGGGTGAGGAAGTGGTCGAGGGCCTCGCCGTGGGTCAGGTTCAGCCCTCCATAGCCGGCGACGAGAAGCTTGCGGCCCACGGAGCGCTTCCGGTCGAAGACCGAGACGCGCGCGCCGCGGCCGGCGCAGACTTCGGCGGCGCGGAGTCCGGCCGGCCCGCCGCCGATGATCGCGATGTGGGGGATGGTCGCCACGGGTGGGAGAATGGTGGCCACCGCGAGGGGTGTCGATGGCGCAGCCAATGCGGTCTCGACCTCCGGGGCCATCATCCGCTAGAGGTGCTCCATGGCCGGTTACTACGAACTCAAGAAGGGGAAGAAGTATTCCTTCAATCTCAAGGCGGGTAATCATCAGGTGATCCTGACGAGCCAGACCTATGCCGACCGGGGCGGTGCCGAGAACGGCATCGAGTCGGTTCGCAAGAACGGCACCGACGACGCCCGCTTCGAGCGCAAGGTGTCGACCGGCGGCAAGCCGTTCTTCAGCCTGAAGGCGGCGAACGGGCAGATCATCGGCACCTCCGAGCGCTACGACAGTGAGGCGGCGATGGAGAACGGAATCCAGTCGGTGAAGACGAACTGCGTGAGCGGGGAGGTGAAGGACCTCACCGGCGCCTGAACCGGCTCACGCGAGCGTGAAGTTCGGGCATTGCCCGAGGAAGCGTTTCGGGTTCTCGAACAGCACGCGCTCGATGGCCTCGGGGGCGTACTGGCGCTTGCGCATCTCGAGGCCGCACTTCACCACCGCCAGCGGGTCGGACACGCCCCAGTCGCAGGCGGAGTTCAGCCAGAGACGGGCGCCCTCGTGGGTTTCGAGGATGTCGATCGCACGGTTCGGGGTGCACTTGCTTTCCGGGTAGAGCGTCATGCCGGCCCAGTAGCCGTTGTCGAGTACGAGATCCACCGTATGTTCCTCGACGTGGTCGATGATCACCCGCTCCCGGTCGAGGGAGGAGAAGTTCGCCAGCGCGTCCAGCATGAGGCGGGTCCCCTTGAGCTTGTCCTCGAGGTGCGGGGTGTGGATGAGGATGGCGAGGTCCCGGTCGAGCGCGAGTTGCACGTGCTCCTCGAAGATCGCGAGCTCGCTGCGGGTGTTCTTGTTGAGGCCGATCTCGCCGATGCCGAGAACGGTCGGAGAATCGAGGAACTCGGGGATGAGTGCCATGACCTCGCGCGCGAATCCGGCGTCCTCGGCCTCCTTCGGGTTGATGCACAGCCAGCAGAAGTGCGGGATGCCGAACTTCGCGGCCCGCTTCGGTTCGTAGTCGGTGAGCTGGCGGTAGTAGTCGCGGAAACCCTCGGGCGACGAGCGGTCGAAGCCGGCCCAGAAAGCCGGTTCGCAGATCGCCCGGCAGCCGGCCAGGGCCATGGCTTCGTAGTCCGCCGTGGTGCGGCTGACCATGTGGGCGTGGGGCTCGATGTAGTTCATGAAGTCGGGAGACGTGAAAAGCGCAGTCCTGGGGGTCGAACAAGGCGGAGCCGGCCGGACTCATCCGGTCGGGGCACCGAAGGCTCCCTGCAGCGTGGCCTTTTCCGCGGGCTCGGTGGAAGGGTCCGAGAGGGCCTCGAGGATGGCGCGGGCACGGTCGGGCCGGTCCTCGAGCAGGAGCGGGATCGCCTTGCGCAGCGCATCGAAGCGGAAGTCGGGCTCGCCCGGGTGTCGCTCGACGCGGTCGAGGAAGGCGGCGACGTCGATCAGCTTGCAGCGGGCGTCCATGAAATGGAGGTCGAGGATGTCCTGCTTGGTCGGCATGGGCCGACGCTAGCCCCGGATCGGCCGTGACGAAAGGGCGATCAGTGCAAGTCCTCGGTGCGGCCCATGGCGGACTCGTAGAGCTGGTGGAGGCGGTAGGTCTGATGGGCGCCGATCTTCTGCCCGAACTGGGCCAGAATCCACAGGGCGGCGCACAGACCAAGGGCGACCCACATGATCCAGAGTCCCCAGCAGGACTTGTCCAGAGCACGCTGCGCGAAGCCGATGCAGCCCCCGAAGAGAGCGATGCTGCCGATGATGAGGTAGCCGTAGAGAAACAACGACCAGACGTTGGCGTTGGGACCGTAGATGCCCTCGACCCGCGTCCCCCCCTCGTCGCGGCCTTCGAGCGAGACATTGAGCCTCGGCGACCAGAAGTGCCGCTCGGCTGGAGGAATCCTCAGGCAGACGAATCCCGGGAAGCTCTTGACCTCGAAGTCCTCTTCGTCCGCCTGGACGGCACGAACCAACTTCTCCCTGGCGGCATCCGGTGCCAGGGTGAGCTCCTGGGAAAAGTGAGGCCGAAACCCGAAGCTGCTCATCGAAAGATTTGAAGCCAGCCCGGGGGCATCCTGTCAATCCTGTGGCACGATCGATGCCGCTTGGGCAGCGGGAAGCGGGGAGGAACGAGGCCGATACGATTCTGAACCGTTCGCACCCCAACGCAGTGAAAGCACGTAGATGGAGGAATAGAAGATTCTTTAAGGTCTGAAAAAAGACATGAATGACATTGATTGGAAGAATTTCCTTCAAAAACTCAAATATTCTGAAAAGTTTTACAAATATTGTCGATTGTGCGTCTGGAAGCTTCGCCGCGGAAGGTCCGTGGTCGCCCCTTTCCAATCCTCTCCTATGACATCCTCTCCCATTCCGCGTCACCGGATGCCCAGCGGTCTCACCCTGCTGGAGCTGACGGTGGTCATTCTCGTTCTCCTCGCTTTGATCGCGGTGTTGTTCATCGGCGGGCGGGCGTGGAAGCGTGGCTCGGACCGGGCGGGTTGCATCATGAACATCCGCAACGTCCAGCAGGCGTTGCGTTCGCACCAGAACCTGAGCGGGGTTCCCGACGGCGCGACGATCAACATCACCTCCGATCTCGTGGGGGCCGACAATTTCCTGCGCACCGAGCCCACCTGTCCGTCGGACGGGACCTACACCTTCGCCTCGGTGGTCCCCGATCTGGGGACTCTGGCGATGACGTGTTCGCTGGCGGGCAGCGACGACCACGAACCGGACTTCTACTCGGGTTGGTGAGGCGGTGGCGCCCGGCGGGGGTGGCGGGCGGCTGAAAGCCGGCCGGTGAACCTCGGGGGTGGGGTGACGAGTCGGATCGCGACGGCCCCCGAGCGAAGCTTCCTGCCATTTGGAGGCGCTGCCGCGTTGCAAGAAAGCGTCAGCCGGCGCTTGGCGGGGTCCGGAAGCTGCCTAGATTGGCGCCCGAGATGGCGGAGCTTGAGCCCGAACAGAAGCGGTCCGCCGCGTGGATCATCACGGCCCAGAGTGCGACGAAACTCGGGGATGTCCTGACCAACCCGAAGACCGTGCTGACCTGGATGCTGTCGTCGCTCGGGGCGTCCGGGGCGCTGTTGTCGATGCTGGTGCCGATTCGCGAGTCGGGGTCCATGCTGCCCCAGCTGTTCGTGTCGGGATGGGTGAAGCGGGTCCGTCGGAGGAAGTGGGTGTTCGTCGCCGGTGCCGTGGCGCAGGCGCTGGCCATCGGATGCATGGGATCGTCGGCCCTCTTGCTTCCGCCGACCGCGGCGGGATTCGCGGTCCTGGTCGCGTTGGCGGCGTTTGCCGTCGCCCGGTCGTTCTGCTCCATCAGTTCCAAGGATGTTCTAGGGCGCACCATTCCCAAGGGCTTCCGGGGTCGTGTCGGGGGCCTCTCCAATACGATCTCCGGTTTGCTGTCGGCCGCGGCCGCGGTGGCGCTGCTGACGATGAAGCATGATCAGGCCGCCCGTTTCCTCGCGTGGATGGTGCTCGGGGCCTCCTTGCTCTGGGTGCTGGGGGCGGCGTGCTACGCCATGGTCGGGGAGCCGGCGCCGGACGACGAGGGTGGCAACGGAGCCAAGGGGGTGGGCGCGCGACTCCGGTTGGTGCGCGATGATCCGATGTTTCGCATGTTCATCATCGCAAGGAGTCTGCTGCTTGGAAGCGCGCTGGCTTCTCCCTTGCTGGTGGTGTTCGGTCAGAAAGCGGGCGGGCAGATGAGCTCCTTGGTTGGATTCATCGTCGCGTCCGGGGTAGCCAGCGCCACGAGTTCCTTTCTCTGGGGTCGTCTGGCCGACCGGTCGGGCGAATGGGCGATGGCCTCCGGGGGGGGGCTGGCGGCGGCGGTCGGAACAGGGGGTCTCTGGCTCGCCTGGCAGGACCCGGAGTGGGCGCGTTCGCCCTACGTCTGGCCCGTCGTCTTTCTCCTTTTCAACATCGGCTACGCCGGCGTCCGGCTCGGGCGCAAGACCTGGGTCGTGGACAGTGCGGAGGGGGACCGGCGCACCGACTACGTGTCCGCCTCGAACACGCTCATCGCGGTCATCATTCTCATCGTGGGCGCGATCCATTCCCCCCTCCAGTCGTGGTCACCGGTCGCCTCGCTCGGACTCTACGTGGTGATGTGCCTCGCCGGAGCGTTGGCGGCACTCCGGCTGCGGCGGATTGCCGGGTGACCGGGGGCGTTCCCTCGGACTTCTGGCCGGTCTGTCTTGGGCGCGCTCTCCGGGGAGGAGCGTTCGCCTTCCACGGGATTCTCCCCTGCACCCGGAGCGGCGCCGCCCGGCGGTGTGCGGGAAGACGATGGAAGAAACTCCGTGCAAACGACTCGGGAGTGGCTAGGTTCGTTAGACCGGAGAATGGCACGCACGCCACCGCTCCGGACCCGTTGATCCCATGAAAAAGACACACTACCTGTTGATGGTGGCACTCCCGTTCTTCGTGCTGAGTGCCTGTGAAGAGAAATCGCCTGCCGAAAAGGCGGCGGATGACATTGAAGATGCAGCCGAAGAGGTCGGCGACGCCGTCGAGGACGCGACCGATTGATTGCGGGCGGAAACGCATGGGGCGGACCGCCCGGGCGCTGGTGAAATCACGGGCGCTTGGGACGGCGGTCCGGCTCGCAGCGACCCGATCGGCGGAGGTCGGTGGATTCATGGGTTCCGTCCCCATGGCCCACCGTGGAGGCAGGTTAACCGAATCTTAACGAAAACGGGCGGATTCCCAATACGGTCCTAACGTTTCGGTGGTTCTCTGGTTGCATGAGATTCATGCTGCCACTGATCGTTTCGGGGAGTCTGCAGGCCACCACGCCGGCGGGAGTCGTCATCGATCTGGTGAACCCCGACAACTACGCCGACCAACCGATCCCCGATTACATCACCCGGGACAACACGCCTCCGAACAACCCCATCACCGACCGCGGGGCGACGCTCGGCCGGGTTCTCTTCCACGATAAGCGGCTGTCGAGAAACGACACGGTATCGTGTTCCTCGTGCCACCGGCAGGAGCAGGGCTTCTCGGATCTGGCGGTGGCGAGTGATGGTGTCTCCGGGACGACCGGGCGTCACTCGATGAGATTGGTGAACGCCCGCTTCTCAGCGGAGCAGCACTTCTTCTGGGACGAGCGGGCGGTCACGCTCGAGGTGCAGACGACCCAGCCGATTCAGGACCACGTGGAAATGGGCTTCAGCGGTCTGGATGGCGACCCGGGTTTTTCCGATCTCGTGGCCAAGCTCTCGGCCGTCGAGGAGTATCAGGTGCTCTTCGAGGCGGTATACGGCGATGATGGGATCACCGAGAACCGTGTGCGGCGTTCCCTCGCGCAGTTCGTTCGCAGCATCCAGTCCTTCGATACCAAGTACGACGAAGGACGTAGCACGGTCGGGACGGACGGGCCGCCCTTTCCCAACTTCACTGCCGCGGAGAACCGGGGAAAGCAGTTGTTCCTGGCGCCCCCCGGGCCCGGCGGCGGAGCGGGCTGCGCCGGATGTCACCGCCCGCCGGAGTTCGACATCGATCCGAACTCCGGGAACAATGGCGTGGTGGGATCCCTGGACGGGGGCGACGACTTCACCGTGACCCGGTCGCCGGGACTCCGGGACCTGGTCGGGCCCGGCGGCGCCTCCAACGGCGGCTTCATGCACACGGCGCAGTTCGCGACGCTCGAGGAGGTTGTGGCCCACTACAATGCGATCCCCGCGGTGGTGACGGGGCTCGACCCGCGTCTGACCCGACCCGGGGGTCCGGGCGGCGGAGGCCCGCAGCCGCAGCGGCTCAACCTGAGTGCTGCGCAGCAGTCCGACCTTTCCGCCTTCCTCCGCACCCTCACGGGTTCGGCGGTCTACACGGATCCCAAGTGGTCCGACCCGTTCGATGGGGAAGGCGTCCTGTCGCTGGTCGTTCTGCCGAAGGAGTCGATCGAGTTGAGCTTCGAGGGGGAGGGGGAGAGCCGACTTGCCACCGTGAGCATGACCGCCGTGCCGAACGTCGGCTATCTCTTCCAGTGGTCCGACGATCTGAGCGGGTGGAGCTCGATTCCGGTGACGGCGGACAACCAGGGAGCGGTTGAGGTCGAGATCGCCGCACCGGAGAGTGAGGGGCGGGCGTTCTATCGCTTTGCCTATTTGCCGCAGGCGGCTCTCGAGTGAAGTCGGCCGGCGTCGTAATGCGTGCCCGGCGATCCGTCGTTTGCTGCGCCGCCGGGATCGAGGACGCGCGTCAGGTGGGATCATGGGAAAGCGTCCGGCGGACGTATTCCCGGGCGATCTGATAGAAGCGCGTCATGCTGTCGATCCCGATCCACTCGTCGGGGGCATGCAGGTTCCCAACCTCGGGTCGGGCGACGATGGTCTGGATGCCGGCCTGGCAGAGGAAGCGGGCGTCGCTGCCTCCGGAGGCGCGGACTTCGCGGATCGGTGCGCCGGTGATCTCTTCGGTGACCTGGAACCACAGCGGGTCCGGATTCAGTTGCGAGGGCTCCGCGCAGACCAGGGGGTCGAGGTGGATCTCCGGGCCGAGCAGCGATCGCACCCGGTCGAGCATCTGCTCGAGGACATGGGGCGCGGGAAAGCGGAGGTCGAGGGTGGCTTCGGCGAGATCGGGGATGCAGTTCGGTGTCTGGTTCGGCGTGTGCATGGTCGTCACCGAGCAGGTCGGGACCCAGTGGTCGTCCGGGTCGGGAACCGGAAAGCCCCGGCTCAGTCGGGCCAGCCCGTCGGAGAGCAGGGCGGCTGCGTTTTTCCCCAGCCAGGGACGGGCGGCGTGAGAGGCGCTGCCCCGGGCGGTGACCCGGAGGTGGGCGATGCCCTTCTCCTCGACCGTGACATCGTGGATCGATCCACCGTCGGGCACGATCGCGTGTGAGGCCCGAAGGCCCGCCTCCCGGACCAGATAGCCGACGCCGTGCTCGCCGCCCCGTTCCTCGTCGGAAGTCACCACGATGCCGAAGGGGATCCCGGGTTGCTCGCGATGGAGGTCGCAGAACAGTTTCAGCATGATGGCGAGTGCGCCCTTCATGTCGCCGGCGCCGGGGCCGTAGATCCGGCCATCGCGGATGTGCGAGCGGTAGAGGTCGAGGTCCGGGTGCTCGATGACGTCGAGATGGCCGATCATCAGCACCTCGGCCCGGTCACGGCCTTCCGGAAGGGCGACCAGGGACTCGTAGCCGCCGGATCGGTGGCGCTGGATCCGGATGTCGGTGAGCGATTCGAGGTGGTTGAGAAAGAAGGAGAAGGCCCGCGCCCGTTCGTCGGGCCGGCTGTCGGTGCTCGGGATGAGGATCAGGTCGCGGGTGAGGGCGACGAGTCGGTCGGTGAGTGGGGCGTCGTTCATCGGTCGTGGGTGTAGTCCCAGCGGACCGGCAGGTCGTGCCGGGCGGCGTCGAGGAGGTGGCGGCAGTCGTCGAGTCGCTCACCGATGGCGAGGAACTGGCCCTTTCGGACGCGCCCCTCGGGATCGAGGTTGAAGTTGACCGGAAGAATGCCCCGCCGGCTGGTGGGATCGAAGAGTTCGCCACGTCGCTGCAGCCGGCCCAGCAGGTCGGCGCCGTGCATCGGCTGGGAGAGTTCGAGGTTCCGCATGCGCCAAGAGCCCTGAGGCTGGAAGTGCCTCGCCAGCACCGAGGGGTAGGTGGCACCGGTGACCCGGGCGTTGATTTCACAGATGTAGGCGGTGGCGTCGCCGTCTTCCTTGAGCGTGACCAGGAAGTCCGCGCTCGCCGCTCCGCGGTAGCCCTGCCGGTGCAGCCATCGTGCCGCCTCGGAGGCCTGATGGAACAACTCGTCGTCGAGCCCCGGGTGATCGTCGAGATACCCGGGGGGCGACTCGTTGCCCTGATGGATGCTGGCCTCGGGGTCGAGGATCTGCTCGGTGAGATCGTACAGGAGGGCCGTGTCGCGGCTGAGGAACATCTGGACGCTGGGGCTCAGCACCGAGCGGACTCCGTGGGTGCCCGGCTCCAGCCAGGCCTGCACCATGCAGGGTCCTTCGTGGAAGAAGGCGGGAGGGACCTCGACGGGGGCGCCGTCGGTGGACGCCTTGATGAGTCCGATGCCGGAGGCGCCGATCTGGGCCTTGATGACTCCGTGGCGGTAGCCCTGCTTCGAAAGGGCGCGGAGCGCGCCGGGAACCTCGTCGGCCCGGGGGGCGAGAATGGTGGGGAATACCGGAAGCCCGCGACTTTCGAGATGTTGATGGAGCAGGAGCTTGTTGTTTCCCCGGTGGCTTCCCTCGAGGGTCGACAGCGTCCGTTTTCCGAGCTCGGTGGCGATGCGCTCGATGGTTTCGTCGGTGACGAAGCCGTCGAGATAGCCGGCGGGTTCTTCACGGAGGCGGTCGAGCAGCGGCTGACCGGCAAGTCTCCCATGAACGAGCTTGCTTCCGAGTTCGAGGAACTCGTGGCGGGTGAGGATCTCGGTCTTGGGAAGGTCGAGTCCGATGTCGAGGAAGAGCTGCCGCAGGGATGGCTCGGGCTGACGTTCGAGCACCAGAACGTTGTTGCTTCCCCCGAAAATCAGGCTCAGGACCGGCAGCAGGCGGCCCCCGTAGGAGTCCACGCAGCGGATTTCCTGCTCCAGTTGGCGGGCGCCGCCTCGGTTTCCAAAGAACAGGGACAGCAGATTGGCGAAGAAGATCACGCTCCGGTCCTCCCAGCCGTTCGGGGTGCTCCCCACGGCGCGCGACACTTCGAGGTGTTCCGCCTCCTGGTTTGAGACCATGCGTTAGAATAGGGCCGGATCTTCCGGGGCGAAAGGAGAAGTGCACCGGGTGGAGATGTTAAGAAGAGGTAAAAGGGGTCGCCTTCCGCGGCTTCGGGAGGGCATGCTCGGATCATGGATGGTCGCTCGGGAGAACGCCCGCTCCTCGTCGTCGACGACGATCGGAAGTTGTGTGGCCTGATCCGGGACTACCTCGGCCCGCTCGGATGGAACGTGGACATGCGGCATGCCGGCCCGGAGGGGCTGGAGGCGGCGCGCGACGGTGGCTACGACGCCGTCATTCTCGACGTGATGATGCCGGGAATGGATGGCTTCGAGGTGCTGCGTGAATTGCGCAAGGTCTCCAACGTGCCGGTGTTGATGCTCACGGCGATGGGGGAGGAGGCGGATCGGATCGTCGGCCTCGAGATGGGGGCCGATGACTATCTGCCGAAGACGTTTTCCAGCAGGGAGTTGCTCGCGCGCCTGCGGGCGGTCACGAGGCGGGTGTCGGCGGAGCCGGCCGCCTCCGAGGAGGTGCTGGAAGCGGGGGGACTGTCGTTGAACGAGGCCACCCATGTCGTGACCCTGGAGGGTGAAGCGCTGGAACTGACGGCACTCGAGTTCGCCATCCTCGCCGCCCTGATGAAGGCCGGGGGGCGGGTGAAATCCCGGGAGGCGCTTCTGGAAGATGTTTCGGATCGGCGCTTCGATGTCTTCGACCGGTCCATCGATGTCCATGTTTCCCAGCTCCGGAGGAAGCTCGGGGACGATGCCCGGAAGCCGCGTTATATCGTCACCGTGAGGGGCCTCGGCTACAAGTTGGGTGGAGGGGAGGAATCATGAAGGGGCGTCCGCGTTTTCCGCTCTTCGCGAAGATGCTGCTCTGGTTGCTGCTGCACCTCGCGGTTCTGGCGTTCGCATTCGTGGTCTTCGTGGGCTGGCAGTTGCGTCTCGGGCTCGATTCGCTGCTCAGCGGGGCGTCCGGCGAGCGGCTCAAGACGCTCGGATCGGTGGTCGCATCCGAGATGCGGACCTCGCCCCGCGAGGAATGGCCGGGGATTCTGGAGGTGCACACCGCGGCGTATGGAGTGGAGACGGCGCTGGTACTCGACGACGGGCAGCGCGCGATCGGCAAGGAGATCGAGATTCCGGGAGACGTTGACCTGCGCCTGAAGGAATTCGGTCGGCGGAAGCGCATCGACCGACCGGGGCGTCCCGGGCCTCCGGGGGCGGGGGGCGCGGCACCGCTCCGGCACGAGGATCCGCCGCGGCGACCGCGGGCCGGGGAGCCGGGAGCCGGACCACCCGGGAGCCGGCCGCGCGGCGTGCCGGAACCGCGGCCGGTGTTTCTCCTCCGATCGGAGGAAGGAGGCTATTGGGCGGGGATCGACCTGCCGTTGTTCCGTCCGAGGCAGGACCGCCCGCTCCACGGCATGCTGCTGCTGAGATCCTCGAGTCCCTCGGCGTCGGGACTCTTCTTCGAACTCAAGCCCTGGCTGCTGGGGGGGCTCGCGGTTCTCGGGCTGAGCCTGGCTCTCTGGGCGCCTTTCATTTTCAGCATCACCCGCTACGTGACGCGGCTGTCGCGAGCCACCGAACGGATCGCCGAAGGAAGGTTCGAAGTGAAGGTCGGTGGCCGTCGGAGCGACGAGCTCGGCACCCTGGGGCATTCGATCGAGCGCATGGCCGGCCGTCTCGATCGTCTGCTGCGCGGGCAGAAGCGTTTTCTCGGCGACGTCGCTCATGAGCTGTGCTCGCCCCTCGCCCGCATTCGAACGGGGCTCGGGGTTCTCGAGCATCGCCTCGGTCCGGACGATCTCCAGCGACTCGAGTCCATCGAAGAGGACGTGGGAGAGCTGTCGGATCTGGTGGCGGAGGTGCTGGCCTTCACCCGTGCGGAAACCGCGCCGGAGAGCGTCCAACTGGAGGACATCGGCTTGAGATCGCTGGTTGAGGGAATGGTGGAGCGGGAGTGTGCCGGGCATGATGTCGGGATCGAGGTACCACCGGACCTCCGGGTGCGTGCCGACCGGCGCCTCCTCGGCCGGGCGCTGGCCAACATCCTTCGAAACGCCGATCGCCACGGGGGACCGGAGTGCCGATTGAGCATTCATTCACGGGAGGATGGCGATCGTGTGAGCCTCGCCATCGAGGACAGCGGGCCCGGCGTGGCGGAGCCCGAGATCGAGAAGCTCTTCGAGCCCTTCTATCGTCCCGACGGGGCCCGTACCCGGGAAGCGGGCGGGGCGGGGCTCGGCCTGGCGATCGTCCGCTCCGCCATCGAGGCCTGCTCCGGCTCGGTCGAGGCGGGTCGGTCGGGGCTCGGAGGCCTCGTGGTCCGGGTCGATCTGCCAGCCGCGAAGGAACTACTGGAAGTCCCGTAGTATCGACCGCCGGAGGGCGCCCGGAGGGCGGATTCCGGGCCCCCGAAAAAAACCGAAAAAATCGCCCGAAAGGTATTGACCGGGGGGTGGCGGCATGTAGTTTCCCCCCCGCCGCGCTTCCGGGTGCGGCGCGAGAGACTGAGAGTCGATCGGAGCTTCGTTACCTGCCTAAGGGTGAATGGACGGTCTGATCGGCTTTTTCGTCCCCTCGCGA
>JAUIJD010000030.1 GCA_030431475.1 Verrucomicrobiia bacterium | reverse complement strand
CGCGAAGCGAGCCCCTGCTCGCCCGTCTCGGACGGTTCCGCGAGTGGCTGGTGCAGCAGCTCGACGCCCGCGGCGCGTTCGTGCTCGAGCGCGACGGCGATCCGGTGCTCGACGACCCGAATTTCACCAAGCTCCACTTTCTGGCCCGCAGTCTCGCCCAGGCCTACCGCCCGGTGAAGGGCGAGGTCGGCAACGTCCACGTGAAGGTCGGGGCCGAGGCCTACCTGGCGGTGGTGCCGGTGGACACCGCCTTCGGTCGCCTGGTGCTCGGCACCGTGCTGCCGAAGCCGCTCGATGCGGCGAGCGTCGAGGTCGTCGCCGATGCGCTCCGCCGCGCCGCCCAGCCGGGCCGGCGTTGAGGATGCCTCAACGGGTCCGCCGGTTCTGCAGGATCAGGGCGAGCGCGGTGAGCAGGCAGGAGACGAAGATGGTGGCGATCAGGAGGCTGGCCGCGACGTGGAGGGTGGGCACGTCCTGCCGGCCCCAGGGTTTCTTCAGTGCCAGGAAAATGTCGGGACGCCTTCCGAGTTCCTCGTTCCGGTAGTCGGTGCGGAAGGTCTTGGCCTCCTCGACCATCAGTTCGATGCGCTTGTTGACGAAGTAGTCGGAGATCGGCCGGGCATCGGGGGAGTCGGGGCGGATGTCGAGGGACCGGAGCTCGAGCATGGTGCCGCCGCGGGCGATGCGGGTGATCTCCGCCGCCGTGTCGGCCGCGTCGCCGGGGCTGGTGGCGTCGGCGCCGACCAGCGTCTGCAGCGCCGCCTTCATCACGTCGAAGCGTTCGCTGCTGTTGCCGTCGAGCGGGGTGTCGCGGGTGGCGACCATCTCCTTGAAGGTGTCGACCCGCCGCTGGATCCGGATGCGGTTGAGGTCGAAGGGGTTCCGGGTCGCCTGGGTGACGACCATTCCCTCGTAGGCGAAGCGCAGCGGCATGTAGCGGGCCGGGACGGGAACCCCGCCGCGCTCGCGCTCGATGCTGGCGTCCTCGAAGAGCCCGCGGTTCATTTCCCGGAACGGGACCAGGGCGCCGGCCAGCAGCATCTGGGGCACCAGCAGCAGCGGCACGGCGGTGAGCGCGGCGCGCTCGGTGCGGACCAGGGCCGAGACCAGCAGCGCGAGGGCGGTGCCGGTGCAGGCGGTGAGCGTCATCCACTGCCACTGGTCGATCAAGGTCCCGTGGATTTCCAGGATGCGGTGGCCGACCGCGGTGTAGATGAAGCACTGAACGGCCGCGACCACGGCGAGCGCGGTGAACTTCGCGGCGACGTAGAGGATGGCGCTGGGGCGGGCGTTGCGTTCGCGGCGCAGCGTGGGCCGGTCGCGGAGGATCTCGGTGGCCGAGTTGGTCAGCCCGAGGAACATGGCCACGGTGGCCGAGAGGAACAGGTAGGCGGGGACGTGGAGCGCGGTGGAGAACTGGTAGGCGCCCTCCGGCGACGACCGCAGGGTGATGGCGACGAGCGCCGCCAGCAGCGGGGCCTCGATGAGCGTGGCGTAGATCGTGCCCCGGTTGCGCAGCTTGGAGAGGAAGGCGCGCGCGAACTGCGTGTGGAAAGTACGATAGGCCTCGTGGAAACGGCGGCGGCCCGAGCGCACGCCGGGGACGCCGCGATGCGTGAGCTCGGGCAGGGACTCGATGCGGGATGCCGGGGCGGGGGCGCCGAGCGAGTGGATGAGCACCCGGCTTTCAAAGCGTTCCTGCCAGAAGTTCGGCGGGAACCGCCGCGTCGCCCCGGCATGCTCGCCGCCGCCGAACTGGGCGAGGGGCGTCTCGAGCACGTCGAAGACGAAGTCGGCCCCCAGTGGAACCTTCGCATCGACCGAGGGGTGGGGGATGCCGAGTTCGCCGCAGGCTTCATGGAAGTACTCGATCATCCCCGTCGGCGTGCCGAAGAAGGCGAGGCGGCCGCCGTTGTCGAGCAGCAGCACCTTGTCGCAGAGACGTAGTACGTTGGCGCCGGGCCGGTGCAGCGAGGCGATCACGATCTTGTCGCGCGCCAGCGAGCGCAGGGTTTCGGCGACGTGTTCGGAGTCCTTCGAGGACAGCCCGGAAATGGGCTCGTCGAAGAGGAAGACCTCGGCCGCGCTGCCGAGGTCGAGGCCGAGGTTGAGCCGGCTGCGCTCGCCGCCGGAGAGGGTCTTCTCGCCGGGGGAGCCGACCCGCCGGCGGGCGATCGACTGCAGGCCGAGCTCGGCGACGATGCCGTCGGCCCGGCGGCCGATCTCGCTCTTCGGCAGCGAGGCGCGGCGGATCGCGGTCGCGTGGCGGAGGTGTTCGCGCACCGTGAGCTGCGGGTTGAGCGCCTCCTCCTGGGGCATGTTGGCGATGAAGGGCGCGAGGTCCTCGCGGTGCTCGTAGAGCGACGCGTCGTTGAGCCGGACGCGCCCGCGGGTGGGACGCTTGTGACCGGCGAGGATGGAGAGCAGCGTGCTCTTGCCGCAGCCGCTGGGGCCGATGATGCAGAGCATCTCCCCGCGCCGGACCTCGAAGGAGATGTTGTCCAGGGCGCGGGCCTCGGGGACGAAATTGTGGATCAAGTCCTCGACGCGCAGCGTTTCGATCAGGTTGCGTTCCTCGTCGATGATGCCCTCGCTGAAGCGGCAGCGCAGGGCCTGGGTGCGGGAGATGCGGATCACCGATCCTTCCCGGAGCTGGGCCGAGGCGCGGACCGGGGCGCCGTCGGCGACGACCGGACCGGCGGCTTCGCGGACGAACACGTCGCCGGTGCGGGTCTCGGGGTCGAAACGGACCCGGAGCACGACGCGCGGCGCAAGGCCCGGGCTGAGCAGGAGGTCGCCCCGGTCGAGCACCGCGGGGTCGTTGGACACGCGGAAGTCGCGCTGGTCGGCATCGAGCCGGAAGCGGCCGCCGGCCTCGGCGGCGCGGCGACGCAGGGCATCGAGCGAGGCGGTCAGGCCGCTTTCGCCGCTGAGCTTGTCCTGGTGCCCGCAGATCAGGGGGAGGCCGGGTTTCAGCGGGCCGCGGCCGACGACCACGGTCGCGGTCGGTTTCAACGCCTCGACCTCGGCACGCAGGCCGAAGCGGATGCGCACCGTGCTCTGCCGGCTGCGGCTTCGCTCGCTGGTCCAGCCGTCGGGCGTCGAGGCGAGGTAGATCGTCGACGGGTTGCCGGTCAGGGCGACGTTGAGGAAGAAGACGAGGTCCTCGCAGGTCAGCGTCCACCCGGGCACGAGGAGCTGCTGGCGGGGTCGCATGCGCAGGAAGTTTCCGGGCTCGAGCGAGCGGCCGCGCATCCAGAGCGGGGCCTTTCCGGTGTTGCGCACGAGCACGAGGTCGGCGGCGCGGTAGACGCGGAAGCCGTGGTCGCGGGCCTCTTCCGGCAGCACGACGTCAGCGTAGTGGCGGCGGGAGAAGATGATGCGTTCGAAGCCGACCGGCGAGTTGGCGGGCAGGCCGCCCATTTCATCGAGGATCTGACGGGCGTGTTCGGGCGTGCCGAGTCGCCGCATGAAGACCTCGAAGGCCGAGCGGCTGCGCCCGGTGAGCTCGGCGGCATCGACCAGCGTGTAGAGCTGGAGCCCGACCGCCATCTTCTCCGGTTCGTCGAGCACCTCGCGGAGTTCGGCCGCGGTGTTGGCCAGCGGTTTGGGATCGCGCACGGCGCGCTGCACCCGGCGGGCGAGCCAGCTGTGGTCCGCCTCGGGGAAGGCGGACCGCAACAGGTCGAGGATGAGCTCGGCCTCGCTGGGGTCGAGCCGGCCGTCGAGGGTGGCGAAGCCGGCGAAGGCGTCGACCATCATCCCGAGGACCCGGCCGCCGGTGGCGCCGCCCGAGCGTCGGCGGAGCCACCCGCCGCGTCGCGCCGGGCGCTTTTCGCCGGATCCGTCGGGGGCCGATTCGCGCATCCCGGGAATGCTCCCCGATGGCGTGCGGGAGGGCAAGGGCCACGCGAAAAAAGGGGGTTTCCTTTCCTCCGGGCCACGCTAGTCTGCCGCGCCTTTGCCCTGCGGCCCGAGGCGTGCTAGTCTGACGGCGCGTCCCGGTGCGGGGCGTTCGATCCATTCATCATGTCCGATTCGCCCGACAATCGCCCGCCGCAGGACCCCCGGGGTCAGCGCGGCCCCAACGAGACGCCCGGCTTCAACTGGCGGCTCGCCATTTTCCTCGGCGCCGCCCTGTTCATCCTCGGCCTCGCCTTTTTCAAGGACGGGATGGCCGGCAAGCCGGAGTCGCTGACTTACAACGAATTCCGCACAAAGTGGGATCAGGGCTTGGTGGTCACCGACCTGCCGAAGGCCAAGCCGCTGCGGGTCGAGACCGGCGAGGGCGGCCTGGATGCCAGGGTGATCGGCTGGATGCGGCCGGCGCCCGAGACGTTCGCGGCCGGTGGCACGGCGGATTCCTTCCGGCTCAGTTTCAGCCGCCGCACCGAGCAGGAGGCCGAGGTCCTTGAGATCCTCGGCGACCACCTGCCCCGTCGCCAGTTCGTCGAATCGCTGCCCGAGAGCGACGGCAGCCGGGTGCTCACCGTGCGTGAGTTCCGCCAGGGGATGGCGCGGGATCTCGTGGCGGCCGACAATCTCACCCTGCAGACCACCGCGGACGATGCCGTGCTCAGCGGCACGATCCAGCCGGCCATCGCGCTGCCGGAGCTCAACGAGGAATCGCAGAAGGAGCTGATTCCCTTCGTCGTGAACACCTCGATGATGCTTCTCGGCGGCGAGCTCGGCGACCTGCTCAAGGAGAAGGACATCCCCTTCGTGCGCGACAGCGCGATCATGAGCAAGATCCTGCTCACCTTCCTGCCGGTGCTGCTCATCGTGCTGCTGCTGTTCTTCCTCTTCCGGCAACAGATGAAGGCCGCCGGCCGGGGCGCGATGTCCTTCGGCAAGTCGAAGGCGCGCCTGCTGACCCGCGACACCAACAAGGTGACCTTCAAGGACGTCGCCGGCATCCAGGAGGCCAAGGAGGAGCTGTGGGAGATCGTCGAGTTCCTGCGCGATCCGCGGAAATTCCAGAAGCTCGGGGGCTCGATCCCGAAGGGCGTGCTGATGGTCGGCCCTCCCGGCACCGGCAAGACGCTCCTTGCCCGCGCCATTGCCGGCGAGGCGGATGTTCCCTTCTTCTCGATCTCCGGTTCGGACTTCGTCGAGATGTTCGTCGGCGTCGGCGCTTCGCGCGTGCGCGACATGTTCGAGCAGGGCAAGAAGCATGCGCCCTGCCTGATCTTCGTCGACGAGATCGACGCGGTCGGTCGTCACCGCGGGCACGGCCTCGGCGGTGGCCACGACGAGCGCGAGCAGACGCTCAACCAGCTGCTCGTGGAGATGGACGGTTTCGACACCCAGGAGGGGGTCATCATCATCGCCGCGACCAACCGGCCCGACGTGCTCGACCCGGCGCTGCTCCGCCCGGGCCGTTTCGACCGCCAGGTCACCGTCTCGCTTCCCGACGTCAAGGGTCGCGAGCAGATCCTCGGGGTCCACGCCAAGAAGATCAAACTCGCGCCCGGCACCGACATGGGCACAATCGCCCGCGGCACGCCCGGCTTTTCCGGGGCGGAACTCGCCAACCTCATCAACGAAGCCGCGCTGCTCGCCGCCCGCAAGGGGCTCAAGGCGGTCACGCTGGCCGAACTCGAGGAGGCCCGCGACAAGGTCCGCTGGGGCCGCGAACGCCGCAGCCTTGCGCTGAGCGAGGAGGAGAAGAAGACGACCGCCTACCACGAGGCCGGCCACGCCCTGCTGCTGGCGACGCTCGAGCACGTCGATCCGCTGCACAAGGTGACCATCATCCCGCGCGGTCCCTACCTCGGTGCCGCCTTCCACCTGCCGAAGGAGGACAAGTACCACTTCCACAAGCGTCAGGGTCTCGAGCAGCTCATCGTCACCATGGGTGGCCGGGTGGCCGAGGAGATCGTCTTCGGCGATGTGACCAGTGGCGCCTCCGGCGACATCCGCCAGGCCACCCACCTTGCGCGCCAGATGGTGTGCGAGTGGGGCATGAGCGAGGAACTGGGGATGGTCGAGTACGGCGATCACCAGGGGGAGGTGTTCCTCGCCCGCGACATCTCGCGCGACCGCAACTACTCCGAGGCCACCGCGCAGAAGATCGACGCCGAGATCAAGCGGGTCATCGACCGCGCCTACACCGAGGCCAAGCGGATGCTGATGGAGAAGCGCGAGGCGCTGGAGCTGATCGCCGAGGCGCTGCTCGAGTATGAAACGCTCGACGCCAGTCACATCATGGACCTCATCGAGCACGGCGAGATGAAGGATCCGCCGAGTTCTCCCAAGCCGCCGATTCTCCCGGACGAGGAGCCGAAGAAGAAGGAGGCGAAGGCTTCCGAGGAAGGCCAGGAAGACGACGACGGTCCCTTGCCGGGCACGGTCGTCGGCCAGCCGGCCTGAGGGTGATACGCACCATCACCGGGCCCCGACGTCCCGGCGTTCCCGGTCCGCGGGCCGGTTTTCGCCAGGTGGCGGGAGCCTCCGTTCGACGGGTTGTCACGCAGCGTCCGGACGGGTCGTGACGAAACCGTCACGGTCCCCCACTTCGTTGCCCCTCGGGCAGTCGCTATGCCGCGCGGGCACGTGATGCCGCCGTCATCTTTCGATCCATTCCCCTACCTGCGACGGCTGTGTCACCGCGTCCGGTCCGCTGCGCCCGCATTCGGGGCCGCCGATCGCCGTCGCCGCCTTTCGGCGGCGCTTCTCATGATCTGTTGGGCGCCGACCGTGGTGCTCCATCCGGCCGTCGCGATCGAGAGCGCTCCCGTTTCCGCGGGCATCACCGCTTCGGCGGCACTGCTTCCGCCGAAGGAGGTCGGGAGTGCGCCGGTGGTCGAGCCGGTGGTCGCGGCTCCGGAACCGTTGAGCTGGAGGGCGCCCTGGCAGAAGGGTTGGGAGGTGCTTCCCGCCGTCCTTGAGTTGCCGGATCCCCTTTCCCATCTGGCCACGTCGCCGTCGCCGTTCCTCAAGGTCCTGGCGGGGGAGGAGTCGGACGATGCGGTCGGGCCGGCGGATTCGGACCTCGCCTCACCCGTGGTCGAGGAAGACCTCTCCGAGGAGGCACCCGCGAACAGTGAGGTGGGCATCGATCCTCCCGAAGAATCCGACGATGCCTGGACCCCCGCGGACCCGGTGGATCCCGTCGATCCCGATGTCGCCGATCCCGGTGCGGGTGGGGGAGAGCCCCGCGACCTCCTCCCGATCGAGCGGGAGCAGGGAAATTGCGTGATCACCGGAGAAGTGTCGGATGTGACGACGCTCGAGCCGATTGCCGGGGCGAGTGTGGTGGTGCTCGGTCAAGGGAGGGAAGATATCACCGATGCCCAGGGGCGGTTCCGCATCGGCGGACTGCCCACCGGGGACTACACGGTCGAGGCCGTGAAGCTGGAGTACTCGATCGCCTCGGTCGCGGCGAGTCCGCGTCCCGGCGCGCCGGCTGAAGTCCGCCTCGCGCTGCGGAAAAAGCCGGCCGTCGATACCGCCGACGGGGAGTACATGCTGGCCGAGGAATCGGTGGTGGGAGAGTACAACGAGACCAACCAGGGAGACTTCAATCTCGAGCTTACGATCTCGCAGGGGCTATCGAGCGGACTCGACAAGGAGGAGCTGAGTCGCACCGGCGTGAGCGACGCCGCCGGGGCGGTCTCCAAAATCTCGGGTGCCAACATCGTCGGCGGGCGCTATGCCGTGGTCCGGGGCCTGGGGGACCGTTACTCGAACACGCTTTTCAACGGCTCGCAGATTTCGAGTGCCGACCCGTCGCGCAAGGCGGTTCAGCTCGACCTCTTTCCTTCGCACCTCCTGCAAGCGGTCAACATCTACAAGACCTACACGCCCAACGTGACCGGAGAGTGGGCCGGGGGTCTGGTCGCGCTCGAGACCCTGGCCTTCCCGGAGGAACGGATTCTCGAGGTCGAGATCGGGACCAAGTACAAGTCGAACCTCGAGGATGCGCGGGACTTCTTCGTGATCCCCGAGAGTGACCCGGGGTTCCTCGGGTTGGGGAATGGCCCGGGCATGCTGACCAATGACTTCGGGTTGAAGTCGCGAACCCTCGGGTCCAACGCGGAGCGCAAGGCATTCTACGAGAGCTTGAACACCTCGCGCAGCGTGCGACCCGCACGGGATTCGGCGAAGACTCCGCTCGGGATCGACATCACCTACGGTGAGACCTTCGAGCTGCGCGACGGCATCGAGCTCGGGGTGGTGGCCGCCTTCACCCAGGGGCAGGAGGACGACGTGGTGCTCGATCGCTTCCAGGGCCGGGGGTATGACCCGACCGCCAACCGACTGAACCAGAAACAGACGGTCAACGAGTACGAGCGGAAGGTCGACTGGGGCCTTTTGCTGGCCGCGGGGCTCCGGGTCGGGGACCACCACGAGCTCGGGTTGAACTACTTCCGCTACCACGATGCGACGGACTCGGTGAAGCAGATGCGTTTCGGCGAGGGATCGGGAGGGCCTGCCTTTGTGTCGTCGAATCCGCGCCAGCCCGACAGCGCGACTTTCTACGGCGATGCGGCCTTCATCTACGACGCCTACGACCAGCTGGATCCACTGCGGCGGGATCTCGAGGTCACCCAGCTCCGGGGCTCGCACGCCTTCGGTGAGGATCCGGACCGCGGCATCAAGCTGAACTGGAACCTCGCCCGCTCGGAGGCCTCCGAGATCCGCCCGCACACCAGCCAGTACAACTTCGATCAGCTCGACTTCGCGGATCCGAGGCTCGCCAACCTCACCTACCCCGGGGTTCGGGTGATCAATCTGCCGGGAGGAATCGTGATCGAGATCCCGGATCCCTCGGTGCAGATCCCCGAGTCCTACGATCCGTCGAGGGGCCAGCAGTTGACCACCGCGGACACCGGGCAGGAGGGGATCGCCGGCACCATCATCAACCTGACCCGGGAGTCGCTCTCGACCGAGGAGCAGATGATGAACGGCAACCTCGACCTCGCGATTCCCTATTACTTCAGCGAGTCGTCCGACGATCGCTTCGAGCTCGGCTTCGGCGGCAGCTTCCTCGAGCGGGAGCGCGAGGTGCGGGGCGAGCTTTTCTATCTGCTGGGCCGGAACGAGGTCGTGAACTTTCCTCTGCTCATCGACCGCGACGACGGGCAATTCGGCATCGATGCGACCGATTCCCTCGGCTACGGCACCGAGTACCAGGACGGTAGCGACATCTTCGACGGGCGCGTGGACGGGCCGAATTCCCTCTATTACCGCCGGGCGACCATCAGCCGGGACACCCGGCGCAACGTCGATGCGGCGACCACCATCGACGCCGCCTATCTGACCGGGACGCTGAACCTCAACCGGTGGGAGCTGATGATCGGCGGCCGCTTCGAGTCGGAGACCCGCTCGTATGAGATTCTCGGCCCGGGGACCCTGAACTTCGTGGCCGCGAACGAGGCGATCCGCGGAGAACAGACCAACCAGTATTTCCTGCCCGCGGTCCGCCTCAGGCGTGCGTTCGGCGACGAAGACCGGTTCCGGGTGGAGACCGCATGGAGCCGCACGGTCGGTCGACCGACCTTCTATGAGTTCGCGCCGATCCAGACCGAGGACCAGGGGACCGGTGACGTCCGCCTCGGCAATCCGGATCTCACCGACTCGTTGATCGAGAACTTCGACCTGTCGTTCCGCTATGCGCCGACGGACGGCACGGTGTTCGGCTTGTCCCTGTTCCACAAGCTCGTCGACCAGCCGATCATCAAGGCCTTCGAGCTGGCGCAGAGCGACCTCGGGGCCGACGTGCTGACCTATCGCAACGGCGACGAGGGGGTGATCCAGGGAGTCGAGTTCGAGGTCAGCAAGAACCTGCTCACGAACTGGAACGTCACCGCCAACTACACCTATATCAATTCCAACCTCGAAACGAACATCCTGGCGCCGGGCGGCGGCACCCAGCCGGTCACGATCGGCTTCGAGGGACAGCCGGAGCAGATCGTCAACTTCATCCTCGGCTACGACAACGACGAGCTCGGCCTGGGGGTGAACCTGATCTACAACTACACCGGCGAGTACCTCGGCATCGTGCCGCGGGCGGTGACCGACGACCGCGTGATGCAGGAGGCCCGGTCCACCCTGGATCTGGTGATCAAGAAGGAGCTCGAGCTCTTCGGTTGCGACGGCACCCTGACCTTCAAGGCCGGCAACCTGCTGGATGCCGAGGTGCGGAGTTTTTACGACCCGAGCGGCTTCGACTACGACCGCTACTCCCCCGGGAGGACCTTCGCGTTGTCGTACGAGACTTCTTTCTAACAGGAAGTTTTCCGCCGGATGACGGCGGGACGGAGCGGTCCGGTGCATGCGACGGATTTGTCACGCGCGGGCCCTTTGTATGATCCGGATGGAGCACTAGGAACGACGCGGCTTCGGACATCTGTCGTCAAGCGATGGATGGTCGGTCAGACGCCCGCGGAAGCGGGTTCCGGGCCGCCGACGAACGAACCAACCATGAAACAACAACTGCTTACCACCGCAGCCACCATCGGGCTGCTGACCCCCGCGGCCTTCTCCGCGGAAGTCAACGTGCTGACCGATCTGCTGAGTGGCAACACCGGCAATCTCGACGGCATCGAGGCCACCACCGACTACGACGGCGCGGGCCCGCTTCCCGCCGGCGTGATGGTCTGGACCGCCGACAACGAGTACATCCTCGACGAGCCCGTGTTCGTCGAAGACGGCGCCAAGCTCATCATCGAGCCCGGCACCAAGATCTACAGCACCTACAACGACAACGGCCTGGACGGCGATCCGCTCAACAACGACGACGCCGACAAGACCAACGACGACTTCGGCGCGCTGGTCGTGGCCCGGGGCGGCACGCTGGTGGCCGAGGGCACCTGCGATGCTCCGATCGTGTTCACCACGATCTTCGAGCGCGACGGCCTCGACACCGACGGCGACGGCAACGGCGACGGCGCCGTGTTCCCGGTGGCCGGTGAGAACATGAGCCTGTGGGGCGGCGTCGTGCTGCTCGGCAACGCGCCGGTGACCAAGTACTCCGGCGGCACCAACACCGGCATCGGTTCGGTCGAGGGCTTCGCGCCCGGCAGCGACCCGCGGGTGCTCTACGGGGCGGACCTGCAGAACAGCGAGACCTTCGACCCCTACGATTCGTCGGGGGTGATGAAGTATGTCTCGATCCGCTTCGGTGGCTACGAGTTCGCCGCGGGTGAGGAGGTCAACGGCCTCACCATGGGCGGCGTCGGCCGCGGCACCTGCATCGAGCACATCGAGGTGGTGTCGAACAGCGACGACGGCTTCGAGTGGTTCGGCGGCACGGTCGACACGAAGTATCTCGCCGCGATCATGTGCGACGACGACTCCTTCGACTTCGACCAGGGCCACCAGGGCACCCACCAGTTCTGGTTCGTGATCCAGTCCAACCTCGGAGCGAACGGCAGCGCCGACAAGGCGGGAGAGCACGACGGCCGGGTGAATGCGGCGGCCAACGACTTCGCTTCGGAGCGGACGCTTCCGATCGTGCTGAACGCGACCTTCATCGGCCAGAACAGCACGGCGACGGGCACGGCGTTCAAGCTTCGCGAGGACTTCGCGGGCCAGTATCACAACGCGCTGTTCATGGACTTCGGCACGGGCATCGACCTGGGCACGGGGACCGACGAGCCGGCGCTGACGCAGGCCCGGGTGAACAACGGCTTCCTGCGCTTCGAGAACAGCTCGTGGTTCAACGTTCCGACCGGAGCGAAGAACTCCTACACCGAGGAGATCGCGCTGTTCCTGGGTGACTACGACGGCACGGTCGACGGCATCGGTGCCAGCAACACGGTGCTCGGTGCGAGCCCGCTGACCGGCGTCAGCCGCGTGATCGGTTCGGGTTCGCTGGACCCGACGCTCGGTGCGGACAGCCCGCTGTGGGCCTACAACGGCGCGTCGATCACCGCCTCGGCGGACATCGACGAAAGCCAGGGCACCTACCGCAACGCCGGCAGCATCTGCGACGCCACCCACCAGGGTGCGTTCGGTGCCGACAACTGGCTCGCCGGTTGGTCCTACCTCGCCGAGAGCGGCACCCTCGCCGCCCCGGACGCCGTGGTCCCGCTGGCTTCCCGCCCGCGTGTCAACGTGCTGACCGATCTGCTGAGTGGCAACACCGGCAATCTCGACGGCATCGAAGCCACCACCGACTACGACGGTGCGGGCCCGCTTCCCGCCGGCGTGATGGTCTGGAGCAACGACAACACCTACGTGCTCGACGAGCCGGTCTTCGTCGAAGAGGGCGCCACGCTCATCATCGAGCCCGGCACCTACGTCGTGTCGACCTACAACGACAACGGCCTGGACGGCGATCCGCTCAACAACGATGACGCCGACAAGACCAACGACGACTTCGGCGCGCTGGTCGTGGCCCGGGGTGGCACGCTGGTGGCCGAGGGCACCTGCGACGCGCCGATCGTGTTCACCACGATCTTCGAACTCGACGGTCTCGACACCGACGGCGACGGCAACGGCGACGGCGCCGTGTTCCCGGTGGCCGGTGAAAACATGAGCCTGTGGGGCGGCATCGTGCTGCTCGGCAACGCGCCGGTGACCAAGTACTCCGGCGGCACCAACACCGGCATCGGTTCGGTCGAGGGCTTCGCGCCCGGCAGCGACCCGCGGGTGCTCTACGGGGCGGACCTGCAGAACAGCGAGACCTTCGACCCCTACGATTCGTCGGGGGTGATGAAGTATGTCTCGATCCGCTTCGGTGGCTACGAGTTCGCCGCGGGTGAGGAGGTCAACGGCCTCACCATGGGCGGCGTCGGCCGCGGCACCTGCATCGAGCACATCGAGGTGGTGTCGAACAGCGACGACGGCTTCGAGTGGTTCGGCGGCACGGTCGACACGAAGTATCTCGCCGCGATCATGTGCGACGACGACTCCTTCGACTTCGACCAGGGCCACCAGGGCACCCACCAGTTCTGGTTCGTGATCCAGTCCAACCTCGGAGCGAACGGCAGCGCCGACAAGGCGGGAGAGCACGACGGCCGGGTGAATGCGGCGGCCAACGACTTCGCTTCGGAGCGGACGCTTCCGATCGTGCTGAACGCGACCTTCATCGGCCAGAACAGCACGGCGACGGGCACGGCGTTCAAGCTTCGCGAGGACTTCGCGGGCCAGTATCACAACGCGCTGTTCATGGACTTCGGCACGGGCATCGACCTGGGCACGGGGACCGACGAGCCGGCGCTGACGCAGGCCCGGGTGAACAACGGCTTCCTGCGCTTCGAGAACAGCTCGTGGTTCAACGTTCCGACCGGGGCGAAGAACTCCTACACCGAGGAGATCGCGCTGTTCCTGGGTGACTACGACGGCACGGTCGACGGCATCGGTGCCAGCAACACGGTGCTCGGTGCGAGCCCGCTGACGAGCGTCAGCCGTGTGGTCGGTTCGGGTTCGCTGGATCCGACGCTCGGTACGGACAGCCCGCTGTGGGCCTACAACGGCGCGTCGATCACCGCTTCGGCGGACATCGACGAGAGCCAGGGCACCTACCGCAACGCCGGCAGCATCTGCGACCCCTGCTTCCAGGGTGCGTTCGGCATGAACAACTGGCTCGCCGGTTGGTCCTACGCCAGCAGCGCGAACCTGATGCCCGGCGGCGCCGTGGATACCGACGGTGACGGCCTGACCGACACCGAGGAAGGCACGATCGGCACCAATCCGAACCTGGCCGACACCGATGGTGACGGCGTCAGTGACGGCGTGGAGTTCAACAACTCGGCGCTCGGTTTCGACCCGCTCGTCGCCGATGCCGCGTCCGTCTTCGCCGGCCTCTACACCGAGGACAGCATCCTTGATCTCGTGACCGGCAGCCAGGTCATGATCCAGGGTGGCGGCGACGGTGGCAACACCACCCTGAGCCTGCCGCTGTTCCGCTCGAACGACCTCAGCACCTTCGACCCGGCCCCGGCTCTCGAGGCCACCCTCACGGGTAGCGGCGAAGCCGAGTTCTACCGCATCGAGGTTTCCGGCGCCGAGTAATCGACACGGAGTCACTTCCTGAAAGTCCAAGCCGCCCGGTCGCAAGGCCGGGCGGCTTTTTCGTTGAATGGGGGCGGGGGAGCGAGTGGCGAAACCGTCACATAGGGGCCATCGGCAAATCCGGGGGATGACTCTTCTATTCCCGCGCTTTCCCGCCATGCGCTTGATTCGAATTCTCTCCGCCCTGCCCTTCCTTTGTGGTGGGCTGTTGTTCGCTCAGGATGAACCGGTTTCAAAGACCGGGGACCTGAAGGAGTCGGTCCGTGAGTGGATCGAAACGATGCGTGAAGTTCAGGATGCGGAGGACTCCTGGGAGCGGGACCGCGTCCTGCTCGAAGATCAGCGGGCGGCGCTTGAGAGCGAGATCGCCGAACTGAGCGAGCGGGTCGAGGACGCGAAGGTCGAGAAGGAGGGGGCCGACAAGGAATCGCTCGAGGAGGTGTCGAAGCGCGATGCCTACGTCGGGGCCAAGGAGGTTCTGGCAACCGAGGTCCGGGAACTGGAGAAGCTGATGGTCGAACGTCTGCCGACGTTCCCGGAGCCGCTGGCGAACGAGCCGCGGGTGAAGGAGTTGATGGCCCAGGTCCGCGAGGATGTCGCGCTGAGCGGGGACAAGGCGAAGGACGGTCTCACCACGCGGCTCAACAACGTGCTCAACCTGCTGACCGAGGCCGAGAAGTGGCAGCAGACGGTGCACCTCCGCGACGAGCTCCATCAGGCCGCCGATGGCCGGAAGTTCAACATGAAGGTCGTCTACTTCGGGCTCGCCTCCGCCTACGCCGTCAATGAAACGGGCGACTTCGCGCTGGTCGGGACTCCGACCGCCGAAGGGTGGCGCTTCGAGGAGCACAATGAGCTCGCCGAGAAGATCACCACCCTGGTCAACGTGCTCAACGGCGACGTCGACGCCCAGTTCGTGGAACTTCCCATCGATTTGAAATGAGATCCCTGATCCGATTCATCCTTCCGCTGTCGCTGGCCGCATCGGCCGGTGCGCAGACGGCGGCCGAGAAGCAGCTCGCGGAGGCCCGCCAGGAGCTCGAAGACACGCGGGTCGAATACACCGCGATGCGCACCGCGCTCTACCGCGAGATCAACCGTCTCGATGACCGGGCGATCGAGCTCGGACGCGAGCTTCGCAAGCTGGAGACCGAGGCCGAGCGCCGGACCAGTCGCCGGGCGGCGCTGCGGCGTGAGCTGGAAGGCCGGGAGGCCGAGTTCAACTACGCGGTGGGGGTGCTCAACAACTACGGTGGTGCCCTTCTCACGCGCATGCACCCTGCGGAGAACCAGCTCTACAAGGAGCGCCTCGACGAGGCCTCGGCCAAGGCCGGAGCCGCGGCGGATGACTTCTCGGAGGAACTCAAGCACCGCCTGGAAGCGGCGCGCTTGGGCCTCGAGCGCCTGGCGGCCGTGAGCGGCGGTCACCGTTTCGAAGGCGAAGGACTGCGCAATGGCAGCGAGGCCGTCGAAGGACGCCTGCTGGTGCTCGGCCCTTCGGTCTACATGAGCGCCAAGGACGGCAAGTTCGAAGGCGTGGCCACCTTCGCCTCCACCGGGACCGCGCTTCCGACCGTGGTCGGCCTGACCGGTGTCGAGGACGGCGCCATCACCGGCGCCATCGCGAACGGCGAAGGCCGGCTGCCGCTCGACTCGAGCATGGGCAAGGCGATCGAGGTTCAGGCGGCCGAGGAATCCATTGCCGAGACGATCGAGAAGGGCGGCATCGTCGGTCACGCGATTCTGGCGCTCGGGGTGGTGGCCATCGGCCTGACCGTCTTCAAGGTGCTGGAGATCGCCCGTTTCCCGGTGCCGTCCCGCCGCGTGATCAACGAGATCATCGACGACCTGCTGGCCGACCGCCGCAAGGAGGCCGCGGAGCGCGCCGCCAAGCTGTCGGGACAGTCCGGCGCCATGGTGCGTGCGGGGGTCGCCAACTTCTACGAGAAACGCCGTATTCTGGAGGAGGCCCTGTTCGAGAAGCTGGTGGCGGTGAAGCCCCGCCTCGAGCGCTTCCTGCCCTTCCTCGGACTCACCGCCGCCGCCGCGCCGCTGATGGGGCTCCTCGGCACGGTGCTCGGCATCATCAAGACCTTCAAGGCCATGGCCCTTTATGGATCGGGCAACCAGAAGGCCTTCACCCAGGGCATCTCCGAGGCGCTGATCACCACGGCCGAGGGTCTGGTGGTGGCGATTCCGGTGCTGGTGCTCCACGGTCTGATGCGCAGCCTGGCCAAGGGCAAGTTCAGCGAGGTGGAAAGTGTCGCGATCTCGCTGATGAACGGCACCACCGAGATGGAGAAGGGTGGTGTGAGGCCGACGAAGCCGTCGGATGACGAGGATCACGACGCCGATCCGGAGTTGATGCCGAATCCCGCCTGAGTCCGATGAGCATCTTCCGCGAAGCCCTGCAGATCTTCCTCACCGGCGGGGGGATCATGTACATGCTCGGCGGCGTGGCGTTCATCCTCTACGCCACCGCCTTCGCGGCGCTGGCCTACGTCAACCGCGGCAACCTCACCGGCAAGGACGCGGAGAAGTGGCCGCAGTGGCTCGAGGACCCCGAGCACGCCGAGGGGCGGATGGGCGAGGCCTTGCGCTACGTGCTGCACGGCGAAAGCCTGACGATCAAGACCGTCCAGCGCCGCGTGCGCGAAGTCCGGCTGAACGTGGTCGCGGCGATCGACCGGCGCCTGCTGGTGGTCAACACCCTCACCGCCGCCGCACCGCTCGCCGGTTTGCTCGGCACGGTGATGGGGATGCTGGCGATGTTCGGCGGACTGGCCAAGGGCGGCGGCGGCATGGAGGCCGTGGCCAACGGCATGCAGGAGGCGCTCATCACCACCCAGACCGGGCTCACCATCGCCCTTCCGGGGCTTTTCATCGGACTTGTCGTGAAGGGCAAGCGGGACGCCATCTCGGGCGCGCTCGCCCGGCTCGAGAGCCTGATTGTCACCACTCGATTCAAACGCACCTAGACCATGTTCGGACGCGGCATCGGAGACGAAGCGGAGGAGGAGGTCCATGTCGACCTGTCCCCCATGATCGACTGCATCTTCATCCTGCTCATCTTCTTCATCGTTTCGACGGTGTTCGTCGAGGAGACGGGGGTCGAGGTGAACAAACCCGACGTCGGGGCGGCGGCGAGCGCGCTCGACAGCAATTCCATCCTGCTGGCGGTGACCGAGGACGACAAGGTGTACTATGGCGGGGAGAGCATCGGCATTCAGGGCGTGATCGGGAAGATCAAGCCGCTGCTGACCGAGACGCCCGACATGCCGGTCATCATCCAGGGGGACGAGGGGGCGAGTCACGGCGCCGTGCAGAAGGTCCACGGCCAGGCGCTGCTGGCCGGGGCGGAGAAGGACAAGATCTCAATCTCGACGAAGTAGTTGAAACGCAAACTCCACGTCTACCGGCCGCCGCGCGGGCGCATGACCGGGATCTTCGCGATCCTCGGCGGCGTCATCGCGACGATTGCGGTGTTCGTGGCGATTCCGCTTTCGCAGAAGCTGGCCGAGCAGTTCTCCCCGCCGGTGGCGCCGCCGCCGGAGATCGCGATCGATCCTCCGGAGGACTTCGTCACCGAGATTGAGGAGCCGCCGGAGGAACCCGACGAGCCGCCGCCGGAGGAACCGCTGGAGGAGCCCGCAAACCTCGACCTCGGCATGGACCTCGGCGATCTCTCGGTGGGCACCGGCGGCGCCTTCGTCGTCGAGATCCCGAAATTCGCCATGGCCGGGGGAGACGATCCTTTCGGCGGGGGGATGATGGACAGCCCGCCGCAGCCGATCACCAAGTCGCAGCCGGTTTATCCGAGCCGGCTGCTGAGCAAGGGCATCGGAGGCAAGGTGGTGGTCGCGGTGATGGTCGATGCCTCCGGCAAGGTCAGCAGCGCGAAGATCCGCAACTCCTCGGGCAACCGGGACCTCGACAACGCCGCCTTGAAGGCGGTGCGGAAGTGGAAGTTCCAGCCCGCCGTGCGCGGCGGCAAGAAGGTCAAGGCCACCGCCCTGGTGCCGTTCAATTTCGAAGTGAAGCGATAACGATGATGCGACCGATTCTCTCATTCCTGATCCTGGGTGCGCTGGCGGGTTCCGCCGTGGCCGAGAAGATCATCCCGCCGTCCAACCTGTTCCGCGATCCGCAGTTCGTGCGCGACTTCGTCGGCAGCTACGGCTTTCACTCCGAGGTCGAGCCGAAGGTGTCGCCCGAGGAAAGCCGGGTGCTGGTGAAGCTGCGCGAGTTGTTCGAGAAGGGGCGCTTCAACGAAGCCGAGTCGGAACTGGTGCGCTTCATCAAGGAAACCGAGGCCCCCAGCGACCCCGAGAAGCAGCCGGCGGAGATCAGCCCGGCCATGGTCTTCGTGCTGGGCAACCTGTACTTCTCCGCCGACCGCACCGACGAGGCGCGTCGTGCCTTCCTCGAGGCGATCCGCCGCTTTCCGAAGTTCCGCCGGGCCCACGTCAACCTCGGCTACCTCTACGTCTCGAAGGAGGACTTCGACAAGGCGATGCGGCACTTCCAGGAGGCGGTGTCGCTCGGCGAGGGGAACCCGCGGGTCTTCGGATTGCTCGGCTACTGCTACCTTCTGAAACAGCAGCCGCTGGCGGCGGAGAACGCCTATCGCCAGGCCTACCTGCTCGATCCGGAATCGAAGGACTGGAAGCTCGGTCTCGCCCAGACGCTGATCCAACAGGAGAAGCTCGACGAGGCCACCGCGCTCCTCGGCACGCTCATCGAGCGCTACCCGGAGGACAAGCAGTTGTGGCTGCAGCAGACCCAGGCCTTGCTCGGTCAGGAGCGCAAGATGGAGGCGGCCGTGAATCTGGAGATTCTCCGGATGAAGGGACTGGCGGAGGAATCCGACCTGAATCTGCTGGGCAACCTCTACATGGACCAGGGTGAGCCCCAGCTGGCCTTGTTCGCCTATCTGGCGGCAATCGAGAAGAGCCCGGATCTCGACGTCGACCGCTCGCTCAAGTCGGCGAAGATCCTCAACGACTATGGATTTCCGGACAAGGCGGACCAGTTCGTCCGGCGGGTCCGGTCGCTGGCCGGCGACGACCTGTCCGAGGAGGAACGCGTCGCACTGCGTCTGGTCGAGGTCGGGATCGCCCGCACGGCCGGGGATCTCGACCGGGTCGGCACGCTGCTCGAGGACCTCGCCGCCCGGGACCCGTCGAACGCCGAGGTGGTGCTGGAACTGGGCAAGCACTACGACATGCTGGCCAAGCAGGAGGAGGACGACGAGAAGCGCCGCGAGCACCTCGCCGAGGCCAAGACGAAGCTGCAGATCGCGGCCGGGATGGACGAGGTCGCCTACGGGGCCAACCTCGCCCTTGGCCAGCTCTACGTACGGGAGAGGCAGTACACCGACGGCCTGCCGAATCTCGAGCGGGCCATCGAGCTGAAGCCGAACGACAATCTCAATTCCTACGTCGCGAAGGTGCGCCGGGCGGCCGACCGCCAGCGTCAGCGCGAGGAACGCGAGGCGGCCGAGCGCGCCGCGAAGGAAGCCGAGGAGCAAGCCGAGAAAGAGGCCGACAAGGCCGGACAATGATCATGAAAACGATTCCCTTCATTCTGGGGGCCGCGGTGCTGGCCCAGCCGGTGGCGGCGAACGAGGCGCTCGACATTCTCGAGGGCAACAAGAAGGTCGAGGAGATCGATCTGCCGCCGCTGCCCGAGGAGGAGGCGGAGGCAGGCGACCGGCCTCCGGTGTTCGTCGAGCCCGAGTGGGCGCCGAGCCCACTCGACCCGGTGTGGTCGCGGGCGGTGCTCTTCGAGGACGAGAGCAACCCGTGGATCCAGCAACTCGCCATCATGGGCCTCTACCAGTGGGGCGGCTCGTGGGGCACGGCCGAGGTCGAGGGTGCGCGCGACGTCGAGCTGGACACGACCCGCACCCGGCGCGCCCGGCTCGGGGCCCGGCTGAAGATCTTCGGCAACACCGAGATCGAGACCGTCGGCGAGTTCGCCGGGGACGCCCGCTACCAGCGGCTGGAGACGCTCAAGGGCAAGACGCGGGTGCTTCCCAACCACTACGTCGAATACGGGAAGTTCCGGCCGCGCTTCGGCATCGAGGGATCGAAGGATCCGTCGCTGCTGCTGACGCCGGACACCACCCTGCTGACCAACATGCTGATGCCGGCGAGCACCCTCGGGGTGGCCTTCGGCCAGGACTGCGCGCCGTGGGACTGGAGCATCGGCTGGTTCTCGAGTGATGCCGACCGCTACCTCCCCGGCATCGAAGGCAACGGCTTCCTCGCGGCCAACCTCGCCTACGAATCCACCGAGTCCCTCGAAGGGGGCTCGGTCATGCGCACCCGCTGGCACCTCGACTACATCTACAACATGGATGGCCGCCGCAGCGAAACGGTGTCGCGCTACCGCCCCAACGGGATGATGGCCGCCAACGGTCCCCAGGCGGTGCCGTCCTACTCGTCGTTCCGCCACCTGTTCTCGACGGGAGTCGAACTCGAAGGGGAGCGCTTCGGGTTCGAGGGCGACTTCATGCTCGCCAGCGGCGACATGAAGGCCTGGGGCCTGACGGTCACGCCGAGCTACTGGGCGATTCCCGGAACCCTGCGGGTGGTCGGGCGCTATCACTACGCCGACACGGATGATCCGGGTGGACTGGTCGGCGGCCTCGGCATCGGCAGCGATCCCTTCTTCGATTCCTCGCCGCTCTTCACCGGGGACGAGTATCACTCGTTCTACCTCGGGGCGAACCTCCACCTCTACCAGGACAAGGTGGTGGTGCTCAACGGCCTCGAATACGCCATCCTGAAGGATGAGGCGGGTGCCGCCTTCAACACCGACGGCTGGATCTGGCACTCCGGTGCCCGGGTGTCGTTCTAAGCGCTTTCCCACCATGAAACGACTGCTCTCCCTTCTTGCCTTCGCCGGGCTCTGCCACGGTGCGCAACTCGACGTCGACGGGGTCGGGGCCGACCTCAATGGCTGGTCCGGCGGGACCGCCCGGTACTCGCTCTCCGGGGCGAATTTCGAGGTCACGCGGCCGACCACGGCCACCGACGCCAACGGCAATCTGATCGTGACCACGACGATCCGCGAATTGAAGCGGACCAGCCCGGTCTTCGAGGGCACCCTGCGGGCACTGATTTCGCCGGATGGCCTGGTCCGGACCCTTTCGATCGAGGGGAAGGTGGATGGCAAGAGCTTCGAGACGGGGGAGACGACCCGGCCGGAGCCGGTCGCGCCGACCCCCGTGGCCGAGGGGGAGGACGAGTCCGCCGCGGCCGGGTCGGTGGTGGACGTCACCCCGGTGAATCCCGAGCAGGACATGCGCAACTCGCTGGGCCAGAGCCTGCGGTCGGCCATCGAGCGGGCGCGTGCTTCCGAGAAGGTGGTCAAACGCGACCTGAGCGCCTGGATCTTTTCCCCCGACGCCTCCGACACCGAGGTGCTGGCGGAAGGTGTCGATGCCGTGGTGCGCTCGATCTTCCGTCGCAGCGGTCGTTCCTAGAGCTTCGTCAAAGCGCAACGGACGGATCGGTCGGAAGGAGCGCCGGGTTCACCCGGCTGGAGCCCGTGGGCCACCTTCACAAGGGGGAGGTGAGCCTTGCGTCGCTTGTTTTCCCGGTCACCGGGCGGCGATGAAAAGGTCTAGCGTCATCGCACCACGCTCGCCCGGGGCTTCAGCCGGGTGAACCCGGCGTTCCAGCCCTCCGCGACCTCATCCATCATCTCGATGGGGACGCGCCGTGGCTCGGAGCGGAGATCGCCCTTTTCATTGGACCTCGCCGCGATCTCGCTAGGGTTTCGCCATGTCCAAGATCCTTGTCATCTCCGGCAGTGCCCGTCGTGATTCGGTGAACCTCAAGCTGGGCCGGGTCGCCTGCCGGATCGGCGAAGAACTTGGAGCGACCTGCGAGCTGGTCGATCCCCGCGAGCACGAACTCCCGCTCTACAACGCCGACGTCGAGGAGGCGGAGGGTCTGCCGCCCGCCGCGCTCGATCTGAAGAAGGCCTTCGAGGGGGCGGACGGGCTGCTCTTCTGCTCACCCGAATACAACTCGTCGATCACGCCGCTGCTCAAGAACCTGATCGATTGGGTCAGCCGGCCGGCGAGCGAGGAGGAGGCACCGCTGTCGGCCTACCGTGGCAAGGTGGCCGCTCTGGTGTCGGCATCGCCGGGAGCTCTCGGCGGCATGCGGGGGCTGGTGCACCTGCGCTCCATTCTCGGGAACATCGGCGTCCACGTGATCCCGGGTCAGTACGCGCTGGGCAGCGCCTACGGGAAGTTCGACGAAGCGGGCGCGCTCACCGACGACAGCGCCATGGAGAAGCTGACCGGGGTGATGCGGGAGCTGGTCACGACCACCGACAAGCTGGCGGGGTAGGGACGAGCGCCCTCGCTCGTCCTGGGATGCAGTCGGGAGAGGCGTGTCGGCGGGGAGGTCGGCCGGGGCGTCCGATCCGAGCTACATGCCGTAGTCCACCGACTCGAGGTAGAGGCCGTCGGCCGGCGCGCAGAAGCTTGAGCGGCCGTGGGGGAGGCCGTCGGCCTGGTCGAGGTAGGTGGCGAAGTCGTCGAGACGCAGCCGCCCGCCGGCGACCTGGACGACGGCGCCGGTGAGCAGGCGGACCATCTTGTAGAGGAAACCGTCGCCGCTCCACGTGAGGCGCCAGCCGTGGTCGAGCGGCTCGAGGGTGGCGCGGGTGATCGTGCGGTGGTGGTCGGTGTCCTCGGTCTCGTTGCCGCGTCTCGCGGCGAAGGCCTCGAAATCGTGGCGGCCGAGCGTGAGCTGCAGCGCGGCCTCGAGCTGCATCGGGTCGAACTGACGGGGGACGTGCCACGCCCGCCCGGCGCGGAACGGCGACAGCACCGGCTCGCTGCTGATCTCGTAGCGGTAGGTCTTCCCGGTGGCGGAAAAGCGGGCGTGGAAATCCGGCGCGACCTCCTCGGCGGTGAGCACGCGGATGCTGGCGGGCAGCTTGGTGTTCAGCGCCGGGACCCAGTTGAAGGGGTTCATCGTGAGCCCTTCCGGGGCGTCGAGGTGCGCGACCTGGGCGAGGGCGTGGACGCCGGCATCGGTGCGGCCGGAGCCGTGGACGCGCACCGGCTCCTTGGCGACCGCCGAGGCGGCGGCCTGCAGCAGATCCTGGACGGTGTTGCCGCCGGGCTGGGACTGCCAGCCGTCGTGCGGTCGTCCGTCGTAGGCGAGGGTGAGCTTGAGGCGCATCGGTCTCAGCCGCCTCCCGGCGCGGGGAAGGAGATGTCCGGGGACCCGCCGCCACCCATGCCGAAGTCGTCCACCACGTCCTTCGAGGTCACGTAGATCATGATGCCGAAGAGCAGGAAGACGAAGCCGAGCTGGAGCACCTCGAGGAACTTCACGTTCACCGGGCGGCGGGCGATGGCTTCCATGGTGGCGATGGTGATGTGCCCGCCATCGAGCACCGGGAAGGGCAGCAGGTTGAGCAGGGCGAGGTTGATGTTGATCAGCACCATGAACCCGAGGATGCGGTGGAAGGGATGGTCCATGAGCAGCGAGAAATACTGGATCTTGCCGATCCCGACCGGTCCGCTGAGGTGCTGGATGCCGATGCTCGACTTCGGCGAGGCCACGCTGGTGACGGTGATCCACATCGTGCGCAGCGTGTCGACGCTCTGCTGGATCGGGTTGGGGTGGCGCCACTCGCGGTGGCCGAGATTCGGTGCGTCGAAGATGACGCCGATCTTGTAGCCCAGCGGTTTGTCATCGGGCTTGGCGTTCTTGTCGACGGGCTGCACCGGGGTGATCGGAAGCGTCATCTCGCGGTCGTCGCGGCGGATCTTGAAGGCCATCTCGCGGCCCTCGCTGCTCTCGATGAGGTCGAGCACCTGGTCGAACTGGAAGACCTCCTGTCCGTCGATTTCCAGCAGCACGTCCCCGGCTTCCAGCCCGGCCCGGTGGGCGGGGGCGTTCGAGTCCTCCGAGAGCGCCTGCACCGAGATCTCGCCTTCGGGCGCCATCGGGTAGAGGCCGACCTCGCGGGTCTTCTTGCGTTGCCACCAGCTGGTCTTCTCGATCTCGAACTCCGAGACCAGGTTGACCTGCCCGGCGCCCTCGCGCTCGACGGTGAAGGGGATGCGGTCGCCGCGGCTGGTGACCACGTTCATGAACACGCTGTCGAGCGGCAGGTTCCAGGTTTCGACCGGGTTGCCGTCGATCTCGAGGATCTTGTCGCCGCGCTGGAAGCCGGCCTTCTCCGCCGGGCTGCCGACCTTGACCCAGCCGACGGTGGTGGTGGGGACGACATCCACCGGCTTGCCGATCTGCCACAGGATGGCGGCCGAGACAAAGGCGAGCAGGAAGGAAAAGAAGGGACCGGCGAAGGCGACGATGATCTTGTCGAGCGGGGAGATCGGCGGGAGGGGCTCGGCATTCTCGCGGTTGTCGCCCTCGATGGCCTCCATCGGCGCCATCTGGGGCAGCGCGACGAAGCCGCCGGCGGGGATCCACCCGAGGCCGTACTGGACGCCGTTGATGGTCTTGCTCCAGATCGGCTTGCCGAACCAGATCTGGAAGCGGTCGATCTTCAGTCCCCGCCATTTCGCGGCCCAGAAGTGGCCGAGCTCGTGGACGAAGATGATCAGATTGAAAATCATGATCACCAGGAAGATGAGCAGGGCGGTGGTGAGCGGGCCGGGGTCGAGCATGAGAACGCGCGCAGCCTACGGGCGACCCCCGAGGCTTCAAGTCGTTAAAACACACGGGATAGCGGGGGAGTCCGGAGGGTCGGGGGCGTGGACGACGGGTCGGGATGGCGGATGATGGGATTCCTCCAACAGCATTGACGCCCCCGGTGGAGCTTTTCCATGCTCCGGAGCGTGGCAAATCGGATCGAGCGTGCGGTGGTCCGCGGCGAAATCGACAATTCCGTCGAGGGCCGCACCACGGGCTGGATCTGGCTGCTCGGCCGGGCCGATCCGGTCACGCTCGACCTCGCCGGCGATTGCTGGCGGGATCTGGCCGGAGCGCGGCTGAAGTTCCGCAATCCGGAGGCCACCGAGCACGTCGAGCTGCACCGGACCCAGAGCGGCGTGGTGGGCGACATGACCGCCTCGAGGAAATGCCGGGTGCCGGTCGGGCCGATCGAGGACTATCTGGAGGCCCGTGCCGCCGGTGAGCAGCCGGCCGAGGTGTGGAAGAACACGCTCTACATCGAGTGGTTCAGCGAGACCGACGGGCGGGTGGTGATCGAGACGACCGACTTCGAGCTGGAGCTGTCCGATCACGCCTGGCGCATGGACGGCGACGCCGAGGAGGCGCAGAAGCTGGCGAACCTGCAGGCGATGCGGGATTTCCTCGAGCGGATGATCGACCGCCGTCCGCCGAAGCCGGACCGGCCGGACGGGGTGGAGGACGACGAGTTCGAGTGGGAGAAGCGGCTCAAGGAGAGCGACCGCCTGACCGATGCCTACCAGGAGGTGCTCGAGAAGTACATGAACGACCCGGACGCCGAGCGGAAGGAGGCCTTCGTGATGGGCTGGGACGGGCTGCTGGAGGCGATGGCCGAGAAGGACGAAGGCCGGAAAGAGGAGGAGGACGAGCCGGTGTGGCTGGAGGACCTCGACGATTTCGAGCTCGCCGACGAGGAGGACGAGCATCCCTTGATTCAGGAGGCCGAGGACCTCGCGGTGCGCGCCTTCACGATGCTCGACCGCGAGGACGAGCGGGCGGCGGAGGTCGCCAGCCTGGCCGGCCAGGTGGCGGCGAAGCTCGCCGGGGCGTTGTGCGGGGACTACGAGCGGGAGACCGGTTTCGTGCTGGCCCTGCTCAAGCGCTGCCTGAGCCTGCAGAACGAGGGACTGGCGGCCTTCGCGAAACTTCTCGAGCACACGCCCGAGGGCAATGAGCGCCGCGCCGTCGAGGCCCTGCGCGACGAGTTCCACCAGCTCCGCGGCAAGGTCTCCGAAATGCGGCGCGAGCTGCGCGGGCCGTAGAGAGGTCGCCCCGATTTGTTAAGGAAGCCGAACAATTCCGGTTGATTTGGGGCAACGGAGTGGTAGGAATTCGGCTCATGAAGACGTTCGCGATCGCGGCACTGTTGGTGCTCGGGCTGAGCTCGTGCAACACGATGATCGGAGTGGGGCGCGACATGCGCCAGCTGGGCCAGGGCATGGAGCACGTTTCCCATGGCCGGAACTTCGACGGCTCGGAGAAGGCCCAGGAGCAGGAGGCGGTGCCGACCTACTGACCCCGGCCTCACCGGCTTTTCGGGAGTGAGTCGATCGGCTTGCCCTCCCATCGCCAGCTTCCGTTCCTCCGGTCGAGAATCCGGCCCGACGATCCGGGGGCGTGTTCCGCCTCGGCTCGCGGAAGATGCGCCCGCAGCCGCTGGATGGTGGATTGGTGCTCCGGCATGCCGGCGAGGTTGTGCCACTCGTGCGGGTCGGCCTGATGGTCGTAGAGCTCTTCCGATCCGTCGGCGTAGCGGATGTACCGCCAGCGGCGGTCGCGAATCGAGTGGTTGCCGGGGTTGTGGGTGGTGAGCGCCGGACGCCGCGGCTCGTCGGGATCGGCGATCAGGGGTCGCAGGGAAAGCCCTTCCAGCGCGGGGTCGGCGTCGAGACCGGCGAGGTCGAGCAGGGTCGGGTAGAGGTCGAGCAGCTCGACGGGTTGCCGGCACCGCTGACGCGGCGGGATGCCCGGACCGGCGATCACGAGCGGGACCCGCGTCGAGCGTTCCCAGAGCGTGTTCTTGCCGCTGATGCCCTTTTCCCCGAGATGCCAGCCGTGGTCGGAAAAGAGAACGACGATGGTGTCGTCCGCCGCCGGGGAGCGATGCAGGGCCTCGAGCACGCGGCCGACCTGCGAGTCGACGAAGGAGGTCGAGGCGAGGTAGGCGCGGACCAGCGGCCGCCACTGGTCCGAATCCCGCAGCCATTCCAGCCGCGGCTCGGGCAGGTGCCAGTGGAGCTTCCAGGCGAAGTCGGGGACGTCGTCACGGTCGTTCTCGAGCCACGCCGGCATCTTCAGCGTGCCGGCCGGGTAGAGGTCGAACCAGGCCTGCGAGGCGAAACAGGGGACGTGCGGGCGGCCGAAGCCGACCCCGAGGAAAAAGGGGCACGTGGGTTCGCGGTCGAGGAATTCCACCGCCCAGCTTGCGATGGCGTGGTCGTTCTGCTGCTCGTCGCTTTCGGGGAACACGCCCCAGTCGACGAGGCGGAGCGGCGACGGCGTCTCGACGAGCTTGGTGTCGGGCAGCGGCCCGAAGTGGCAGGCCGGTCCGTAGTCGTCGAACTCGGCGGGTCGGTCCCGCTTCGGCGGATAGGTGTGGTAGATTTTCCCGGCGACGGCGGTCCGGTAGCCCGCCTGGTGGAAGGCCTGCGGCAGCGAAACGATCTCGCGCAGCTCGGGCACCGACCGGAACCAGGGCGCGAGGCCGTAGATGCCGGTGGTGGTCGGCCGTCTCCCGGTCATCAGCGAGGTCCGCGAGGGATTGCACAGCGGTGCCTGGCAGTGGGCGTTGGTGAAAAGCGTGCCGCTGGCGGCGAGGCGGTCGAGGTGCGGCGTGCGGACCTGCGGGTGACCGTCGAGGCAGCCGATCCAGTCGTTGAGGTCGTCGATGCCGATCAGCAGTACGTTCGGCGCGGCGACGGCCTGTCCAAGGAGCAGCAGGCTGGCCAGGAGGACCCTCATTCAGGAAAGCAGGGTCCGGGCGATGTCGAACCACTCTTCCTCGAGCGAGGCGCCGGCGGGGGTCGCGGTCTTTCCGGCGCGGGCATACCAGTAACGGGCGTTGCCGTGGTCGCCTTCTTCGCGGTGGAGCCAGGCATGGATCCACGCGCCGCCGGGATCGGGGAGGTCCTGGCAGAGTTCGTGGGCCTCCGACCAGTGGCCGGCCTTGGCCAGCCAGAGGGTCTTCTCGGTGAGCGTGAGGCCGGTGGGCAGCTGCGCCTCGCGGGCTGCGGATCGGGCAAGGGTGTCGGCATCCATCCCCCGGAGGGGAACCGATTCCACGCGCGACTTCAATCGAGAAGGGCTACGGGGTCGCCGCGAACTCAAGCTGGAAGTAGCGGGCGTCGTCGGTGTTCCAGTTGGCGTTCTCGAGGCGGAGGGTCACGCGGTGGACGTCCGGCAGGCCGGGCACCGGGGTGTCGGCAAGGCGCGTCACGTCGAGGGCGGGGATGGTCGCGAAGCCGCCCGCGAGATCGGTGTCGGTGAGGACGGTCACGCTGTAGGCGTTCTCGGGAAGCAGCGCCGATTCCGGGTAGATGAGGTCGAGGGTGCCCGGGGTGCGCTCGACGACGAGGGGAGCGACCGGATGGACGCCGCTGGTGGGGTCGAAGCCGTGGATCCATTCGAGCAGGTTGGCCAGCCCGTCGCCGTCGAAGTCGACCTCCGGGTCGGCGTCGCCGTTGGCGATTTCGGTCGGCGTGAAGTGGGCCTGCTGGAAGGCGGCGTAGTCGATCGTGCCGTCGCCGACGAAGGTCAGCACGACCTGGTCGTTGTCCTCGTCGACCTCGACCTCCCAGGTGCCGGCGGGATCCGACTGCACGACCGAGGCAAAGTTACCGGTCAGCTCACCGGTGCAGGTCATGATCACGAAGGAGTCGCTGGGCGAGGGGACGTAGGCGCCGATGCGGGTGATCTCAAGCGTGCCGTTGAGCGCGAGGTTGCCGTTGACCACGACTTGGTCGTGCCCGCTGCCCGGCCCGGAGGCGTCGGCGATCTCGATCTCGAAGACCGACGACGCGCTGTGGTTCATGGCGCCGAGCGTCAGCACGCCGGTTGAGTTGCCCGGGGCGATGGTGCCGTGGTTGGTGAAGGTGGTGTTGGACACGGCCACCGTGCCGGAGCCGGTGAGGCGACCGGTGGTTTCGTTCGTCGCGGTGCCGATGCCGCTGGCGCCCGACCGGTAGAAGCTGGCGGTGGCGCCCGGGGCGACGTCGATGGTGCCGCTGTTGGTGACGGAGTAGGAGGTGCCGAGGTAGGCGGTGACGAAGTTGGCGGTGCCGTTGTTGACGTGGACGGTGCCGGAGTTCTCGACGGTCTGGAAATACTGGACGGTCGATCCGTTCTCGACGGTCATGGTGCCGGAGTTCGAGAACGAGGAGGTGGGGGTGAAGTTGCCGTAGAAGTAGAGGTTGCCGCCGGTGGAGGTGATGGTGCCGGAGTTGTCGAACGACTCGGGGTAATAGACGTAGAGCTGACCGCCGGCGTGGATGGTGCCGGAGTTGGAATGGGACGCGTTCTGGTCGTTGAGGTCGGTCTTGGTGTTGAGGACGAAGAGGCCCTGGTTGTCGACGTTGCAGGTGAGTCGCCGCTGCCCCGTGCCTTCCGCGGTGAAGGTTCCGGTGGGGGAGTTGACGAAGGTGCCGAGGGAGGCGGCGTCGAAGTCGTAGATGCGGATGAGCGAGGTGCCGGTGTCGAAGGTGAGCTGCCCGTGGTTGGTGAAGTCGTTGTCGTCGATGCGGATGCTGGAGGAGTTCGCGACGGTGAGGGATCCGTCGGCCTCGTTGGTGAAGGCGCCGTAGGCGGTGTTGGAACCGGAGAAGGAGGCGTCGCCGTGGTTCGAGGTCGTGGTGTTGAAGTTCGAGGCCGTCGAGGTGAGGGCGACGCCGTCGTCGGTGATGAAGGGCCCGGTTCCGTTGAGGGAGGAGGAGGACAGGGAAACCGGCGACGCACCCGGCGACCATGTCTCCTGGAGGTCGACCGCCGTGTTGCTGAAGTTGATCTGTCCGCCCCCCGCGAGGGTCGAGCCGGGAGCGAGGGCGAGGTTGCCGGTCGTTCCGCTGGCGCCCGATCGGTAGAAGCTGGCGGTGGCCCCCGGGGCGACGACGATGTCGCCGCTGTTGGTGACGGAGTAGGGGGTGCCGAGGTAGGCGGTGACGAAGTTGGCGGTGCCGTTGTTGACGTGGACGGTGCCGGAGTTTTCGACGGTCTGGAAGTACTGGACGGTCGATCCGTCCTCGACGGTCATGGTGCCGGAGTTCGAGAACGACGAGGTGGGGGTGAAGTTGCCGTGGAAGTAGAGGTTGCCGCCGGTGGAGGTGATGGTGCCGGAGTTGTCGAACGACTCGGGGTAATAGACGTAGAGCTGACCGCCGGCGTGGATGGTGCCGGAGTTGGAATGGGACGCGTTCTGGTCGTTGAGGTCGGTCTTGGTGTTGAGGACGAAGAGGCCCTGGTTGTCGACGTTGCAGGTGAGTCGCCGCTGCCCCGTGCCTTCCGCGGTGAAGGTTCCGGTGGGGGAGTTGACGAAGGTGCCGAGGGAGGCGGCGTCGAAGTCGTAGATGCGGATGAGCGAGGTGCCGGTGTCGAAGGTGAGCTGCCCGTGGTTGGTGAAGTCGTTGTCGTCGATGCGGATGTTGGAGGAGTTCGCGAGGGTGAGGGATCCGTCGGCCTCGTTGGTGAAGGCGCCGTAGGCGGTGTTGGAGCCGGAGAAGGAGGCGTCGCCGTGGTTCGAGGTCGTGGTGTTGAAGTTCGAGGCCGTCGAGGTGAGGGCGACGCCGTCGTCGGTGATCAAGGGCCCGGTGCCGTTGAGCGATGAGCTGGAGGCGACGAGTGGCGACGCGCCGGGCGACCAGGGGCCCTGCAGGTCGAGGGATTGTCCGCTGAAGGAGATGGTCCCTCCTCCACCGAGCGTGGATCCGGGGGCGAGGGTGATCGGGCCGGTGCCCGAGCTGACGGGGGAGAAGCTGATCGAAGCACCCGGGGCGACATCGATGTCACCGGTATTGGTGAAGGGCAGGGGGGTGCCGTAGTAGGCCGTCGAGACGACGGCACTCCCGCCGTCGATGTCGAGCGTGCCGCTGTTGTCGTAGCTCTGGAAGTTGCGGAGCAGGAGGCCGTTGGCGGCGGTGACGGTCCCGGAGTTGGAGAAGGCGGAGGTGGGTGACAGGTTGCCGACGATGTTGAGATAGCCGCCGGTGGAGGTGAGATCGCCGGAGTTGTCGAAGGACTCGGCGCTGGCGAGATAGAACTGTCCGGCGGCGGTGATGGTGCCGGAGTTGCTGTGGACACCGCCGGAGCTGTCGAAGTCGGTCCGGGTGTTGAGCGTGATCTGCCCCTGGTTGTCGGTATTGCACCGGAGCCGCCGGGTGCCGGTCCCTTCGATGATGACCGAGCCGGTCGGGGCGTTGACGAACGAGCCGAGGGACGAGGTGTTGTTCTCGTAGAAGTAGGATTGGCCGGTGCCGGAAGCGAAGTCGATCTGTCCGTGGTTGGTGAGATCGTTGTCATGGATGCGCAGCCGTGCGCCGTTTTCCAGGGTCAGCGAGCCGTCGGCCTCGTTGGTGAAGGCGCCGTTGGTGGTGTTGTTGCTGCCGGAGAACGAGGCGTCGCCGTGATTGGAGGTGGTGGTGCCGAAGTTGGAATCGGTGGAGGTGAGTGAGCTGCCGTTGGCGATGGTCAAGGGCCCGGTTCCGTTGAGGGACGAACTGGAGGTGACGAGTTGCGACGCGCCGGGCGACCACGGGCCCTGGAGGTCGACGGCCTGGCTGTTGAACGAAATCGTGCCGCCGCCGCCGAGCGTGGATCCCGGTGCGAGGGTGATCGGGCCGGTGCCCGAACTGACCGGGGAGAAGCTGATCGAAGCACCCGGGGCGACGTCGATGTCGCCGGTATTGGTGAAGGGCAAGGGGGTGCCGTAGTAGGTCGTCGAGACGACGGCACTCCCGCCGTCGATGTCGAGCGTGCCGCTGTTGTCGTAGCTGTGGAAGTTGCGGAGCAGGAGGCCGTTGGCGGCGGTGACGGTCCCGGAGTTGGAGAAGGCGGAGGTGGGTGACAGGTTGCCGACAATGTTGAGGTAGCCGCCGGTGGAGGTGAGATCGCCGGAGTTGTCGAAGGACTCGGCGCTGGTGAGATAGAACTGTCCGGCGGCGGTGATGGTGCCGGAGTTGCTGTGGACACCGCCGGAGCTGTCGTAGTCGGTCCGGGTGTTGAGCGTGATCTGCCCCTGGTTGTCGGTGTTGCACCGGAGCCGCCGGGTGCCGGTCCCCTCGATGATGACCGAGCCGGTCGGGGCGTTGATGAACGATCCGAGGGACGAGGCGTTGTTCTCGTAGAAGTAGGATTGGCCGGTGCCGGAAGCGAAATCGATCTGTCCGTGGTTGGTGAGATCGTTGTCATGGATGCGCAGCCGTGCGCCGTTTTCCAGGGTCAGCGAGCCGTCGGCCTCGTTGGTGAAGGCACCGTTGGTGGTGTTGTTGCTGCCGGAGAACGAGGCGTCGCCGTGGTTGGAGGTGGTGGTGCCGAAATTGGAGTCGGTGGAGGTGAGCGAGCTGCCGTTGGCGATGGTCAGTGGACCGGTGCCGTTGAGCGATGAGCTGGAGGCGATGAGTGGTGAGGTCCCGGGCGACCACGGACCCTGGAGGTCGACCGCCTGGCTGTTGAACGAAATCGTTCCGCCCCCGCCGAGTGTGGATCCCGGAGCGAGGACGATCTGGCCGGTGCCCCAGCTGAAGGGAGAGAAGCTGACCGTGGTGCCGGGGGCGGCATCGATGTCGCCGGCATTGGTGAAAGTATGGGAAGTGCCGTAGTAGGCGGTGAGGATGCCGGCGTGCCCGCCGTCGACGTCGATGGTTCCGGAGTTTTCGTAGTCGACGAAGAAACGGAGGTCGAGGCCGTTGGCGACGGTCACGGTTCCGGAGTTGTCGAAGGACGAGGTGCCCGAGAGATTGCCGATGATTGAAAGCGCGCCACCGGTGGAGGTGAGGTTGCCGGAGTTGTCGAACGACTCGATCGTGTTGGTGGAGAAGTCCGCCGGGGCGGTCAGGGTGCCGGAGTTGGTGTGGGTCCCGTTCGAGGTGAGCAGTTGGACCGGTGTGTTGACGTTGAACGCGCCCTGGTTGTCGAGGTGGTGGTAGAACCTCCGTTGGCCGGTGCCGCCGCCCTCGAAGGTCACGGTCCCTGCGGGCAGGTTGGTGAAGGTGGGGGTGGTGTTGGAGTTGAAGTTGACGGTGGTGTCGGAGGCGGAAACGGTGAAGGCGCCGCCGTTGGACCAGCCGGTGTTGTTCAGGGTGAGGTTGCCGAGGGCGTCGAAGGAGACGCTGCCGCCGGTGGAACTGAAGCCGCTGCTGAAGACGGTGGCTCCCTGGAGGGCGAGGCCACCGGTGCTCTGGGAGACGGGGACCGAAAGGGTCGCGGCGCTGAACGTCGCGGTGCCGCCGGACAGGGTGTAGGAGCCGGAGCCGGAAAGGCTGGAGGAGAGCAGGTCGAAATGGCCCGACGAGTGGGTGAAGGCGCCGTTGGTGACGTAGTTCGAGCCGCCGGTGAAGGTGAGTTGGTATCCGTCCAGCACACTCGGGCCGTTGATGGTGAAGGTGCGGCCGGAGGCGTAGAGCTGGCAGGTGTCGGAGATGTGGGTGAAGCCGTCGAGCGAGTAGCTGCCATCCATGGTGATGGTGTGGATGGGCCCGCCGACGTGGCCGCCGGCGGTGTCGACGAAGAGTTCGACGGTGTTTCCCGCGCCGTCGGGGACCTGGTTGAGCGGCCCCCACCGGGACGGATCGCTCCAGTTCCCGCTGGTGCCGAGGTTCCAGAAATAGTCGAGGCCGTAGGCGGGCGAGAGGGCGGCGAGGCCGAGCAAGAGGGGGCGGGCGTTCATGGCGGGAGAGCCGCCGCATCCCGATCAGACGACGACGGTCGCCGTGCGGGTGGATGTACGGGCGTCGGAGGGGAAGGGGGAGGCTTGGAGGATACTTCCCGCAGACTACCGGGGAGAAAGCGCGTGCCGCAAGGTCATTCCGGTCACGAAAGGGGTCGCCGCCGGCTCCGGGATGGGGATGGAGGCGATCACGCCCTTCCCTTCCGCATCGACTCCCCCTTCCCGGGCGGTCATCGTCGCCCACCCGGGATCCTGAGGCGACGATCCCCGGCATCGGGGACAGATCGCGCCGGCGGACGGCTTATACTGTGCGATGAGTTTTCGCGTCGCATGTTTCCTGCTTCCTGCCCTGTGTCTTCCCGCATTCTCCGTCGAAGATCCCGGATGGAAGTTTGAGAAGGCGGTGTGGGACGAGGAGATGCCGGGGCCGGATGGCAACCCGTCGTTGAAGATCGAGCCGGGTGGCTCCGCCGTCCTTTCGCTGCGCGATGAGGACGGCTCGGGAGTGGTGACGCTCGCGGTGCGCGAGTCCGGGGTCGTTGCCAGCCCCGGCGGGAAGCATGGCGTGGGGCCGCGGTGGGGAGTCGGGCAGAAGGACGGGCGCGTGCTCGTCGGCGGTGTGATGTATGCCCCCTATCTGGCGCCCGGGGGATCGACGTGCCTGATCGAGACGGTGCCCGAGGACGGTTGGTTCACGCTCAAGTATCTGGGCAAGCGCACGCCGGACCGCTGGAGCACCTGGTCGTTCGAGTTCGATGCCGATGAAGGGATGACGCTGAAGATCGACGGCAAGCCGGTGCCCGAAAAACGCTACGATTGGAAGGCGGGCGAGATGGCAGGCTTCAACCGCATCGTGATCTACGGCGACGAGACCGGGGCCGCGAAGGCCGGGCCCTTCTGGGTGGGAGGCGTCGACTATGAGCTGGGCGGGGCGATGAAGGCCCGGCCCTCCGGACCGAAGCCGGCGCCATCGGTGGTGCCGGAGCGGGATCCGGAGCCCGAGGGTGAGCGGATCTCGCTGGTCGGGCCGCTGCGCGGCAAGCATCCGAGGCTGTTGCTGTCGGACGAGGAACTGCCGTCACTCCGGCGGTTCTACCGGAGTGACGAGGGGCGCGTATGGCGCGAGAAGATCGAGGCCTACCGCAAATCATCGAAGCCGCCCGGGCACACGAAGTTCCTGCGCGATGCGACCGATGCGCAGCGTCAGGGGCTGTGGCGGCTGCCGACCGTCGCGCTGCACCATCTGATGACCGGTGACCGCTCGTCCTTCGACGACGCGGTCGGCTTCCTCAGGAAGTTCCACGAGCTGCCCGACTGGGAAACCGGTTCGGAGCGCAACAGCGGCATGGCGGCGGCCAACCTGATGATCGGAGCGGCGCTCGCCTTCGACTGGCTGCACGACGAGCTGGATCCGGAATTTCGCGAAGCGTTCCGGCAGAAGCTCTTCCGCCACGCACGCTGGATGTATCACGGGGGACACCTGAAGAAGAACCCGGGGACGCACTACTGGCAGGGCGATCCGGCCAACAACCATCGCTGGCACCGCAACGCCGGCCTCACGCTCGCGCTGCTCGCCGTTTACGAGGGCGAGCCGGACCAGCGCTGGTTGATGGAGCGGACGCTCGAGGAGCTGGAGTTCGTCACGCGCTGGTTGCCGGAAGACGGGAGCTGCCACGAGGGCCCGGGCTATTTCATCTTCGGGGGCAATCACCTGGTGCTCGCCCTCGATGCCGCCGACCGCTGCCTGGGCACGGATTTCCTGCAGGCATCGTACTTTGAGAATGCCGGGCGTTTCCGGCTCCACAGCCGGCTGCCGGGAATGGACGGCACCTTCCGCTTCGGCGACACGGGTCCCGGCGGCGCGGGTGGCTACCACAATTTTCTCCTGAAGGCGGCGGCCGTTCACGATCAGCCGGAGGTTCGCGACGGCCTGCTCGATCTCCTTCAAAGGGATCCGAAGTCCTTCGAATTCGGCTGGTTTTCGCTGCTGTGGGATGATCCGACGGTCGGACGGGGCGAGCGCGAGGAACTGGCGACGGCCGCGCTTTTCGACGACGTCGGCTACGCGGTGATGCGCGATTCGTGGAAGGCCGATGCGGTCGGTGCCTCATTCAAGTGCGGGCCCTTCGCCGGCCATCACCTGCAGCATTTCGCCGAAGGCGGGAAACGCTATGTGAACGTCGCGCACGACGATCCGGATGCGAATGAGTTCCTGATTTCGAGCGGCGGCACGCTGGTGGTCGAGACCGACGGCTACTCGAAGCACAAGGCATCGCGGAACCACAACACGATCCTGATCAACGGCATGGGGCAGATGGCGAAGGGGCGGCCGGAGGGCGGGACCTGGTCGCAGCCCGGCGGCGACATGAGTCGGATGGCCTGGGTCACGGGATGGAAATCGAAGGACGACATCGTCGCCGTCGAAGGCGAGGCCGCGGGGGGCTATCTCGCGCATCGCGACCGGAGGACCGGCGCGTCGCGACCGGCGCTCGACCGATACCGGCGGAGTTTCCTCTGGGTCGAGGGGAGGTACGTCCTCGTGCTCGACGACATCCGGGCGCCGGAGGCGGTCGAGATCGACTGGCTGGTGCAGAGCGGCACGGTGGAGAACCGGGGCGGCGGGCGCTTTGTCCTGGCCGCCGGGGGCAGGGATCTGGCGATGCGCGTGCTCGCGGATGCGACGATGAAATTCGAGCTTCGGGATTCGCCGGCCGACCACCGGGGTGAGTCGATGGGGCTGCGGCAGCTTCGCGGGGTTGCTCGCGGAGAAAGTCTGCGGGTGGTCTCGGCCTACGATGCGTGGGGCCGCGAACTGGAGATCGACTTCGATCCCAAGGAGGCCGAAGTCGCGACGGTCACCGTGCGCGGCAAAGCCTTCGAAGACGAGTGGCGCTGGAGTTGCGCCCCGGATCGGGAGACCGCATCGACGCTCGAATTGCGACGCGGGAAGCAGGTGCTTTCCGTGCTCGGCCCCGCGGACACGCGACGGCCATGGGAGCGGTGAGGCGCTGGTCTCTCCGGCGGCATGTCGAGCCGACCGCTTCGGAGAATCGATCCGCGCCCGTGTTTCTTGCCCCCTGATGGCGCGGGGGGGGAGCCGGGGACCTGGATTGCATCGGGCGGCCACCTCGCGGAGACTGGCGGCGATGCTTCCCCCCTTTGTCGCCCGAAGGATCGATGCCGCCTTGCGCAAGCAGCTGCTGGAGGGCGAGGGAGTGGCGAAGCCCGACTTCCTCCACCCCTCCGGCGAGGCGGCGCTGGCCCCGCCCGACTCGGTCTCATGGCGGATCTTCCGCAATCCTCTGGCGCTCTACATCGGCGGCATCACGGCGGTGCTGCTGGAACTCGCCGAGCCCCGGGTGCGGACCGGCGTCTGGGAGCACACGAGCTTCCGCACCGATCCGCTGCGGCGGATGCGGCGGACCGGGCTGGCGGCGATGGTCACCGTCTATGCCGCCCGCAGCGTGGCGGAGGGAATGATCGCCGGGGTCGGCCGCATGCACGCCCGCATCTCGGGAACGACGCCCGACGGCACGCCCTACCGCGCCGACGATCCGGAGCTCCTGCGCTGGGTCCACGCGACGGCGCTGTTCGGGTTCATGGAAGCCTATCACCGCTACGTCAGTCCGCTGACGGCCGACGAACGCGACCTCTTCATCGCGGAAGGGCTGCCGGCGGCCTTGCTCTACGGAGCACTCGATCCTCCTGATTCGGCGGTATCGATGACCGAGCTCTTCGACGACATGGCACCGCGTCTTGAGCCGTCCGGTATCATCGACGAATTTCTGGCGATCATGTCGCGTCTTGAGCTGTTTCCGGCGCCGCTCCGGCCACTCAACCGCCGGCTGATCGCCGCGGCGGTCGGGCTGCTTCCGGATTCCGCACAGCGGCGACTTGGATTGTCCGCGCACGGGCGGATCTCGCGATCGTCGGGAGCGGTGCTGCGCCGGGCCGGCCAATCGCTGGACCGGCTTCACCTCGAGTCGTCACCGGCAAGTCAGTCCTGCGTTCGTCTCGGGCTTCCGGCGGATCACCTTTGCCGAAAGGGCCGACCCCCGATCGGGGGGTAACGCGAAAAGCGCTCGGGAGGTTTCATGGTGGAGCGACGTAAAGCGCTGAAGACCATGATGAAAACCCGCCGCCAATTCCTCCAGAAGTCCGCCCTCGCCACCGCCGCCTGTTTTTCCGGACTGCCGCGTCTCGGGGCCGCCGAGATCGACGCCTCACCGCTGAACGAGCACCGCATCGACAGCATCGAGATCCGTCGCGTGAAGTTCCGCTGGCCGCGCCTGGTCGGAAAGAACGGGCGCATCGGCGTGCACGGTCAGCACCACCAGACCAACGTCGCCATCCTCCGCACCGAGCAGGGCGCCGAGGGCTGGGGTCTCACCGGCTGGGAGGCCGGCCGCGACGTCGAGCTGGGCATGGGCAAGACCGTGGGCGAGCTGTTCGATCCGGCCAAGGGCATCCGCGACGGGGTGCCGAAGGACTTCGACTTCGCGCTGCACGACCTCGCGGGCATCATCCTCGACATCCCGGTGCATGAAATGCTCGGCGGCAAGGGGACCAAGGCGACGCCGGTCTACAGCGGCATGATCTACTTCGACGAACTCGAGCCGGAGGACCACCCGGCGGGCCTCGACAAGGTGATCGAGAACTGCGCGTGGGACGTCGACTACGGCTACCGCCAGCTCAAGGTGAAGATCGGCCGCAGCGGCCGCTGGTATCCGCACGACGAGGGCCTGAAGACCGACATCGAGATCGTCCGGCGCATCCACGAGACCTTCAAGGACCGGGGGGTGGAGATCCTGGTTGATGCCAACGACATGTACTCGCTCGAGGATGCGATCGCCTTTCTCGAGGGCATCGGCGACGTGCCGCTGTTCTGGTTCGAGGAGCCCTTCCAGGAGGAGCGGGAGAGGAGCCGGAAACTGCGCGACTGGATGCACGCGAACGGCTTCGAGAAGACCTATCTCGCCGACGGCGAGTTCCGGCCCGATCCGAAGTTCTGCCTCGAGCTGGCGAAGGAGGGCATCCTCGACGTGAACCTTCACGACACCTTCGGCCACGGCTTCACCCGCTGGCGCTCGCTGATGCCGAAGCTGGTCGAGCTCGACACCCTGGCCAGCCCGCATGCGTGGGGCGACCGGCTCAAGACGCACTACACCGCGCAGATCGCCGCCGGCCTCGGCAACTGCTGCACGGTCGAGGGCGTGACCTGCGAGTCCGACGACATCGACTACGGCGACTACCCGATCAAGGACGGCAGGATCCACGTGCCCGAGGCGCCCGGCTTCGGGATGAAGCTGATCGGGTGAGCCTTTCGTCGTGACGGAGGGCGGCGTCTGCTGGTTCTCTCGACGCATGCTCGAACGGTGGTTCCAGCTCCGCGAAAAGGGCACGACGCCGGGCCGGGAAGTGCTGGCGGGGGTGACCACCTTCGCCGCGATGGCCTACATCCTGGTGGTGAATCCCGCCATCCTCGCCGACGCCGGCATGCCGCGCGAGGCGCTGGTGACCGCGACGGCGCTCGGCGCGGCGATCGCCACCCTGCTGATGGCCTTCCTCGCCAACCTGCCGCTGGCGCTGGCGCCCGGCATGGGGATCAACGCCTTCTTCGCCTACGCCGTGTGCCTCGGCATGGGCGTGCCGTGGCAGAGCGCGCTCGGGTTCGTCTTCGTCAACGGGATCATCTTCCTCGCCCTCTCGCTCACCGGGATCCGGGAAAAGATCGTCCACGCCATTCCCCATTCCCTAAAGGCCGCCATCGCCGCCGGCATCGGGCTCTTCATCGCCTTCATCGGTCTCAAGAACGGCGGAATGGTGGTGGCCCATCCCTCGACCTTCGTCACGCTCGGCGACCTGACGAGTCCGCCGGTGGCGTTGTTCGGTCTCGGCGTGCTGCTCAGCGCGGTCCTCATCGCGCGCGGCACGCCGGCGGCGATCCTGATCTCGATCGCCGTGGTGTCGGGGATCGGCCTGATCGTGCCGGATGGAGCGGGTGGACGGGTGACCGAGCTTCCCGGGGCGGCGGTGTCGATGCCCGCCTCGCTCGATCCTCTGTTCCTGCAGCTCGACTTCGGTTTTCTCCTGAGCGATCCGCTCAAGGCGGTTCCCATCGTCCTCACCCTGCTGCTGGTGGATCTCTTCGACAACCTCGGCACGCTGATCGGGGTGACCAAGCGGGCCGGGTTGATGGACGCGTCGGGGCACGTGCCGCGCCTCAAGCAGGCCCTCACCGCCGACTCGCTGGCGGCGATCCTTTCGTCGCTGCTCGGGACCTCGACGGTGGTCAGCTACATCGAGAGCGCCACCGGCGTGCAGGCCGGTGGGCGCACCGGGTTGACCGGTGTCACGGTCGCGGTGTTGTTCCTGCTGGCGCTGTTTCTGACGCCCCTGATCCTCGCCATCCCGGGCGTGGCGGTGGCCCCGGCACTGGTGGTGGTCGGGATCCTGATGTTCGAGAGTGTCGCCGAGATCGACCTGCGGCGTTTCGAGATCGCCGCCCCGGCGGTGCTGACGCTGCTGGCGATGCCGGTGACCTTCAGCATCAGCACCGGCATGGGCATCGGGCTCATCGCCGCGGTGGTCATCGCGCTCGGCAGCGGACGGGGAAAGGAGAACCTCACGCCCTTCACCATCGGTCTCGCCGTGGTCTTCGTCCTGCATTTCCTCGAACCGCTGCTGTTGCGGGCGGGGGAAGGCGGGTAGAGGGCCGATGAGTCATCGCCCCCGATCCGCCCCTGCTCCATTTCTGCTGGGCATGGGGAGGCTGGAGGCTCTAACCTTCTGCCGATCATTGTGGCGAAGAATCTTCAAACCTGGCTTCGGGAACGCGACCGGAGTGTCCTTCAGCTCTGGCGCCTGCCGGTGCGGGGCATGGGCGCGGGCTTGTTCCTGTTCGGCTGCGGGTTGTTGATGGCCGGACTCGCGAGTCTCGGGCTTTCACCGGGCCTCACGGGGGTGGCGCTGCAGCTCGGGCCGGTCTTTCTCGGGCTGGGAACCGCCTTCGTCGTCTTCGGCCTCGGCTTTCATCTCGCCATCAATTTCGGCTACTGGCGGGAGATCCGCGACGACGAGCGCGAGGGCCAGGTGATCCTGTCGGGTCGCAAGCGCTTCGAGCGGAGGAAGAAGAAACGGCGCCGGCGCGAGAAGAACGGGAAGACCGAGCCGCTCGAGGTCACGAGCAGGGTCTTCGACGCGCTGGACTGATGCCCGGCACTCTGTCGGGTTGATGGCTGCCGCCGGTCACTCGAGGCTGACGGCGATCTCGAAGAATCGTGAGCCGCTGCCGATGCTGATCTCGTGGGCATTGAGGGGCGGCGTCGCAGCGAAAGGACCGGCAAACGGGGTGAACGAGAAGAGGTCGTCCGACGACAGGATCTCGTAGGTCCGTCCGGCGGCGCTTGGCCAGGAGAGGACGAGCATGGTGCCGTCCTCCGAAACTCCCGTCGTCGCCCGGAAGACCGAGGCCGGGTCGGTCGGATCGGTGCCGGCGAGGTATTCCTCCCACGCGAGCATGCCGTCCTTGTCGTGGTCGATGAGGTCGGCCGCCTCCGGATCCCCGCCATCGATCCCGTGGCCCTTGAGCCAGTCGTAGGGGGTGCCCTGCGCGGTGGTGCCGATGACGGTGAGGGTGACCTCGCTGGCGGAGTAGCTGATGGCGAAGCGGGTGCCGTCGCTGCCGGTGACGATGTCGCCCTCGTTGGCGAAGGTGCCGGTGAGGGAATCGGCGGCGAGGATGGCGAAGGTCTGGTCGGCCTGCGGCTGGAAGGCGGGATCGACGGTGATCTCGAGCGTGCCGGCGAGGGTGGCGTCGCCGCTGACGTTGACCCGGCCGTAGTCGTCCCCGGCGGCGGTGTTGCCGGCGAGGGTCAGGCGCAGGGTGGCGTCGGGGGTTTCGCGGTAGTCGCCGTCGAGATCGAGGCGACGGTGGCCGGGGACGGTGATGTCGGGTCCGGGTCCTGAAACGAGCGGCCCGGGGACGGTCGCGGCGGCCCCGTGGCGGACGAGCGAAACATCATCGAAGGAGGCGTAGCCGGTGCCGCTGTCGGCGCCGAGAAGGACGTGGATTGCGCGGCCCTCCCCGGTGGCATCGACGGCCGGGATGTCGTAGCTCGCCTGGGTCCAGGTGCCGTTGGTCAGCGGGTAGGTTTCGTGGAGCAAATCGACCCGCTGGCCGTCGCCGTCCAGGTAGAAGACCCGTGCCTCGGCGAGCTCGCCGGTGTTCCAGTTGTTGAAGCCGCGGTGCCAGAAGGTCAGCGTGTAGCTGTCGCCCGGGTGGACGGGATAGGCGGTCTTCTGGACCAGCGGGTAGCCGGTCTGGATGAGGCCGCGCATGGTGCCGGACTTGGGATTGCTCGGCTTGGCTCCATCCTTGGTCGAGTCCGGCCCGTCGGTGAACCAATCGACGAGCGTCGCATAGGAATAGTCTCCGCCGCCGGTGTCGGTGCCCTGCTCGAAGCCACCGTTGGTGACGAGCTCCATGCCGTCCGTGAGCGACACGTCGGGGCCGGGCGTTTCGACATCGGGGCCCGGTTCGGTGGTGGCGGAAGCCTCGGTGACCTCGACGCGGCCGGCGCTGACGAGCGTGCCTTCGACGGTGCCGGCGCCGGTGAGGCTTCCGTTTCCGGAAAGCTCGATCCGGCGCAGGGTGGAAAGGGTGCCGTTGTCGAAGGTGACGGCTCCGTTCGCGCCGATGCGGATCCCGTTTCGCCCGGTGAGGCGGTGGCTGTCGAGCTGGAGGGTCTGCGTCGCGGTGTCGCCGCCGATTTCCAGGGCGAGCAGCTCGAGATCGGCATCGGCGGCTGCGCGGTTCGGCGAAGCGGCGCCGTTGTGCATGCGCGCGATCCACGAGAGCTTCGGCGCGCCGGCGTCGGTCTCGTAGGTGCCGCCGAGGTCGGCGTAGAGATAGTCGGACCAATGGTCGGCGTCGGAGGTCGCGTCGTCGTCGCCGCCGGTCCAGTCGTGGTAGGTCGCGGCGAACCAGGCCGGCTCGGTGACGCGCTCGCCGAGCAGCAGCGACGAGAGCTCGGCAACGAGCTCGGCGTGCTGGGCCAGATCCGCGACGTTGTTCGACTCGGTGGGATCGGCCCCGAGGTGGTAGAGCTGGTAGGCGTCGGTTCCGGTCCGGACGAGCTTCCAGTCGCCGCGGATGATGGAGGCGTTGCTGCCGGCTTCGTGGATGAGGAAGTCGCGGTCGATCTGCTCGCCTTCGCCCGAAAGCGTCGGCGCGATGGAGATGCCGTCGATGCCGAGCGGGACCTCCTCGCCGGCGAGTTCGCAGAAGGTCGGCAGCATGTCGGTGACGTCGATGACCCGCTGGGAGTTGGTTCCGGGTTCGAGGCCGGCGCCGGCTTTGATCTTGTCCGGCCAGCGGGCCAGCATGGGGATGCGGATGCCGCCTTCCCAGATGCTGCCCTTGGCGCCGCGGAGGTCGGCGTTCTGCTGCATCAGGTCGTTCTGGCCGCCGTTGTCGGATTGGAAAATGACCAGGGTGTTGTCGGCGATGGAGTCGGAGGTGTCGCCGTCGTGGTTGGGGTCCTCAAGCGTGTCGAGCAGGTTGCCGATGTGGGCGTCGATGCGGGTGACCATCGCCGCGTACTGCTTGGCGTTGTTCGAGAGGCCGGCGAAGAAGTCCGTTTCCGCGTAGGCGGCGTCCCAGTCGGGCAGCGAGGTGATGTCGCCGTAGGGGGAATGGGGGATCTGCACCGAGAACAGCGCGAAGAACGGCTGGCCGGTCGCATGGTAGTTCTGGCCCTGCTGGCGGACGAAATCGAGTGCGGCGAAGGAGTAGGCGTCGTCGCAGTAGGCCGGGGAAGGGTAGCCCGCATCGTTCTGCCCGGCCGGGGCGTCCGGGTAGTCGGCGTTGTTCTCGTAGGCGGCGAGCGAGTTCGGCACGAGCGAGATCTGCGAATCGCCGGGGGCGAACTTCCACAGCGTGGGCTGGAAGAAGGTGTGGGCGCGGACGTGGTGAAGCTCGGCGAGGACGTGCTGGTAGCCGTGGCGGTTCGGCAGCGTCTGGAGGTTGACGAGTTGTGGGTTGTTCTGGTCGTCGGTGGCGCCGAAACCCCACTTGCCCCAGAAGCCGGTGGTGTAGCCGGCGGCGGACATCACGTCGCCCATGGTCACGTCATCGGCGCGCATCGCCTTGCGGGCGTTGTCGGGGTTGTTGCGGTCGGCGTAGGCGTGGCCCTGGTGGAAGCCGGTCTGCTGCGAGGCGCGGGCCGGCGAGCACACGGTGCAGCCGTAGGCGCGCTGGAAATTGACGCCCTCGTCGGCGAGACGATCGAGCGCCGGCGTGATCAGGTGCGCCTGCCCCGCGTCGCGTAGCGCGTACTGGCCGTTGGGTCCGAGTCCGCCCCAGCCAAAATCGTCGAGGTAGAGGTAGAGGATGTTCGGCCGGGGGGCTTCGGCGGCGGCCGGGGTGCTCACGATGCCTGCAGCGAGGAGGAGCTTGATGAGGGGTAGAAGTCGCATTCCGTCTAAGAACGTGACATGAAGTGAAAACGTTATCATGCGAAATTCGCCAGCCCGAGCAGGCGATTCCGACCTTTCTCGCTCGGCAGGGGGCGATCCGCTCAGGGGGCGTCGTATTCGATCCGGAAGAACATCCGGTCGTCGGAACCCGGCGGATCGGCCAGCGGCAGGGTGACGGTGGTGCGGTCGCCGACGGTGGATTCGGACGGCGTGCCGTAGCCGCTGCCGGGAAGCAGCTCGAACCACGAACCCGGGCCGAGCGAATCGGAGTAGAAGACGGTCCAATCGACATCGGTCACGCCGGCGCGGACGCCGAACACGAGGTCATCGTCGATCAGCGAGGGATAGCCCGCCGGGTCGTGGGGAGCGGTCGGGTCGGCGCCGGTCGCGTAGTCGAGGTAGTTGGTGAAGCCGTTGCCGTTCTCGTCGCCCGACTCCGTGAGGGCGGGGAAGAGCGAGGCGAAGTCGGCGCCGGAGACGCCGCCTTCGTAGGCGCCGAGGTCGATGGTGGCGAAGTCGATGCGCGGGTTGCCGGCGGCGTCGGTCTCGCTGTCGTTGGCGCCGTTGTCCCCGGCATCGATGGCCGGCGAGCCGGTCTTGAGGCGCAGGTCGCCGCCGGTGGCGGGAGCGGTCGCCGGGTCCACGGGGCTCACGAAATCCGGGTCGTTGCCGGCGAGTTTGCCGTTGAGGTTGTCGGCCGAGTCGGGGTCGAGCGTGACGAGTTCGGCGTTGTTGAAGTTTTCCACCAGCGAGAAATGGAACTCCGCCAGGCTGCTGCCGATCGGCTGCGTGAGCCGGAAGAGCGAAGCGCTCTTGGAGGTCGTGCTGCCGTTCGCGCGGTTGTTCCAGAAGATGGCGTTGTGGAAGACGGGCGCGGAGGACTCGTCGAGGCCCAGTCCGCCGCCGTCGGTGGCCGCGTTGTTGCCGGAGAGGGTGGCGTTGACGATCTCCATATCGGAGCCGACGAGATGCAGGCCGCCGCCGAAGTCGGCGACGTGGTTGCCGGAGATGACGGGATTGATGAGACGGGCGCCCGAGGTGGTTTCGCCGTGGATGCCGCCGCCGGTGTCGGCCTCGTTGCCGGCGAAGCGGCAGTTGAGGACCACGGCCCCGCAGTCGCCGAGGAAGAGGCCGCCACCCTTGATGGCAGCGTTGCCCTCGAAGAGGCACTCGGTGACCCGCGGCGCGCCATCGGGGATCGCAAGTCCACCGCCCTCATCGGCGAGGTTGTTGACAAAGCGGCAGTCGTGGACCGTGAGGGTGCAGTCATCCAGCAGCAGGCCCCCGCCGGCGTCCTCAAGCGAGCTCGGCAGGCCGTCGGCATTGCCGCCGGTGAAGGTGAGCCCGTCGAGCCGCGCGGTGCGGTCGAGGCCGCTCGCCACCGCCGCATGGAAGCGGTGGTTGGCGACCGTGGCGCCCTGCTCTCCGGTGATGATGACTTCGTGGGTCGAAGGGCTCCGACCGGCGAAGTCGCTGCCGCCCGTGGGGAAGCCGCCATAGACGTGGACGCCCGGAGCGAACTCGATGGTGTCGTCGCGTCCGCTAGCTCCCGACGGCTGATAGCTCCCCTCGGCGATCCACACGGTGTCGCCCGGAGTGGTCGCCTCGATGGCGTTGTCGAGGGCGACGAAGGCGTCGTCCCACGAGCTGCCGTCGCCGCCGAAGGCCGCGGTTTCATCGACAAAGACCGGCGTGCGGAATTCGTAGGCGCCGAGGTCGATGGTGGCGGTGGTGTCGAGGTCGCCGTCGGCCACGCGGGGTTCGCCCTCGTGGTCGGAGTCGGCATCGAACGCGCCGTTGTCGCCGGCGTCGATGACCGGCGAGTCCGGCAGCAGGCGCAGGTCGAGGACCTGGCCGCTGTCGTCCTGAAGCTGGCGGAAGCGCGGGTCGTTGGCGGCATCGGTGCCGTCGAAATTCCCGCCGCTGCCGCTCAGGTCGCGGTTCTGGAGGAGGCAATGCGAGTAGGTCGGCGTCGAGTTGTCGTTCGAGATCGAGACGCCCAGCGCGGTGGTCGACGACTGCGCCATGTTTTCCCAGATGATCACGTTCGCGAGGAGCGGATCACTGTCCACATTGCGCAGGCCGCCGCCGTCGATGGCGGCGTGGTTGTCGTGGAAGGTGACGTTGAAGAACTCCGCGTCCGAGCCGTTGATCTGATAGGCGCCCGCCCCGTAGTCGGCTTCGTTCGAAAGGAAGATCGAGTTGGCGAAGACCGGCGACGAGCCGGAGCAGGCCACGCCGCCGCCGTTGCCTGCGACGTTCTTGGTGAAGCGGCAGCGGTTGAGGCGCACCGTGGCGGTGCTGAGCGAGCTGAAGCCGCCGCCCGAGCTGGTCGCCTCGTTCGAGAGGAAACGGCAATCGACGAAACGTGCCGCGGAGCTGCCCTGGACATGGGCGCCGCCTCCCTGGGTGGCGAAATTGTCGGTGAAGGTGCAATCCAGCACCCGCGGGGCACCGCCCTCGATCCGCAGCCCGCCGCCGCGATGGTAGGGCGGTGTTTCGTTGGCGCTGCCGCGGGTCACGGTGAAGCCGTCGAACTCGGTCAGCGAGCTCGCGTTGATCAGGCGGACGACGTGGAAGGCGTCGTCGAGCACCGACACCGGTCCGCCGAAGTTCCCGTTGAGCTCCGAGACGTGGCCCGCCACGTCGCGCGCGTCGGGGTGGTCCTCGGTCGTGTCGAAGCCGCCGCGCACCCGCACCGCATCGGGGATGGTGAAGCTGGTCGAGCGGATGACACCCGGGGCGAACTGCTCGCTCGGCTGGTAGAAACCCTCCGCGACCCAGATTTCATCCCCCGGCTGGGCGAGGTCGAGGGCGTCCTGGAGGTCGGGGAACGCATCGCTCCACGAGCTGCCGTCGTCGGCGCCGGTGGCGTCGTCATCGACGTAGAGCGGCGCGAGGAATTCATGCGCGCCGAGATCGATGATGGCCGAGCCGTTGTCGTCACCGTCGAGCTTGCGGATGCGGCTGGTGATGTCACCGATGGTCGTGTTGGCGGCGTTCTGTCCGGCGTCGATCGCCACCGTGGAGGCCGGGGTGAGCGACAGGTCGCCGCCCGGGGTCGGGGCGTCGAGGGGATCGACGGGACTGAGGAACCGGGGATCGTTGGCCGGATCCTCGCCGTCGAAGTTGTTCGCGCCGTAGGCGTCGAGGTCGGTGTCCGACTGGCCCTGGACCAGGCAGAAGTCCCAGCTCGGGGTGTTGCCGGTGCCGGCAATGTCGATCCAGGAGATCTCCGTCGTAGCGGTCAGGTTCCCCCAGAACAGGCAGTTGGTGAACTCCGGCGCGGAGGAGTCGGTCATGTAGAGCCCGCCGCCGGTGCCGAAGCTCTCGGCGATGTTTCCCTGCACCGTGCAGTTGATGAAATCGGGGTCGGCCTCTTGAAGTCGGATCGCCCCACCGGAGCTGGCGCGGTTTCCGGAAAAGCTGCAGTTGGTGAACGAAGCGTAGTGCCGCCACAACAAGACTCCGCCCCCTCCGGCGGCGGCGTCGTTGGAGATGAACCGGCAGTTGAGTAGCGAAGGACCGTCGATCTCCACGGTGACTCCGCCCAGGCAGATGAAGCCGGCGCCATCGTCTTCGTTTCCGGCTCCGTCGGCGTAGCCGTCGCGGATCACGAAGCCGTTGAGGATGGCCGTCGAGTCGGTCCCGCTGCCGTCGACCACATGGTAGCTGTTGTTGGTCCGGTCGCCGTCCTGCTGGATCTCGCCGGACAGCACGGTCTCGTTGAGGAGGAGGTTGCGTTGGCCGATGGTCGCCTCGCCGCCGGCGAATCCGCCGTAGAGCTCGACGCCGTTCTTCAGTTCGAAGGAATCCGAACGGTCGTCGGCCAGCGGTCCCACGGCCGCGTCCGGGTAGTAGGTCCCTTCCGCGACCCAGATCTGATCGCCGGAGGAGGCACTGTTGAGGGCGACGCGGAGCAGGGTGTAGGCATCGGCCCAGGAACTGCCGTCATTGGCGCCGGTGGCGTCGGCATCGACATAGAGGGTGGCTGCGGAGAGGGGGGAAAGGAGCACGAGGGCACACCCGAGGGAAAGCGCGGGGGGGAAACGTCGGGATTTCACCCTGTCATGTCACGCTGGGCGGGCGAGCTTTGTCGAGCCGCATCGTCCGCCGCCGCCGCGGGACGATCAATCGAAACGGATTTCGTCCCGGAGTTCGTTGATGTCGTCCGTCACCGGAGGGAAGTGGCGGGCCAGCTCGCGGCCGACGCGGGCGACGGCATCGACGAGGGCGGCGGTGGGATCGATCGGAAGCTCGCGGGCGAGAAGCTCGATCACCTCGTCCCACAGGGGCTCACCCGCCACCCGGTGGATGCCCTCGTCGCCGAAAATCGCGGTCGTCTGCGAACGGGGGGCGATCAGGATGATCACGCCGTTGCGTCGCTCGGTGCGGTGCATCTTGAACTTGCGGAACAGCCGCCGCGCCAGAGGCATCGGATCCTTTGTCCGGCGCCGGCTGATGCAGACGCAGATCTCGCCCGAGGTCGATTGTTCGGCCTCGCGCACGGCGCGGCAGACCGCGTCGTCGTCAATTCGTTCGATGAACTCGTGAAACTTCATGATGCTCCAGCTACCATCCGCCACTGGCCCCGCCGCCGCCGAATCCTCCGCCCCCGCCCCCGAAACCTCCACCCCCGAAACCGCCCCCTCCGAAGCCGCCGCCGCCTCCCCAGGAGCCGCCGCCGTCGAAGGGGCCGGAGGAGTAGGTGCCGCGCCGGCCGTGGGTGTATTTCACGCCGCTGAGGAAATGGTGGAGGATGAAGATCGCGACAACGAGCACCACGAAGATGATGAAGACCGGCGGCAGCGGGGCCTCGCGGCGTGAGCCGATCACGCGGCCGTCGCCCTCGTATTCGCCCCGCGCGGCGGCCATCAGGGCCTCGGCGGCATCGGTCATCGCCGCATCGAAATCCCCGCGCCGCAGCGCCGGGGTGACGACCTCGTCGAGGATGTGCCGGGCGGTGACGTCGGGGATGGCGCCCTCCAGTCCGTAGCCCACCTCGATCCTCAGCTTGCGGTCATCAACGAAGACGAACAGCACGACCCCGTTGTCCTTCCCGCTTCGACCGACCCCCCAGGCCTGCGCGGTCTCGACCGTGAACTCCTCGAGGGTGGTGTCTTCCGGAATCTGCCGGAACAGCGACAGGACGATCTGCGAGGAGCTTTCCCGCTCGAAGTCCTCGAGGCGCGCGTTGAGCCGGGCCTCGGTCGAGGCGCCGACCATCCCGGCGCGGTCGTCGACGTGGTTCGTCGGCGGTGGAGGGATCTCCAGAGCGCGCACGCCGGAGGCCAGCAGGACCAGGCCGATCAGCCCGAGCGCGGCCGTTGGGAGGAAGCGTGACACCGTCGCTTACTCGCCCTCCTCCCCGTCTCCGAAGCCGAACTCCACCTCGGGCGGTTGTTCGGATCCGGGCGTGGCCTCGAAGTAGGGTTTGTCCCCGAAGCCCATCATGCCGGCGAAAAGCACGGTCGGAAACTGCTTCACCGCCGTGTTGAAATCGACGGCGGCCTCGTTGAAGCGCTTCCGCTCGACCGAGATCCGGTTCTCGGTGCCTTCGAGCTGCACCTGCAGGTCGCGGAAGTTCGCGTTGGCCTTGAGCTCGGGATAGCGCTCGACGGTGACCAGCAGCCGCGAGAGCGCCGAACTCAGCCCGTTCTGGGCTTCCTGGAACTGCTTGAGCTGTTCGGCGGTGGCCGGGGCGTTGGACGCGTCGATCTGGATCTGCGTCGCCTTGGCCCGGGCCTCGATCACGTTCTCCAGCGTGGTCTTCTCGAAATCCGCCGCGCCCTTCACCGTGGCGACGAGGTTGGGGATCAGGTCGGCGCGGCGTTGATAGACGTTCTCGACCTGCGCCCACTGCTTGTCGACCTGCTGCTCGAGCGCGACCAGTGAATTGTACTTTCCGACACCGGTGGCGACCACGCCGAGCACGATGACGACGATCACCCCGATGGCGACGAGACATCCCGTTTTCTTCATGCTCCGATGGTTTCAGATCGACGATGCCCAGCCAGTACAAAAGCATCCGCCGATTGGATGGCCCGGGACCCCTGCGCCGGGTTCTTCCGCCGACCCCTCACCCTTTCCAGCGATGCGACACTTTCCCGAAATCCAACTCAGCCCGGTGGCCGTCCGTGTTCTCGGATGCCTTCTCGAAAAGGAGATCCTGACCCCGGACCACTACCCGATGACCCTCAACGCGCTGGTCGGCGCCTGCAACCAATCGACCTCCCGCCATCCGGTGACGAACCACGGCGCGGCGGAGATCGAGGACGCCCTGCGCGAGCTTTCCGAGGAGTACCTCGTCAGCAAGCAGCTCGGCGGCCGCGCCGCGAAGTACGAGCACAACCTGTCCGACGTCCTGGCGCTGACCGATGCCGAGCGCGCGGTCTTCACGGTGCTGCTGCTCCGGGGAACGCAGTCCACCGGCGAACTCAAGCAGCGCACCGAGCGGATGCATGCCTTCGCCTCGCTCGACGAGGTCGAGGAGATCCTCGGCGGCTTCATCGAGTATCCTCACGGTCCGCTGGTCGAGCGACTGCCGGCCGGCGGCGGGCGCCGCGTCGAGACCTTCCGGCACCGGATCTCGGGGGATGACGGGGAACCCGGTCCCGAAGCCTCCGCCGCCGTCGAGAGCGCTGACTGGCGCCAGCAGGTCGAGCAGCGGCTCGCCGCGCTTGAGGCCGAGGTGGCACGGCTGCGGGGGGAGGCGTGAGCGGGACGCGCGACGCGGTCGTGCAAGGCCTGGCCGAAGCGCTCCGCCTCGGCCCGCCTTGGCAGCAGCTCGCCAGCACTTCGATGATCGCGTGAGGCGAAGCCTTCTACGCGACCAGCAACCCGTCCAGCGGGCTCGTCACTCCGAGGCCGTTGGTCCCCACCGCCACGTGCAGGTAAATCTCCGTCGTCGTGATGTCCTCGTGGCCGAGCAGCTCCTGGATCGTCCGCAGGTCCGTCCCGTCCTCCAGTAGATGGGTGGCGAAGGAATGCCGCAGCGCGTGGCTCGTCACCCATTTCTCGATGCCCGCGTTCCTCGCCGCCCGCTTGACCGCCTCCCCGTAGGCCTGCGCGTGAATGTGGTGCCGGCGACGCACCTGCCCGTGTGGATCGATCGAGGTCTGGCGCGCCGGAAACAACCAGAACCAGTCAAATGTCTCCGCCGCCCGCTGCATTGAGCGGCCCAGCGCCCCGGGAATGTGCACCCCGGCCAGACCTTCCTCGCGATCCGCCCGCCACACCTCGCGCGCCCGCTCCACCTGGGCAGCCAGCGCCTCGACCAGGCTCTTCGGCAGCACCGTGCAGCGGTCCTTATCGCCCTTCCCCTGATGCACCGTCAGCGTCCTGCGCTCCAGATCCACATCCTTCCACGTAAAACCTTCGGTCACGTGGTTTCGCGCCGTGGGTTACGCACGAAGTGGTTCTTCAGTTGTTTATCGAGAAATCGCCTTCCTCCACCGCTCTTCAAAAAGGCTTCTCGACCCGAAGCATCTGATTCCAGGAGATAGGCTTCGTAGTAAATCAGCTTCCACGGTCGCCGGCCTATGGTGCTTTGTGATTCGCCGCGCTGATGCTCCTCGAATCTTCTACGCAAATCAGAAGTCATCCCAATATACAAGCCGGAGTCCGATTCAGACTGTAGGACGTAGACGTAGATCATCGCCGGTTTTGTTCATCAAACGGATCGCTTGGGGCTCAGCCATTTCCGAGGAAATCGCGTGAGGCGAAGCCTTCTACGCAACCCGCCTCAGCACAGCTCGTCTCCACTTGGATAATCGCGTGGGGCGAAGCCCTTTACGTGACCATGCCTCCCGGGGCCGGCCCTCGCGATTCACCTCCGCCTGCCAGAAGGCCCGGGCGGCCTCCCGTCCCGCCGGCAGCTCGTGGCGCAGTCGGAAATTCTCGAACCATTCGAGCAGCAGCAGGAACCCGGCCCGGTCCATCTCCGAAATACCCCGGAATCCCGCCAAGTCCTTGCGCCAGCACCACCGAAGCGTCGTCATGATTCACGCAGCGAAGCCAACGGGGCGGGGAGATCAATGAAAAAGTGTTCTGGCGAACACGCACGGGCGAACAGTTCGCGTGGTGACAGGGACTCAAAGGGTGTGATATCCGCCGGGAAACATCACCCTTGGCTCGGAGAGGGAGTGGCCCGCGATATCACACGACTCGGCGGGACAAAATCCTTGAGAAATCAACGATTTCAGGCAATCTCCGAAACCAGTCATCCCCTCGGATATCACCCCCCGAGGTGATGAGAATAAAACTGTTCTGCTGAAGACTGAAGGCTCACACCGAGAAAAGAGTCCGCGTGCGCATGACCCGTGTCCTCCGACTTCCCTCTCTCTGGCTAGCGCTGTTCGGCACGCTGTCGATCCTCTGGGCTTGGCGGGATTCCACCCACTATCGGCGCTGGGCGGGCTGGAACAAGGGCGACCTGATAGCAAACGTCTACCAAGACTTCGGGGCCGTGGGCCTAGGCTGGGTTACTGAACGAGGTAAGAGCCGCCCATACGAGCCTCTCGCGCAGACGTGGAAGCTAACCGACCGTGAGAAGGACGCGGGAGGGTCCTCCTGGATTCTCCGGGGACCGGCTCGTTTCAATCGGACCGAACTACCCAAGCACGGGATGGTTGGAGTGGATATCGTTGTCGCCCATTGGGCGCTTCTAGCTACGTGGGTTGCTCTCTCAGGAGCGTTTGTCGTGATCCGGATAAGGCGTCTTCAGAAAGCGCAACACCTAGTCGATTAATGAAATTGCAGAACAAGTCGAAGCAGGACGACCCCTTACAGCGGCCTTGTCGCAGCTCGGTTTTGGTGGTTCGATCCTGCAACGAGAATCGGAGCGCCGCCATAGGGGTCGGGGTCGCCTGTTCTCAGACGTTGTGCAAGGGATTCATGAGACCACCCGTTGAGTTTGTCGAAGCCCTGCAGAAGGCCGCGGCAGAGCATTTCGCAGCATCGGCGACTGAAGGTGGACTGGAATTCGTGGAGCGAGTCTATGACGATTGGAGTCGCTCGGATTCGGGCTCCGATATGACCGCGTGGCTTATCGAGAATCTCGGCAACTACTTTCGCAGGGCAGAGCGAGCGCCTCGATGGATCGAGGATTATCCAGCCTGGCCATTCCATCGAGGTGATCCCATGGTGTTCATTGGACAGCAGACCGTGGATGGGGGCTCTCGCGACGATCTTCCAGACGATTGCACATTCTACCTGTTCATTGGGTGGGATGATGAGCCGGAGGGGCGGCGTATGGTCACACGTGTCATCACGCAGAGCGGGGCGATTGCCAAGCTTGTATCGAGCCTTAACGAGCGAAACTAACAAGCACAACAAGCCGCAGCACCCAACCGCCTGACCCGCTCCGAGTCGAATTTTCACCGTGATTACCACCCTTAACCCACAGTCAACGCGCGGCTGCCGTCAGGCGGTTGGTGTGCTATGACGTTCGACCAAGAAATGAAGACGACAGCCACAGTCCTATCACTGGCAATCGTCCTCACAGCTCATGGGCGAGCCGATCTTGAACCCGTTGGTGAGGCAGGTCCTCAAGTCAGGGTCGTTGTGTGCGGCGAAGTGAGCAATCCGAAGGAGATTATCGTTTCATCGGGAGCTGGTGTGAGGGGAGCGCTTTCTGCCACCAACAACACTTGCTCAGACTATGGCTGGACACCGAGAACACTTATCCGGCGTGGTGATCGAGTCTACCGAATCGGGCCGCCGAATCAGCCCGACGTGCGGCTTGAAGAAGGAGATATTCTTGAGGTTCCCGTGCGAGCACCATTTCAAGAGATGGCGGCACCACAGAGGATTCTTATTGAGATTGACCAGCCTGCGAGATTCACAGAGTCGACGTTCACCCAATCCCAGTTTGATTTTCAGGGGGTATGGCGGACGAACTGGCTGGACGGCACTGAGGGCCGCGAACTCCGTCTTACCGACAAGCACGTCTATCACTCGGCATTCGTCAGTCCATGCCCGGAAGATCTGAGGGTCGCCACACCGGACGCTCCTCGGGAATCCAGACTGCTCGACCACGCCAAGACCCACCTTCTTGTCACATTCAGGGAGATCCGCGCGATTGACCAAGAACCGAAGCATAGAGACCGCGAGCTTGAGATCGTGGAGGCGATCAGCCAGCGCTTTGGCGGCACTGCATACATCCTCCGCAGAGATCTTCCTGAGCATCCCTGGGTGATGACCCCATTCGAGACGACAAAGAAACAACGGGTCGAACAAGCCGGCGCTGAGCAACCCGCTATCCGCCCCGAGTCGGATTCTGAGGGCGTCGACAAACCTCAACCTGAAGCGGAGGGGCGCTCCCGATAGCGGGTGCCAGGCCTCGACGTTGGCCAAATAACATGAACAGACGGAAGCGCATCGGGCGAATTGTGCTCTTCGGCATCTTGGGAGCGCTGGCGATAGCTCAGCTGTACGTCAATTTGGTTGGGCGAGCCACCGTGGTGGACTTGCCTGCCTCTGAACTCGAACTGATCCGAGCAGTCGTTGAGGACGATCATCAAAAAGCTACAGATGCTGGGCTGTATTTTCTGACCCCTACACCCTTCGGCAAGTGGGATGAGGGAGGTTGGCAGCGGTTTTCACAGGAGTTCCACGAGTCGATCGCGGACCTGCCGAAGCCGTATCACCCAGCGGATGGCGCATACCTCTTCGATATGTCCGTCCGGAGTCGCCTCAGCCATCGGAACGCAACGATGCGATGGGTATCGGTCATCGAGTGGCATTCGCCAGACGAGGCCGTCGTTTCTGATGGCGTGTGGCAGTGCCAGCTCGGCGGCGGTGGGAGCAAGTCGCTCTGGAAGAAGCGGAATGGTCGATGGGAGTGGGAGAGGTCGTTGGGTGGCTGGGTATCCTGAAGACGGGCAAGGCCAACAAGCCGAAGATGGCGACCCCTTACAGCGGCCTTGTTGCGTTTCCGTTTTGGTGGTTCAATCGGGCAACGAAAATCGGCGCGCCGCCATGAGGGTCGGGATCGCCATTTCTCAGACGTTGGCTGTAAACCAGTATGAGACCACACACGCAATGAACAAAATATACAGACCGCCCCTTCAACTCGCGGCACTAGCATTCCTTCTGATGATCAGTCCGGCTTGGTCGCAAGCACCTGCCCAGAAAGCGGATCCGAAGGAGATGCTTCAGAAGATTCGTCAGATGAAGGAGGCAGCAAAGAAGAAGCGCGAAGCTGCAATCCAGAGCCTAAAGGCGAAAATGGCGCCTTTGAAGGACTACAGCATCGAGGAATTGCAATTGGCGCTGACCGTCAAGGTAATCACCACTTACAGTGGAGCGAAAGTCGTTGCAGACGATGGCAAGAAAACCTACTTGGGCCAGATTAATGACGAGTTCTCAGCGGATTCGATATTCAACGACTACGGCACGTACGGCAGCAAGTACAGCTCTGAGAGCATTCAGAATGACTACGGATCCTTCGGTGGCGAGTATTCCACGCACAGCCCGTTCAACAAGTATACGTCCACTCCACCTCTGATCGTCAAGAATGGCCGGGTCATTGGGCGACTTACAGTAAACAAGTACGTTGCAGGCGCGGTTGATCCAAACTGGCTCAGACCGCACTTCACGTATTGAAATTTCAGCCAACGAGACTGTCGGAAAACCTCGGTTGATCCCTGACGGGTCGGGTCGCTGAACGGGGCTGGTTCGGGTCGATGGGTTGGTCGATTTTCGGCTCGAACGCGGCCAAAAGGCGGCTCATGGCCGAGTG
>JAUIJD010000082.1 GCA_030431475.1 Verrucomicrobiia bacterium | reverse complement strand
GCGGCATCCGCGACAAGAAGCAGCGCGACTCGGTGATCGTCGACTTCAAGCCCGTCCCCGACTCGAAGGCCGGCGAACTCACCGCCCGCTTCGACCTCATCATGGGCTTCACGCCGGAAGCCTGAACGGACCGCCCCCTACCGCTTCAGCACCGGCGTGATTTCGCCCGCCGTCGCCCACGGACCGTGGTGGCTGCTTTCCGCAACCAACCGCACCCGGCGCGCCTCGACGACTTCGTCGAACTTCGCCTCGTGGGCATGCGCCTGGTCCGGCCAGTCGCCTTTCGCGACCTCGGACCACGACTCGCCGTCGGTCGAGACCTCGATGCGGTAGCCCTTGATCCGGCCGTTCACGTTGCTCGTCCGCGGCAGGTAGCTCAGGCCGGCCACGCGCTCGGTCTTGCCGAAGTCGATCGTGAAGGTGTGGGGCGGCTGCGGGGCCGATCCCTGCCACTGGGTGTGCCAGAAGGTCGAGGGGTCGCCGTCGATGGCGTGCTTCGCAAAGCCTTCGCCGGACTGCTCGCTCGAGGCCGCCGCCGACCAACCGCTGCGGTCGATCGTGTATGCGAAACTCCGCAACACCGGCGTGCCGGCGATCTCACCCTCCGGGGCCGCGGGCACCGTGGTCACCACGCCCTCGACGACCTTGGCCGGCAACTCGAGGGACTCGCCTTCCAGTTTTGCCGAAGCGGCGCCTTCCGCCGAGACCATCGAGTCGGCACCCCGTTCGGGGATCGCCACGCCTCCCACCGCCACGCCTTTCCTCGACGCCGTGGGATCCTCTCCAGCGGCCAGCGGCCGGAGTGCCACCACGAGGCGGCGAGCCCCGCCTTTCACCCGGTACTCATCGAGCGTCGCAGGGCCGCAAGAGCCACCACCGATCCCGGTCTGCGCCGCGTCGAGGGTGAGCACCGTGGCATCGGTCGTCTCGATCTCCGTCGGATGGGAGGCGGCAGCGAGTTGCTCGTCAGTGCACCCGAGGGCCGAGAAGGCAAAGCTCGCCCCCGTCGGCTGCCAGACCAGCAGGCCGCCCTCGTCACCGGCAAGCGCCACCCAGCGGGTGTCTTCGCGGTTGCCCATGAACTGCGGCTTCACGTAGGGCTCGAAGAACTCCCCGACGGGCAAGGCATGCCGTCCGAGCGGGCTGCCGGTCTTGCGGTCGGCGTAGTTTTCCCACGGCCCGCGACCCTGCCACTCGACGTCGGACAGCGACTCGTCGAGGAACATCCGCAGGCCCACCCGCGGCAGGACCAGCGCCTCGCGCGAGGGCAGCATCACGGCATCGACCAGCAGGGTGCCGTCCCCGAGATAGGTGTAGCTCGTCGAGGTCTCGCAGAAAAAACCGCCGAGCCCGGTGGAGCGAATCACCGAGGTAACCCGCGGCCGCGGCTCCTTCTCGACGTGCCACGCGACCACCTCGTGCTCGAGCTGGTCGAGCCCGGCACCGGCCCACGCGCCGCGGGCGTAGCGGTCGTTGTCTCCGGGTGCCCGGTAGAGGTTCACCCGCGGGCCCCGGCCATCGGCGATGAGCTCGCGACCGCCCTGCTTGAGCGAGGTCAGCGTGCCGCTTTCCCGGTCGAAGCGCGCCTCGAAGCCGCCGTCGCGGATCGCGACCCCCGTGCCGCTTTCGGCCAGCTCCGCATCGCCGTCAGACACCGCCTTCTCCAGCGGCACCTGCTTCACCACGAACTGCCGCCAGGCGACCTCGTCCCCCTGCTCCGCCCAGGCGGTGTCCGCCTTGTGCACCAGAGAGGCCTTCAGCACGTAGTCGGTTCCCGGCTCGTCCCCCGGCTTCAGCGAGGCCGGCACCTCGATCTCCGTGGTCTGCCACGGCGCCACCGCCGGCGGCGTCATCGACTCCCGCGCCACTTCGGCGCCGTTCGCCTCCAGCGACAGCACCAGCTCGAAATGCTGGTCCGGCGTCGTGTGGAACAGCTCGTTGCGGAAGCGGATCGTCCCGTCCTCGTGCCAGAACTCGGCCGGCTGGTAGCTCGATTTCACCTGCCGGCTCTTGGCGTTGATCGTGTGGTCGGCGTTGACGATGCCGTTGCAGCAGAAGTTGCCGTCGTTCGGCTTGTCGCCGAAATCCCCGCCGTAGGCGAAGAACCAGTCCCTGCCATCCGGCGAGACCTTCCCGGCCTCGGCCTTCTTGCGAAGCCCCTGGTCGACCCAGTCCCAGATGCAGCCACCGATCAGCCGCTTGTGGGTCTCGAAGGCCTCGACATACTCGTCCAGGTTCCCGGTCGCGTTGCCCATCGAGTGGGCATACTCGCAGATGAAGATCGGGCGCGACGACTTCTGCGCGCCCACCGAATTCAACCAGCCGACGCCCGCATACATGTGCGAATCCATGTCATCGTGGGGCGAGGGATCGGGGTAGCGCTCGTACTGGATCGGACGCGTCCGGTCGAGCTCCCGCAGCGCCGCCGAAGCGGCCTCGAAGTTCGCCCCCGGGCCCGCCTCGTTGCCGAGGGACCAGACCGCCACCGCCGCATGGTTCTTGTCGCGGTGATACATGTTCACGACACGCTCCACATGCGCCTTCTTCCAGCGCTCGGGATGACTGAGCGACTGCTCGCCGTAGTAGTAGCCGTGCGACTCGATGTTCGCCTCGGCGACCAGGTAGATCCCGTATTCATCGCACAACTCGAGGAATCGCGGATGATGCGGGTAGTGGCTCGTGCGGACGCAGTTGATGTTGAGCTGCTTCAACAGCTTCACCTCCTGGAGCATCTGCTCGTCGCTCACGTAGCGTCCGGTGTCCGGGTTGTGTTCGTGGCGGTTCACCCCCTTGAAGATCACCGGTTTGCCGTTCACCAGGAACTCGCCCTCGTCGCTGAAGCCGATCTTGTGGAAGCCGACCTTGTGCCGCTGCGCCCCGAGCACCCGTTCGTGCCCCTCGCTGGTGGTGATCACCAGGGTGTAGAGCTCCGGCGTCTCCCCGGTCCACAGGCGGGGATTCTCCAGCGTGCCCTCGACCACGCCCGAGCCTTCCGCTTCGGCACCCCACACCACCTCGCCTTCCGGATCGAGCAGTTGCACCCCCACCATGGTCTCCAGCGGCTCGCCCTGGCCCGGCGTGTCGTATTCCAACTCCACCTTCAGGGCCGCGGTGTCGAGGTCGTCGGACAACTCATACTTGAACGCATAGTCCCGCAGCCAGGTCTTCGGCGTCGCGTAGAGCATCACATCGCGGAAGATCCCGCTGAGCCGCCAGAAGTCCTGGTCCTCGAGATACGAGCCATCGCTCCAGCGATAGACCTCCACCGCGATCAGGTTGTCGCCGCCCTTGAGATAGGGCGTGATCCGGAACTCCGCGGGCAGGTAGCTGTCCTGCGAATAGCCCACCTTCTCCCCGTTGACCCATAGATAGAACGCCGACTCGACTCCGCCGAAGTGGACGAACACCTCGTGCCCGTCCCAGTCGGCCGGCAGCGTGAAGGTCCGCCGGTAGGAGCCGACCTCGTTGCGGTTCTCGTAGGCGGTCCAGTCCTGCGGCGGCTCGCTGGTGACCCGCGGCTCGTCCCGTTTGAAGGGATAGGTCTGGTTGGTGTAGATCGGGATCCCGAAACCCTGGGTCTGCCAGTTCCCCGGCACCTGGATCTTGTCCCAGCCCGAAAGATCGGCGCTCGGCTGCTCGAACCCCACGGCCCGCTCCTCCGGACGCTTGGCGAAATGGAAATCCCATTCGCCATTCAGCGAGCGAACCCGCGACGAATCCCGCCAGTCCTTCTCCAGCGCGGCCTTCCGGCCCGCGAACGGCATCGAGAAGACCCGCGCCGGCTCCTGGTTGATCTGCGTGATCTGCTCGTTCTCCCAGTCCGGCGCCGCCTGCAGCACCGTGATCGCCAGCAACCCCATCCAAGGCGTCAATCGCTTCATGCCTCTGTCCTAAATCCGCAATTCCCGGCGGTAAAGAAGAACAAGCTGGCCGTTTTTCGAGCACATGGAGACGCCGTCCCCCAAGGAGAGGCTCCTTCCAGGTGCCTCGGGGAGTCGGGAGCCACCCCCCACGGTCCCCCCTCCGAGTATCCCTCCCGGAGCCCGGGCGCCTGGAAGACGCCCCTCCTTGCCGGTCCGGCCCCATCCCGCCCGGCAAGCCCCCATTTCCCTAGCCCTCCGCGCCGCCCGATGCTATCCCCCCGGCCCACCGAATGTTCGAAGTCCGCGAGAAGCCGGAGATGGTCGAGCGCGCGCTGCTGGTGCGCCTCTACTTCGATCCCCGAGAGGTTGACGAGTCCGAGGCCCTCCTCGAAGAGCTCGGCGAACTTGTCGGCACGCTCGGCATCGGCATCGTCGACAAGCTCCTCGCGAAGTCGCGTTCGATGCACAAGAAGTTCCTCTGTGGCACCGGCAAGGCCGCCGAGATCGTCGAGCTGGCGAAGGCCCACGAATGCGACTGCATCGTCTTTGACAACCAGCTCGCCCCCTCCCAGCAGCGCGAGTGGGAGAACGCGTCGGACATGTGCGTGATCGACCGGGAGGAGGTCATCCTCGACATCTTCGCCAAGCGCGCCGCGACCCGTGAGGCCCGGCTGCAGGTCGATCTCGCCCGCATGCAGTACGCGCTGCCGCGCATGGCCCGCATGTGGGGCCACCTCGACCGCGAAGGCGGCGGTGGCTCCGGCGGCGCGGCCGCGGCCCGCGGCATGGGGGAGAAGCAGATCGAGGTCGACCGCCGCATGGCCCGCGTGCGCATCGACCGCGCCAAGCGGGAACTCGAGGACGTCCGCAAGCAGCGCGCCACCCAGCGCCAGAACCGCGAACGCCTCGAAACGCCCCACGCCGCCATCGTCGGCTACACCAACGCCGGCAAGTCGACCCTGCTCAACCGCCTCGCCGGGGCCGACGTGCTGTCGAAGGACATGCTCTTCGCCACCCTCGACACCACCACCCGGCGCATCGACCTCCCCGACGGCCAACCGCTGCTGCTCACCGACACCGTCGGCTTCGTGCGCAACCTCCCCCACCGCCTGGTCGAGGCCTTCAAGGCCACCCTCGAGGAGGCCGTGCTCGCCGATTTCCTCATTCACGTCCTCGACGCCTCCGCTCCGGAGATCGAGCGCTTCCACGATACCACGCTCACCGTACTGGAGGAACTGGGCGCCGGAGAGAAGAAGGTCGTCACCGTCCTCAACAAGATCGACCGGGTCGACGACCCCGAGCAACTCGCCCTGCTCGACCGCCTCTACCCCGACGCCCTGCGCACCTCGGCGGTCGAGGGCACCGGGATCGAGGCGCTGCTCAGCGAGTGCTCGCACGTGCTGGCCGACCGCGTCAGCCGGCTCCGCTACCGCATTCCCCAGTCCCGCGCCGACCTGGTCGCCCTGCTCCACCAGGACGCCAAGATCCTCTCCACCGACTACGAGGGCAACGACGTCCTCGTCCATGCGGTGGTGCCGGCGGCCGTGGCGGGAAGGCTGGAGGCCTTCGCGCAAGCGGAGCGCTGACCAGGAACGCGCTCGCCTGTCGTGCTTTCCGGGGATGCCCCGGGAAAGCTTCCCCTGAGGGCGCGACCCGCCTAGCGTCGGTCTTCATGCAAGAACGGACGCTTCTGATCCTCACCCTCTGTCTCGTCCAGGCCGCAACCGCGGATACCTTCACCTGGACCGACAACGCCGGAAACAACAACTGGTGGAGCAGCTCGAACTGGAACCAGGATCCCGGCAGCGGGGATTATCCGGGCGAGTCCTCTGCCGTCTCCCAGTTCGTCGTCCTCGACGGCTCGAAGTGGGGTTCGGGCGGAACCAACCACTTCGACATCGATCTCACCACCAACTCGTCGCCGACCAATTTCGACATCGACACCCTGACCATCACCACCGACGGCAGCACCGACGCCTGGGTGATCAACGACGGACCCGTCGCCGGATCGATCACGATCGACGACGTGCTCACGACCAACCTCGATGGAAACGGAACCGCCGAGTGTTATGGCGACATCTATTTCCAAGACAACGGCGGGCCGCCCTCAAACCCGACGGACTGGAGAACCTCGGGCAACAAGTTTGTCCTCCACGGCACGCTCAACGGATCCGACAACGTGCTGCTCTACAGCCTCAACTCGACCAGCAACGGCGGCGGCATCACCCTCAAGTCCCCCAACCCGTTCTCGGGCACCATCCGCGCCGCGGACAACGAGGTCGACATCGACCACGTCAACGCGCTGGCCAACGCCACGGTCGAGCTCGCCTCGACGGCCACCCTCAGCTACATCAATGGCAGCAATATCGGCGACCTTCGTGGCCAAGGGCCGTTGCAGGTCTCCACCGCTCTCAACATCGGCGGCAACCACCGCAGCGGAACGTTCACCGGAGCTCTCAGTGGCAGCGGCACCTTGCGCAAGAAGGGTAGCGGCATCTGGTCTAATGGCGGGACCAGCACCCACACCGGCACCGTGTTCATCGACGCGGGCCAGATCCGCATGACCGGCCCGAACGGCCTGAGCGGCAGCCTCGTCTGGCTGAACACGCCCAACGGCCTCGACCTGAACGGCCAGAATCCCTCCATCGGCGGCCTCGGCGGCTCCGGTTCCCTGAGCCTCGTCGGCAGCAGCCTCACCATCGACGGGTCGCACGATGGCCTGCACCTCGGCGTCATCTCGGGAACGGGCGCGATCAAGATCAACATGACCGGCTCCCAGGCTTTCGGTTCGTCGAATACCTATTCCGGCGGCACCGAGTTGTTCACCGGCACGATCGTGGTCGATTCCGAGGGCGATCTTGGCGACACCTCGGGAGCGCTGGCCTTCGGCGACGGCACCTTCCACGCGACGGCCACCCACACCCAGACCCGTGACATGCTCTTTGCCGTCATTGGAGCAAACGGCACCATCGACGTCGACAACGGCAGGACCCTGACCTGGGCCGGGACCATCACCGAGCCCACCGGCGGCCCGACCCTCAACAAGACCGGATCCGGCACCCTGGCATTGACCAACAATGCCAATTTCTACGGCGGCAAGCTGGTGATCGACCAGGGACTCGTCTCGACCACCGACGGCGGCCTGAACGCCACCGCGATCACCCTCAACACCAACGACGCGCTACTTTTCGCGGATGCCTCGACGTCGCTCGGCAGCCTCTACGGAAGCGGCAGCCTGGATGTTCCCGGCGGGAAGTCCGTCAGCATCGGCAATGACGGCCGGGACTTCGCCTACGCCGGAGACATCGGCGGGTCCGGCGCCCTGTCGAAGGCCGGGAGCGGCACCTTCACCTACTCCGGAGCGTGCTCTCTGGGCACGGGCATCACCCTCGATGCCGGCACCTTGGAACTCGATGGCGACCTCGTGACGCCAATCTTCACCAATCTCGACGGGGATTCGTCCACCACCCTGCGGGGGCAGGGCCTGATCCAGTCGGCCCTCGTCCACGACGGCAGCATCGCGCCGGACACACCGGGCGGCTCCGCCACCGGAACCATCCAGGCCGGCGGCATGATCCTCGGGGGGAGCTATGACTGCGACCTCGACGGCGGCACCAGCGACCAGCTCCTCGCCGCCGGCACGCTGAACCTTTCCAACTGCAATCTCGTGCTCGGCGGAACGCCCACGGCGCCCGCCCTGATCATCGCGCGCTACGGCACTCTCGGCGGCACCTTCGCCTCGATCAGCGGGCTCCCCGCCGGCTACACCATCGACTACGCCTACGACGACGGTACCTCGACGCAGAACATCGCGATCGTCGAGGACAGCACCGCTCCCACCGTCAGCATCACCACCACCGAACCGGCCTTCACCAACGCCGACAGCATCACCTACGACATCAGCTTCAGCGAACCGGTGACGGGCCTGGTGGACGACACCGACTTCTACATCACCGGCACCACCGAGGCCACGACGGACATCGGGGCCACCGTGATCGTGAATTCCGGCGACGACGTCCACTTCACCCTCACCCTCCACAACCTCTCCGGTGACGGCTTCCTCGGCTTCCGGCTGCGCGCCAGCCAGATCGCCGACCTCGCCGGAAACCATCTTGCCTCCGATCCCTTCGCTCCGGGGCTCACGATCGACAACACCCCGCCGGTCGTCACGCTGGTCGGCGGCGATCCCGAAATCGTCGGCTACCAGGAGTCCTGGTCCGACCCCGGGACGACCGCCTCGGACAACATCGATCCCGTGGTGGATGTAAGCGCCGGCGGGGACACGGTGAATCCTGCCGCCCCCGGCAGCTACACCCTCACCTACGACGCCACCGACAACGCCGGGAATGCCGCCACGCAGGTCACCCGGGAGGTCATCGTGCTCACCGCCTTCAAGACATGGACGGCGGCCAGCGGCCTCACGGCAGGCGTCAACGACGGCCCGGGGCAGGACCCCGACAAGGACGGCCGCACAAACCTCGAGGAATTTGCCTTCGACGGCGACCCGCTCGATGCCGGTGACGACGGTAAGCGCCGCGTCTCGATCTACAGCTACCACGGCCTCGACTTCCTCTCGCTCAACCTGCCGGTGCGCAGCGGCATGGCGTTCTCCGGCTCCCCAAACATCAGCGCGTCGGTCGACGGCATCACCTACACCGTCCGCGGATCGCACGATCTCCTCACCTTCGACTCTCCCGTCGTGCCGGGTTCGGCTGAAGACGACGCCGGTCTGCCGCCGCTCTCTCCCGGCTGGGAGTACCGCTCTTTCTGGCTCGACGACGGCGGCACCTTGCCGCCGCGTGGCTTCCTGAGCATGGAGGTCGAGGAGGACTGAACGCCCGCCGCTTTCTTTCCTTGGCGCACCGCGGCCGATGGCGGTGAATGTCGCTCGTGAAGGAAACCCTCGCCGAACTCGAACGCTGGGGGGCCGATGTGATCTTCGGCCGCGCCCGCGGGTTCCGTGCGGGAATGACGCGGCTCGCGATGAGCGCCCTTTCCTTCGTCTTCCGCGGACTGGTCCACCTGCGGCTTCTCGTCTTCCGCAAGCGCTGGAAACAGCAGGCGCACCTCGGCACCCACGTCATCTCGATCGGCAACATCACGGTCGGCGGCACCGGCAAGACCCCGGTCACCGAGATGTTGGCGAAGACCCTCCGCGACCGCGGCCGCAAGGTCTCCATCCTGTCACGGGGCTACAAGAGCCGGCGCCTGAAGGAACCCCAGAAGTGGAAGGACACCGAGGGACGCCCCATCGACCCGGAAGACATGCCCAAGGTGGTTTCGGACGGTCGGACGCTGCACCTCGACTCGAAGT
>JAUIJD010000029.1 GCA_030431475.1 Verrucomicrobiia bacterium | reverse complement strand
CTCCGTCAGCCCTTCACCCGCAAGGAAAACCACCAACAACCAAGACGTCATGGTGTCCGCAATGTGAGGCAATGGGCGCTCACCCGAGCCAAAGGCTTCGGTGTCCTGTTTCAATGAGGCAACAGGCATGCGGGCGTCAATCGGTAAGTGCTGTTTTTTTAGCACTCACCCCTTGATCCCCGTGTCGGGTCGCCTAAGTTGATCCGGCATGGGACGGGATGACGACAGGGATTCGGCGAAGGAACGCGGGCGGATCAAGGCGATCGACCGCAGGCTCGACGATCCGAAGACGGGCGACGCCCTGTCCCGTCGCGAACGCCAGATCATGGAGTTGCTCTACCGTCTCGGGGAGGCCTCCGCCCATGAAATCCGCCGCGAACTCCCCGACGCCCCCAGCTATTCGGCCGTCCGGGCCCTGCTGGCGGTGATGCTCGACAAGCAGCTCATCCAGCACCGCAAGCAATCGCGGCGCTATGTCTATCGACCGCTGGTTTCGGAAACGAAGGCAAAGCGCTCCGCCCTGCGTCGCTTGCTGGGTACCTTTTTCGACGACAGCCCGGAAAAGCTGGTCGCCTCGCTGCTCGACCCCTCCGATCAGGAGTTGAGCGAAGAGGAGATCGAGCGGATCCGGCGGCTCATCGATTCCGAACGTCCCGGAACCTCCCCATGATGCTTCCCCTGTTCGCCGCCGGTCTGTTCTCGGTGATCGCGTCCATCGCGGTGGCCTGGGCCGGTCGGCGCGACGCCCTCGGTTGCGACCGCCTCAGCGGCGCGGCACTGGCGCTGCTGCTGATCACGCCGCTCCTTGGAGTCTTCCCCGGGTGGAGGATCCTGCCCGCCGGGGAGACCCCGGCCGGGCAGCTCCCCTGGTTTCTCTGGCTGCTGCCTGCGGGCGCGGCGGGAGGACTGCTCCGTCTCACCCACACCGCCTGGCGACTGCACCGCCGAATCGGCAATGCTTACCCCGTGGGCACCGCCCGCACCCGCAGCGGCCACGAGGTCGCGATTCTTGAGAGCCCCGGCCTCGCCGGACCCTGCGCGGCCGGCATCCGGCGACGCGTCATCCTCGTTCCTCCCGGCTGGCGGAGCATGCCGGCGGCGGCGCGGTCCATGATTCTCGCGCACGAGCTTGCCCATCACCAGCGGCGCGACCCCATGTGGCGCTGGATCGCGGCCCTTGCCTGCGCCCTGCACTGGTTCAACCCGGCGGTCTGGTGGCTGGCCCGCCGTCACGCCCTGCATGCCGAGATCGCCTGCGACTCCGCCGTCGTCTCGAGCGGGTTCCAGCCGGACCGATACGCCCACCTCCTCTGCGACCTCGCCCTGCCAAAAGCTCCGCCTCTCGCCGCCGCCATGGCCGGACCAATGCTCGGCCGGCGGATTCGCTGCCTGCAAGGCACCGCCCCGGTTCTCCCGCGGCTCATCCTGGGCGGGGCGATGGCGCTCCTCGTGTTCGCCGCCCTCGCCTGCGGGCTGACCCGATCGCTGTCGCCCACCTCCCCCTACGATTCGGGAGAGGTGCATCTCCGACTCCGTGCCGACCCCTTTCCCGGCAACCCGTAGCGTGGACGAACCCGCGTCATCCGCGAACCTCACGGGAACTGACCCGTCCCCAAACGAAAAAGAGGGAGAGGCGGTTCACGCCCCTCCCCCCGAGGTTTGATCGGGTCGGTTGCGGTCAGTACTTCACCCCACAGCCGTAGGGCTTTGCCTTCTTGACCTCCACCTCCTTGCCCGCGAGCAGCGCATCGAGTGCGGCGGCGACATGGTTGGTCGCTCCCTCGATGTCGGACGCCTTGGTCGTCGGCTTGTCGTCGATGCCTCCGAGGTAGGCCAGCTTGCCCTCCGCATCGATCACGTACATGTGGGGCGTGGTCCGCGCCCCATAGGCCTTGCCCACCTTTCCGCTCGTATCGAGCAGGATGGCCGACGCCTTGTTGCCCTCCTTCTCGGAGCGAGCGGCCAGCTTCTCGCCGGGGAGATACCCCTGCTTGCCCTCGGCCGAGGAATTGATCGAGAGCCACACCACCTCCTGACCGGTGTATTTCTCCTGCAGAGCGGGAAGGTTGCCGCTCTGGTAGTGCTTCTTCACGAAGGGACAATCGTAGTTGAGCCATTCCAGCACGACCAGCTTGCCCTTGAAGTCGGCGAGGGAGACTTCCTCACCCTTGGTGTCCGGAAGCGTGAAGGCCGGGGCCTCGTCGCCAGGTTCGACCGCGTGGAGCGAGCCACCCGTCAGCGCGGCCGCCACCATCCATCCCATCCATTTGTTGCGTTTCATCATCATCATTGTTCGAGGTTCGAAGGGACGGGTGCATCGGAACCGCGGCTTGTCCAACGACGAGTTCAATCCGACTTCCACGACACCAGCAGCGGCTTGTCCAGCTTACCGCCGGCAAGCACCAGTTCGAGCTGCTTCGGGGGGCCATCGGCATACTCGTTCGCCGCGACCTCGGCCTTCCAACGGCCGCCGTCCTTCCCGAAACGAATCGGCTCCCCCGGATCCACCACCGTGGGCGTGGCGGGAAACACCTCGCATCCCGCCGGATCGATCCCGGCCGGAACCTCGAGCTCCAGCTGCAACCGGCCTCCGCGGACCGCCACCTTCAAGCTTGCTCCATCGATCGGGTGAGGCACCTCCTTCAAGGCGGCGGCAATGGCCGTTGCCTCCGGGCCCGGTCCCGTGGTCCCTTCGGAGAACGACAGCTCCAGTTCGGCGTCTCCGGGCACGCACGCGCTCTCGTCGCAGGTCAGCCAGCTCACCTCGGCCTTCACCTCGACGTCGCCCGCACCCTCCGGCGCGGCGGTGAGGAACACCGGGATCACCACCTCCTCCGCGTAGCCGAAACCCGCCAGATCACCCGTTTGGAATCGCCCGGGCACCGGATGCAGCATGGGCCCGGCCACCCAGCCCTCGGGCAGGCTCCACTCGATGGAGACCGGCATGCCGCCCTCTCCCGGATTGGTCCAGTAGGTGTGCCAGCCCTCGTCCATCTTCAGGCGCAGGGCGATCTCGACCGGCGAACCGGGTGTGTAACCTTCACTCGACTGAAGAAGTTCCGCCGTCGCGTGCCCCGATCGAACCCCGCCGAACGCGGTGCCCGCTGCCATCAAGACCGCGACCATCCCATGCAATTTCATGGCAGGACCCTAGGCCCGGCCGGGCGCCCCGCCACCCCTTTCCCCTTCGAAATCCTCACACCGAATCATTGCCAAGCGAAAGACCTCCCCATAGCTTGCGCGTAACGAAAGCGACATCATAGCCATGCACTCGGAAGAAAAAATGACAATTGAGGCCAACGGACGCCGCCGTTTTTTGAAGCAACTCGGTGGGATCGGTGCCGGTCTGACGGCCGCCGGCGCCGCCGTACAGGCGCAGAATTCGGCGTCCGCCCGCCCCGCCGGCGCGACCTACATGGGCGACTTCGTGGCGCCCAAGCTCGACAAGGTGAAGGTGGCGATCATCGGCGTCGGTGCCCGCGGACCGACCCACCTCAGCCACGCGGCCGCCGCCGAAGGCACCGAGTTCGTCGGCATCTGCGATCTCTACGAGGATGCCTGCAACCGGATGAAGGAGCGCGTGCTCAAGGCCGATCCGGAGCGCCACAAGAACGTGAAGCTCTACTTCGGTGACGAGCATGCCTACCGCAAGATGCTCACCGAGACGAAGCCCGACGCGGTGTGGATTGCCACCCCCTGGGAATGGCATGCTCCGATGGCGATCGACTGCATGAAGGCCGGGGCCCACGCCTTCGTCGAAGTGCCGCTCGCCACCTCCCTCGAGGACCTCTGGAAGATCATCGACACCTCCGAGAAGACGCAGCGCCACTGCATGATGATGGAGAACGTCAACTACGGGCGCGAGGAGCTGATGTTCCTCAACATGTGTCGTCAGGAGGTGTTCGGCGAGCTGCTCCACGGCGAGGCCGCCTACATTCACGAACTCCGCGGCCAGATGCGTCAGTATGAAAACGGGCGCGGCACCGGATCCTGGCGCACGCTTCACTGGGCCAACGAGAACGGGAACCTTTACCCGACCCACGGCCTGGGCCCCGTCGCCCAGTACATGAATCTCGCGCGCGGCGACGACAACTTCCGCCGGCTCGTCTCCTTCTCCTCGCCGGCGAAGAACCACGAGCTCTACGCCCAGGAGGTGCTCGGCCCCGATTCCAAGTCCGCGAAGCTCGACTTCAAGGGTGGCGACATGAGCACTTCGATCATCAAGACCGAGCTCGGGCGCACGGTGATGGTCCAGTGGGACGAAAGCAGCCCGCGTCCGTACAGCCGCCACAACCTGATTCAGGGGACCCGCGGCACCGGTGCCGGGTTCCCGGCCCGCATCGCGCTCGACTACACCTGGAAAAACGCCACTCCCGCGCTGCGCAAGGTGCTCGACCTGCCGGAGGATCAGCCGAACAAGCACTCGAACTACCACTCCTGGATCCAGGGCGGGGGCTTCGACGCCTTCTACGAGCACTTCGATCACCCGCTCTTCGTCCGCATGCAGGACATCGCGAAGAAGCACGGTGGCCACGGCGGCATGGATGCCATCATGAACTTCCGCGCCATCGAGTGCCTTCGGAAGGGCGAACCACTCGACCAGAACGTCTACGAGGGCGCCTTCTGGTCGGCCGTGACCCCGCTGTCGCGGAAATCGGTCGCCGAGGACGGCATGCCGCAGGACTTTCCCGACTTCACCCGCGGCAAATGGAAGACCACCCAGCCGCTCCCGGTGGTGTCCTGAGTCGACCCCATTTCCTTCACCTCAAGAACGGCCCGCATCCATCAGGATGCGGGCTTTTCATTTTGAGTCACTTCCCGACCTGGAAAGTAATCTAAACCCTTGCCTTTTGTCCGATTCCGCGTCGTTGTGTTGGCAAGGGGTCAATGTCAACCGATTCACACCCCGTCCTCACACCCGCGAAGACCCATGCAGCTCGTTCGATGCCTGATCGCCGCCCTCCTTGCCGGCGTCACCCTCTCCCAAGCCCAGTCTCCACCCGCTTCCTTCACCCGCTCGATCAGCTACGGTGGAGATACCGTCACGGTCGATTACGTCCAGCATTCGGTTCGCGGCCCGAATTTCGAGGTTCTGGTGCAGGACGGGACCGGTGCCTTCAACGCCCACACCGAAGCCCCCTCCCGGATCTATCTCGGAACCGTCCAGGGACACCCGGGTGCCATGGCCGCCGGGCTGCTCAAGGACGATGATCGCCTGATCACCCGCATCACCTTCGAGAACGGAAACGAGTGGTTGCATGATGGAAGCTCCACCTCGTTCCGCGGCAACAACAACTGGACGCCGAACTGGCCGGGATTCCTACCGCCGAGTGGCGGAGCCGGCTCCAGCGTCTACGCCGCCGAGGTGGCCGTCGATGCCCCTCACGACCTCTATCTCGCCGCCGGTGGCACGGTCGATGACACCGTGGAGATCTGCGAGTTCTCGGTGATGGCGACCAACCTGCTCTACCTGCGCGATGCAGCGATCCTTCACCAGGTCGGCCGTGTCATCGTGCGGACCGATACGGGCCAGGACCCCTACGAATCGATCGGCGGCAATGCCGGGGGTCTGCTGGGCGAAGTGAAGGACCAGTGGAACAACGTCCTGCCCGCCAGTGATCATGACCTTGCGCTGGTCGCCCGCCGCGGCGTCGGCGGCGGCGTCGCCTGGGTCAACGCGGTGGGAACCGGCAACCGTTACTCGGCGAACGGGTGCTCCTCGATCGGCGAGTTCACCGTGGTCTGGCGCCACGAGGTCGGCCACAACTGGGGACTCAGCCACTACGACGGCGGCACCCCCGAAGGCCCGACCATCAACTCGGGCAACACCCTCGGCCGGATGTCGAGCCCCGAACTGAAGAAGGCCCTCGACCACCGGGACTCGCGCATCGCCCTCGGCATCCTCGACAACCTCGGCAGCTACCCCTTTCCCATCCCGCCGCGTGCATCGGCGGATCGGGCCAGCTTCGAGCCCGACGGTTCACCGATCACCCTCGACGTTCTCGACAACGACAGCGACTCGAACGGCGAGGCGATCTCGATCGCCGGCTTCGACGCGACCACCGACCGCGGCGGCAGTGTGAGCCTCTCGGCCGGCACCGGTCCGGGCGGTCGCGACGAACTCATTTACTCGCCACCGGCCGGCCTGCTCGAGGGCACCGACCACTTCAGCTACCGCATCACCGATACCGCCGGCCGCGAAGGCGTCGGCTACGCGATCGTGATGCCGGAATTCTCCGGCGACCTCGCCGCTCACTGGAACTTCGACGAGAATGCCGGTGCGACGGCGAAGGACGCGACGCCGGCAGCCAACGACGCCTCGATCAACGGCACTCCGGGGTGGACCTCAGCGGGCCGGGAAGGCGCCGCGCTGGCCGTCAACGGCGTCGACAACCCGGCGACCGCCCCCGCGCTCAATCTCAGCACCAACACCGTCACCTTCAGCGGCTGGATCAAGCGCGACGGCGACCAGAACGACTGGGCCGGGCTGATCTTCAACCGGGGGGGAGGCACCGCCGGCCTGAACTTCGGGACCAACAACGAGCTGCGCTATCACTGGGGCGGCGGGGGCAACAGCAGCTACAACTTCAACTCCGGGCTGGTGCCGCCGGACGGCGTCTGGACTTTCGTCGCGATGGTGATCGAGCCGACCCGGGCGACCCTCTACATGCGCCCCGACGGCGGTGCCCTGCAGAGCGCGGTGAATACCGGCACGTTCGCGGTCAACGCGATGAGCGGCGATACCTGGATCGGTCGCGACCCCAACAGCTCCAGCCGCACCTTCACCGGTGATCTCGACGAGATCCGGATCTACCGGCGTTCCCTCGACCTCACCGAGATCACGTCTCTCGCCGCCGGAGGCGGCAGCGCCTCGAATCCCTCGCCACTGGTGGACGGAGCGGTGGTCCTGCCGCAGGGCCAGGACCTTTCCTGGAAGGCGCCGCCCGCCACCAGCTCCAACGATGTCTATCTCGGCACCGACTATCTCGCGGTGCGCGACGCCACCCCTGCCTCGCCGGAGTACCTCGGGAATACCGCCACCACGAGCTGGACGCCGCCGGCCCTGACCGAAGGCCTCTACTTCTGGCGCGTCGACACCAGCGACGGCAGCACCGAGTTTCCCGGATCCATCTGGTTCTTCCAGGCGAGCTCCAATCTGGTCGACGGGCTGATCGGCTGGTGGCGCTTCGACGACGGCTCGGGCCCGATCGCGCTGGATTCCTCGTCAAGCGATGCCGACGGCACCCTCGACCTGCCCACCTGGACCACCGGTGTCCGGGATGGCGCGCTGGATTTCGACGGCGATGACCGCGTCGAGTGCGGCACCAACGCCTCACTCTCGGGAACGACGCCTTTCACCCTCGCCGCCTGGGTCCTCGTCCCGAATGGCAGCACCAACAACGGCGTCATCATTCAACAACGAAACGGCGGCTTCAACGGGCAGTATCAGCTACGGGTCGCCAGCGACGGCACGGTCAACTTCTACTGCTTCGGCAACAGCGCGACCCAGTTCGACTTCCCGAGTGCTTCGACCGTCAACGACGGCCAGTGGCACCACGTCGCGGCAAGTCGCGACAACCTCGGCAACGCGACGATCTACATCGACGGCCAGCCGGACGCCTCGGTGAGCGGCACGACGGTGCGAGACCTCAACGCCGGCATCGGGGTCGGCATCGGATGCGACATCCGGGACAGCAACAAGTACTTCATTGGCAGCATCGACGATGTCCGCATCTACAACCGCGAGCTTTCCGGCGCCGAGGTCGCCGAGGTGATGAACCGGGCTCCCTACTTCCCCGTCGATCCCATCGTCGGCGGTGACGGGGCCGAGAATTCGCCCTATGCCGGCACCCTGTCCGGCTCTGCGGACGATTCCGACCTCAGTGAAACCCTCGACTACGAGAAGCTCTCCGGCCCTGCGTGGTTGACGGTTGCGACCGACGGCACGCTCGGCGGCACGCCCGCCCCGGCGGATGTCGGCACGAATCTCTTCCAGATCCGAGTGACCGACTCCATCGGCGCCACGGCCACGGCCCAGCTTTCGATCACGGTCTCCGACGTCAACGATCCGCCCGCCTTCGACAGCGATCCGATTCTCGCGGCCGACGCGACGCAGGGCGTTTCCTACGGCGGCAGCATCGCCGCGGAGGCCTCGGATCCCGATCCCGGCGACTCCCTCAGCTTTGAGAAGACCTCCGGGCCCGCGTGGCTGAGCATCGACCTCGCCGGCAATCTCTCGGGCACCCCCGGCAATGACGACGTGGGCACCAACGACTTCGGCGTGAGGGTCGTCGACAGCTCCGGTGCCGACGATACGGCGACCCTGCGCGTCGAGGTTCTGAATGTGAACGATCCCCCCGCGTTCACCGCCGATCCGGTGTCGGGTCCCCTCGCCACCGAAGGCGTTTCCTACACCGGTTCGATCGCCGGCAGCGCCACCGACATCGATGCCGGCGACACGCTGGACTACTCGAAGACCTCCGGCCCGGCCTGGTTGGACGTCGCGCCGGACGGCTCGCTTTCCGGCACCCCCGGCGAAGCCGACGTCGGTGCCCAGCAATTCGGCATCCGGGTGATCGACGGCAGCGGCGCGCCCGACGACGCGACGCTTGAGATCACCGTGCAGAATGTCAACGACCCGCCCTCCTTCACCGCGGATCCGATCGGGGGTGCGGATGCCTCCGAGGACGTCGCCTATACCGGGACCCTCGCGACCGCCGCCAGCGATCCGGACCTTGGCGACACGCTCACCTTCACCAAGCTCGGAGGACCGGCCTGGCTCACCATCGCCCCCGACGGCGGCCTTTCCGGCACGCCGACCGATGCCGACCTCGGGGCCAACAGCTTCAGCGTGCGGGTTTCCGACGTTGCCGGGGAGCAGGACGAGGCCACGCTGCAGATCGAGGTGCTGCCGGTGAACGACCCGCCTGCCTTCAATCTCGATCCGATCACCCGGGGTCCGGCGCAGGAGGACGTTGAGTTTTCGGGAGAAACCCTCGCCGGCACCGCCAGCGATCCGGATGCGGGCGACACGCTGACCTTTGCCAAGGTCTCCGGACCGACCTGGCTGACCCTGGCCCCGGACGGCTCGCTCGGTGGGACGCCTCCGGTGGGCGCGGCCGGCACCAACACCTTCACGGTGCGGGTGAGCGACGTCGCCGGGGAGGAAGACGACGCCACCCTGCAGATCGAGGTCGATGAGGCCGGCCTGCCGCTTCCATGGGAGGAAAGCTCGGCCGGTCCCGGTCTCGCCGGCGGCAGCTCGCACGACGGCGGCGAGTTCACGGTCAGCGGCTCCGGCCGCCTCCAGGGCAAGAACGACGGCTTCCACTTCGTCTCGCAACCGGTCGAGGGCGATGCCGAGATCATCGCGCGGATCGCGACGCTCGACGACACCGGCTCAAACGCCCGCGTCGGCGTGATGGTCCGCGACACGCTCGGCACGAACTCGCGGCACATGTTCCTCGGCGTCGATGGCAACGGCGACTTCCGCTGGGTGCGACGCACCAGCCCCGGCGGCGGGACCTCGACCTCGGGGAGCGGTGCCGGCACCCCCGGCGACACCTGGGTGCGCATCGTCCGCTCCGGCGACACGCTCCGCGCCTACAAGAGCGGCGACGGCACGAGTTGGACCATGCTGGGGAGCCTCAACGCCTTCCTGCCATCGACCTGCTACTTCGGTCTCGTGGTGGCGAGCGGCTCGGATCTCGAGCTGAACACCTCGACCTTCACCGACGTCAGCGTGACCCCGTGATCCGATGCCGGCATGCCCTCGTCTTCGCCGGACTCCTCGTCGGGGCCTGCGAGAGGAGCGATGACCCGGAGACCTCCGGCCGCCCGGAGGGCGACACGCCCTCGGCGAGGACGGCCGACCGCTTCGAACGACCTCTCTCCGAGGAACCTCCTCCCACCCCCAGGGAGCGGCTCGCCGATGCCCTCGGGCTCGAGGATCCCGCCGAAAGGGAGAGGAAACTTGAGGCGCTCGCCTGGGACGCACTCGAGCTTGAACCCGAGGTCGCCCGGCAGGCGCTCGACGAGCTGCCGCCGGGAAGCCCGGGGGCCCGCCGGCTGATCGGACACTTCGCGATGCGTCTCGCCGACGACGATGTGGAGGCCGCCGTGAGCTGGGCACAGGACTTCGAGGATCCCGGGGAAAGGGCCGAGGCCTTCGGCCGCCTCGCGCTGGTGCTGGCGAACGAAGACCCCGAACGCGCCGCCACCCTCGTCGTCACCGAGATGCCCGCCGGCCGGCCGCGCGATCGGGCGGTGGTGCAGGTCGTCCAACGCTGGGCCCAGCAGGACGCCCCGGCCGCCGGCGACTGGATCAGCTCCTTTCCGGCAGGAGCGGCGCGGCGCGCCGGCATCCGGGAGCTCCTCAACTACTGGCTTCCCCGTCGTCCCGACGATGCCGCGGCATGGGTTCACCAGCTCGGAACGCCGGAGCTCGTCGACGAGGCCCTGGAGGTCGTCGCCGAGCTGCCGGCCCGAAGCCGGGAGCTCTTCCACGCCCGCGACCCGGACACCCCCGCCGTTGGGAAAGAATAGACGGACCCTCCGTGCCCACCCCTCAGCGTGCTGCCGCGAGCGCGCGCTCCGGCTCGCTCCCCTGCCGCGCCCGTCGCTCGTTCTCCGCAACGGCCGCCTCCCAGGCCTTTCCGGCTTCCGGCGAGGGCTCGAAGTCCGCCTGGAACGGCAGGCCGAGTCCGACCATGGCGGCAATCCATGACTCCCCGCCCATGGTACCGGGAAAACCGGGAATCGCATTGAGAATGTATCCTGAGGGACCGGTCGTGCCGTAGAGGTCGATCAGACGCTTCATGCCGCCGTAGGCGGCTCGCTCGCCGGCTCGCTTCCAGAACGCCTCATCACGACCTGCGTGCCGGTAATGCAGGGAGATGAAATCCCCGATCTCCCGCCGGCCACGCACGAGGGCCCCGTTGTAGAGTGCCCGACAGGCCTCACCCGGCTCTCCATTCGCTTCGCCGACGATCCGGCAGAAGGTCTGCGCCTCGTGGAGCAGCAGCGGCAGCCTCATGCCCGTCATCGGCTCGAACCGACCGGCGGCATCCCCCACGAGGAGCGATCCCTCCGACCACGGTTGCACTCGATGGCCGCAACGCCATTCGTGAATCCTGAGGTCTCCCACCGGGTCGCCGAGCCGATCGGCGAGGATTTTTCGAGCCTCTTCATCGGACAGCTCGTCGGGATCGAAAGCGAAGCCGAGCCCGATGCGGTCGTCGTGCTCGACCCGCCACCACCACCCGGACGCATGGGTCTCCAAGCCGGCGTAGGGGCGGATCGACTCGCTGGCGCGGTGACGGGTACCCGTGACCGCCCGACGACTGGCGAAGGGCGCATCGACGAAATCCCCCTCTCCCCGCTCGGTTTCAATCCTCAGATCGGCGATCGAGTCCTCCGTCCCGCTCCGGACGCCGACCACCTCGCAAGCCTTCCGGAGCATCGCCCCGAACCGTTCCGGGTCGAGCTGGAGGCCGGCCATCGCATCCACCGGCCCGGAACCCCGGCCCGGGTCGATCGAGGGCATGCGGCGGGCCTGCATCAGTGCCTGCCCGACACTCGCCCCCGTGAAATCCGCCCGGGCCGCGAGAAACCCCATGCCGCAATCCGTCCCCGGAAGCAGGCCGACGGGATTCAGGTCGAAGGCGCGATGGAACTCCTCCCGCCGGCCCCAGCGGCAGCGGAACCCGAGCGTCCACACCGGACGCGCCAGGCGGTGGAGGTCGATCGGCCGGATGCCGAGCGGACCGAGAAGCTGCCTCGTGAAGTAAGGCGTCGTGGTTTCCCCGATCGGATCGACCGGGCCACCCCGGTCGTGGACCTCGACTTCCAGCTGGGGAAGGTGGCGTTTGACCACCAGCGCAACGAGCCACGGATCCGGCCCCGAGCCCTCGATCTTCACCGTTTGGATTTTCGAACTCAGCTCCATTGCCACGTCGGTTTGCGAATTGCGTCCAGCGCCTGGCGAACGGTCACCCCGGCCGCGGCCGCCCGGGCCAGCCGGCCCCGCGCCTTTTCGAACAGCTGCCGTTCCCCGGCGTTCGCCTCGTGCCGTGCCCGGTACGGCACCTGCATCCCGACGAGCATCGCCAGGAAACCCTCGATGCCGTAGACGTTCGGCCTCACGGGCAAGGCCTCGGAAAGCAACTGCGACGGCCCGAGTTCCTGATAGGCCTCGAACAGACCGGCGTGATCGCCCAGGCTGACGTCCTCCCGACAGTGCTGCCAGAAGGGCGTGTCCAGCCGCGTGTTGAACTTGTAGTGGTAGGCGAGGAAGTCCCGGATCTCGTCCCAGGCGGTGCCGATCCGTTCGTTGTAGAATTTCCGGACCGTGTCGTCGGGGCGGCGCGCCGACATTCTGAGGCCCTCCGCCAGCCAGCGCGCCTCATAGATGATCTGAGCCAGCGCGGTCGCCTCGAGCGGCTCGACAAAGCCGGACGCGTTGCCCACCGCAACGACGTTGCCAACCCAGTTGCGCTCGTAACGTCCGCTGCGGAACCGAACGACCCGCGGCTCGTTGGACACCTTCGGATTGCGTTTGAGGAACTCGGCAAGCGCGGCGTCGTCATCGACGAAGTCGGAGGCATACACGTAGCCGCGGTTGATGAAGTGCTCGTGCTCGATCTGCCAGCACCAACCGTGATCCATCGTCTCGGCGGTGGTGTAGGCGAGGATTGGCTCGTCTTCCCGCTCCCAGCCGCCGATCACCGCCCGGTCGCAGAAGAGGCCCTCGGAGAAACTCCGGAACGGCTCCTCGAGAACCTTTCCGATCAACTCCGCACGGAAGCCCGAGGCATCGATGAAGAGGTCGGCCTCGATTCTCTCCCCTCCCTTGAACTCGATCGCGGTCACGCGCCCTCCCTCGTGCTCGACCCGCTCCAGCGTGTCGTCGAGAAACCCGATGCCCGCGCTTTCCGCATGGCGGGTCAGGGTTTTCACGAGGTTCTCGTTCTCGATGTGGAAGGCGTGTTGACCACGGATGATCGGCTTGCCGAGCGGACCGCTGGTGAAGGCCTTGCCGCGCTCCATCAGCGAACAGGCATGCGAAAGGTCGCGGCAATCGTCGGTCGCGTAGTAGCCGCTCGCCTTCGGCAACCCGTCGAAGCGGTTGTCATACTGGAACTCGAAGTCGTAGAAGAAATGCTCGCGCGGTCCCCACACGAACTTGATGCCCTGTTTCCAGGTCGGCTGCGCGTCGCGATAGAACTCCCCCACATCGAGCCCGAGCGTCTTGAACAAATGCTCGGGAAACACGGCGGTCGTTCCCTCGCCGACGCCGATCACGCCGATGTCGCTGCTGTGGACCAGCCTGACGTCGAGGTCCGGCACGAGACGCTTCAGCGTCAGGCCGGTCAACAATCCCGCGCTACCGCCACCAAGGACGAGTACCGAGCGGATCTCCGGTTCCGAATCGGGTGATCGATCCAACATCACGAAAGAGAAATAGCGAAACCTCCGCCCGGGGCAAGCCGTCATCCGGTTCCCCATCCTCCCCCGCCGGGGGTCTCGATCCGGATCGCCTCGCCGGCCGCGACCTCCAGGGTAAGCACCCCCTCGAGCTTCTCCGTCCCGCCTCCTTTCCGGACGAGCCACTGGCCGCCCGGCATGCCGTCTCCGCCGCCAGCCGCTCCGGCCGGCCCGCTGGTCCGGCGCTGGGTCAGAAAGGAGACCGTGAGCGGTGCGAGGAACCCGAGTTCGCGCACGATGCCCTCGCCTCCGCACCATCTCCCCGCGCCTCCCGAACCCGAGCGCAAGGCGTGGCGGATCACCCTCACGGGATAGCGATGCTCGAGCACTTCGGGGTCGGTCAGCGCGGTGTTGGTCATGTGCACCTGCCGCCCGGACGCCCCGTCGAATCCGGGACCCGCTCCGGCACCCCCGCCGAGCGTTTCATAGTAGCCGAAGCTTTCATCCCCGAAGAGGAAGTTGTTCATCGTCCCGGGCCCGTTCGCACAGATCCGGAGCGCCTCGCACAACAGGTCCGCCAGCCGCTGGCTGACCTCGACATTGCCTCCAACCACCGCCGGTGCCATCGCCGCGTCCTGTCCGAAAACCGGGTTGAGCAGGCCGGACGGCAACTCGAGGTCCACGACCTCGAGAAGTCCTTCATTGAGTGGCACGTCCTCACCGAGCCAGAGGCGCAGCACGTAGAGAAGCACGCTTCGGACGATGGCGGGCGTGGCATTCAGGTTTCCCGGATGCACTTCGCCGCTGCCCCGGAAGTCGACCTTCATTCGCCCTTCACTCACCTCGAGGCGCACCTGGAGCAGCGTGCCGTCATCGAGGCGGGTCGTCGCCCGGACCTGAAGATCCGAACGCTGCAGCCGCCCCGCCATCAGCGCCGCGCTTCGGCCGGTGATCGCGGAGATCTCGTCGCGCACCGGATCGGCCCCGTGGGCGGCCACCAGTCCCTCGACCGCCTCCCGGCCGAAGTGACAGGCCGCCAACTGGGCCTCGACATCGGCGAGGTTGTCGGAAGGACGCCGCGACGGGTACGCCGCCTCCCGTAGCAAGCGTTCCAGCCGCTCGCGCCGCAGCGCGCCGCCATCGACCAGCTTCATCGGCGAAATCACCACCCCTTCCTCGGCGAGACAGGTGGCGGTCGCCGGCATCGAACCCGGCGCCATTCCTCCGATCTCCGCGTGATGGGCCCGATTGGCGACGAACCCGATCCGCCGCCCCGCCGCATCGTGAACCGGTGCGATCAGGGTCACGTCCGGCAGGTGCGAACCACCGTACCCGGGGTGGTTCGTGATGATCACATCGCCGGGATTCATCTCGATCCTGCGGAGGCATTCCCGCACGCAGACGCCGAGCGCACCGAGATGCACCGGCACGTGGGGGGCGCTCGCGACGAGCCGCCCCCCGGCGTCGAGCAGTGCGCACGAGAAATCCAGGCGTTCGCGGATGTTCGTCGACAAGGCGGTGCGCTTGAGCGCCTCCCCCATCGAGGAAAGCAGTCCCTCGAATCGACTGCGGAAAAGGCCGGACCGCACGGCCGCGGACATGCCACGCAGGGTATCATCCCGTGCTTCCACCCGCTCCAGCCTGAGCGTGCCACCATTCCCCCGCCAGGCCGTCCACCCCGCCGGCAGCACACAGGTGGAGTAACGGTCCTGCCAGATCCGCGGCCCCACGCCGGCCACCTCCTCGAAGCGCTCCCGCGGACGCTCGTCCACGGTGTCCTCGGCCACCACCCTCAACCGCACGAGTTCGACCGGCACCCCACCCGGAGGTTCGTAGCCGAAAACCTCCCGATAGCGCGCCGCGAAATCCGCCGCGAGCGGATCGCCCCGACCCTCGGACGATTCGATCTCGAGGGTCGACTCCTGCCCGCGCAGGCGCAGCGAGGCAATGTAGCGAAACACCGGGCGCGCGACACCGAGCGCCTCTCCGGCCTCCTCCGCCAGCTCCGCCCACACCTCCGCCACCGGCACCGCGTCCAGGCTCTCGAGCACCTGTCGCACCCGCTGTTCCTGGCGCCGCGCCCGCTCCAGCCCCCAAGCACTCAGCAGTCCGGCATCGGCCGGAACCAGCACGGTGGAAACCCCCAACCGGTCCGCCACCGCACAGGCATGTTGCGGGCCCGCCCCGCCGAAGGCGAAAAGCGCGTGCCCCTCCACCTCAACCCCCTGGCGGATGCTCACCGAGCGGATCGCCTCGGCCATCCGCTCGACGGCCATCTCCCTCAGGCCCTTGAGCAGGTCCCTCTCAGGGCCGGGCTCCTCTCCCCCGGCCCTCATCGCCTCCATCAATTCTTCGAAACGAACGCGGGCGGCCTCGCGGTCGAGCGGGATCCCGGCACCGACCGGATCCATCAGACCGAGGAGCAGATTCACATCGGTCAGGGTCAGCGGCCCGCCTCGTCCGTAGCATGCCGGGCCCGGGACCGACCCGGCGCTTTCAGGACCGACCTCGAGGCGCCCGTTGCGCCATCGACAAATCGATCCGCCGCCGGCCGCGACCGTTTCAATCTCAAGCGCCGGCGCCAGCACCCGGGCGGGCCCGACCTGTTGCTCCTCGCGGTAACCGAAGGGACCGTCGATGCGTGCCACGTCGGTGCTCGTCCCCCCCATGTCGAAGGTGAGGACCCTCGGGTAACCCGCCGCCCGCGCCAGATCCGCCGCACCAATCAAGCCGCCAGCCGGCCCGGACAACAGGGAGTCCTTGGGTTGATAGCGATGCGATGGAACCAGGCCACCCGCACTGGTCATCAGCCAGACGGTCCTGCCCTCGAGGGGCTCTTCGACGCGTTTGATGAAACGCCGCATGACCGGCGCGAGAAACGCATCGGCCAGCGCCGTGTCCATCCGGGGCAGCAGCCGGATCAGCGGGGCCACCCGGGCGGAAACGGTGACCTCGGCAAAACCCTCGTCGCGCAGCCAGCCGGCCACCGACCTCTCGTGCTCCGGGTTTCTCCAGGCGTGCAGCAAGGCGACCGCCGCGGCGTCGCAGCCCGCCGCCAGGGCATCCCGGGCATCACGCCGCACCGAAGCCTCGTCCGGCCCGGCCAGCTCCACCCCCTCCTCCGACATTCTACCATGGACGCCGTAGATCCGGTCCGCGAGACCGGCCTCGCCGGGAGCTCCCGGATCGAAAAGTGACGGACGCCGCTGGTCCCGGATGACCGGAAGATCCTCGAAGCCCGAACTGATGAACAGCGCCACCTTCGCCCCCTTGTGTTCGAGCAGTGCGTTGGTGCCCCGCGTCGTCGCCACCCGGAAATCCATCGGAGGGAGCGCCGCCGAGGCCGGGGTCGCGGTCAGCACCCGCGCCGCCACCACCGGTGCCTCCTCACCGCCATCGAGCTCGATCACCCCGGCCGGCGCCTTGAGCCGGATGCGCCCACCCTGGTGGCCCGTCACTTCCACCCCGTCGGCCGTGCGCCATCCGACCAACAGGCCTTCGGGAAGGTCGGCGGCGGCCCCGGTCAACTCGAGCCATCCATCACCGGACCCGGCGGTCTCGACCCGGAGACGACCGTCGGAAAGCACCTTGCATCGGCGCTCGGTGCCGTCGGGCCCGATCCCCCACGCGTCCGTGAAGGTGCCGCCGGTATCGACCCGGATCCGCCACGGCCGGCTCATGCCTCCGCCCGTTCCTCGTTCAATCGGGCGACCAAGCGGTCAAACGACCCGCCCGGTCCGTCCGGGGCTTCCGAGTGCGTCGCCACCCGAAGGACACCCTCTCCCCTCAGGCCCAGCCACGCATCCATGACGGCGGGATCGAACCGGGGCTCCCGCTCGATCCGGTGGTACTGGACGACGTGGGCGAGCCGGTCCCCTTCGAGATCCGGCTTCCAGCGGTCGAAGCAACGGCGACTCGCGGCGATGCCCTCCGGCGACACGTCGACCATCAGGATCGCGGCATCGGCATCCTCAAGCAACAGCGACTCCACGCCCCGGTAGGGAGACTCACCGTCCACGCAGCAGAGGTGGATTCGCAGACCCTGCGCCGGCACGTCGGACCGCAGCACCCGCCACGGGCCGGCATCGACGGTCTCCGGTGCGTCGCCTCCGAGACGGCTGGCGATCGCATGCAGGAGTTCGAATCGCCCGGACTCGGACGCCCCGACGATCACCACCTTGGCATCGCGGAACTCCGGAGAACTCCTCATCGCCGAACGGGCTGAATCACATCTTCCCGAGCTCTCGGGCGACGATCATCAGAGTCTCCCTCACGCCGGGCGCGAAACCGCCGTCGGTCTGCACCGCGAGCAGCACCGATCCTTCGCGAACGAATTCAATGGGCGCGCTGCCGCAGTAGAGCTTCACCTGACCTCCGCCGAAACCGAGACCTCCGATGAGACGCTTGATCGCATCGACGGCACCCGCCTCCGAGGCGGCGACGCGGGCGAGATGACGGATTCCCGGGAGCGATCCGGCACGCTGCAGGATCTCCGACGCGGTGAGTTCACGGTCGACACCGAAGATGGCCCGCAGCTCGAGTTGCTTGATGCTGCTGGAATCCGAATCGCCGGAGGACGTCGGCGCGGCCGTGGCCGGCGCGGGCTCCGGCGTGGCCGCGGGCGTCGGCGTCGGCTCGGCCGGCTTCGGCTCGGGAGTCGGGGCCATGCCGAAGGGCGACGACGCCGGCTTCGACTCGGTCGCGTCGGCAAAGGGAGAAGAAGACTCGGCCTTGGGTTCGGCCGGCTTTTCCTCCTGCTTCGAGGCCTCGCTGAAAGGGGATGCCGAAGCAGGCGCCGGCTCCGACGCCGCGGGAGGCTCGTAACCGAACGGCGACTTGTCACCACCCGATGCGAAAGGCTGCGACCCTTCCTCCGGCTTGAGGCGGGTCGGCTTCTCGTCGCCCACCTCCGAAAACGGTGACTTGCTCTCGGGTGCCGGGGAGGCGAACGGGCTGTCCTCGCCGTCGTCGACGGCAAACGGACTCTTGGGCGGGGCAGTGAAACCTTCCTGCGGTTCGAAGATACCTTTGTCTTTGCTCATGCTACCTGGGGTCGAGTGGGAACGCCGTCCACGGCAGACGGAGCTTTAACCAAAAATGCTTAGGAGGTCGAGAATTTCATCGAACCCACGTGTCAACCTCCCGCGGCCAGTCGCTTGAGCTTGCGTTTGAGGCGGACCTTGGCCGCCGGCGAGATGCGATCGATGAACAGCACGCCGTTGAGGTGATCGGTCTCGTGCTGGATCGCCCGCGCGAGCAGACCATCGGTCTCGAGTTCGAGCACGCTGCCATCGAGCTGCGGCAGCTTCGCCCGGATCGAAGCCGGACGTTTCACCTCGGCGCGGACGTCGTGGATGCTCAGGCAGCCTTCGGTGTCGCTTTCCTTCCGTTCCCCGAACTCGAGCTCGGGATTGAGGAACACCAGCGGCATGTGGTCGGCCAGATCGGCTTCCTCGCCGTTGACCTTGAGAAAGCTGATGCACTCCGGGTCGTGGGCGACATCCACGACTGCCAATCTCAGGGGCACGCCGACCTGGGGCGCGGCAAGACCGACCCCCTGCGCGGCATACATGGTCTCGATCATGTCATCGACCAGCTTGCGCAGATCGGCGTCGACCGTCTCCACCGGACGGCAGCGTTCGCGCAGCACGGGATGACCAAGTTGGACGATGTCGAGCGTCATGGACCTTCGGAAGTTTCAGCGGGCAGGGCGATGCGGGCGGGCACGTCGGTAACTTCGATTCCGGCGGCGGTCAACGCATCCCAGATCGACACCAGCGTTTCGAGGGACACGTCCTTGTCCGCCTCGAGCTCGAGCTTCCGCCCCGGGTTCTCCTTCACGTAGGCGTTCAGGTAGGCCTCGAGCAGGCTGAGGTTGGGCACGGTGAGGTCATCGAGCCGGAGCGCGCCGTCGGAGTCGATCGCCAGCACCGAGCGGGCGTCGGCGATGGTCTGCGACTCGACCTCCCTCACCGTCGGCAGCTCGATCTTCAGCACGTCCCGCTTCTTTTTGAACTCGGAGGAGACGATGAAGAAGATCAGCACGATGAAGAGGATGTCGATCAGCGAGACGATCGGCACCTGTCGGGGACGGGAGGCGGGGCGTTCGAAGCGCATCAGTCGGCGCGGCCGGGTTGCACCTCACCGAGTCGCGGCGAGCGTTCGCAGACGTGGGCGAGCGAGGTCAGCAGCACCTCGAGGCGCGCCGCATAGGTGTCGATCTTCCGCTGGAAGAACCCCTGCGCAATGATCGCCGGCACCGCGATCGCCATGCCGACGATCGTCGTCTTCAGCGCCCGCCCGATCCCGGCGGTGATCATCAGCCAGTCGGCATCCGACTCCAGACCGGAAAACACCACCACCAGCCCCGAGGCCGTGCCGAGCAGCCCGAGCAGCGGCGCGACACTGATCACCACGTCGATCGCGGTCATCCCGCTGTGGAGCCGGACGATCTCGGCGCGGGCCATCGACTGAACCGCGTCGGCGATCTCCGACTGCGGCTTGCCGCGCTGGCGGACCGCGGCGGCGCACAGCCTGGCCAGCGCGCTCTCTCCCTTTTCGAAGCTCTCGAGGATGGGCCCGACGCGCCCGTCGCGAATCCGCGACTCGAAGCCTTCGACATCGTGGACGAGCTCGTCCGGGACGATCCGCTGTCGCGACAGCGTGAGGAACTTGAACAGGATCGCCGCGACCGCGACCACCGAGGTCACGCCGAGCAGGATCATGAACACGCCGCCCTCGCGGAAGAAGAGGCCGATCTGCTCGATCAGCCCCGGCGAGGAATCGGCGAGCAGCGGGAACAATGGGGAGGTCATGGGGAAGGTTCGGCGCGAAGCTCGGCCTCAGAAGATGAAGTTGTAAAGCAGTTCCAGGGGTTCGCCGTCGAGTTCGCGTTTCACCTCGGCGGGCATCACCGGCAGGTCGGCCTCGCGGATCGCGGCGTGGGTGAAGCCCTTCTGGATCGTCCCGACCCCGACCTCCTCGACCGTTCCCACCGAGCGCACCTTCCCGTTCTCATCGAGCACGACCCGGATGCGCAGCACGCCCGGCGTGATGAAATCCCGGTTGCGGACCACCTGCCGCTGCCACTCCCGCTCGATCGCACGGCTGAGGGCGGTGTGATACTTCCCGAGCGGGCCGGCCTTCACGTCGAGCGCCGAGCGCCCCCGCCGGGAAATCGACCCCCGCAGGCTCGTCTTCCGCTGGTAGCCCCGGAAGCCCGGCTCGGCGCCGGCCTCGGTGCGCGCCTCGGCCGGCTGCTCCTTCGGGCTTTCCTCGACCATCTCCTCCTCCTCTCCCTCGGGCAACTCGCTCTCGGGAACACGCTTCGGCTCCTCCTCGGACCTCTCCGGCGGGACCGGCAGATCCACCGGAAGCGGACCCTCGGCGAGCCGCTCCCGCTCACCGCCGGGCTCGCCTTCCTCGGCCGCATCCAGCGGCGGCGGCGACATGGCCTCGGTCGGCTCGGCTTCGGCGGTCTCGGTCGGCTCCACCGGTTCGGTCGCCTCGGTGGCCACGGCCGACTCGACCGGTTCGGCCGGCATGCCGGCCGGATTCGTATGCTCGAGCACTCCGTCCTGATAATCGCTCTCGGTCGTTTCCATCTCCCCCTCCACCCGCGGCTCGATGCCATCCTGGCTGGGAAGGTCGGGAGCGTCGGGGTCGGGCGTCGCTTCGCTCGTCCCCAGCGTATCGCGCTCACCGGTGAACTTCGGCTGCTCCGGAATGCCGGCGGGTTGGTCCTCGGAGGTTCTCGCAAACCCCATGCGCTCCCGCTCCTTGGCCGGCGCCGGAGGCTCGGCCCTCGTCACCGGCTGAATCGTCATCACCCGCTCCTTGGGCGCGGAGGCGGAAGCTTCCTCCACGGGCGATGCAAAAATGATCGACCGGACCGCCAATACGGCCAGCACCAGGATCACCAGCACGTTGATGCCGAGCGACGCCAGCAACGCCACCAGCCAGAGGCGGGCGTCGCTCGTGCGGTCGGCGGTCAACACGGCGGACATCGCCGGGAGCATCCACCGTGTCCCGCAGTCCTGCAATCCACGAAATGTGCCCCGCTCCGCTACCAGTCGGCGACCTGCTCGGGCAGATGACCGAGCGAGCCCTCCAGCGAGCAGGACATGTAGAGCGAGCCCAGCGGCGGGATGTCGTCCCCTCCCAGCGTGTAGATCCCCTCGGCCGGACAGGCCGGCAGGGACTCGAAGAACCGGTCCGGTCCGACCACCTTGGCCTCCAGGCCCGGCACGGTCTCGCCGGGATTGAGTCCGGACATGTTGGCGTAGCCCCGGACCGCTTTCTGCACGCCGGCGAGATTGGCGATGCAGATGGCCCGGTCACTACCGCGTTTCCACGCGCGGGCTCCCGTCAGCAGGAGCGTGGCAAACAACAACAGGGCGAGAATCACGATGGAGAGCTCGATTAAAGTGAGCCCCGGCAATCCCCGAAAGCGTGGCGACCGGGCTGACGTCGATGCGACGACTGCCCCGTCCCGGGTGGCGTTTTTCATGGCTGGTTGTGGAACAGGTGCTTTGGGGAAGCGACCTCCAGCCTACCTAATCAAGATTCTCAAACAAGAAATATTTAAAAAGTATCAGGAGACACTGAACTTCAAGTGTTCACCGTCCGCGAGCCACCCGCCAGCACTCGAGGAAGCCGCTCGCAAAGTCCTCCGGGCGGGCCGCGATCCAGGCGTCGATCTCCTCCGAACCCAGCCAGAGGACCGCCTCGACCTCGGCACAGGGAAAGCTCGGACGACCTTCCCAGCGCACCAGATAGAGCCGGACATGTTCCCAGCCGGTCGCCTCGCAGGCCGTGATCCGGCCGACTTCCTCGGGCACGGCTTCCTCGATCCCCATCTCCTCGACCATCTCGCGACGCGCCGCCGCCTCGTAGTCCTCGCCGGCGTCGAGGTGACCCGCCACGCTCGAGTCCCAGACACCCGGGTGAACATCCTTCAACCGCGAACGTTGCTGCAGCAGGAGCTCGCCCCGGCCGTTGACCACGAAAATGTGCACCGCCCGATGAAGCAGGCCCTTCGCGTGCACCTCGGCACGACTCGCCTGTCCCACCACCTGGTCGTCCTCATCGACGACGTCGAACCGCTCCCCGTCCCGCTGCGGAACCTCCTTGAGCGGATGCGGATCGTAGGCCCGGGTCACCGCGACCCAGTCGTCGAGACTCAGCTCCTCGGCCCTCGCCGTCGGGGCGATGCCGAGCGCTTCCGCCACCTCGTCCCACGCCGGATCGTCCGGCATCTGCTTGCGCAACTGCTTGCGCCTCTGGGAGAAACCCCGACGGATGAGTTCATCGAACCGCCGCGCGTCGAAGACCGGCAAGCGGTCGACCAGGGGCGTCAGGAGCGCCACGGTGGAGTCGATCCTCGGCCGCGGATGAAAGGCCTCGGGTGGCACGATCTTCAGCGGCTCGACCTGCCACTCGCTGCACACCCGCAGCGTCAGGACCCCGTAATCCTTGGTGCGCGGCACGGCGCACATGCGGTCTATCACCTCCTTCTGGAGCATGATGACCGCCCGCGAGAAGGGATGCGGCCGCGACAGGAAATTGCGCAGGATCGCCCCGCCCGCCGAGTATGGCAGGTTGCCGAGGAACTTCACCGGCCGATGCTTCCAGAGCCCCCGCGGATCGAAGCGGGCGCCATCGGCATGGTGCACCTCGACATCGTCGCGCTCGGCGAACCGTTCGCTCAGCCAGGCCGCCAGCCGCGAGTCGAACTCGACCAGCACCAGCCGCTTCACGCGCCCGAGCAACTGCGAGGTCAGCGCCCCCGTCCCCGGGCCGACCTCCACCACCGTGTCTTCCGGCTGCGGGTCGAGCTGATCGGTGATCCAGCGCGCCACCTGCGGGTCGCAGAGGAAATTCTGGCCGAGCTGGCGGTTCGGACGCACCCCCGCCACCTCGAGCGCCTCCCGGATCTCACTTCCCGTCACGCCGCCAGACCACGCGTTCCGCCCCGGTCGGGCAAGCCCGGGATGCTTTCGCAGGGCGATTTTTTCAAAAGATTTGAACGGACCGGGCCGACCTCGGTCTGACCCCCTTGAAAACCGCGCGTTTGTGCAGTTTTCATGTAAGGGTGAACAGCAGTTGTCGGTTCCGACCTCCCCCCGGAACGTGAACCTGACAACTCTCCAGCCGCCGGGGAGTGGGTGCTCCCCGGCGGCATTCCTTTTCCGGGCGACGCGTTCCGGCGCCCGCGCTCCGGGCCCGACCCCTTTCCGCCCGCTCCGGAGAGCGCTTCCAAAGTCTTTTGTCTCCCCGCGAATAAGGGTTGAAGCTCCTCCGGGCGCTCCCTTTACTTCCGCCCCCGCCGACGCGCGGCTCTGCCTCCATGATCGAAAATATCCGTAGATACACCGGGCTGATCTTCATCGTGATCGTCCTGCTCCTCCTGGGCTTTGTCTTCATGGACACCAGTGGCTTCTTCCGCCGCTCCGGCACCGGAGGCACGGTGGTCACCATCGAAGGCCGCGCCTACTCGGCCTCCGAATTCCGCAAGCTCGGGGCCTCGCCCTACGACCTGATTCCCCGCCTCGGCGACTACCGGCTCTACGGATTTCTCAACGCCCTGCACGGCGACGCCGAGAACGAGGAAAACCGGGCCATCCAGTTCTTCACCGGCCGCATCCTGCTGCGCGACGCCCGCGAGGAATTCGGCATCCACCCCTCGGACGAGGCGGTCGATGCCTACGTCCGTGAAATCCGCGGCTTCCAGACGCCGCCGCCGGCCGGATCACCTCCCGGCACGCCCGGAGACTTCAACGCCGAGGCCTACCGCAATTTCTCCAGCAAGACCCTCGGGTCCTACGGCATGGTCGAGCGCGACTTCCGCGAACTCATCCGCGACGTCATCGCCCTCGACGAGCTGCGCGCCCTGATCGGCGGTGGCCTCGAAGGCAGCCGCCGCCTCGCCGAGGCGGTCGCCGTCGAGCGCGCCCAGCAGATCGAGGCGAGCGTCGCCAGCATCGAGATGGAGCCCTTCCGCGAGCAGCTCGACCCGAGCGACGAAGAGCTCAAGGAGTGGTGGGAGACCCGCAAGGGCGCCTACACCACCGAGCAGAAGGTCAAGGTCAGCTACGTCCTCGCCAGCCCCGAGTATCCCGAGGAGATCCAGGAGGAGCCGGAGCCGGCCGACGCCCCCGAGAAGACCGAGGAGCAACAGGCAGCCGAGGACGACGCCAAGGTCGAGCGCGCCGAGAAGCGCAAGGAAATCGACAAGCAGATCGCCATCGACACCGACAACTTCATCACCCGCGTCAACGACACCGAAGGCAAGGCCTTCGAAGAGGAGGCCGAAAAGCTCGGCTGGGAGGTGAAGTCCACCGACTGGGTCACCCGCGCCACGCTGCCCGCCGACCTCCGTCTGCGCACGCGTTCCTCCGCCGCCGGCACCCAACTTGCCGAGACCATCTTCGGGCTTTCCCCCGGGCCCGATCCGCTGGCCCCCTTCACGGATGCCCTTCCGGTCGGCGAAGCCCAGTTCCTCGTCGTCCGACTGGATGAACTCGAGGCGTCGCGCGAGAAGACCTTCGAGGAGGCCAAGGACGAGGTGCGCGAGCAGTACATCGCCGAGAACGCCGGTGAGGCGCTCGAGAAGGAGGTCGAGGAGAAAACCGCCGCCCTCAAGGAGGCGATCGCCGGTGGCAAGAGCTTCGATGACGCCGCCAAGGAGCTCGGCCTCGAGCCCCGCAAGCTCGGCCCCTGGGGCATGAGCGACTCGCTCGACAACGAGTTCAACGCCCGCCAGATCTTCCAGCTCGCCTCGACCGTGAACCCCGGCGACTTCGCCGAGCCCTTCATCTCCGACGACCGCGCCGTGATCATCCACGTCGATGCCCGGCAGATCATCAAGGACGACAACCGCGGCCAGCAGATCGACCAGATCTCCGCCGGCCTCCGCGGCCAGATCCAGCAGCGGGCCTTCGATGCGTGGCTGCGCCAGCGGATCCAGGAAGCCCAGGTGACCACGCCCCAACGTTCCTGACCGGATGTCCGAGCGCGACGAGCTGTTCGACGAGGCCAATGGCTGCCTCGCGCTCGGCGAACTCGACGAAGCCGCCGCCCTCTACCGCCGCTGCGTCGAGCTCGACCCCGGGTTCTTCGACGGTTGGCACGCCCTCGGCATGACCCTGCTGAAGCTCGGCCAGGTCAAGGAAGCCATCGGCTGCGGTCTCCAGGCCGTGACCCTCCAGCCCAACGACCTGCTCGCCTGGACCTCGCTCTCGCAGATGTATGTCCGCGACGGCAACATCCCCGAAGCCGAAGCCGCCAAGGGCAACGCCCGCATCCTCTCGCTCGGAGGAAAAGTGGATCGGAGCCAATAGCGAATGTTGAATGTTAAATGCTCAACCACCACGGATTTAGTGCCTGAGCACCCCTCTCCTCATTTAACATTCATCATTTAGCATTTATCATTTCCTTCCCATGCTCTTAACGACCGCCATCGACTACACCAACGGTGCGCCGCACATCGGCCACGCCTATGAGAAGGTCTTCGCCGACATCCTCGCCCGCTACCTCCGGCTGCGCGGCGACGAGTGCTACTTCCTCACCGGCGTCGACCAGCACGGCCAGAAGGTCCAGCAGACCGCCGAAAAGGAGGGCATCCACCCGGCCACCTTCGCCAACAAGAAGACCAAGCTCTTCCTCAACCTGTGGAAGAAGCTCGGCGTCGACTACGACGGCTGGGCCGCCACCACCGACGACCGCCACCAGGCCTGCGTCCAGCAGATCCTCACCACGCTCAAGGAGAAGGGCGAACTCTACAAGAAGGCCTACCGCGGCTTCTACTCGGTGCGCCAGGAGCAGTTCCTCACCGACCGCGACCGCGGCGAGGACGGCGAGTTCGGACCCGAGTGGGGCGAGGTCGTCGAGATCGAGGAGGAAAACTGGTACTTCCGCCTCTCCGACCACGCCGAGTGGCTGAAAAACTACGTTTCCAGTAGGAAAGACAGCGTCCTCCCCGGCTTCCGCCGCAACGAGCTGCTCGGCGCCGTCGATCGCGCCGGCGAGCAGGACCTCTGCATCTCGCGCCCGAAGGAGCGCCTGCGCTGGGGCATCGAGATCCCCTTTGATCCCGACTTCGTCACCTACGTCTGGTTCGACGCCCTCATCAACTACGTCTCCTTCGCCGGCTACCTCGCGGCCGACGACGCCGGCCTGCCCGACTTCGACCGGCTCTGGCCCGCCGACGGCTCGCCCACGCCCGTCCACATCATCGGCAAGGACATCCTCGTCCCCGCCCACGGCATCTACTGGCTGTGCATGCTCCACGCCATGGGCTTCCCCGATGAGCAACTGCCCCGCCTGCTGGTCCACGGCTGGTGGAACATCAAGGGCGAGAAGATGTCGAAGTCGCTCGGCAACGTCGTCGATCCCGACGAGCTCGCCGACCGCTTCGGCCCCGACGCCGTGCGCTACTACCTCGCCCGCGACATCGTCACCGGCAAGGACTCCGACTTCGACCCCGAGCGCTTCATCATGCTCTACAACCAGGAGCTGGCGAACGAACTCGGCAACCTCTGCAACCGCGCGCTGAACATGACCGCGCGCTTCTGCGGCGGCACGGTCACCACCACCCACGAGCCCGAGCCGCAGGATACCGAACTGCGCGAGTCGCTCGAGAAATCCACCGCCGCCTACCGCGAGGCGATGGACCGCTTCGACCCGTCGGCCGCGCTCAAGGCGATCAACGACCACGTCACCCACTGCAACGGCTACGCCGAGCGCAACGAACCGTGGAAACTGGCCAAGGACGAGTCGAAGAAGGCCCGCCTCGAGACCGTGCTCGCCCACATGGTCGAAAGCCTCGCCCACCTGACCGTGCTGCTTTCCCCGGTACTCCCCGAGCCCGCCGGACGCCTCGCCCACCAGCTCCGCAGAGACGACCTGCTCAAGCTCAAGCTCGATGACCTGAAGTGGGGCCTGCTCCCCGACGGCCACCAGACCGGCAAGCCCAAGCCCGTCTTCCCGCGCATCGTCATCGAGGAGGAATAGGAGTGGCGCTTTCCAAGCGCCATGCGCCGGGCAGGCGACCTCCAGGTCGCCCGGGCGGCTCGAAAGCCGTCCACCCCGCCCATGGCTCCTTCAAGGAGCCACTCCTACTCGAAGTCCCACTCCTTCTTCCGTCGTGGCTTCGCCCGCATCCGGCCGCCGTTGGCCGTGCGGATCGGGTTGAAGACCGCGTCCATGCCGTTGGCCTTGATCTCCCACACCCACTGCATCAGCTCGCCGAGCCGACCCTTCGGGAAACCCCGCTCCTTGAACCACGCGAGGTACTCCTCCGGGAGGTCGCAGATCGGGAAGCCGTGGGGCGGATACTCCTTCGGCCCGTATTTGCCGAAAGGCATCCGCATCCGGCCGATCTCGTTCAGCAGGTTGCGGAAGTCCTCGCGGTCGATCTCGTTCACGCTCTCACCCTGCCCGACACGCTTTTCCCGTGCAATCCCGCGCGTCCACGCTTGTTTTGGAGCACGCCGCCATGCCGATCCAGCCGACACCGCCGCAGTTGTTCGACGAGTTCGAAGCCGGACGGATCACCCGTGAACAACTCCACGCCGGCCTCGCCTGGCACGCGGAGGGACTGGTCGAGGAAGTCATCGAAGCCCACGAAAACCCGCAGGCCACCTGGTGGGAGGGCATGCTCGCCAAGCGCGCCGCCGTCCGCCTCGCCCACCGCCACGGCGTCTGGCGCGTCCGTCACGTGCTGGCCGCCCTTTCGCGCATCCCGGACTTCGAGCCCGCCCGCTACCTGTGGAACGCCCTCCACCCGGACGTGCCGCTGCATGTGTTCTTCCGCCTCCGCAGTCGTCCGGCGTTCCGGCTGCTGCGGATCGAGAATCGCCACGGCAACCTGCACGCCGCCGTCGAATACGAAGACGACGACGGCAACTCACGCCGGGAAACCTACCTCCTCACCCACGCCCGGAACGGCCTCGAGGCCGACCCGCGTCCGATCGGCTCGTAGCGGGCGGTGAGGGATCGACGATCGCTTCGATCAGTGGCAGCCGCAGCCACCCCCGCCGCCGCCACCGCAGCAGCCGCTCTCCGACTCGGCGAAGTCGTCCGCCGTCGGCACGCGGCCGAGCTCGAGCGTGAGACCGACGTACTTGCCGATCGCCCGCTGCAGCGTTTCCAGCTCGCCCTGGGCATCGAGGAAGTTCTTCGCCACCGGATTCGCCAGCAGCTCCTCCCGCGCGCTCTCGAACTCGCGGATCTCCGTCGCACCGAGCTCCACGCCGGAATGCTGCTTCTGCTGCAGCTCGCTGCCGCGCTCGTGCACGCTCTGGTACATCAGCTTCGCGGCCTCGTCATCGAGGAAGCTCTCGACCTGCTTCTGCAGTTCGAGGAAACGTTCGTCATCGGCAATCGCGGCACAGAGTTCGCGGGCCTTGGTCATCACGGCGGAGTCATCAGCGAGCATCGACATGCCCGTCCCCTACCCCCTCCTCGCCCGCGTGGCAAACCCCGATCCCGAAAGTCGGTCGATGCCCGGTCGGTAGGCGCCCAACCGGCTTTTCCCACCCTCTTCACCCTCCCTTCACCCCTCCCGGCCACGCTGCTCCGGTGAAACGCCCGCTCCGACGCCTCCGACGCCTTCTTCTCGGTCTCATCCTGCTGGCCGGGCTGGCCCTCGGCGTCGTCGGTTGGTTCGGCTCGTCGCATCTCCTCTCGCCGCCCCGCCGGGGGCTGCAGGACTACCACCGAACCATCCTCGCCCGCCCCGCCGAGCACGGCCTGGCCATCGAGGCCTGGAGCGCTCCCGGCGGCAGCCGCGCGCTGGTCGTCCATCCGGCCGCGCATCCCGGCGCCGCCCTCAAATCCCGCGAACTCCGGCAACGGGTGCCCTCGGCACCGCGCTGGGGCGAGATCGTCGGCACGGTGGTGCTGCTCCACGGCCACCAGGGGCGCAAGGAGGACCACCTGCCGATCTGCGAGCGCTTCTGCGCCGCCGGTTTCCGCTGCGTGCTGGTCGACCTGCCGGGCCACGGCGACCATCCAGAGCCCTTCGCCACCTTCGGCCACCGCGAAGCTCCGTGGCTCGCCGAAATCCGGGATGCCTTCTCCGAAGAGCACCCCTTCTACCTTTTCGGCGTCTCGCAGGGCGGCGCGATCGCCCTCCAGGCCGCCGCGCTCGCCCCCGAGCGCTGGCAGGGCGTGATCAGTGTCGCCGCCTTCGCCACCCTCGATGAGGCGGTCGACGCCTCGACCCGTGACTTCCATCCCGCGCTGCGGCCGCTCGGCCCGCTGCTTGCCGGATCGGTCTCGCTCGCGACCCGGCTGCGCGCCGGCTTCTCCCCGTCGGGCATCCGGCCGGTCGACGCGGTCCGCTCGCTCGACCTGCCGGTCCTGCTCATCCACGGCGACGCCGACCGCTTCATCCCGCTCGATCACGCCCGCCGCCTGCACCGGGAACTTCCGGGCCGCGCCAAGACGCTCCGGGTGGTCCGCGACGCCGGACACGGACGGGTTCTCGCCGCCGATGCCGCCCGGACCTACGCCGCCTGCTGCGAGTTCCTCCTCCGGCACGCGCGGTAGGATCCGCTCGGGGAGCGCAAATCCATGCGTCGATCCTGCACGGTTTTTACTAGCGCGACACGGGGACCTCCATAGATTGGCCGCAGCGAATTTCCCGAGACATGTCGAAGCTGAACCTCACCCTGAAAGTCTGGCGCCAGAGCGGCCCGAACGACCGTGGTCGCATCGAAACCTACGACGCCAAGGAGATCCCGATCGAGGCGTCCTTCCTCGAGATGCTCGACATCGTCAACGAGCGGCTGATCAACGACGGCACCGAGCCGATCCACTTCGACCACGACTGCCGCGAGGGCATCTGCGGCACCTGCTCGCTGACCATCAACGGGATCCCCCACGGCAAGGACCGCGGGATCACCACCTGCCAACTGCACATGCGCAAGTTCAAGGACGGCGACACGATCTGGATCGAGCCGTTCCGCTCGCGTGCCTTCCCGGTGATCAAGGACCTGATCACCGACCGCCACGCCTTCGACCGCATTCAGCAGGCCGGCGGCTTCATCTCCGTGCGCACCGGCGCGGCGCCCGATGCCCACGCCGTGCCGATCGAAAAGGCCGCCGCCGACTCCTCCTTCTCCGCCGCCGCCTGCATCGGCTGCGGTGCCTGCGTGGCCGCCTGCAAGAACGCCTCAGCCATGCTCTTCGTCGCCGCCAAGGCGTCGCACCTCAGCCACCTGCCCCAGGGCCAGCCCGAGCGCGAGCGCCGCGCCCTCGCGATGGTCCGCCAGATGGACGAGGAAGGCTTCGGTGGATGCACCAACCAGTACGAGTGCGAGGCCGCCTGCCCGAAGGAAATCAGCGTCGAGCACATCGCCCGCCTGAATCGCGACTACGGTGTCGCGATGCTCAAGGACCAGCTCGTTCCGGCCTGACGCCTCGGCATTCCCGCCGCACCGGGCTGCCGTTTGGCACGGCCGTCTCTGCAGCTGAATTCAGGGATGAATACCCGCGCGGGTTGGCGCGTCCGAGGAGGCGCGCCATGAGAAGCCCGTCCCTCCTCTGTTGGATCACGCTGGTCACCACGGCGGTCGCCGCCGGCGACCCGCTCCGCGAACTCGAGCGCCAGGTCGCCGAACAGGAACGGCAGATCCAGCGTCTCGAAGTCGAGAACGCCCGCCTCCGCTACCTGCTGACCGAGGAAGGCCACTTCCGCGGCGATCCGCTCTACGGCACGAGGGTTTCGGAAAAGCCGGGTGGGGCCACGCCCTCCCGGCCCCACGACGTCCATGTCGTCGCGGTGGGTGAAACGCTTTCGGAGATCGCCGCGGACCGCGGCGTGACGCCTGAGGCGGTCGCGGCCCTGAATCACCTCGAGAATCCTTCGCTCATCCGGCCCGGCCAACGACTGCAACTGCCGGAGCCAGCGGCAGCCGCAGCCGACGATCCCCCGGCGCCCCCCGTCCCCCAGGCACCGCCCGTGCGACAGCATGTCGTCGCGGCCGGGGAGAATCTCTACCGGATCTCCCTTCGCCACGAGGTTGCCCTCGACGACCTGCTGGCAGCCAATCCATCCGTCGATCCGCTCCGGCTGCGCGTCGGCCAGAAACTCCGCATTCCCCCGCTTCAGCCCATGCTTGCCGGCGGCGAGTGATCGCCTGCCTTCCGGCTTGGAGTCGACAAGGCGGACAGGGAAGCCGATGAAACGGTCTCCACCATGCCCGAGCCCCACCCGACCACGGCAGCCCCCGCGTCTGTCCCGGCCGCTCTCGCCCACGTGCTTGCCGACGGACTCGCGCCGTCGCTGGCGCGCTGGAGTTCGGCCCGGGAGAAGGCGATTCTGGCGACCGGGTCACCGATCGGCCCAACGCTCGAGCCGTTCGCCCACGACCTCGGCATCCTGCACCCCGCCGGTCTCCGGGTCGAGCACCCGCCCCGCGTCCCGCTGCCGCTGCCCGACCCCGTGATCGGGCTCCTGCGCCGACTCGGCGCTCCCGTGTTTCACCCGGCCGGAATGGCGCTGGGTCGGGGCATCTCGGCCCTCGACGCCGACGAAACCCTGCTTCGGCATGAACTGGTCCACGTCGCCCAGTACCAGCGTCTCGGCGGTCACGCCCCCTTCATGAGGCGCTACATCTTCGAATGCCTGCACCACGGCTACCACGCCGCGCCACTGGAAATCGAAGCCCGCGAGAGGTCCGCGCCCGGATCGAGCCCGCTCTAACCACCGCCAAATTTGCTTCAGTTTCCCGAAATAGCTGCGATAACTCCGCATCAGCCGTCCCGTAGTCTGAGCCGCCTGCATGCGACCCGGTCTCGTTCCCCTACTCCTCACCCTCTCGCTTTCTCCGGCCTTCGCCGGCGACGAAGTCGCGTCTCCGAACGATGCCGGCGACATCTGGATGACGAGCTGGCCGACGCTTTCGCCCGACGGCTCCCGCCTGGTGTTCGAATGGCGCGACGACCTGTGGTCGGTCTCGTCCGAGGGGGGACGCGCCACCCGCGTCACCGCCCACCCCGCGCGTGACAGCTACCCGTTGTTCTCGCACGACGGCGCCACGCTCTATTTCTGTTCGACGCGCACCGGGGCCCTGCAGCTTTTCTCGATGCCGGCCGACGGCGGACCGGCGACCCAACACAGCTTCCATTCCGAGGGCGGCACCCTTGAGTGCCTCGCCCCCGATGGCCGCACGGCGATTCTCCGGGGCGAGCGCGACGAACCCGGCTTCCGGCCGACCCGGCTGATCGAGGTCGACCTCCGCCGCGACGCACCCGAGCAGTACCTGTTCAACGCCACCGCCAAGAACTCGATCTGGATGCCCGACGGCTCCCAGCTCCTCTTCTGCCGCGAGGGCGAAAACCTCTACCGCAAGGGGTATCGCGGACCGAGAGCCTCCTCGATCTGGAGCTACCAGCCCGCCGACGGCACCTTCACCGAGTTGATCAAGGAGGAGACCGAGGCCCGCTCGCCCATCCCGTGGCCGGACTCCCAGGGCTACTACTACCTGTCGGAGCGCGACGGCTGCTTCAATGTCTGGTCGCGCCGGCTCGACGGCAGCGAGGACCGCCAGCTCACCCACTTCACCGACGACGGCGTCATGCTGCCGTCGCTCTCCGCCGACGGCTCGACCATGGTGTTCCGCCGCGGCTTCCACCTCTGGCGCTTCCACCCTCAGAGCGGTGAACCGCCCGTGCGGCTTGAGATCCGGCAGGCCGAGGACCTCGCCGACAATTCCGCCGAAGTCCGCGAGATCGACGGCACGGTGGATGCCGACTTTTCCCCGAGCGGCCTCGAGATCGCGTTCCGCGCCGAGGGCGAGCTGTGGGCCATGGATACCGTGCTGCGCGAGCCCAACCGCATCACCCGCACCGACGGCCGCGAGGACGACCCGGTGTTTTCCGCGGACGGGAAATACCTCTACTACACCTACGACAACGGCCTCGAATGCAACATCTGGCGGATGTCGCGCAAGGACGCCGACGAGTTCTGGTGGCGCGCGGAGTCCTTCGAGCGCGAGCAGGTCAGCTTCGGCCCCGAGCCCAAGGGCCGCTTCTCGCTGAGCCCCGACGGCACCCGCCTCGCGTGGGTCGCCGGCTCGGGCAACCTGACCGTCGCCAACGCCGACGGCTCCGACCCCAAGGTCATCTTCCGCTCGTGGAACGGCCCGACCTACGACTGGTCGCCCGACGGCGAATGGCTCGTATTCGCCGCCCAGGATCACAACTTCAACCGCGACATCTACATCATCCGCAGCAACGGCGAGGGCGAACCCTTCAATATCTCCCGCCACCCCGACTTCGAAGGCTCCCCGCGCTGGTCGCCCGACGGCCACCGCATCGCCTTCACCGGCCGCCGCCTCAACAACGAGATGGGCCTCTTCTACGTCGACCTCCGCCTGGAGGAGGCCGTCCGCAGCACGCGCGATCGCCGCGAGTCGGAGGCCGAGGAGATCATGCGCGACGACCCCCTCTACCAGCAGGAGGACCGCGACAGCTCCCACGAGAGCGACGAGGAGCCTCCCCGGGAAACGGCCGACACCCCCCGCCCCGAACTCCCCGATCCGGCGCCGAAAGCCGACCCCGCCCTCCGCATCGACTTCGAGGGACTCAGCGAGCGCGTCGTCCGCCTCAACACCCGCGGCATCGAACCCGAGCGGGTCCTCTGGACCCACGACGGCGAGGCCATCCTGTTCCAGTCGAAGAACAGCAGCAACGACACCCTCTACCGCATCGAGCCGCGGCCCAAGGCCCGCATGGAGTCGATCGCCGACCACCGCGGCCTGCCGATCCGCGCGGAGGAGGACACCATCTACTGGATCGTCGACCAGGCCCCGGCCACCCTGAAGAAGGGCAAGCTCAAGCGCTACGAGGTCGAGGCGCGCATGGTGCGTGACCGGGTGGCCCACCAGCGCCTCTGCTACCGCCTGGTCTGGCGCACCCTCCGGGATCGCTTCTACGACGATCGGATGAACGGACGCGACTGGAGCGCGATCCGCGTGAAATACGAGGAAGCCGCCGCCAACGCCCCGGACTCCCGCACCTTCGACCGCGTCATCTCCATGCTCCTCGGCGAGCTCAATGCCTCCCACCTCACCTTCGAGTCCGAGGAATGGCCGAAGGGCTGGGAAAACGAGGGTGCCGAGTTCCAGAACACCCGCCACGTCGGCATCCGCTTCCACCGCGACGGCCCCGGCGACCCGCTGAAGGTCGCCCACGTCATCGCCGACAGCCCCGCCGCCAACTGCCTGCCCCCGATCGAGCCGGGCGACACCATCGTCCGCATCAACGGCCGCCGCGTCGACGGCTCGATGCCGGTCCACCGGTTCATGAACGGCCGCATGGACCGCCGCATCCGCATCACCGTGCGCGACGCCGGCGGCGAAACCCACGAACACGAGCTCGAGGCGATTTCCTACCACAAGGCGACCGTGCTGGCCGAGAAGGAGATCATCACCGAGAACCGCCGGCGGGTCGACGAGTGGTCCGACGGCCGCCTCGGCTACGTCCACATCGCCCGCATGTTCTGGGACGAGTTCGAAAGGTTCGAACGCCAGATCTACGCCGCCGGCCACGGCAAGGACGGCCTCATCATCGACATCCGCGACAACGGCGGCGGCTTCATCACCGACCACCTGCTCACCGTCCTCTGCCAGCCGCGGCACGCCGTCACCATCCCGCGCGACGGCAACCCGGGCTACCCGCAGGACCGCAAGGTCTACGCCTCCTGGCACAAGCCGCTGGTGGTCCTCTGCAACCAGAACTCCTACTCCAACGCCGAGATCTTCGCCCACGCGATCAAGACCCTCGACCGCGGCAAGCTCGTCGGGGTGCAGACCGCCGGCGGCGTCATCTCCGCCGCCCGCGACCGCATCCTCGACGCCGGCACACTGCGCGTCCCCTTCCGCGGCTGGTTCCTCCCCGACACCGGCGAGGACATGGAAATGAACGGTGCCGAACCCCACATCTTCGTCGACCGCGGGCCCGCCGACACCCTCCACGACCGCCACCCGCAGCTCCGCGTCGCCGTCGCCACCCTGCTCAAGGAGGTCGAGGAAGCCGTCGAGGAGCCCTTCGAGCCGAAGTACCGGAATCGGTAGCCGAAGTCAGACGCTCAGGTCCGGCGGAGGAGGTCCGTGTGCCGGCAAACCGGGAAGCGAGCCTCATCGAACTCTCCAGATCGACGAGGGGCTTTCCCGCTCACCCCGGATCCCCCTCCTTCGGCGACGCTTGATTTCGGCCGAGGCACCAGCGGGCGAAGAGGATGTTCATCACCGCCATGCTCAGGACCCAGACGGCGATGGCGGCCCAGTAGAAAAGCGGAAGCCAGGCCCGCCACAGAGCCAAATGGGGGATTGCCCGGATCATCTGCACGAGTCCGTAGAGCATCAGGATCCCGAGGATCGTGTCGATGAGGATGCACGCATAGCACGCGGTCGGGGATTTCCGAAACGCCGCCAGCGCGTGCCCTCCCATCCACAGCGCTCCGATGACGCCGCACAGCAATAGCGCGATCCATGCGTCGTCGGGTGTGCCGATGACGAGGGCCACCCACGTAAAGCGGAGGATGAACAACGAGAACAGGCCCATCGAAATCCACGCATGGATCCGATAAACCTTCTCGAAGCTCAACGCGCCCCCGCTCAACCCAGCGCCTCCGCCGCGGTCTCCAGCGACTCGAGATCCTCGACGCTGTGGACCGTGACGTCCTGGGCGATCTTCGACACCAGCCCGGCCAGCACCTTTCCGGGGCCCAGCTCGACGAAGGTCGTGTGCCCCTGCTTCACGAGCAACTCGATCGACTCGGTCCAGCGCACCGAACCGGTCACCTGCTTCTCCAGCATCTCGCGGATCACCGCCGGCTCCTCGACCACCGAGGCACCGTAGTTGCACACCACCGGAATCGCGGGCTTCGAGATCTCGACGGTGTTCAGCTCGACCGCCAGCTTCTCCTGCGCCGACTGCATCAGCCGGCTGTGGTAGGCACCGGCGACCTTGAGCTTCACCGCACGGCGGATCCCCTTGTCCCTGGCCTTCTCCACGGCGGCATCGATGCCCTCGGCCGCCCCCGACAGCACGATCTGTCCCGGTGCGTTGAAATTCGCGACGTCCACGTCGCACTCGGCCGCGAGTTCCTTCACCACCTCCTCGTCCCGGCTCAGCATCGCCGCCATCGCGCCCCGGGTCGCCTTGCAGGCCTCCTCCATGAAGCCACCCCGCTTCGCGACCAGTTGCAGGCCGTCGGACAGCGAGAACGAGCCCGCCGCCGCATGGGCGGTGAATTCCCCCAGCGACAGCCCGGCGGCGGCGACCGGCTTGAGGCCCGGCACCTTTTCCTGCAGCAGCCGCAGGGCGACCAGCCCGTGCAGGTAGAGCGCCGGCTGGCAGCGCGAAGTGCGCGTCAGCTCGTCCTCCGGCCCCTCGAACATCACCCGGCTCAGATCGAATCCGAGCGTCTCGCTGGCGTCTCCGAACATCAGCCGGGCCTCGGCCGAGACGTCGAAGAAATCCTTACCCATGCCCACCTTCTGGGCACCTTGTCCGGAAAAAAGTAGAACGACCTCACTCATGGCGGTCCCCGTTCCTACGCACGCCCCGGCACCGGGATCAAGCCCGGCCCGCCCGGGAACTCCGCGATCGACAAATCCCCCGCTCCGACCAAGGTCCACGGCGTGCTTTTCCGCAGCCTCTGCCGCCACGCCGAGATCGGCTCGAATTCCTACCTGGTCGATACCGGCGAGGCCCGCGTGGTCCTCGATGCCGGCATGCACCCGAAGCATGAGGGCTACGATGCCGTTCCCCGCTTCGACTGGCTCGAGGAGGGCTCGATCGACTCGGCGGTGATCACCCACGCCCACCTCGACCACATCGGCTCGCTCCCCGTCCTCCTCCGCGACCAACCGCAGGCGAAGATCTTCTTCTCGCAGGCCGCCGCCGAGCTCGGCTTCGCGATGCTCCACAATTCGGTGAACGTGATGCAGTCGAAGCGCACCGAGCTCGGCATCACCGACTACCCGCTCTTCACCCACCGCGAGCTCGACGAAATCGAGGCCGCCGTGGAGACGCGCGCGATCGAGCGACCCTTCGATCTCGACCCCGACGGCACCCTGCGCGCCACCTTCCACGATGCCGGCCACGTGCTCGGATCGATCGGCGTGACAATGAAGACCGGCGACCACACGCTGCTCTACACCGGCGATGTCAACTTCGAGCCCTCCACCCTGATCAAGGGCGCGATGTTCCCCGAGGATCCGGTCGACACGCTGATCATCGAAACGACCCGCGGCGCCAGTCCCCGGGGCGAGGACTACTGCCGCCAGGCCGAGGAGGCCCGCTTCGCGGAACAGATCGAGCGCACCCTGCACCGCGGCGGCTCGGTCCTCATTCCCGTCTTCGCCATGGGCAAGACGCAGGAGGTCCTGACCATGATCCACCGCTTCAAGCGGCGCGGCATGATCCCGGCCAAGGCGCCCGTGGTGATCGGCGGGCTGTCGACGAAGATGACCGTGATCTACGACAAGTACGCCGAAGGCCGTACCCGACGCAGCGACGACGACTTCCGCATTCTCAAGGACATGGAGCTCCAGGTCGGCAGCCGTCGGCGCAAGCGGGCCCCGATCATTCCCCAGGCCGGCACCATCTACTGCCTCTCGAGCGGCATGATGACCGAGAAGACCGTCTCCAACGCCTTCGCCCGCGCCGGCTTCCTGGAAAACCGGAAGAACTCGCTGCTCTTCGTCGGCTACGCCGATCCCGACTCACCGGCCGGCCACATCCGCGCCGCCGCCCACGGCGACAAGATCGTGCTCGACCCCGCCCATCCTCCGGTCCCGTTCCGGGCGGAAATGGACGTCTTCGACTTCAGCGGCCACGCGACCCGCGAGGACCTGCTCGCCTACGTGAAGAAGGTGAATCCGAAACGCACCTTCCTCGTCCACGGCGACCTCGAGGCCAGCGGCTGGTTCCTCGACCGCCTCCGCGCCGAAATGCCCGGAAACGAGGTCATCATCCCCGAGCCCGGCCTCAGCTACGAGCTCGACTGAGCACGGACCGCCGATCTCCGAATCGACACTTCCCCCCGCACCGAGCGCCCACTTGGGAACGCTCGGAATCCTCTCCCTCACTCGTCGAGGAACTTCACCTTGCCGCCCGGGATCTCCCCGCGCGCCATGGCTTCGTGCTCCTCGTCGCTGCAGGCGGAATCCGTCGGCGCGTCGGCCTCGGTCTCGCTCTTCTCGATCTTTCCGTTCTCGACCATCCAGGCCTCGACCTCCTCGCCGGAGACATCGGCCAGCATCTCTCCGTCGATCTCGACACAGGGCGAGAGCGGCTGCCCGCTCCTCTGCTCCATCTCCCAGCGGAAGGCGGGATTCTTGATGATGTCCTTCTCCTCGAACTCCAGGCCGTACTTGCGCATGATCGCCCGCACCCCCTCGCTCCAGCCGCAGTAGGTCTTGAGGTAGGCGGTGATTTTGGGTTGGGATTCGCTCATGAGCGTGAACGTAGCGGAGACCTCCGAGACCGCAAGTCCGATGGCCCCGCCCGAGCGGAGGCCCTGGAGCACCGCGCACTCGCTCGGAGCCGCCGCCTCGCTGCTCCTCGGCGTCGCGCCGGTGCTGCTGATCGGCCTGCAGTGGGGCGTCGCCTGGCTGACGCTCGGTCGCCCCCCACGACCGATGCTCGACGACCCCAAGTTCATCAGCCCCCTCGTCACCGTCCTCGGAGTGATCGCCGGATTCTGCCTGGCGCTGCTCCCGGTGCAGCCCTTCCTCCTGCCGGCACTCTGGTGGCGGATCGCCCGGGAGACACCCCAGTGGAGGCTCATCGCCCTCGGATGCGTCGTTCTGCCGATCGCCTCGGTGGTGATCCTGCGGCAGGATCCCTTCTCCATCGTCACCTGGTGGTTCGATTGACCCGTATGGAACGCCCCCGGATCAGTATCAACTTCGCCATCTCCGCCGACGGCCGCATCACCTCGGCCGAAGGTCGGCCGTCGGGATGGACCTCCGAGGCGGATCACCAGCGCCTGCTCGCCCTGCGCCGGGGCGCCGACGCGCTGCTGGTCGGCCGCGGGACGCTCGAGGCCGACCGCATGACCATGAAGGCCCCGGGCAATCCACGGCGCTGCGTGGTTTCCGCCAGTGGCCGCTTCGACCCGGAACACCCGCTGTTCCACTCGGAGGGCGGGCCCGTTCACCTGCTCGGCACCCGCGAAGCGCCGGCGGCCATTGCCGGCACCATCCCCCACCACGAATCGCTCGTCGAATTTCTCGACGGCCTCCACCGCGAGCACGGCGTGGGCCGGATCCACTGCGAGGGAGGCGGCACGCTGGTGCGTGAACTGGCCGAACGAGACCTCATCGACGAGATCCACCTGACCTGGGCCGGCCACCGGATCTTCGGGGGAGCCGGCACTCCCGGCATCATCGGCGCGGCCGATGCCTTCCTTCCGGCCTCACGCCACTACCGGCTCACCCACTTCGAGCCTCACGAAGATCTGGGCGAGGTATTCCTGAGCTACGCGCGGGCTCAGTGATGCCCTCCGGCCTCGTCGCCACCTTCAGCGCCGTGCTCTCCGTCGCCGTCGCCGTGGCCGTGGTCGTCGTGCCCGTGCGTCTCGTGCAGCACCTTGGTTTCCTCCCAGTCGTGCCTTTCGCAGGAAAAGGCGGCGACGAAGGGCAGCGCGACGAGGCAGTAGAGAGCTTTCATCGGCGCCGGATGTATCCGCTGGACCGTCGCTGGCAAGCAAAGAAGGGCCGGATCACGCCTCGAACCACCGCGCCACCGCCCCGGCCGCCCGCTGGTGGGCGCCCGTGCCGCCGAGCAGGGCCACCGTTTCCGCCAGGCGCTTCTGCAGCTCCCGCACGTCGTCCGGCGAGGAAAGGAAACGCTGGAGCGCCCGCGAGACCTGGCACGGGTCGGCTTCGGACTGGATGAACTCCTCGATGATCTCGTCCTTGGCGAGAATGTTGATCAGCCCGATGTGCTCGATCTTCACCACCATCCGGGCGATCAGGTAGGTCGGCCACGCCAGCTTGTAGACGAGACAGTAGGGCAGTCCGTAGTAGGCGGCTTCGACCGTGGCCGTGCCGCTGGCCACCACCCCGCAGGCCGCCCGCTGCATCAGGCCGTGCGCGCCGCCATCGGAAACCTCCAGCTGCCCGGCGAATCGCTGCTTCGCGACCATCGCCTCCATCTTCTCGCGCAGGGCCGGACGGGCCGCCGGCACCTCGAACACCAGCTCCGGATCGGCCGCGGTCAGGCGCTCGGCCGTGTCGAGCATCAGGGGGAAGAGCTTGTCCACCTCCGGCTCCCGACTCCCGGGCAGCAGCGCCACCCGCTTCGGATCGCGCACCACGTCCACCCGCTCGGACTCGAGCTCGTCGACCAGCGGATGACCGACAAAGTTCGCCTTCAGCGCCGTCCCCTCGAAGATCTCCGGCTCGAAGGGCAGCAGACAAAGCACCTCGTCGAACAGCTCGACCATCTTCGGAATCCGCCCCTTCTTCCACGCCCACACCTGGGGGCAGACGTATTGCACGATCCGGGTCCGCGGAAGTTCGCGACGAACCGCCGCCGCAAATCGGAAATTGAATCCCGGGTAATCGACGAGCAGGAGGACGTCGGGCCGCATCTCCCGGATCTCGGCCAGCATCTCGTCGAAACTGCGCTTGAAGAACGAATAGTGCTTGAGCACCTCGACCACCCCCATCACCGCGGCCTGGTCGACCCAGTCGCGGACCCCCTCCCCCGCCACGGCCCGCATCTTCGGTCCTCCGGCGCCGCGGATGCTCAGATCCGGCCGCATCCCCCGCAGGGCCTCGAGCAACCCGGCGGCATGGGCGTCGCCACTCAGCTCTCCGGCGACGACATACAGGGAACCGCTCATCTGGCGGCGAGAGTAGGCCTCCCCGCCGCCCCGCCGCAATCCACATCTGGGCCCCGTTGCTCCGGCCGCATCCCCGCCCAATTCGTCATTGATTTCCCCCGCCCCGGACCCTTAATCGCTGCCCGCGCAACTCCCTGAAACTCCATGGCCGAACCGACCTCCGACTCCGCTTCCCCGATCGCCGAGATTTCCCACGGCCCCAGTGCGTTCGAACGCTTCCTCGACCGCAACCAGAAGTCGATGATCCTGCTCGCGCTGGTCATCGCCCTCGGAGCCGGCGCCTGGGTGGTTTACTCCGGGATGGACGAGGGCAAACGCCTCACCGCCGGTCAGGCGCTTGTCGATGCCGACGACGTCGCCGCCATGCAGGAGGTCGCCGAGAACCACCCCGGAACCCCGGCCGCCGCCTCCGCCGCCGTGCTGCTCTCCGACATGCAGTGGGACGAAGGCCAGCAAAGCGCCGCCCTCGAGACCCTTCAGGCGGAAATCGACGCCAACCCGGAACACCCCGCCACCATCCCGGCCCGCGCCCGACTGGCCAGCCGCCGGCTGCAGCAGGGAGATGTCGAGGGAGCGAAAGCCGGATTTCAGGACCTGATCGATCGCCCGGAAGCCTCCTACCTCGCCCCCTACGCACTCATGTCGCTCTCGGAGATCGCGCGTGATCAGGGCGACGTGGAGGAAGCACAGGAGCTTCTCGAACGCGCCTCGGAGAGCTACCCCGACAATCCGCTCCGCAGCATCACCACCCAGGCCGCGACCTACGTCGATTTCGAGATGCCCGAGGCGATCGACCCGCCCGAGCCCGAGCCGCTCGAGGAAACCGACACCACCCTGCCCGACGGCCCCGAGCCCGATCTCTCCCAGCCGCTGGAACTCGACCCCACCGCTCCCGGTGCCGGATCGGGCAATCCGCTCCTCGACAACCTGACCGGAGCGGGCGCCGGCGGCGAGGACACCGGCGAGGAAGCCGCTCCCGGAACGGACGCCGGCACCGAAAATTCTCCCCTGGAAGAGCCGGCCGATGCCGGCGCGGAACCCGCCGAAGGCGAAGCGGAGGAATCCGCTCCCGCCTCGGGGGAATGACATTGACAAGCAACCACCTAAACTCCTCATTCGAAAACCGTGAGCAACAACATGTTTCGCAAAGTCATCGGGCAGAAGCCCGCTGACGCCGAGTCCGAACCGGCGCCCTCCCCGGCTCCGGAACCCGCTGCCGCCGCGCCTTCTCCGGCCCCGGCGACCGCCCCGTCAGCTTCCAGCCCGGCACCGGCCAAATCGAGCTCTTCTCCCGCGGCCACCCGCAACGTCCTCAGCTCGGACGTCGAGATCAAAGGCACCGTCAAGTTCACCAACGACCTCGTCGTCGATGGCAAGATCGAGGGGGAAATCGCCTCGGAGGGCAACCTGACCGTGGGTGAGAACGCCCGGCTGAAGGCCGAGATCAAGACCGCCACCGTGGTCGTCTACGGCAAGGTGCACGGCAACATCATCGCCAGCGATCGCGTCGACCTCAAGTCGAGCGCCGAAGTCGTCGGCGACATCAAGGCCAAGACCCTCTCCATCGAGTCGGGCGCCATCTTCGTCGGCAAGTCGACCGTCGGCACCCCCTCGACCCCCGCCGGCCCGTCGTCCTCGTCGAAGCCGCAGGAGGACAAGAAACCGCAAGGCCAGCAGGGCGGCGGCAACAAGCCCGCTCAGCAGCAGCCGCAGCAGCAGAACAAGGGAGGAGACAACAAGCCCCAGCAGGGGAACCTCGCCGGCCTCAAGAGCTGACCCCGTCAGTCCTTATCCCTCTCCAAAACGGCGGCTCCCGAGCGGATCCGCCGTTTTTTTCTCCCCGGATTCGACATTCTCCCTTCGTCATTCGACATTCCCCTCCCATGCCGACCGCCGCGCTCGACCTCAAGGAAGCCATCCTCCAGCTCAAGAAGGAACGGAACGCCGTCATCCTCGCCCACAACTACCAGACCGGCGACATCCAGGACCTCGCCGACTACGTGGGCGACTCGCTCGGCCTCGCCTACAAGGCGAAGGAGACCGATGCCGACGTGATCTGCTTCTGCGGCGTCCATTTCATGGCCGAGACGGCGAAGATCGTGAACCCGTCGAAGACCGTCGTCCTCCCCGACCGCGACGCCGGCTGTTCGCTCGAGGAAAGCTGCCCCGGCCCCGAGCTCGAGGCCTTCCTCGAGGCCAACAAGGAGAAGAACTACTACGTCATCGCCTACATCAACTGCTCGGCCCACGTGAAGGCCCTGTGCGACGTCATCTGCACCTCCGGCAACGCCGTGCGCATCGTCGAGCAGGCCCCGGCCGACCGGCCCATCCTCTTCGTCCCCGACGCCAACCTCGGGGCCTGGGTCATGCAGCAGACCGGCCGCAAGATGGACCTGTGGCAGGGCTCCTGCTACGTCCACGTCGAGTTCACCCGCGACTCGATCAACCAGATCAAGGCCGAATACCCCGACGCCCTCGTCGTCGCCCACCCCGAATGCACCGAGGCCGTCCGCCTGCTCGCCGACGAGGTCTGCTCGACCGAGAAGATGGTCACCTTCTGCAAGGAGGCCCCGGTCGAGAACATCATCGTCGTCACCGAGAGCGGCATGCTCCACCGCCTGCGCAAGGAAGCGCCCGACAAGAACCTCATCGCCGGCCCCACCGACCGCTGCGCCTGCGCCGACTGCCGGTTCATGAAGATGAACACCCTCGAGAAGCTCCACGACTGCCTCGACAAGCTCGAGCCCCGGGTCGAGCTCCCCGAAGATCTCCGCGCCCGCGCCGAGGCTCCGCTCCTGCGCATGCTCGAGCAGTCGAGGTAGGAGTGGCTCCTTTCAAGGAGCCATGTGCCGGGCGGGAGGCTTTCCAGCCTCCCCCGACACGGGGGTGACCCCGCTGAAGCAGCGGAATCGGCCTATTCTCGGCGTATCAGCACGACCCTCCTCCCACCGAGGAGGCATTCCGCCCGTTCGGCTTGCACCGACCGGAAGCTCTGGATCGCAGCTTCCCTCTCAAGACCACCTTCAAGGACCAGGATCCCTCCTATTCTCAGCAGACTCCAAGCCTGACAAGCATCTGCCAGCAGGGCTGACCCGCTCGATGCACCGTCCAGATGGATGAAATCGAAAGATTCCCAGAAGCCCTCTCCCGCGATCATCCATGCCAGCACCTCTCTGCACTCTCCCTCATAAAGACGAATTCGCCCGGTGTGCCCACCCCGCGCTACGTTGGCAGAGAACGCAGCCAGCAAGCGCTCGCCTTCCAAGCCATCATACAGATCCACCGCATGAATCGCGCTTCCGGGATGCAAGAACAGCTCGTCGAGCATCAGGCTGACCCCCACTCCGGACGCAACTCCGGTGGCGAGGATCTTTACCGGAACGCTGGCCACGAACAACCTCTTCCATAGCCCGAAATCCTCCGCGTACCAGGAAGCACAACAGCCGGCCTCGTAGCACGCAGCCTTGGGACTGGCCGCAGTGTTCGAATAGCGGCAGATGGCCTCATGTACCCGCTCATCCTTCACCGGATGGCTGATCCCGGCCCGGATCGGACGCACTTCCGGCCGAAATCGGAATTCTCCGAAAACTCCGGGGCACGCGCGCGACCAGTCCAAGGTTCTCATTCCTTGCGCGCTTGCCAGCGAGGCAAAAAGCAGCTCATGGAAGACGAACTCACCATGACGGGAGCGGAAGTCGAGAACCTGCCGCACAAGCCTCGCGCTCAATCGGCATAGCGGCTGAAAGGCGCGGCACGGAGACACGAATATCCCCTCGGCTCGCGACCAAAAATACCATTCGGGATCCTCATCCCTCGTGCGGACCTCCCAAGCCGAGAGATCCGCATCCACATCGCTCGTGATCCCCAACAGATGGGCGAAAGCCTCCCGCCCGCCGGCCACATCATCCTCCACAAACCACACCGCCTCATCATCCTCCAGGGTGCGCTCCAGATGGGATAGAGCCCGGGACCATGCGGTGATCGCGGGAAAGTCCTCTATCCTCCCCATCAAGCCCTCGAAGCCGGCTACCTGCTCATCAGAAACGTGGGCGAAATGAAGACTTTCCTCCGTCGCGCCGATTGGTCCACCCGTATCGACCACGACCTCCACGGTCCCTAGATCGCTCAGAACCTCACCCAACGCCCGAACCGGGAGACCATCTCGCCGCGCTAGAATCAAGAACCTCTCCCTGCCCCGCGAGGCTGCTCGCAAACCAACTACCACCGACTGCGTCTCCCTTGTTCCTGCCACAGAGATCCCCACCGAGGGCACATCAATCTGCCCAAGGCTGTTCTCAAATTCTCCTCCCCAAAAGAGAGACCCTCGACTACTCAGCAAAGTCTTTCCACCATTCTGCCTGATCAATCATACCCTTCCCTCTCAAGTAGTGCTGAACCCGCAGAGCGGCAATTGATCGGAGCTCCCCTTGGGGAAGGCCTGCAACCCACTCACTGGCAGAATATGAATCCACAATAAGCCATGACCCGACGAAAGAGCGAAGCATCGCCTCACACTTGTGCTCCGCGCAATAGTTATACAAGAAACTGGCATCCTTAGAGGGATTTTGGCGACCCAAGGACTCTCCAATGTAGGACATCGTCTCTTGCGAGATGGAAGCGTCCGGCTGCACATCGACAAAGTTGAGGGCACCCGAAGCATCCGACAGGGCCGCAACACGAACGGCCTTGTTGACCACGCTAACCATCGTGGCATCGTCGAACGGACTTGCCCGAACCTGCTTCACCGCAGCGCTCAGGCCGCCATTCCTAACAAGCAAACTAGCATAATAAACTGCCACTAATTCTCGGCTTTCGCTGTCAGCTAATTCATCGAGCAACACCTTGGCATCACCAATTGAGAGCCGAGCCCTATCCACTTGAAGTGCAGTAAAGAGCAGCTGGCTATCTTCTTTAATCTCTGAGCCTGCAATCCTCCGAACCAAGGCCATGGTGTCGCTCGGGGGCCACTGTTCAACAACAGCCTTCAATGCACGCATCCGTTTAGCTCCAAGTGGTAACTCATCAGCTATATCAAATGCTCTCACTGGATCAACCTTTGCAAGGTCGCGGAGATCCCGTAACAAATCCTCGATGGAATCCAGCCCATTCTGCTGCGTCTTGTCACGAATTCTCTGCTCCAACTCTCCAGCATCAGTTTCTGGAACCGGAGGAATTCGAATCTCCGGCGTGCCGTTGGCTCGGTGTTCTACCTCCGGCTTAAAATCACCTCGCCGAGGAGAGTCTGCGCCACCTTCATCGGCTGGCGAGTATTGCTGCTCTTCGCAACTGGTTATTAGCAGCAGCCAACCCAACGAGAACTGATAAATCTTTTGCATACAGCTACCCCAATTCGACTCTCGGCATCACCGCCACGGAGACCATCCTTCACTATCGGTCGAGCTATCTACCACGGGTGCCCAAGACTGAGAATTCGCCTCGTTGCGCATAGTTCTTGACCGGTGCACTACCCCAAAGCCCCACGAGAGGGTCAAAGACGAAGTTTTCGCTTCCATTTCTTGAGGGCTCCATTGTAGAATTCCGCCTAAATCCCAGTCAGTATTGGTTTCAGACATTAAGGCTGCAATCCAAGTCCATCCGTAGTCAGACCAGTGTGCAACCATCCCCAAATGCCCCCCGTCAGGCGCCGTTGATTTCACTTCATCATCAGCGGGATTTTCCGTTATCTGCGGCGCCTCTGGCTGATCTACTGGAGGTGATGAACCTTCCTCCCAAGGGCCTACTGTTTTCGAATAGTAGGAAAGCATAAGATGAACGGCGGAAGTGTTTTCGAAAGGATACTCTTGTTCATCTCCGTCCTTCGCCGGGCTGGCCGCATCGTCAGGGTGCAAAAAATTGAGCGGACCACCATCATACCTTGCTCGACCCTCGGTACACAATGTTGTTTCGTAGAGAAGTTTTTCTTCGGGAACGCCGTTCATTAGATCTACAGGAAGCACCTTCTTTTCAGGCTGAGGATACAGCTTGGCCTGCGCTTCAATCTTGAGCTCTCCAACTTTTCCGCTGTTCGACTGCCCGAACACATCTACCGTCGACTCGTCATAGTAGAGCATTTCATTGTTCGTGCCAGAGGGATCGATAGGGTAGCTGGTCAAAACCAGATTCCACTGGTGTTCAATCTTGAGTTTGGCATTCTCATCTTCTCCTGGAGTCTCATCTTCTCCTGGAGTCGCAGAACCACCAGGCAAAGCTTCAGCTGCAGAAGCCCTAACAGAAAACGTATTCCACGCAATTAACGTCGCCGCAGTCGCCCCTCCCGTCCGCTTCAGAAACCTTCGCCTCGTCAGCGGGTGATTCCATGATCCTCCGGCCCCTCCTTCCTCAAAGGCTTGACTCAAGTAGGCATGGGGAGGCAAAGAACTCGGGCTTTTCATGACAACTTCTGATAGACAGCATGGTGCGGTGGGTGAGATCAAGCCGGAAACTCCGCCTGCCGCCGGTTATCCGGGAGGGCGTCAAATGCTGGTTTACACGGTGGCCTTTGATCTTCCCGGCTGGCGGGGAAGCCGAACCATGTCGAAACTGCTGGTTTCGTCGCTCCTCCGGGGCTTTTGGGCGGGGGAGATCGTGGTGTTTCGCAATTTCGAAACACCCTTGTTCCCGGTCGAGAGGAAGGGACTGGAGGAGGTGTTCGTGCCGACGCCGGATCTCGGAGAAGGGACAGAGGCCGGCAAACGGTGCCTCAAGGAGGCCTTGGAGGCTCGATTCCGGGCGGTGGATTGGATCGTGGAGCCGGAGCGCTTCGACTGGATCGCCTATCTGGATGCCGACTGTCTGGCCTTGCGGGACCTGGAGCACCTTTTCGCCGGTGAGGCGGATCTCCTGGTGCAGCCGGAAAGAGACCGTCCCCTCGCTTCGGAGACGGTCTTCAATGGCTACCTTGAAACCAGCGAGCCAAAGTCGGCGCGGAACGGCTGGCTGGGGCGGGAGGGGATCAACGCGGGGACTTTTGCGGTTCGCGGCTCCAAGTTCCGCCAGCTCATGGAGGAATGGCGGAGAATTTACGAGAGCGACCCGATCCGGCACGGTGAGTTCCGCGACCAGACGGCGTTCAACCGCTTACTCCTCGACAGCGATCTGCGGATCCAGCCGTTCGAACGGGGTGAGATCCAGTTCCCCTTCCATCTTGACAAGGGATTTCTCGACTATCGCCAGGCGGCACTGCTTCACTTCGTCGGAGGGAAACAAAGAGACAAGGTGGATCTGGCCTTCGCGCTTCACATGATGCGGACGTACGGCGATGAAAGCGGCCTGTTTCTGGATCTCCTCGAAGCCTGATTTTCCGTTTCACGATGAACCTTGAAGAGCAGTTTCCGCTTCGCTACTGGATCAATCTCGGACGACGATCCGAACGTCGGGCAGAAACCGAATGGCGGCTCCTTAAAGCCGGGATCACCGCCGAACGTTTCCCCGCGGTGGATGCGCGCTTCGTCAGGAAAACTCGCGGATACGAGAGCGCGGGACGCTATGCGCTGGCGCTCACCCAGCGCCTGGCGATCCGCAAGGCGATGCTGGCGGGGGCGGAATCGGTGCTCATCCTGGAGGACGACGTCGTGTTCCATCCCGAGATCTTGGAACGCATCGCGGAACTCGAGCTTCCGGACGACTGGGGAATCTTCTATCTCGGCTGCGCGCACCACAAGCGCCCTTGGCCCGCCGCCGCTGGGATCGTGAGAACCCCTTACGCTCTCGATACCCATGCTTTCGCGGTTCGCGCACCCTACTACCGGCGTGTGATCTCCGCGCTCGACGCCAGCAAGCCGCAGAACCGGCTGAAGACACATGCCCGGGCGAGCGACTGGTATCTGGCGGACCTGCACGGCGAGATCCCGACCTACGCCTGCTACCCGAACCTCGCGTGGCAGGCGGTGGTGACCTCCGACCTCACCGGCGGCACCTACAGCAACTACACCAAGACAGGAGAGCAGCAGGCATCATCCGGCGAGCTGATCGGCCTGCAGGCCAAGATGTGGGGCGGCAGCCGGTGGAGAGCGCCCGTCGCAGCCCTCCGGCCTCATAGGGAGCCAAAACTGGGCCTCCTATTCCTGACCCGGCAGGACGTGAACCACCCGGGAATCTGGAGAGAGTTCCTTGACGACGCCGGCGATGGCGTCCGCGCGTTTGCCCACGTCAAGGACCGGGAGCACGCCGGCCTTCTTCACGAATACCGGATCGACGAATGGCACGAAACGAAGTGGGGCGACATCTCACTCGTCCTCGCGATGCTGGCGCTGCTCCGCGCGGCCATGGCCGACGGAACGCTGACCCACTTCGCGTTCGTCTCGGAGAGCTGCGTACCAATCCGTCCCTGGACCGAGATCCGGCGACGCCTGATGATCGATGGGCGGTCGATGATGGATATGGTCGCCTCGGGATCCGAGGTCAGTTCGCCGCATCGGGAGCGCCTGGAGCAGGTCAAAGACCTCCCGGAGCGGGCGATGCGGGTTCATTCGCAGTGGTCACTCCTGAACCGCGAGGCGGCGGAATGCATCGTGGAGCACGATTTTACCGAGCGCTTCGCTTCAATCATGGCCCCGGACGAGCACTATTTCGGCACCGTACTGGCGCTGCGTGGTTTCGACGAGGGTTCGAGGATGCAGAACGTCGCACCCACCTGGGTCCGATGGACAAAAGACGCCAGGATCGCCCATCCGGAAGAGTATCTATCCACCAATCTCCCGTTGATCTCCAAACTCGCCGCCTCACCAAGCTTCTTCGCACGGAAATTCCCTGCCGCTTCCGACATCGGACGCTGGGGACTGCACCGCAATGAGATCTCCGGCCTCGCAACTCCCGCACCATGGATGGCAATGTAGTCCACTTTGAAATCGAGGCAGTCGATCGCATCGTCGTGACCCGCTTCGAGAGCTGGGAATGTCGTGGGGAATGCGCACTGGAGTTCCTATGTGACCTCGTTCAGAACTGGCCTGAGCTGCTCATTGGCAGAAGCGGTGGGATTTCCTTCGGTGACCTCCCGCCCGATCCAAACTGGTCCGAATCCCACGAACTTCCGTTCAGCGCAACGAAACATATCGGTCGGCCCTCCAAGTGCCTGCCCTTCCCCTGCCCCTACACGCTGCGCTGGCCGCAGGTCGGCATCCCGAATGCGGAAACCATGATGTCCGAATTGCTGGCCGCCGATGCTCCTTATGAAGACGATCGGATGTTCTGGATCGGAGCCAACACCCACCCTTCACGCGTCGAACTCTGCCGGATCGGGCGAGCCAATCCGCGCTGGCTCGATACCGAGCTGATGGAATGGGATCCAACGGCAGCCGGGGGGCAGCGTTCGAAATCCCGACAGGTCTCCATCCCGGACCATGCGAAATACAAGTATCTGATCGACTGCGAAGGGGGCGGAGAACGAGGCGGCTATTCCGCTCGAATCAAGTGGTTGATGGCCACCGGGCGTCCACTATTCCTAGTCCAGAGACAATACGTCGAACACTGGCACGAGGACCTTCGCCCGTGGGTCCACTACGTTCCTGTGAAAGCAGATCTCTCCGATCTGCTGGACCACCGAGAGAAGCTCGAGGGCGACCCGGAACTCTATGCAAGCATCGGACGGAACGCCCGCCGCTTCGCCGCCGAGAACCTGACGGTGGAGGCTCTGCTCCATCGTAGCGCCGAAGGGATCACTCATCGCTGTGACACCTTGGGACGCGAACAGCGTAGGATTGAATCCCGGGTCCTGGATCCCGGAGTTCCCCTTCCGGTGATCGCGGTCCACAGCTCAAACCTCACCCCCCTCTACGAAAATTTCGTTCGAAGCCTCGACCCCGACAACCAGAATCTCCGACTGGTCTCCGAAGCTTTTGATCTATCGAGCTACGACGCCTTCGGTTTCCAGAGCGATTCCTGGTATCGAATGCTCGCCCATAAGATCGAGTTCACCCTCAAGACGATGGAATGCGAGATCGGGGAAGGAGACTACTTCATCGTCAGCGACGTAGATATCCACTTCTTCAGACCTCGGGAAATCCGGAACATGATCGTCAACGCTGCCGCCGGGGGAACCGAGTTCGCGGGCGTGCTGGACGATCCAGAGCGGCGGGACCACTACAACGGCGGGTTCCTGATTCTGCGGAAATGCCCGAAGATCGCCGAACTCTACGAGCGAACCTTGGAGGCTTTGCTCACGAGTCGTCGAGCATTCGGGGATCAGGACGAGATCAATCGCCTGATTCCTGAACTAGGCATCAAACACCGGCCTCTTCCAGAAGGAATCGGCGTGCTGGGGAGATATCCTGTCCATGAGCACACCGTGTTTTATCACGCGACTCAGGCAGGTGACATTGAGGCCAAGCTGGCCAGAATCCAAACGGCCAGAGACCAGATGAGAAATCGCACCTTCGGCGTCTGGCAGACATTCTGAGTTTCCGGCTTCGTCTTTCCATGGAACTTCCGGAGATCACCCGCCGCCTCGAGAACTTCATCCAAAATGAGGATGAATACCTTTGGATGGCCGACCTGAGGGTATGGTTCGCAGACCTCAAGGGGGCGTTCCTCCAATCGTTCAAGGACTGTAAGGCCGACCTCTTGGCAACAAACGTCCGGGCCTACTCGGATGATCCTGATTGGCACCGGTGGTCAAGCCTTGCGATCCCAGGCAGAATGGACTTAGAAACCTCCGGAGTTGCTGCCCTGATGCCCCTGATTAGACTGAGCCAGGCAGCGGCCAGGAGGGTATTGGCAAGCATCGAGGACGGGGCGAATGGCCATCCCGAGGCACTGATCCCCACCTTGGTAAATCAGGCAGGTCTAATCATCGAGGACATCGGTGGCACGGGGCGCTTCACACCGTCAGAGCGAGCCGGTCGCTGGTATGACCGTCGAACGTGGCATTGGCAAGGTCCGGTGAAGCATGTACCAGGCCTTCTCCACTTTCCGACTCCAGCCCAACACTTTCCTCTCGCCGAGGCACGAATTGCGGATGAACGACCGCAGGAGCTCAGCCAACAGTGCAAGATCCTCTTTGCATCGCCGGTAGGTGCCTCAGCGGCAGGACTGCTGCCACGGACCCTTAAGCTGTTTTCCGAAGCGGACGTGGAATGCTTGTTACTTCAATATGACACAGCTGAATTGCCGGTTTCCGGTCAAGGCCGTCTCATCCGGGACATCGGCAACAAATGGCAGCTCGCTCTTCGACACCTGAATCCGGCGTCCGTGTCGGAATTCGATTTTCTCTTCTTTTGGGACGACGATCTTGCAGCAGATCATTTCGACCCGCAGCGATTTGTGCAGATCATGAGAACCAACCGGCTTTCAGTCGCTCAGCCCTCAATCCAGTCTCGCTACGGGCTATCGCACGAGATCACGAAGCACCGCCCAACTCCCCCACCCCTTCGCACCCGAGACGGAAAACCCTGCTTCGACATTGTGGGCCGATTGACGAATTTCGTGGAAATCATGGCACCTGTTTTCACGCGGGAGGGATGGCGCGAATTCTACACCTACCTCAACCCCGGGAACGACAGTGGATGGGGCTACGACTACATCCCCTTGGGCAGGAAAGGAATCGTCGACGCGCTACCGGTAGTGCACACTCGCCCGGTCCAATCGATCAAGCACGTTTCCGAGACCGATATGCAGCGGTTCCTGGAAAGCCAAGGCCTGATCCCCTACACCCCGGTCGAAATGGGCTGGCTGCTCGAACCGCACGAACACGGGATCAGCCATTCAATCTGCGGCCCAAAGAGCGATACCGACCCATTTGAGATCCCCCACCCCAGCGGGTGACTCCGCCTCATCCAAACTTGGCACTTCTCACTTGGAACTTCGCAGCCCTACCCTCCCCCCATGCCCTCCGCGGATCCGCGTTTCCACGATTTCGTCCTGCTCCAGGCCCAGAATGCCGGCTTTTTCCTCGGCCAGCTTCCGAATCCCGCCACCGGGGAAAAGCGGACCAACCTGCCCGCCGCCAGAAGCGTGATCGACTCGCTCGAGATGCTGGAGGTGAAAACCGAGGGCAATCTGACCGCCGAGGAACAAAAACTCCTCGGCACCGCCCTTGCCAACCTGCGCCCGCTCTACGAAAAAGTGGCTGACATGGAGGATGAAGCCTGAGGGTCTTCCGTCTTCTGTCTTCCCGTCTTCCATCTTCCCCATGCACTTCGAACCTTTCCAAATCGGCTCCGTCCCCGTCGGCGGGCCCCTTCCCATCTTCATCCTCGGCCCCTGCGCCCTCGAGAACGAGGAGTTCGCCTGGGACATGGCGCGCTCGGTCAAGGAGATCGCCGACAAGACCGGCATCCCCTTCATTTTCAAAGCCTCCTACGACAAGGCCAACCGCACTTCGGTGAGCTCTTTCCGCGGACCGGGTGTCGAGGAAGGCTGCCGCATCCTCGGTGAGATCGGCAAGGAGCTCGAGGTCCCGGTGACCACCGACATCCACACCGCCGAGCACGCCGAGATCGCCGCCGAGCACATCGACCTGCTGCAGATCCCCGCCTTTCTCTGCCGCCAGACCGACCTGCTCGAGGCCGCGGCGAAGACCGGCCGGGCGGTGAACGTGAAAAAGGGCCAGTTCCTCGCCCCCTGGGACACGGTGAACATCGCCGAGAAGATGCGCGCCTTCGGCTGCCACAGCTTCTTCATCACCGAGCGCGGCACCACCTTCGGCTACAACAATCTCGTCACCGACATGCGGTCCCTCTTCTGGATCCGCAAGGAGGGCATTCCGGTCATCTTCGACGCCACGCACTCCGTGCAGCGCCCCGGCGGCCTCGGCGGCTCGACCGGAGGCGATGGCGAGCTCGCCCCGGTGCTCGCCCGGGCCGCGATCGCCACCGGTGTCGACGGTCTCTTCATGGAGACCCATTCCGACCCCGCCAATGCGATGTCGGACGGCCCCAACCAGATTCCGCTCGAATTTCTTGAGGACATCATCGTCCGACTGATTGCCATCCACCACGCCTCGCACGGCGCCTGATCCCGTGAAATCCCCGACGTCGCCCCTCGTGACCCGCACGCTCTGCGTGCTGGCGGGCCTCGGATGCGCCTTTCCCGTCGCGGTGGGAGCCCAGGGGCTCAACCTCGACGGGGGCGGAGATGAGGAGGACAACGACCTCCCGGCCATGGAGATGCTGGTCGAGGGCAGCATTCTCCAGAAGATCCTGCTGCCCCAGTACGACGAGCAGCATCACCTGAGCTCGGTCCTGCGCGCCGACAAGCTGGTCCTCGTGGATGACGAGACCATCGATGCCGAAGCCGTCCGCATCGAATTCTACCATCCCGACCGCTCGCTCAAGGCCGGCATCGATCTCAAAACCGCCCGCCTTCACGACCAGCGCCTGCTTCGCTCCTCCGATCCGGTAACGCTGGCATCCGACGACTTCACCGCCACCGGCACCGGGATCGTCTACGAAATCGACCGCTCACGTGGCTTTCTCCACGGGCCCGCCACCGCCCGAACCCTCATCGACACCCGGACTTCCATGAATATGCCCCGACCCCGTCACTTCGGCGCCGCTGGCCTCGCCCTCGTCGCCGCCGGTGCCCTCAACGCGCAGGAGCCGGAAACCCTCAGCGACCAAGAGATGCAGGGCCTCGATCGCCTCGCCGGAAGCCAGGAACACCTCTCCGACGAAGCAACCGAGGCCGCGGATGTGCAGATCGAAACCACCGAGACGCTCGCCGGCGAGGCCGACGCGTCCCTGAAGGACTTTCTGGCAAAGGCCGCCGTCGAGATGGAGGACGGTCCCACCCCGGATCTCACGTCGAAGGTGCCGGATCCCGAAGTGGAGAAGGAGTTCAAGCTTCCTGCCTCCATCCAGGCGAAGAAGGGCATCTTTTTCGATTCCGAGTCCGGCGTGCTCGTCTTCCTCGAATCCGTCGACATCGATCACCCGGAGTTCACGCTGACGGGAGCCGACGAGGTGAAGGTTTTCATGGAACAGGACGAATCCTCGCCCGCTGACGAGGACTCGAAGGAGAACGGCGTGCTCGCCGATGCGAAGTTCGGCGATCCGGCCCGCATTGTTGCCACCGGCACCGTCGTCGTGGAACGAAAGAAGCTCCAGCCCGGCGACAAGGCCGCCAAGGCCTCGGGCCGGCAGATGGTCATGGACCTCAACAGCAACGAGCTCATCATCAGGGGCGGCCAGCCATGGATCATCTCCGACACCGCCAACGGCCGGGTGGTGGACCCGAAAGGCTACATCATGATCAACCTCGAAAGTGGTGACGCCTCCTTCGTGGGCGACGCGAAGGGCTTCATCGAAATCGACAAAGGCAACTGATCCCCATGGTCTCCCCCATGCCCGTCACCGAACCGCTGCTCCACGCCGACGGTCTCAGGAAGTGCTACGGCGGCCGTCCGGTCGTAGACGACGTCAGTCTGGCCGTCGGTCCCGGCGAGATCGTCGGCCTCCTCGGGCCGAACGGCGCCGGCAAGACCACATCCTTCTACATGATCGCCGGCATCGTCCCGCCTGACGCCGGTTCGGTACACTTCTCCGAGTCCGACATCTCCCATCTCCCGATGCATCGCCGCGCCCGTCTCGGGCTCGGCTACCTGCCGCAGGAGGAATCGGTTTTCCGCAAGCTCAGCGTCCTCGACAACCTCCTCGCCATCCTCGAGACCCGACCCGACCTGACCAAGGCTCAGCGCGTGGAAAAGGCCGAGCAGCTCCTCGAGCGCTTCAAGATCGCCAAGGTCCGGAAGTCGGCCGCCATCACCCTCTCGGGCGGCGAAAAACGTCGCCTCGCGATTGCCCGCACGCTCTGCACCGAGCCGAAGCTTCTGATGCTCGATGAGCCCTTCGCCGGCATCGACCCGATCGCCGTCGAGGACATCCAGAGCATCGTCCGAGAACTTCGGGAGCGCGACGGTCTCGCGATCCTGATCACCGACCACTCGGTCCGGGAGACCCTCTCCATCGTCGACCGGGCCTTCCTCATCCACGACGGCAAGGTCATCCTCGAGGGGTCGTCCGACTTCCTCGTCAACGACCCCACCGCCCGGAAGCACTACCTCGGCGAGGATTTCCGGATGTAGCCGGGATCCGACGGCCGGGTTTCGCTCAGCTCAACGAGAGCCGATCATCCTTCTCAAGAATCTCGGTCACTGCCGGCCATCCGCCCGGCTGCTGAAGGTTGAAGACAATGAGATAGAGCGTCACCACCTTCGGGTCGAACTTCTCGACCATCCGGTCGACGGACTCCTTCACCTTCGCTGCATCGAGCTCATCCGGAAGCTCACCCGTGACGGAACCGTTGCCGTCATGCTCGATGCCCACACCGTCACAGAAGGTCACCAGAAGCTCCTGGTTCCCCGCCATCAGCCAGGCCTGCAGCAAATGCTCTCCAATCGTGTCCGAAGTCCTCATCTTCAAGGTCTTCAGAATCCAGGCGTACTGATCCGGCAACGGCTTCTTCTGAATGAATGCCAGCCTCAGCTTGCGACTCTGCGCGAGCGTCGACACCGCCGACCGATAGACATTGCGATCGTTGTCCCTGAACCAGTCGAGCATCTGGGTCACCAGCGCCGGATCGATCTTCTGATAGATTTCGTGTGCCTTCAAGAGATGGAGATGTGCTGCAGCGATTCCTAGAGGGCACCACCAGGAATCCAAGCATTTCCATCACTCAAAAGCACGATGCTCACCGAGCGGAAACCCTGGTGTCGTCCTGGACCCCTGCCCCTGAAACAGAAGCGCCCGGCCCCGTCTTTCGACGGAGCCGGGCGAATACCTGGCGGCGACCTACTCTCACAGGGCCTATCGCCCCACTACCATCGGCGCTGCAGCGTTTCACTTCCGGGTTCGGAATGG
>JAUIJD010000081.1 GCA_030431475.1 Verrucomicrobiia bacterium | reverse complement strand
TCGACCCGACCGGAGATTGAAAGGTCGCCCTGGGCGAAGAACCCGACCCTGCCGTTGCTCTGGACGAGCCCGTCGATCCGGTGGGTCGATCCGAGCAGGAGATTCGCCACCGAGTCGTCGGCATTCGCGAAGTCGAAGATGAGCTCGTCGCCCGCCCCGAGATTGAAATCGGTCCAGCGCAGCACCGTGTCGCCGGCCACCGAGTAGGTCGTGCGCGTGCCGCCGGCGATGGCGGTGCAGCCGCAGTTCACCGCCCCGGGACCTTCCACCACCGGTCCGCCCGGCGACCCGGGGCACAGGTCCCCGAGCGCGGCACCGGCCACAACCGGCAGTATCCATGGCATCCAGGCGTTCATCACGTCCCTCAACCGCACTCCACCCGCTGGCTTGGCAAAACGGGAGGAAAAAACCTCGCGCCTTGCCAAATCCGAGCCCCAACGGCTTTCATCGCCTCGGACATGTCCGGTCTCCGTCCCCTGCTCGAATCCTGCTGGCGCTCCTGCTGGCACCGCGCCCGCCGTCCGGTCGAGGGCGTGCTCACCGATCCGGACACCGCCACCCGCCTCGCCGAACGCGCCCTGCGCAACCTCGCCGTCGACCTGGAGGCCGACACCGACCCGTCGCGCTTCCTCGCCCGGGCGATCCGCGAAACCGCCGAGCACGCCACCACCGGCGTCGCGGTCGAGCGGCGGGAAACGGAGGATGCCCAGCGTCACCACGATCCCGACGACGCCCGCTACCCGCACAACCTCCACCTCGACCACCTCCAGCGGCACGATGCCGAACGCGGCTTCGACCACCCCGAGTGGAACCGCCTCCCCGACCTGCTGCGGCCCCTCGCCTTCGCCCAGCTGGCGAAGAAGAGCATCGAGGGTCCTGACGCCGAGGACCTGTTTCTCGAGATCCTCGCCGAGCTCGCGCGCGAACGCGGCAGCGACGGCGTCGCCCCGATCTCCGAGCTGACCGTCTTCGAGGAGATCGTCCCGCTGCAGCACAAGATGCTGCAATTCCGCTCGATCGACTGGCACCGCCGCCGCGAGGCGCAGAAGAACCGGACCAACACCGGCCCCAGCCTCGACGCGCTGAGCGACGACCCCGACCGGCCGATGCAGTTCGCCGACCCCGACAGCGCGGGCGGCGCCACGCCGAAGTTCGACCGCATCTACGCCGAGTGCCGCGAGGCGCTCTCCGACGACGAATGGCGATTGGTCGTCACCCTCTACGTCGCGCGCACCGCCACCGTCACCGACCTCGTCGACGACCCCGGCTTCTGCGCCTCGCTCGGCGTGAAAGCCGGGGCTTCCGAGTCGACCCGACGGCGCGCGATCAACGCGAAGGTCGAGGGAGCGCTCGAAAAACTCCGCGAATGCCTGATGCCGTGACAATCCCGCCCGCTCCCTGCGGTTGGGGCCACCGACCACGATGAACGACGACCTTCCAGACCGGCTGAAACCCGTGCGCGACCTGCTCATGGACTCCGCCGACGGGCCCGGGAGCGATCCCGTGCCGCCGCCGCCGGGCGACCTGATCGACGAGCTCGAGAAGAAACTCGCGCCGGCCACGACCTCGACCCCGGCACCGGAGAAGCCCTCCGCTCTCGGACGAATCCTCCACTTCCTCACCTCCCCCGGATTTGCCGTCGCCGCGGCGGCGGTGATCGTCCTCTTCCTCGCCGGCCCGCTCATCACCGGCGGCGACAAGCCCGAGGAAGGCTTCCGGGACGGCGCCCCGCCGGTGGCCGACGGCCCGAAGGTGGTGCTGCTGGGCGTGGATGACGAAACCTACGAGCAACTGGCGAGCGGCGACCTCTTCGATGCCCGCGCACTCGTCCGCGTCGCGACCGGCGAGGAAGCGGACGCCGTCGCCTCCCCGAAGGTCGTGGTCGACCTGATCGAGGGGCGGCTGCGCGCGTACGACGCCGGCGGCAACGACTTCTACCGCCACGCCATCAAGCTCGAGTCCTCCCTTCCGACCGACATCGCCCGCGCCCTCTCGAAGCTTCCGAAGTAGGCGCTACGGGACGTCCATCGCCCGCACTCCCGAGGATTGAGGGTTGATCCCTCCGCCGAGCCGCCCTAGTCCCCTCGCGTGCTCACGATCAAGAAGCTCACCAAGACGCTCGGCGGCCGCACCCTGTTCCGTGATGCGGAAATGACGGTCAACTGGGGCGAGCGCGTCGCCCTGGTCGGTCCCAACGGCGCCGGCAAGTCGACCCTCTTCAAGATGGTCCTCGGCGAGGAGGACATCGACACGGGCACCATCGATCGCGACGAGTACGCCATCACCGGCAGCCTCGAGCAGGAAGCGGGCGATCCGGGCGATGAGACCGTCCTCGAGATCGCCATGGGCATCAACCCGGAGATGGTCGGCTACCTGCGCACGATGCGCGAGCACGAGAAGGCCGGCACCATCGACTCGAAGGAGTACGCCGAGGCCCAGGACCACTTCAACACCCACAACGGCTACCAGCTCGAACCGAAGGCCAAGAAGATCCTCGCCGGCCTCGGCTACAAGCAGGAGGACTTCACCCGCGCCGCCTCGCAGTTCTCCGGCGGCTGGGTGATGCGGGCCTACCTCGCCCGCCTGCTGGTCATGGAGCCCGACCTGCTGATGCTCGACGAGCCGACCAACCACCTCGACCTCGTCTCGCTGCTCTGGTTCCAGCGCTACCTGATGAACTACCCCGGCGCCATCTTCATGATCTCGCACGACCGCGACTTCATGGACGCCATCATCGAGAACGTCGTCGAAATCGACCCCGACACCCAGGAGCTCGTCACCTACACCGGCAACTACTCCTCCTACCTCGACCAGCGCGTCGCCCGCTACGAGCAGAAGCTCAAGGCCTACCAGAACCAGAAGAAGGAGATCGAGGGCGTCCAGGATTTCATCGACCGCTTCCGCCAGGTCGCGTCGAAGGCCTCGCAGGTCCAGAGCCGCATCAAGCAGCTGGAGAAAATGGACAAGCTCGAGAAGCCGCGCGCCCCGCGCAAGGCCTTCAAGTTCGCCTTCCCCCAGCCCGAACGCTCGAACCAGAAGGTGGTCGAGCTCAAGAAGGCCGACTTCGCCTACAACGAGAAGACCGTCATCTACGAGGACCTCGACCTGACCATCGAGCGCGGTGACAAGATCGTGCTGGTCGGCCCCAACGGCGCCGGCAAGTCGACCCTGATGAAGCTCCTTTCCGGGCAGCTTGAGGTCACCGGCGGCGAGCGGGAGGTCGGCTACCTGACCAAGCTCGGCTACTACTCGCAGCACCGCTCGGAGACCCTCGACGAGGGCGCCCGGGTGCTCGACGAGGTCATGAATTCCTGCCCGACCCTGCGCGAGGAGGACGCCCGCGCCATCCTCGGCACCTTCCTGTTCCGCCGCACCGACGTCGAGAAGCGCTGCGGCATCCTGAGCGGCGGCGAGAAGTCCCGCCTCAACCTGGTCAAGTTCCTCGTCGACCCGCCCAACCTGCTGCTGATGGACGAGCCGACCACCCACCTCGACCTGCTTTCGATCGACTCCCTGGTCAACGCGCTCAAGGCCTACGAGGGCACGCTGGTCTTCATCTCCCACGACGTGCACTTCATCCGCCACCTCGCCGAGACCACCCTGCACATCTCCCGCGCCGAGGACGACAGCCACAGCGTGCTCACGCGCTACACCGGCGGCTACGACTACTTCCTCGAGAAGTCCGGCATCGACGACGACCGCGGCGCCGTGACGGCATCCTGATCGTCTGCGAGATCCCCCGCCGACGACCCGTAGGCCTGCCCATGCTTCGTATCGGCCTGCTCCTCGCTCTTCTGAGTCTCTGCCACGGCGCCGAGGTCCCGGACCCGGATCCCGCCCGTTTCGCGAAGGCGATCGACGCCTTCGACGCCCAGGATGCGACGTCTCCGCCGGAGAAGGGCGGCATCGTCTTCGCCGGATCCTCAAGCATCCGCTTGCTGGACCTTCCCAAGGTCTTTCCCGGGCTCGACGCCCTCAACCGCGGCTTCGGGGGTGCCCACATCTCCGACATGAACCACTACCTCGAGCGCGTCCTGCTGCGCTACGAGCCCTCCCGGGTCATCTTCTACTGCGGCACCAACGACGTCTGGGACAAGAAGCCGCCGGAACAGGTCGAGGCCGACTTCAACGAACTCCGCCGGCGTCTCTTCGAACGCAGCCCGAAAGCCGAGCTGATCGTTCTCGCCATCCGCCCGAGCCCGGCCCGGAAGTCGATTCTGGCAATCGAGCGCGCGATGAACGAGCGCTTCCGCAGGATCGCCGAGGCCGACGAGCGGATCACCTACCTTTCCGGCAGCGCCGATCGTTTCATCCGCGACGACGAAACCTTCGATCGCTCGCTTTTCGTCGAGGACGGGCTCCACATGAGCGCCAAGGGCTACGCCATTTGGAAAGAGCTGCTCAGCCCGCACCTCCCGAAAACGGCACCCTCCCGCTGAAAAGCCCGTCGTGAAACCCCGCGAACGTCGGGGATTTCATCCAGGGCATCAAAACTAGGGAGAGATTGGTTGCTTGATGCAGAGGATTCAAAGGACGAACATGATGAGATTTCAATTTTGTCGGTCCAACGGTGCGCGGAGCGTCCTGCGAGATGCCGGAAACCGGAAAGAGGATCCCATTCATCCTACCCATCAAGTCCATCATGCTCCCCAAGTCCCGGAGTTCCGCATGATCCTGTCCCTAGCTTGAATCGACCTGGGATTTCGTCCTTTTCAATCGGCAGGATTTCGCGCAACTTATTCACATCGCTGCCATTCCGGATTCGGAATGGCCCAGGATTCACCCCCACCCACCCCACCATGCAGAAGATCCTCGCGACCACTCTGACCGTCGGCTTGCTGGTTTCCGCCGCCTCGGCGGAAGAGCCTGAGAAGACGGTCGATTGCACGCCCATCGTCGAGCGTGTCCAAGCGACGGCCGAGCGCGCCAAGGCCGATCCGATCGAGCTTCTCCGCCTCGTCGACAAGGAAGTCTCCGCCAACTCGTCGTGCGCCTGCGAGATCGTCAAGGCGGCCATCGAAGGCACCGAGTGCGACGATGCCATCGTCGGCTACGTCGTCGAAACCGCCGTCCGCGCCGCGCCCGAGCACATGCGTCTGATCGCCCAGTGCGCGATCGCCACCGCGCCCGACTCGCTCAACCGCGTTCAGGAGGTGATGGCCCGCCTGTCTCCCTCCGCCGGTGAGAAGGGCAAGAGCGCCAAAAGTGCCAAGGGCAAGGGCGTCGAGGTCAAGCCGGCCGCGACGCCTCCGGATCCGCTGGACGTGCCCATCATCGTGGTGCCGCCCATCCCGCCGGTCATCAACCCGCCTCCCGGCACCGAGACCGAGCTCCGCCTGCCCGAACGCGAACGTCGGCGCTGAGCCCGATTCATTTCCCAAGCCGGAACCCGTCGGGTTCCGGCTTTTTCGTGCCCTCCTGCCGGCCGGCCCGCTCCATCGGAAGCGCGAGCCCCCGCGGCATGCCAACGCTGCATCCAGATCGAAATGATGGATGGGTCGGCGGAGGGAGATTTTGGAGGAGATCTGTGCATCGTCCTCTGGACCGGTCGATGGTCGAGCTCTGGCTCCCGTCCCGAAGGGACGTAGGCGAGTCGCCACGGGGTGCATCCCGAGGGCCAAGGTCATGCTGAATGCTCAAGCTCCGAAGGAGCGCAGGCGGGGCGGAATCCAAAGCCGGGGCTCGATTAGCCTGCGCCCCTCGCGGGGCTCAGAGAGTCGCTCGTGACGGAATCCACGGGGTTGAACCCCGTGGCGACTCGCCTGCGCCCCTCCGGGGCTGCACTCACCCGACCGTTCCATCACGACAGCTCGTTGGCGACGCCATGATCCATCACCTCAGATTGGACGCAGCACTAGCGCCGCGCGCCGCCCCGCAACCCGGGCACCAGGATCACGGACACGACCATCGAGATCAGGATGCCCAGCACGGCCACCTTGCCCAGGCTCGACAGGGCGTCGATCGACGCGAACGCGAGCGACCCGAACCCGATCGCCGTCGAGCACCCGCAGAACAACACCGCCTTCCCCGTCCCGTTCCACACGGCCCGGACGTCGCCCCCGGTCCGCCGCAGCGCCAGCAGGATGTGGATGGCGTAGTCGAGCCCGGTCCCGAGCAGCAGAGGCGTGGCGGCGATGTTGAGGAAGTTCCACTCGATCCCCGCCAGGCGCATGGCCGCCAGCAGCAGGACGCCGCTGAGCGCCATTCCCAGCACCGCCGTCACCACGTCGCCCACTCGCCTGAAGACGACCGTCAGCATCACCAGCATCAGCCCCGCCATCGGCAGGAACACGACGAGCAGGTCCTTCTTCACCAGCGGCAGCACCGCCGGCTTCAGCAGGTCCCACCCCGCAAGGTGGATGCCCTCGCCCACCAGTCCCCGGAGCACCTCGAGGTCCTCGACGCCCAGGTCCTCCCGCCCGAGCACCTCGAGCTTGCCCAGCACGTAGCCGCCCCCGTCCGGGTCGGGCATCGCCGTCGCGCGCAGGATCTCCCTCGCCGCCGCGCCGTCCGGCACCGATCCGGCATCCGCCGACGCCAGGCCGGGCCAGGCCTCCAGCACCGCCGCACCGAGGGCGGTCCCTTCTTCGGAGAAACCCGCCCGATCCGCCGATGCGAGCAAGCGCCCGCGGTCGCCACCGAGCGCAGCCAGCGCTTCGGCATTCGACTGCTGGTTCGCGGGAGACGGCCACCAGGCCGACGGCAGGTCGAGGGCGCCGACCAGGTCGGGCCGCTCCCGGCGCAGTTCCGCCACCCCCGCTTCGAAGCGCTCGAGACGCTCCCGCACGACCTCGTCGCGATCCCCTTCGATCACCACCCGCACCGACGGCGAACCCCACGAGGGAAACAGGGCCTGGATCCTCTCGAAGGCCGCCATCGCCTGGCTGTTGCGCGGACGCAGCAGACTGCGGTCGAAGGCCACCCCCGGAACGCCCCGGACCAGCAGCACACCGGTGGCCACCAGCAACAAGGCGGCCAGCAGCACCAGCGAACCCTTCCGGTCGGGAACCCAGGCGGTCTTGTGGGCGACCGTCTTCCGACCGCCCCCCACCTTCGACACCCACGGGAGATAGAAGGTCAGCATGAACACCGCCCCGAAGACCACCCCCATGCCCACCACGCTGCCGAGCTGCGCGATCCCCGGCAGCCCGCTGAAATTGAGCGCGAAGAACACCGCCGCCGTGGTCGCCGCCGCATACAGGATCGAGGCCGAAACCGCCCGCCGGATCGACCCCTCCTCGTGGCCCGCCACCTTCGCCTCCTGACAAATCAGCACGCCGTAGTCGACGGCCAGCCCGATCAGGATGGCGGCGAAGCCGGCGGCCATGATGCTCAGTTCGCCAAAGATCCACCCCGCCGCCCCCAGGGTGGCCGCGAACACGCCTCCCAGCGTGACTCCCAGTCCCAGCAGCAGCCCCAACCGCCGCTGCATCAGCAGAAAAAGCAGCCCGATCACCGTGGAGGTGATCCCCACGGTGCCGCGCATGTCCCCTTCCATCGCTCCCCCGATCTCCGCCTCGAAGACCGGATCGCCCGTGTAGCCCAGCGTCATCCCCCGCTCCGTCGCCCACGGCTCCGCCACGGCGCGGACCTCCGACAACCAGGCTTCGGCCTCGCGGTAGCCGGCAACCGGCCGGGGAGCCTCGACGAACACCAGCTGCGCCGTGCCATCCTCGTTCTGGAAACCCTCGCCGCCACCGTCACGACCTTCGAAGAAGGATGCCAGCGCCGGGTGATCGAGGAAGCCGAAGGGATCGTGGGCGGACATCACCAACTCGCCGCCGTCGAGACTCGTCGCCACCCGCTCGAGCGCCTCCTCCATGGTCGCGTCGACCTCCTCGGTCGAAAGCCGTTTCACGAGGTCGTCCACCGCCGCCTCGTCGCCGTTCAACCACAACCACGCGATCAACTCGGTCATGCCACCATCGGCGTCCCGCCATCGCGGCCGCCAGCGAGCCGACTCACTGGCTCCCGCCTCGCCCAGGAGCCCGCCCAGTTCTCCGGCGGCCTCGTCGAGGGGGCCGACCTCATCGGGATTCCCCTCGAGCAGAAGGATCAGCTCCCCCTGTTTCGAGAAGACCCGCTGGAAGGCCTGCAATCCCTCCACCTCGGGCATCTCCCCGGGCAGGACGGCCAGCACGTCGGTGTCGAATTTCACCCGCCCCAGACCGGCGGCCGCGATCAGGCCCACGACCACCAGCAACAGCATGCTCCACCGTTTCCGCATCGGCGAAAACCCACGGGAAGCCCGCCCCGGTTCCAAGCACCAAATTTCCCCATTGCCAAACCGCCGCGAACCGTTCGATTAGACCCATGCGCCTTCTTCTCGCCCTGCTCGCCGTCCTGCCCCTGCACGCGGAGCTCGACACCGCGCCCCTCGAAGCCTGGCTCAAGCGCCACGGCGACATCCGCACCCTGAAGGCGGATTTCGTGCAGCAGCGCACGCTCCCCGCCCTCAAGAAGCCGGTCGAAACCCCCGGCACCCTTGAGATGACGCAGGACGGGAAGCTTCGCTGGGAACTCGGCCGGCCGCCGAAAACCTACGCCGTGTCCGACGGACGGACCATCACCCTGGCCGATGTGACCAAGAAGCGGGCCAAGCGCATGGATGCCGACTCCCCCCAGGCCCGTTCGTTCACCATGCTCTCCGGCGACTCCATGAAGAACGGTCTCGACGGCTTCCTCGAGGCCTTCGAGCCGGTCGAATCCCGGGTCACCCGCGGCATCTACCAGCTCACCACCCGCCCCAAGGACCGCAAAATGCGAGGCAAGGTCGGCTGGGTCTACTTCGACATCGATTCGTCCACCAACGAGCTCCGCGCCCTCGAGATCCGCCTCGACGACAAGTCGCGCATCAAGACGATCTTCTCGAACACCCGCTTCAACGGCGACATTCCCGCCAGCCGCTTCCAGCTCGACCTGAGCGGCTACCAGGTGCGATAGCTGCGCCGTCCTGAGGCAGCCCGTCACCGCAGTTTCCAACCTCGCCATTCGCTCCCCACCGCCTCATCGCCGGCAAGGAATGGACCCGGACATCACATCCTCGAGCTCCTGACGGAACGCCGGCTTCAGCCGGCAATCCGCTCCCGGGTTCGGTTCTGATGCTGGCTGAAGCCGGCGCTCCCTGGGGTCTCAAAACCACTCCCACCGCGTCACAGCGCCACCGCGAACGGTGTCGCGCCACGCCTCCGCTCGACCTCGCCGCCCATCCATTCCCAGGGATCGACGCCTTTTTCGCCGAAGACCGCGAGACCAATCACGCCGACATTTCGAGCATCCCCGTGGCGTTGGTTCGCATACGACGCCCCCACGCTTGAGAACTCGAACCGAGCGACCGTGTCCCATCCGCTGCGCCAGCCTTTCACCTCAAGCGTGTCGCCGGGTGCAATGAGATATCCCCGCTTGGCGAAGGACGCGGGCCTGCCGTCCATCACATCGAGACCATCGACGCTCAACACCACCTCGACGCGGCTCCGGCAGCGGTTCTTGACCACGATCGTGTAGGCCTTCCCGGGCGATCCGACGACGAAGCGCTTGCCCACCGAGCGGTAACTCGTGGCGTAGCCGAACCCACTCCTGATGCCCCACTCCACCATGCCGCCGGCCGCCTTCTGCAGACCCGCGGCCTTCGACCGGTAGGAGGTCATGGCCTCGATTCCGCTCCGATTGTTGTAGTAGATGGAGTCCGTCCCGGCCGGCTTCGATCGGGCCCGGACGAAGCTCGACCGGCGCATGGGATCCTTCAACTCGTCGCCGTATCCCGTCGCCAGGCCCGGACGCTCCTCCGCAGGCGTTGCCGCCTCGGCCCGGGACGCGGCATCCGCCCCCACCGGCCCCGCCGCAGGCGATGCGGTGGAGTCCCCGACGGGCGCCGTTGCGCACGAATTCCACAACAGACCCGCAACCCCCAGCAGCGTCCCACGGACGCACCATCGCCACGCCAACACCGCTTTCTCCCCCATCTCATGCCCGGCCCATCCTGGTCTCATCAGCTGCTTGTTCATTACTACTAAAAAAACAGCACTTCAACATGCGTGTTGCCTCATTGAAGCGGACACCGAGAGCAGGGTTCAGGGCTGAGCGGTTGGTCCCCATTGCCTCATAAATGAGGACACCATGGCGCGAGCCATGGCGATGAGCGAAGAGAGCACCCTGGAAT
>JAUIJD010000080.1 GCA_030431475.1 Verrucomicrobiia bacterium | reverse complement strand
ACCCGGAGGACTACCTTTCGCTCCGCTTCGACTGGATGCGTGCCGAGCAGTACGACAATCCGGCGATCAGCGAGGCCATCGCGCCCTTCCTTGAAGAGCGCCACCCCTCCCAACTCTATCAGGCCGCCGGCGAGGGATTCGCGCTGTTCGCGATCCTCTGGGTTCTGCGCGTCCGCCACCCGAAGCTGCCGCACGGCATCCTGACCGGTGTCTTCTTCATCGGCTACGCGCTGTTCCGCATCATCGGCGAGCAGTTCCGCGAGCCCGACTCCCGCATGGTCGGGCCCCTGACCAGCGGGCAGTTCCTGTCGCTGTTCATGGTCCTCGCCGGGGCCGCGTTCATCGCGGTGGCTGTCCGCCGGCGGGAAAGCGTCAGCGGGGAATCTTGAGGCGCTGGCCGATGCGGATCATCGAGCCGCTGATGCCGTTCGCACTCTGGATCTTGCCAACCGTCGTCCCGTAGCGCTTGGCCAGCCCGTAGAGCGTGTCGCCCTTGCGCACCGTGTGGTAGGTGACCTTGGGCTTGGGCTTGGGCTTCGGTTTTGGCTTCGGCTTGGGGGTCGGAGTGGGCGTCGGCGTGCTCACCTGCGGTCGTGGAGATGGTTGGGTCTGCACGATCGTCGGCGGCTCGGGCTCGGGCTCCGGATCCGGCTCCGCGGGCTTGTGGTTCCATTTGGAAGGGTTGTCCGCCCAGGCCTCGACGTAGTTGCCGCGGCTGTCGAAGGGCCCGGTACCGCTCGGATGAGAGCCCGAAAAGCCACCACAGCCGACCAGCGAGACGGTCAGCAGGGAAACGATCGGGAGAGCGAAGGGGAACCGCATGGGCCGAGTATGCGGCTTCTCCGCCGCTTGCAAAGGATGATTCAGTTACCTTAACCAGTTTTACAGCGCCGGGCCCCACCGCCTTTCGTCTTGCTTTTGTGGTTCCGGGATGGCACGCCTCCGCCCGTCCGTTGGACGGTTGAGGGGCATTAGCTCAGTTGGTAGAGCGTCTCGTTCGCAATGAGAAGGTCAGCGGTTCGATTCCGCTATGCTCCACCAGCCTTCGCCAAGACTTCGGCTTGCCGTCCGTTCAAGCTTCGCTTGCAGGCGGATCGATCCGGTGGATCGCCCGTCGTTCCAGCTGGCTTGCCAGCCGAAGCCTTATCGCGACCAGAGACGCTTCTTGGAGAAGGCACGGCCCGAACCGGACTTGAGGTAGCGTTCGAAATCGGCCGCCCGCTCACGAGATTCGAACGCCAGATAGGCCGCGATTTTCCAGGGTCGGTGCTTGGCTGTATGGGGTGAGCCACCGGTGTTGTGTTTCGCAATGCGGGCACGGAGGTCATCGGTCAGTCCGATGCAGGTCTGCTCGGGATCCGACTCGCTGCGGAGAAGGCAGACGCAGTGCACAGGGGGGACGCGAGGGGACTTTGAGGGAGTCGCCAGAAACTTCCAAAACTACCGCCTCCGCGTCATCGCTCAGTGCGGATGACCCTCAACGAAAACAAACAAAAACAGGTCTCCCCCCAATCTTTGGTGTAGACCCGCCAGTCATTACAGCTGGCTTGCCAGCCGAAGCCTTGGCGAAGGCTGGTGGGCAGGGCTGGATTCGAACCAGCGTACTCATACGAGAGCAGATTTACAGTCTGCCGCCTTTAACCACTCGGCCACCTACCCTTGGATTGCCTGTGCGATTCCGCCTTGCAGCGGGGCCGGAGGTCTAGGGAGAGGCCGGATTCTTGGCAAGGGGAAAATCGATGCCGGCATGCATCGGTTTTGCCGGACCGGCCGGACAGATCGCGGTCCGGTCCCGCGTAAGTGCGCGGGTGATCCGCCTGACCCTGCTCCTCGTCACCCTGCTGGCCTCAGTTTCCGCCGCCGAGCGACCGAATCTGCTCTTCATCTTCGCCGACGACATGACCTGGAAGGCGGTCGACGCGCTCTCCGAGGAGGACATCGACACGCCGAATCTCGACCGTCTCTCCGAGCGCGGCACGGTCTTCACCCACGCCTACAATTCCGGGGCCTGGCACGGCGCGGTCTGCGTTGCCAGCCGGACGATGCTCAATACCGGCGTCCAGCTCTGGCGTGCCCGCGCCGCCGAGAAACATCTCGAGCGGGACTTCGCCTCGAAGCGTCGCTTCTGGTCGCAGCGGCTCGCCGATGCCGGCTACCGCACCTGCTTCTCCGGGAAATGGCATGTGCAGATGAAGGTCACCGAGGTCTTCGACAAGGCCGAGGTCCACCATGTGCGCCCGGGCATGCCGAAAAGCCGGCCCAGCGCCTACGAGCGCCCGGTCGAGGGCGAGCCGGATCCGTGGGATCCGACCGACCGCTCGCTCGGCGGCTTCTGGGCCGGCGGCAAGCACTGGAGCGAGATCGTGGCCGACGATTTCGAGCGCTTCATGGAATCCGACGACGAACGCCCGTGGTTCATGTATCTCGCCTTCAATGCCCCGCACGATCCACGTCAGTCGCCGCAGGAGTTCCTCGACCTCTACCCGCTCGAGCGCATGCAGATGCCCGCGAACTTCCTGCCGGTCTACCCGCACCGCGACCCGATGGGTTGCCCGCAGAGCCTGCGCGACGAGAAGCTCGCGCCTTCTCCCCGCACCCCCTTCGCGGTGAAGACGCATCGCCGCGAATATTACGCCATCATCAGCCACCTCGATGCGCAGATCGGGCGCGTGCTCGATCATCTCGGGAAGAGCCCCGACGCCGACAACACGGTCATCTGTTTCACCTCCGACCACGGGCTCGGGTGCGGCGAGCACGGCCTCATGGGCAAGCAGAGCATGTACGACCACTCCGTCCGCGTGCCCTTCCTGCTCGCCGGCCTGGGGGTGCCGGAAGGCGAGCGCCTCGATGCCCCGATCTATCTCCAGGACATCATGCCAACCACGCTCGAGCTGGCGGGGGCCGAGGTGTCGGACGACATCGACTTCCAGTCGCTCCTGCCCCACCTCAAAGGAGAGGGAAGTCCCCGCGAATTCATCTTCGGTGCCTACCGCCATCATCAGCGGATGATCGAGAAGGATGGCCGCAAGCTCATCCTCTACCCCGAGGCCAAGGTCGCCCGGGTCTTCGACCTGCGGCAGGATCCGCATGAGATGAACGACCTCATCGGCACCGATGAAGGCAAGGCGATCGCCCGGGATCTCTTCCCGCTCCTCCTCGCCGAGCTCGACCGGCGGGGCGACACCCTCGACCTCCGCGGCGCCTATCCGGAGCTGTAGGCGTGCACGAAACGCCCAGCCTCCTCAGAGCTCCCACTTTCCCTGATCAATCTCCGCCACGCAGGCGGTGAGCAGATTGATGCAGGCTTCGATGTCCTCCTTGTGGGCGGTCTCCACCGTCTGGTGGATGTGGCGGGTCGGAATGGACACCGCGCCGGCAATCGATCCGCCGGGGACCATGCGCTGAAGCGCCGCCGTGTCGGTGCCGCCGGCACCGAGGATTTCCGGCTGCCACTTCACCTTGTGGCGTTTCGCCACGTCCTTCATGTAGGCGACCATGCGATAGTCGCAGATCACCGAGGAATCCATCAGCTTGATCGCCGCACCACCGCCGAGCTTGGTCACCTCCTGGTGGCCGGGGGTGCCCGGCGTGTCGACCGCGAGGGTGACGTCCAGGCCGAACCCGAAGTCCGGCTTCACCGCGAGCGCCGCGACGTTGGCGCCCCGCAAGCCGACCTCCTCCTGCACCGTGAAGGCCGCGTAGAAATCATAAGCCGGCTTCTTGCGCGACTTCTTCAGCTTGCGCAGCGTCTCGATCAGCAGGAAGACCGACAGGCGGTTGTCCAGCGACTTCACGGTCACGCAGTCGCCCATCTCCTTCAGCGGGGCGTAGCGGGTGATGAAATCGCCGACGGCCACGATCTTCTCGATGTCCTTCCGGGTCATTCCGCAGTCGATGAAGTAGTCGCCGATCTTGAGGTTCTTGCCGCGCTCCTCGGGGCTCATGATGTGGACCGGCTTGCAGCCCATCACGCCCAGCAGGTCCTTCTTTCCGTGCACCAGCACCCGCTGCGAGGTCAGCGTCTTCGGGTCGAAGCCCCCCACCGGGTTGAAGCGGAGGAAGCCTTTGTCGTCGATGTGGGTCACAATGAAGCCGATCTCGTCCATGTGCGCGGCGGCCATCGCCTTCTTCTTCGAGGACCGGCCCTTCTTGAGCGCAATCACGTTGCCCATGTTGTCGGTGCTCACCTCGTCTGCGAGGTCCTTCACCTCCTTCAGCACCAGCTTGCGGATTTCCTTCTCGAAACCCGGGGCTCCGGGGGCTTCACAAATGCGGGAGAGCAGATCGACGTCGATGGCCATGTCGGCGTGACCCTCCGGGATCTTCCAACCCCTGACCAGTCGGAAGATCGGGAAAATCGCCCAAAACCAGAGCTTCGCCGCCGCATAGCCGGTCTCGAAGGCCTTCCGGCGCTCCTTCCCGGCGGCGGCGAGACTCATCGTCGCACCAACGAGGCATCGCCCTACGATCTGGTCGAGCCGCCTCTCTCCCGTCGTCGATCGCTCGATGCCTCTCCGGTGCGTGGAGCAATCCGCGGCCTCCCGGGCCGTTTCTGGTGCCTGACGTCAACACGCTCACCCTCAGAACCTTGTGGCCAGTCGCCTCCGACATGGCTCGTTTTCCTTCGCTCCGTTCATAAAATTTTAAAGCCTTTCGGCCGCTTGCATGGCCGCCGAGTCGCCCGGAATTCTCCGAAAAGCGGCCTAACATTTTAGAATTCGGCCCGCTCGGCCGGAGCGGGAACGGGGGCCTCCAAGTTTTTCGAGCCCAAGTGGGGGCGGGGCCCCTCCGGAGCGGATCGGCTGAAATGCCTGATTTTCAGCCATGAACGGCGTTCGGTCGCGGAGTCAAGCGTACTTCAAATCTTCTTCAACACCATATGTTGTGTGTGAATAGATTTGTGAATACCATATGAGCAAAAACGACTTGTCCGAATCGATTCTTTCAACGCAATATCGCCGACGCTGCGCCAAGCGCGGCCAATCTCTTTAACCTCTCCGAAACACACCCTTCCTGATCCCCGAAATGGCAGCCACCACCACCATCACCGTCGGTACCCGCACCTTCGTTCTCGACAAGGCCAAGGCCGAGGAGGCCTTCGCCGCCAAGAAGGTCATCAACGGCCGCGAGACGATGTTCTTCAACATCCTCCCGCTCAAATACCAATGGGCCTACGATCTCTACAAGACGATGAAGTCGAACCACTGGGAGCCGGAGGACATCCCGATGCAAAAGGACGTCGAGCAGTGGCGTTCCGACGACATTTCCGACGCCGAGCGGTGGATCATCAAGATGGCCATCGGCTACTTCTCCGCCGCCGAGGGCATCGTCGGCGACAACATCCTCCACGTCGTCCGTGAGCTGGTCACCGCCCCCGAGCTCAAGCTCGTCCTCGGTCGCCACGCCCACGAGGAGAACATCCACGCCGACAGCCTCGTTTACATGGTCTCCTCGCTCGGCCTCAACCCGCACGAGTGCGAGGCGATGTTCGAGGACATCGAGTCGATCGAGAAGAAGACCGCCTACAACGTCTCCAACTCCCGCGAGATGCGCACCGGCGTCGACATGACCGACCCGGAGAACAAGAAGGCCCTGGCCAAGAACATGTTCCTCTTCGGCCAGTGCATGGAGGGCACCCAGTTCTACGGCCTCTTCGGGATGGTCCTCAGCCTCTACCGCCAGAACAAGTTCCCCGGAATCGGCCAGATGTTCCGCTACACGCTGCGGGACGAAAGCAACCACATCGAGCTGCTGCGCAATCTCCTCATGGATCTTGTCGATGAGAACCCGGAGATCTGGACCGAGGAGTTCAAGGAGGACCTGCGCGCCACCATGGCCGAGGGCATCCGGCTCGAGAAGGAGTTCATCCGCGACTGCCTGCCGGTCGCCTCCATCGGCCTGAACAGCGAGGAGTTCGAGCAGTACATTGACTACATCGCCGACCGCCGTCTCGAGTCCTGCGGCCTCAAGCCGCTCAAGGGCGACGTCAAGAACCCCTTCCCGTGGCTCGCCGAAATGATGGACATCAAGAAGGAGCAGAACTTCTTCGAAGGCCGCGTCACCGAATACCAGAAGGCCTCCGCCCTCGGCGACGTCGATGACGACGACCTCTGATCGATCGCCATGAAGTGGCGGACTTTTTCGCCCGGCGAAGCCGGGCAGTGCCGAGTAAAAAGTAGAAAGTAAAATGTGATCCGATGAGTGACGTGGAGAGTTTCGAGGACCTCGAGGTCTGGAAGCGTGGCTGCCAGCTGGCGGTCGACGTCCACGTTGCCCTCGCCGACTCTAAAGACTTCGCACTTCGTGGTCAAATGGAGCGCTCCTCGCTCTCGATCCCGTCCAACATCGCCGAAGGAGCCGAGCGTGAGAATACCGCCGAGTTCATCAACTTCCTCCGCTACTCCAAAGGCTCCTGCGGTGAGCTCCGCACTCAGCTTTTCGTCGCTGAAAAGGTCCGCAAGCGCCTGGGCGCCCCGCCGCTCGAAGGCTCCCGAGCCATGATCAAGGAGACTCGCGAAATCTCCCGCATGATCCGGGGCCTCATCAGATCCCTCAAACGCCGCCTAAACTTGGAAAAGCGCTCCGACCACCCCCACGACGACTAACCGCCCCAACTTCCTCCGCCTCCACCCTTCACCCATCTTTCACCAAACCGCTCCCGCCCCAGAGCCACTTTCTACTTTCTACTTTTTACTCGGCACTCCGCCGCAGGCGACCCGCCACCTCTCCCGCCTCCAACCACTCCCAAAGACCACCGCCTCCAATGTACACCAACCTCACCCTCGACGAAGACCTCCTCCTCAAGCAAGTCATCACCGACCGCTTCGCCCAAGCCACCGAAGCGAAAGGGACCGAGGGTGATCGAAGTTCGTACGACTGGCGCGGCGTCCTCACCGAAGACCGCCGGAAACCCATCCCCGACATCGTCGTCCTGCGCGGCAACGAGGAGTCGCAGTTCACGCTCGATGCCGTCGCCGACGCCATCGGCGACTCGCTCGCCGACCTGCTGATCGCCCGCAAGGAGAAGGACGACGCCATCTTCACCGAGGAGAACCGCAAGTTCGTCTCCGACGTCGCCCACTCGGTCGCCAACGCCCTGACCAAGTCGCTCGACGACGGCGGCCGCCTCCGCCTTTCCGAGGGCGACCTCTACCTGCTCATCGAAAAGGCGCTCATCGAGAACGACGCCTTCGACGTCGCCAAGTCGCTCGCCTTCCGCCGCTCGATGGAGCAGGGAGGCAGCATCTCTGTCGGCACCCAGCCGCACTCGCTTCCCGTCCGCCTCATCCGCCGCAATGGCAACGTGGTGCCGTGGTCCGAAACCAAGATCGAGATCGCCGTCCGCAAGGCCTTCCTCACCATCCACGAGGATCCCGAGCCCGCCGCCGCCGTCGCCCATGCCGTCACCGAACTCGTCCGCAAGGGCGATCAGTCCTTCGTCCACATCGAGGACGTCCAGGACATGGTGCAGGAGGAACTCATGCGTCAGGGCCACTTCAAGGCCGCCGCCCACTACATCCGCTACCGCGACGAGCGCGCCCGCCTGCGTGCCAACGAGGAGCAGACCGCCGAGGACCCCAACCAGGAGTTCTTCATCACCGTCATCACCGACGACGGCGAGTCCGTCATGTGGGACGGCACCGAGCTCAAGAAGCGCATCGCCTTCGCCTCCATCGGTCTACAACTCGACATGCCCGAGGCCGAGATTGAGCGCGAACTCCGCCGCTCGATCGGCGCTGAGATCAAGGAGAAGGACCTCAAGAACACCATCATCCTCAACGCCAAGTCGCTCATCGAGAAGGATGCCGACTTCGCCAAGTTCGCCGGCCGCATCCTGCTCTCCTACATCTACGAGGAGGTCCTCGACTGGAGCATCCAGAAGGACGGCATCGAGCAGCTCAAGGCCGCCCACCAGCAAGCCTTCAAGAAATACCTCAAGCACGGCGTCGCCATCAAACGCCTCAATCCCGAGCTGCTCGACCTCTACGATCTCGACAAGCTTGCCGAGGCCTTCGACCCGTCGGCCGACCTCGACTTCGACTACCTCGGCATCCAGACGCTCTACGACCGCTACCTCATCGTCGACAAGACCGGCTCCAAGCCACGCCGCCTGGAGACGCCCCAGTTCTTCTGGATGCGGGTGTCCATGGGCCTCTTCAAGAAGGAGGAGACCGACGCCGAGCAGTGGGTCATCCGCCTCTACAACCTCTACAAGGGCCGCCGCTTCTGTTCATCGACCCCGACGCTGTTCAACTCCGGCACCCTCCACAGCCAGCTCTCGTCCTGCTACCTTTACAAGGTCGACGACTCCATCGAGAGCATCATGAACCGCGGCATCGCCGAAAACGCCTTCCTTTCGAAGTGGGCCGGCGGCCTCGGCGGCTCGTGGACCGCCGTCCGCGGCACCGGATCCTACATCCAGGGCACCAACGGCGAGTCCCAGGGCATCATTCCCTTCCTCAAGCTCCACAACGACCAGCTCGTCGCCGTCAACCAGGGCGGCAAGCGCCGCGGCTCCGGCTGCGCCTACCTCGAGTCCTGGCACAACGACATCGAGGACTTCCTCGAGCTGCGCAAGAACACCGGCGACGACCGCCGCCGCTGCCACGACATGAACACGGCCAACTGGATCCCCGACCTGTTCATGAAGCGCATGGAGGCCCGCGAGCACTGGACCCTGTTCCGCGCCAACGAGTGCCCCGACCTCCACGACCTCTACGGCAAGGCCTTCGAGCAACGCTACACCGAGTACGAGGCCATGGCCGCCGAGGGCAAGATCTGGTCACGCCAGATGCCCGCCATCGACCTCTGGAAGGGCATGCTCAAGATGCTCTTCGAGACCGGCCACCCGTGGATCACCTTCAAGGACCCCTGCAACGTCCGCTCGCCGCAGGACCACGCCGGCGTCATCCACTCGTCGAACCTCTGCACCGAGATCACCCTCAACACCTCCGACGAGGAAACCGCCGTCTGCAACCTCGGCTCGGTCGTGCTCGACACCCACGTCACGCCCGACGGCGCGCTCGACCACGAGATGCTCAAGGAGACGATCACCGTCGCCATCCGCGCGCTCGACAACGTCATCGACATCAACTTCTACCCGACCGACGCCGCCAAGACCGCCAACTCGCGCCACCGGCCGATCGGCATGGGCGTGATGGGCCTGCAGAACGCGCTCTACAAGCGCGGCCTGTCCTTTGCCTCCGACGCCGCCGTCGAGTTCAACGACGAGTTCATGGAGGCCATCGCCTACTATGCCTACAGCGCCTCGAGCGACCTCGCCGGCGAGCGCGGCACCTACTCGACCTACCAAGGCTCCAAGTGGGACCGCGGCCTGCTGCCGCAGGACACCCTCGACCTGCTCGAGGACGAGCGCGGCAAGGAACTCGACGTCCCGCGCGGCGGCAAGATGGACTGGAGCGTGGTCCGCGAGAAGATCGCCGAGCACGGCATGCGCAACTCGAATGTCCTAGCGATCGCCCCAACCGCCACGATCTCGAACATCATGGGCACCACCCCGTGCATCGAGCCGAACTACAAGAACCTCTACGTGAAGAGCAACCTGAGCGGCGACTTCATTGTCCTCAACGGCACCCTGGTCAACGACCTCAAGAAGGAGGGCCTGTGGAACCAGGAAATGCTCGACCAGCTCAAGTACTTCGATGGGGAGCTCGACTCCATCGACGACATCCCCGAGGCGATCAAGGCCAAGCACCGCACCGTCTTCGGCGTCGATTACCAGTACATCATCGACGCCGCCGCCCGGCGCCAGAAGTGGATCGACCAGAGCCAGAGCGTGAACCTCTTTCTCGCCCAGCCCGACCTCAAGGTCATGTCCCACATGTATCGCCGCGCCTGGGACAAGGGCCTCAAGACCACCTACTACCTCCGCACCCTCCAGGCCTCCAACATCGAGAAGGCCACCATTTCCGTGAAGAAGGAGACCCGCGGCCTGGTCGGCAAGAAAGAGTTCACCGCCGCCGAGAAGCAGGCCTGCTCCATCGACGCCATGATCAACGGCGGAGAGTGTGAAGCCTGCCAATAGGGAGCGCGGCTTTGCAAGCCGCATAGGGGAGGGCGGACCCTGTTGCCTCATTGAAACAGGACACCGAAGCCTTTGGCTCGGGTGAGCGCCCATTGCCTCACATTGCGGACACCATGACGTCTTGGTTGTTGGTGGTTTTCCTTGCGGGTGAAGGGCTGACGG